>DATJTT010000001.1:0-35897 GCA_035503075.1 Solirubrobacteraceae bacterium
CTCGCTCTCGCCGTCGAGCGCGAGGTCGCCGAGCCCGTGGTCCTCGTCACCCACCGATCCAAGGAGGCCGCTACGCTCACGACCGCCTGAGATTCACACCCAGGCCGTCACCGAAACTCCACGCCGACCGGGACATGCTCCCGTCGTGGTGGGGGGTCGCCAGTGGTCCGACCAAGAAGTAGCTCTGCGTCGTGAGTAGCAGGGATGCCAACCCGCCGCAGAGCCGGAGTACTATCGGAGGCAGGCACTTGGATCAGGACTACCGGCTTAGCAAGCAGAGCGCGCAGGGGGAGCCTCCCGAAGCTGGCTCATCGTGAACAGCAGTCGAAGCCTCACCGCAACCGTGGCGAGATTGTCGCGCCCGCCGGCCCGGGTCGATCACGTAGAGAACGCCGCACGACCGCTTCATGCTCGCACCGCCGCGCCCGGCTCTAAAGTCATCGAGAATCCGACCGATGAAATCCGCACGCATGACTGCCCGGCGCCAAACTGAGTAGGCACACACCAACCGGCGTGGGCGCTGGTTCGTCGCGCTGGCCGTTGTCGTTCCCCCGAGCAGTCCAAGGCTCAAGGACTGAGCCGATGACGCATTTCGCTGCATACGCGAGGATCAGCACCCGCGACAAGCAGGACCCGTCCCTGAGCTTCCCGAGTCAGTTCGAGGAGGGACGCAGGCGCGCTGCGGAGTTGCGCGGGTCTGTCGTATGCGAGTTCACCGACGAACAGACGGGCGCTGATGACGACCGGCCCGGCTGGTCGGAGCTGATTGCCGAGGCGCGTGATCGCGGGAACCGGCGCTTCGATGGCGTCGTGCTCTACTCGACCTCGCGGCTATCCCGTGATCGCGTCTCGGCCGGGCTCTTTGAACGAGAGCTTCGCAAGCTCGGTGTCTCCGTCGTCTACGCGCACGCGGGCGCCGACTCGTCCACGCCCGAGGGTGAGCTGACGATCGGCGTCCTACAGGTCATCGACCAATTCGAGCGCTCGCGCCTCAAACGCGAAAGTCGTCGGGGAATGCGCCAGAACGCGCTTGCCGGCTACCGCAATGGCGGCAGGCGCCCTACGGCTATCAGCGCGAGACCGAGCCGCACACCAACCCGATGCGGGCCGCTGCCGGCGAGACAAAGAGCCGCCTAGTGATCGATCCTGACGAGGCGCCAATCGTCCGCGAAATCTTCGAGCTATGGGCGACCAAGGAGCGCGGCGTGACTGCCATCGCCGACCTGCTCAACGAGCGCAGGGTGCCCTGCCTACCGCGACCAACCCCCGTCTGAACGCGACTCGGCGGTGGGCAGGGGCGACGATCACATCCATGTTGCGCAATCCCGTCTACGTGGGCAAGCAGGTGTGGGATCAACGCGACAACGCCACACGGCGCGAACAGGGCGGCTCGGCTCCGTGGCAAAGCGAGGACGAATGGACGTCTGCGAGGACGCCCACGAGCGATCGTGAGCCCGGACCTGTTCGCCGCCGCGCAGGCATGCATTGAGCGCAAACGAAGGCGTACAGCCGACTGCGAACCGGCAACCGAGAGCACCTGCTGGGCGGCATGTCCGCTGCGCCACCGGGCACCCGTCGCTGAGCGCCTACGGAGCGGTCGTCAAGGGCCACACCTACTACCCGCTGCACATACGGACAGAACTACGACAAGGTCGCTGCCGACGCCATCGTCGGCCACGGAACGACGTGCAACGTCCGAGAGGAACACGCTGCTGCCGGTGATCGAACGCTTCTTTGCTGATCGTCTGTTCGGCCCGATGCGGCTCGACCTACTGCGCGAGCAGCTTGACCTACAGCAGCAGACAAGCGCCACGGAGGATCAGCGGACGGCCGCTCGACTGCAAGCGCAGATTGCCGAGGCCGGTCGCGCCATTGCCCTCCAAGTAAGAGCACTAGAGGCAGGCGTCGAGCCTGAGCTGGTCCGAGCCCGGATCGAAGAACTAAAGGCGGACAAGGCGGCTGCGCAGGCGTCTCTGCCAAAGCTCGGACTGGCGCCCGAACGCCAAGACCAGGCGGCCGTGCTCGAGCAGGTGCCCGACCTCTCCGAGCGGCTACTCGATGCCGACGACGCGACCAAACGCGCGCTGTTCGACGCCTTCGACCTGCGCGTCGTCTACGACAAGGCCAGCGACCGGCTCTCGATCAGCGCCACGCTGACCGAGGCCGTCGCCGCCATGCTCCGCAACGGCCTACAGCCGTTGTCCTCAATATCACTCCGGGGGTGGGACTCGAACCCACAACCTCTCGATTAACAGTCGAGCGCATCTGCCAGATTGAGCTACCCCGGACTGGGCTACCCCGGATAGCGATCCGGGGCTATATCGGCGCATTGTACGCCGGCACCGTCTGGTTCCGTGAGCATCACCACGCCTGCCTCGACCTCCGCATGGCAGTTTGCGCAAAGCAGCACGCATCGGCTTGCCTGCGCCCGCGCTGCGACCAGCGACCGCGTCACGCCCCGATGGCTCAGCGAGAAACGCCTTACCCCTCCCTACCGCCGGTCGCCTCGAGCACCAGCCCGTAAGCGCGGTCGAACTCGCGCTTGACTTGCGCGCGCTGGCCCGCCAGCTCGCTCACCTCGCCTCGCTCGCCGGCGCGCGCGCGCTGGATCTGGCGGTCGATGCGCGCGAGCTCGAGCTGCAGCCGCTGGACCTCGAGCATCGCAGGTTGGGCGCGCTCGCGTCCCGCCTCGACTACTAGCTGTGCGAGCATCCGCGTCAGCTCCTCGTCCTCGTGCTCCTCGCGCGAGCTTTCGAGCATCGGCTCGTGCAAGCCGCCGTCGCGCAGGTGCCGGGCCGCGCGGCGCATCAGCGCGCTCGAGAAGTGCTCGTCGATGTCCACCCCCGCGAGCGCGACCGCGCCCTCCTGCGGTGAGGCGATGCACAGCGCGAGGAACGCGCGCTCGGAGTCCTCGCGCCCGGAAATGCCGGCGCGAGCGCGCCGGCCGGGTCCCGCCGAGCCGCGCGCGCCCGAAGCGCCCACTCCGTCGGCCGCCGGCTGGCGTCCACGCGAGACGCTCGAAGCCCCGCTCGAGGATCGCGCCCGTGAGCTCGCGAGCAGCGCTCCGGCGACGCTCTCCGGCAGCGCAAGTCGCTCCGAGACGATGCGCGTGAGCTCCATGCGCATCGCGCTCGGCGCGAGCGTCGCGAACACCGGGCGGAGTTCTTCGACCATCCGATCGCGGCCCTCCGGGCTCGAGTCATCGCCGGCCGCGAGCACGCGCTCGACGCGGAAGCGCACGAACGGGATCGAGCGCGCGACCGCCGCGCGCATCGCCTCCGCGCCCTGTCGCTGGATCAGCTCCGCCGGGTCCTTGCCGGCGGGCAGCGGCACGACTCGCAGCTCGAGCTTGCGCCGCGCCGCGAGGCTCGACGCGCGCAGCATCGCGTCCTGCCCCGAGCTGTCCGCGTCAAGCGCGAGCAGCACCGTCTGCGCCATCCGCGCAAGCTCCGTCACCTGCTCGCCCGTGAGCGCAGTGCCCATCAGCCCGACCGCGTTTCGCATCCCCGCCTGGTGCAGCGCGATCGTGTCGGTGTAGCCCTCGCACACGATCACCTCGCCCGCGCGGGTGGCGTGCGCGCGCGCCAAATCGCCGCCGTACAGGTGCAGGCCCTTGTGGTAGACGTCGTTGTCGGACGTGTTCAGGTACTTCGGGCGCTGCTCCTCGCGCATCGCGCGCGCGCCGAAGCCGAGCACGTGCCCGCGCACGTCCGCGAGCGGGAACATGATCCGCGAGCGGAAGCGATCGTACGGGCGCCCGTTCTCCTTCGAGCGCTGTGCCAACCCGGTCGCGTACAGCTCCTGCTCTGAGAATCCGCCCGTGCGCGAGGCGCTCAGCACCCGGTCCCACGCGCTCGGCGCGTAGCCCACGTGGAACTCCCGCAGGATCTCCTCCCCGAGCCCCCGCGCCTGCAAGTACTCGCGCGCGCGCCGCGCCTCGCTCGACTCCCACAGGCAGCGCTCGTAGTAGGCCGCGCTGCGCGCGAGCAGCTCGAGCAGGCGCTCCCTGCGCCTGCGCCGCTCGGCCTCCCGCGGGTCCTCCTGCTCGCGTGCCAGCTCCACGCCGTAGCGCTCCGCCAGCAGCTCGAGCGCTCCCTTGAAGTCGACTCCCTCGGTCTCCTGCACGAACGTGAACACGTCGCCCGAGGCCTGGCAGCCGAAGCAGTAGTACACCTTCTGCACGGGGTCGATCCCGAACGACGGGGTGCGCTCGTCGTGAAACGGGCACAGGCCCTCGTAGCGGGCGACGCCCGCGCGGCGCAGCTCGGTCCGCGCGGACACGAGCTCGACGAAGTCGACCGCGTCGCGCACGCGATCGCGCGACTGCTTCGTGTACAGGGCCATCGCCGGGACGCTAGCGCGCGAACGCCTGCGGCACTTGAAGCTCGGTGTAGCGCCGGATGCAGAAGCGGTCGGTCATGCCCGCCAGATAGTCGGTCACGCGCTGCGCCAGCGCATCCTCGCCGCCGGCGTCCGGAGCGCCCGCCAGCAGCTCCGGGTGCTCGACGTAGTGCTCGAACAGCCTGCGCACGACCGCCGCGATCTTCGCGTGCTCGGCACGCACCGCCGGCCCGAGGTACACCCGCTCGAACATGAACTCGCGCAGCTCGCGCATCGCCGGCCCCGCCCGCGGACCCTGGACGATCTCGCCTGCTCGCCGCGATTGCTCCACCATGTCGTGGACCAGCGCGTCGATCCGCGCCGAGCCCGTCTCGCCGAGCACCGCGATCGGCTCGCCCGGCAGCTCCTCCTCGCGCAGCAGCCCCGCGCGCAGCGCGTCGTCGATGTCGTGGTTGATGTACGCGACGCGGTCGATCAAGCGCACGATCGCGCCCTCCAACGTCTGCGGCTCGGGAGCTCGGCTCGAGTGCCGAACGATGCCGTCTCGCACCTGCTCGGTCAGGTTCAGGCCGACTCCCGTCGACGAGCCCGCGCCGGTGCCCGTCGGCGCGGGCTCGAGCTCATCGACGATCCGCAGCGAGTGCTCGTAGTGGCGAAAGTCGCGCCCGAAGCGCTCTTTCAGGCAGCCGTCCAGCACCTCCTCGCCGATGTGCCCGAACGGCGGATGGCCGAGATCGTGGCCGAGGCCGATCGCCTCGACCAGATCCTCGTTCAGCCGCAGCGCGCGCGCGACCGTGCGCGAGATGCTCGTCACCTCGAGCGTGTGCGTCAGCCGGGTGCGGTAGTGATCGCCCCGCGGCGCGACGAACACCTGGGTCTTGTGTGTCAGGCGCCGAAACGCCTTGCAGTGCACGATCCGGTCGCGGTCGCGCTGGAAGGGCGTGCGCAGCGAGCAGTCCTCCTCCGCGCGGGCTCGCAGCGCGGGGTAGGAGCGCGCCGCGAGCGGCGAGAGCAGCTGCTCCTCCCGCTCGGCCCAGCGCCCCGCGAACGCCGCGGCGACGAGGTCATGCTCGGTGGCGATGCTCACCGTTCGATTGTGGCAGCGGCCGCGGCCGTCCAAGCACGCCAGCTCTCGGCGCTCGCGCTGCGTCTGCCCGGCTGGGCCCCGCGCGCCGGTAGCCCGGCGACCGCGACGCGTCGCGTGCGCCGCCTACTCGCGTTTCCAGTCCCCGCGCAGCGTCGCCTTGTGCACCCAGTGGTGCCAGCCCTTCATCTCACCGACGTCCTCGTCGAACACCGGCGCGCCGCCGCCCGGCTCGGGCAGGCTCTGCGCCGCGGCCGTGTCGATGCGCAGGTCGACGCCGCGTTCGTGCAGCGACGCGACGTCGGCGGCTTGCACGAACCGCCGGCCGTGGCCGGGGGTCGAGATCACAAGACCGTGGAAGATGTCCTTCTCGGGCGCCGAAACCACGTGGTGCACCGTGCCCACCTGCTGCCCGTCGGACGCGAGCACAGGCACGCCTTTGTCGAGCACCTCGTACGCGATCGGCTGGCCCTCGTCCACGAACGCGCACGATATCGGGATCGACGATCGCATCTCTCGCTCTGTTGTCCCGACCGGCACATGTGCCGGTCGGCCGGCCGCACATGTGCGGCCGGGACCAGGCCGCATGCGGCCTGGTCTTCCGTCTAATGGATGAGAGGACGATCGGCCGCGCGCCCGGCCGCCGGCATCAGGCGCACGTGCGCGTGATGCTCGAGCGTCGCGGCGATCGCGCGCTCGACCTGGGCGAGCGCCTGCGCGCCCGCGTCCGGCACGTCGCTCAGCGCGCGTCCGAGCGCCTCGGCCATGAACCGGTGGGCCTCCGTCTCCAGCGCGAACGACCCCGCCTCGCACGCCGCGCACACCACCCCGCCGGCCGCTCCCGAGAAGCCGGCCAGATGCTCGCGCTCGCCGCAGTTCGCGCACGCCCCCAGCTGCGGCGCCAGGCCGGCAGCGACCAACAGCTTCAACCGAAACGCGAGCGCGCCCGCGCGCGCAGCCCCCGCCTCGCCCGCGCGCGCCGCCCCCGCCTCGCCCGCGCGCTCGTTCAGCAGCCCCAGCTGGCGGCACAGCAGGTTGAACACGCCGGGGTGCGGCTCGGAGGTCTCGAACAGCCGCCCGACCGCGTCGCACGCGCGCGACGCCGCGTCGAGCGCGCGGGCGCTCGAACGCAGCCGCGCGTGCGCGTCGATCGTCTGCGCGCCCGTCACCGTCAGCAGCTCGCCGCGGCCTTCGTGCAGCTCGAGCTGGACGCGAAAGAACGGCTCGAGGCGCGCGCCGAAGCGGCTGCGCGCGCGGCGCACGCCCTTTGCGATCGCCCCCACGCGGCCGCGATGGGGCGTGTACACGTGCAGGATGCGATCCGCCTCGCCGTAGCGCATCGAGCGCAGCACCACCGCCTCCGTCCTCAGCGCCCTGCTGCCGGTCATCCCGCGAATGGTGATGCATCGTGCCGACGCTCCGCGCGGCGTCGACCGCGCGGGCGCGCCCACCGTCGACCGCGCGGGCGCGCCTACCGTCCCGACCGGCGGCGCATCGACTAACTTCCCCGCAAGTGAACGATCGCAAAGGCCCGCACGAGCTCAGCGACAAGCAGTACGAGAAGGAGCTCCTGCGCTTGCAGACCGAGCTCGTCTACCTGCAGGAGTGGATCGTCGCCGGCGGGCGGCGGCTGGTGGTGCTGTTCGAGGGACGCGACACCGCCGGCAAGGACGGGGCGATCAAGCGCATCATCGCCTTCCTGAACCCCCGCGCCTGCCGCGTCGTCTCCGTCCCCACCCCCGACGGGCGCGAACGCTCCGAGTGGTTCTTCCAGCGCTACGTCCGGCACCTGCCCGCCGGCGGGGAGATCGCGCTGTTCAACCGCAGCTGGTACAACCGCGCCGGCGTCGAGCACGTCATGGGCTACTGCACGCAGGACCAGTACGAAGAGTTCCTGCGCTTCTGCCCGCTGTTCGAGCAGGCGCTCGTCAACGACGGGATCATGCTCGTCAAGTACTGGCTGTCGGTCTCGGACGGCGAGCAGGAGCGCCGCTTCCAAAAGCGCATGACCGACCCGCGCAAGCGCTGGAAGTTCAGCCCCACCGACCTGCAGGCGCGCGCCCGCTGGGTCGACTACGCGGAAGCCAAGGACCGCATGTTCGCCTACACCGACGTCGAGTTCAGCCCCTGGTACGTCGTCGAGGCCGACGACAAGCGCACCGCGCGGCTGAACCTGATCAGCCACCTGCTGTCCATCATCCCCTACGAGCACCCGCGTGAGCCCAAGCCGCCGAAGCTCCCGCCACGCCAGCAGCGCAAGTACGTGCGCCCGCCCAAGCGCACCGAGCACCTCGTGCCCGAACGCTACCTCGTGCGCTGAGCGCTCGCGCGGTAGCGTCCCGCCTCGCTATACTAAATGAAGTAATGAGTGAGGTGACCGTTTTCACGACCGAGCCGTGCTCGTTCTGCGTCCGCGTCAAGGGCCTGTTGAGCTCGCGCGGCGTCGAGTTCGCCGAGGTCAACCTCTCCAAGGACGCCGAGGGTCGGCTGGCGCTCGCGCGCCGGACGGGGATGCTGACCTTCCCCCAGGTGATCGTCGACGGAGAGCTGCTCGGGGGCTTCACCGAGCTGCAGGCGGCCGCCGCGAGCGGGCGGCTCGAGGCGCTGCTGGCTTCCGGCGCGCCCGCGGCGGCCGAGTCGGCTGACCGGCAGGCGGGCGCGCGCGTGCGGGCGCCCGGGCAGTCCGCCGCCTGATCCGGGGCGGGCGCTGGCAGGCCGGGCACACGTACGTCGCGCGTCCCGCCACCACCAGCTTCTCGATCCTCGCGCCGCACGCGCAGCACGGCTCACCCGCGCGCGTGTGCACGAGGAAGCGGTCTTGGAAGGAGCCTTTGACCCCGTCTATGTGGCGAAAGTCATCGATGCTCGCCCCGCGCGCGTCGATCCCGGCGCTGAGCGCCTCGATGACCCCCTCGCGCAGGCGCTGCCACTGCGCCCGAGTGAGCGCTCCCGCGGGCCGGCGCGGGTGGATGCAGGCCCTGAACAGCGCCTCATCCGCGTAGATGTTGCCGACCCCCGCGATCCTGCGCTGGTCGAGCAGGAACGCCTTGATCGGCGCCGTGCGCCCCTTCGCGAGCTCGCGCAGGTGCTCCACGGTGAAGCTCTCATCGAACGGCTCGCAGCCCAGGCGCGCCGCGAAGAACGCCCGCAGCGCATCCGCTCCCGGCAGCAGCTCGCCGGTGCCGAAGCGGCGCGGGTCGTCGATCACCAGGCGCACGCCCCGCGTGCGCGCGCGCCGGCCGAGCTGCATCCGCACGCGCACGTGCGCCGGCTCGGGGTCGGGGTCGGCGAGCACCGCGCCCGTCATGCGCAGGTGCTGGGCCAGGTGCACGTCGCCCGCGAAGCTCCACACCAGGTACTTTCCGCGCCTTGCCAGGCGCTCGATGCGCCTGCCGCTCAGCGCCCGCTCGAGCTCGTGCGGGGCCAGCGGGCGCGACCAGCGCGGGTCCAGCACCTCGATCCGCACGAGCCTGCGGCCCTCGACCAGCGGCGCCAGCTGGCGCCTGAGCGTCTCCACCTCCGGCAGCTCGGGCATCGCCTCCTAGCTTATGAACGCCGCCCCCGGCAGGCCCGCCGCCCGGCGACCGGCCAGCCAGCACAGCGCGCTCGCGCCGACGTCGGCGAGCGGCCCGTCGTGGCGCGCGCCGTTGACGCGCGCTCCGGCGCGCGAGCGCGCGAGCATCTCGCCGCTGACCGCCAGCAGCGGCGCGCACTCGCGCGTGTGGTCGGTCCCGGCGTGGGCCATGTCCACGCCGTGGTCCGCGGTCACGATCAGCAGGTCGTGCTCGCCCAGGCGCGCGAGCATCGCGCCCACGCGCGCGTCGATCTGCTCGAGCGCCGCCGCGAAGCCGCGCACGTCCTTGCGGTGCCCGTACAGCTGGTCGGTCTCGATCAGGTTCGCGAACGCCAGCCCGCGCTCGGGCAGCTCGCCGATCAGCTCGTCGACCGCGTCGAGCGCGCGCGCGTTCGTCGCCGCCGGGTGGGACACGCTCACGCCCACACCCGCGAACAGGTCCTCGATCTTGCCCACCCCGTGCACCTCCGCGCCAGCGTCCTGCAGCTCCTGCAGGTAGCTGCGCGCGGGTGGCTCGAGCGCGAAGTCGCGGCGCCCCTGGGTGCGCTCGAACGCCCCGGCCGCGCCCGTGAACGGCCGTGCGATGACCCGCCCGACCGCGTGCTCGCCCGTCATCACAGCGCGCGCCGCCGCGCACGCGCGGTAGAGCTCCTCCGGCGCCAGCCGCCGCACGTGCGCCGCCAGCTGCAGCACGGAGTCCTGCGAGGTGTACGCGATCAGCGCGCCCGTGCGCAGATGCTCGGCGCCGAACTCCTCGATCGCCGCCAGGCCGTTGTCGGGGCGGTTGCAGATCAGCCCGCGGCCGATCGCACGCTCGAGCGCCCGCACGAGGCGCGCGGGAAACCCGTCCGGGTAGGTCGGCAGCGCGCGTTCGCCGACCACGCCCATCAGCTCCCAGTGACCGCTGATCGAGTCCTTGCCCGGCCCCAGCGGGTGCAGGCGCCCGTGGATCGCCGGGTCCGCGGACGGCGCCACCCCCGCCAACGCCAGGATCGAGCCGAGCCCCAACGCCTGCAACGTCGGCAGGCGCAGCCCCCCGAGCGCCCGCGCGAGGTGTCCGAGCGTGTTCGTCCCCTCATCGCCGTACGCCGCCGCGTCGGCCGTCGCGCCCACGCCGCACGCGTCGATCACCAGCACGAACGCCCGCCGGGCTGCTCGGGTGTGCTCGCTCGGGCTCACCGCGGCCGGGCTCCGCTCCCTAGCGCGCGAGCGACGCGCGCGGGTGCGCGCTGAAGTACGCGTCCTTCAGGCGCTCCGCGGACAGGTGCGTGTACACCTGCGTCGTCGCCAGATCCGCGTGGCCGAGCATCTCCTGCAGGGAGCGCAGGTCACACCCCCCCGCGAGCAGGTGCGTCGCGAAGCTGTGGCGCAGCGTGTGCGGGCTCATGCGATCCTCGAGCCCCGCGCCGCGCGCGTGACCCTGCACGATCTTGTAAAGGCCCTGGCGCGTCAGGGCCGAGCCGCGGCTGTTCAGGAACAGGCGCGTCTGTGCTGTGCCCGCGAGCAGCAGTGGGCGGCCGGCGCGCAGGTACGCGTTCAGCGCCGCCACCGCCTGGCGCCCGATCGGCACGATCCGCTCCTTCGAGCCCTTGCCGCGGGAGCGCAGCAGGCACTCCTCGAGGTCGGCGTCCGCGAGCTCGAGCCCGACCGCCTCCGACGCGCGCAGGCCGCACGCGTACACCAGCTCGAGCAGCGCCCGGTCGCGCAGCGCGAGCGGCTCCGTTCCGCTCGGGTGGCCCAGCAGCCGCGCGACCTCCTCGCGCGAGAGCACGCGCGGCAGGCGCTGCGGCTTGGGCGGGCCGCGCAGCTCGGCCGTCGGGTCGTGCATGATCACGCCCTCGCGACGCAGGTGCCGGTAGAAGGAGCGCAGGCACGCGACCTTGCGCGCGAGCGTGCTCGCCGCGACCGGGGCGCGCTCGCAGCGCGGCGCGCGAGCGGCGCGATCCGCCTCTCCCGGCCCGTCCGGCGCCGCGGCGCCGGGCGCGTTCACACCGCTGGCGAGCTCCGACAGGAACATCGCGAGCTCGCCGTGCGTCGCCCCCGGCGCCGTCAGCCGCCGGCGCTCGAGGAACTCGCCGAACTGAAGCAGGTCGCAGCGGTAGGCCGAGAGCGTGTTGCGCGAGAGGCCGCGCTCGAGCTCCAGGTAGGCGAGGAAGTCGAGGATCAGCGGCTCGATGGCGCGCCCGGGCGGCGCGGCGAGCGTGGCATGGCCGGCCGTCACCCTCCCAGCTTCGCCGGGGACGGCGGCCCTCCTGGAAGGTGCAATCAGACGTTCAGGCGCCGGGCCAGCCACAGCAGGCCGATGAGCGTCTTCGCGTCGACGCACGCGTCGATCGCAGCTTGCACGTCGGCCAGCGGCCAGCGCACGATCTCGATCCGCTCGTCCTCCTCCTCGTTGTGCGCGTGGGCGTCGTACAGGTCGGTGGCGCGGAACAGGCGCACCCGCTCGTCGGTGATGCCGGCGCTCACGTAGTAGCTGAAGATCGGCTCCCAGGTGCGCGCGCCGCGCCCGATCTCCTCGGCGAGCTCGCGCTGGGCTGCCTGCAGCGGCTGCTCGCCCTCGACGTCCAGGCGCCCGGCGGGGATCTCCAGCAGGCCGCTCTCGCCGACCGCCTCGCGCGGCTGGCGCACGAGCCACAGCTGCTGCTCGTCGTGCGCCACGATCGCGACCGCCCCGCGGTGGCGGACGACTTCGCGCGTCACCTCGGCGCCGTCGGCGTGGCGGAAGCGCTCGACGCGCACGTCCACGAGCCGTCCGTGGTAGACGGTCTCCCCGCCGAGCGGCTCGAAGCCGCCGCTCACCGCCGAGGGCCCGCTGAGGTCGCGCGGGCGGGCCGCGTCGGGGCGTCGCTGTCCCGAGCGCGATGAGCTCCGGCGGTCATTCGTCCTGCCCGCTCGAGGACTCGAGCGCGAGCTGCGCGAGCACGCTGCCCGCGGCGAGCGCCGCGCCGAAGAACAGCGGGTCGGCGATCACGCCGCGGCCCATCGTCTCGGCGGGAAGGCCGCTCGCGGCGTACGCCGGCAGGTCGATCCTCGCGCGCCGCCAGTCGTGGCGCGCGATCCGCGCCGGACGCTCGACCGGCGGCCGGTCGACCTCGACGGCGGGCGCGGCCGGCTGCACGGCCGGCTGCACGGCCGGCCTGCCCGGCATCGCGCCGCCGAACACCGCCTGCAGACCTGCGCGCAGGTCGGCGCCGACCGGAGAGCGCACGCCCGCGGGCAGCGCCACGGTCACCGGCTCGAGCAGCAGGTCGAGCACCGTCAGCGAGTGATGTGAGATGCCGCGGTGGCGGCTGCGCGGGTCGCCGGATGACATCCGCACGGCCAGCAGCGTCGGGCAGCCGAGCGCGAGCGCGACGTGCGCGCTGTCGAGCGCGACCATGCCGCCGTGTCCGAGCGATGAGCCGGAGCCGACGATCCCCGGCCCGGGCCCGCACACGGCCGCGTCCCAGCCGAGCACCTGCAGCCCGTGGTGCAGCGCGCCGGCGGTCGTGATCGCCTCGCGCTCGCCGCCGAACGCTGCGCCCGCGGTCAGATGGCCGGCGAGCAGGCCGCGCTCGCGCAGCATCCGCACGCTGCGCGAGCGCCCACCCGGCAGCGCGCCGCCCTCGGTCTGCACATAGCCGAGCCGCGCGCCTGGGGCGCCCTGTGCGAATGCCCACGCGACCCCCGCGAGCTGGCCGTGCAGGGCGAGCACCCCCGCGGGCCGTCCCACGGGCAGCGCCACGCGGTTGCCCTGCTCGTGCTCGACCGGCTCGATCGCGTGCTGCAGGCTCGTGTAGTTGAGCTTCATCGCGTTGGCGCCCAAGTCGGTCCCCGGGTCCCCGAACAGCGTGTCCCCCTGCCACGGCGCCGAGGGCGCCGGCGGGGCGAGCGCGCCCGTGCCTTGCAGGCCGCGCGTGAGGTTCGCGTGCACGATGTCGAAGCCGCCCGAGCCGAGGCCGAGGTCGAGCGCCTGGGTGTTGACTATCACCTCGTCGCCGACCTGCGCGAGCCCGACCAGCGCGACGTCCGCGATCGCCTCGCGTCGCTCGCCCGGGCCGTCCCCGCGCCCCAGCTCCACGACCAGGCGCTGCTCGCCCGCCGGCTCGGGACGCCCTCCTCCGGGGCTCTCGAGTCGCTCGTGCGCGTGGCGGGTCTCGACGACGGTTGCGGGACTCAGCTTCAGCATCGGCGCCGCAAGCTACAGGGCCGCACTCGGCGCCAGGCTCGCCGCCTGCTCGAGCAGCGCGAACGCGACGTGGAGCATCTGCTCGAGCGCGAGCACGCTCACGCGCTCGCCCGGCTCGTGGTTGCGCTCGGTGCCGTTGGCCATGTTCACCGCCTGAAAGCCCTGGGCCAGCAGCTCGTTCGCGTCGGAGGCGCCACCGCTTGAGATCCTCACCGGCTCGTGCCCGCACGCGCGCAACGCGGACTCGGCGACGCGCAGCGCGGGCATGCTCGGCGCGAGCCGAAAGCCCGAGAACGTCCGCTGCACGCTGACGTCCACGTCGCAGTCGCAGTCCGGCAGGTTGGCCGCCTCGTGTACGCGCTCGAGGATCTCGGCCACGAGCGCCTCCGCGCGCTCGTCGCCGAAAGCGCGCGCCTCCATCTCGAGCGCGCAGTGTTCGGGCACGACGTTGATCGCGCTGCCGCCGGAGATCATGCCGACGTTGACCGTGCTGCCGTCCTGCAGGCGCCCGAGGCGCATCGCCTCGATCGCGCGCGCCGCCGCGAGGATCGCGCTGCGGCCCTCCTCGGGGCGGATGCCCGCGTGTGCCGCCGCGCCCCGGAAGGCCGCCCGCAGGCGAAAGTGGGTCGGCGAGTCCGTCACCAGCTCGCCGATCGGCGAGGCATGATCGAACACGTAGCCGAAGTCGCTGCGCAGCGCCGCGGCGTCGAAGGCGCGCGCGCCCGCGAGCGAGACCTCCTCGCCGACCGTGAACAGCAGCTCGAGGTCGACCGGCGCGCCCTCTCGGCGCACGTGGCGCGCGAGCGCGAGCAAGACCGCGACCGCGGCCTTGTTGTCGGCGCCGAGGATGCCCTCGTTGGCGTTCTCCCAGAAGCCGTCCACGAGCACCGGCTCGACGGGCGCGTGCAACGGCACGGTGTCCAGGTGCGCGCACAGCAGCAGCGAGCGCCGTCCGCCGTCTGCACGCGCGAACCCGCCCGCCGCGATCCGGGCAGCCCCCACGTCGTCGGCGGCGACCTCGCCGTCCACGCCGCCGGGAATCCGCGCCAGCAGGTTGCCGCAGTCCGAGCCCACGCGCGGTCCCGCGTCGTCCTCGTGTACGTCGACGCCCAGCGCGCGCAGCTCGGCGATCACGCGCTCGGCGCAGCGGCGCTCGTGACCGGAAGGGCTCTCGATCCGGCACAGCTCCGCGAACGTGCCGCTCAGGTAGCGGCGCTCGAGCTCCCCGACGCTCGACACGGGCGCGGCGGCCGTCACGACAGGCCGGCGCGCTGCGCGCCCTCGGGGGCGGCTGCGGAGACGGTCTCGTCGCGCTCGCGCGCGTCCGCCCGACCTCGCTCGTCCGTGCGCTCGTCCGTGCGCTCGTCCTCGGGCGAGGATCCGAGCGCGGCGGCGATGAAGCCGCGGAACAGCGGCGCGGGGCGCTCAGGACGGGACTTGAACTCGGGGTGGAACTGCGAGGCGAGGAAGAACGGATGCCCGTCGAGCTCGATGATCTCGACCAGACGCTCATCCGGCGAGGTGCCGCTCACGCGCAGGCCGGCGCCGGCGCCGGGGTCCCCTGCGTTGATCAGGCGCTTGCGCAGGAGGTTGTTGACCTCATAACGGTGGCGGTGGCGCTCGTAGATCACGGCCTCGCCGTACATCTGAAGCGCGCGGCTGTCGGCGTGCAGCTTGATCGGGTCGGCGCCCAGGCGCATCGTGCCGCCCAGGTCGGCCACCTCCTTCTGCTCGGGCAGCAGGTCGATCACCGGGAACGGCGTCTCGATGTCGAACTCGGTCGAGTTCGCCCCGTCCATGCCGGCGACGTGGCGGGCGAACTCGGCGACGGCGACCTGCATGCCCAGGCAGATGCCCAGGTAGGGGATGCGTCGCTCGCGCGCCACGCGCGCGGCGGCGATCTTGCCCTCGATCCCGCGCCCGCCGAAGCCGCCCGGGATGAGGATCCCGTCGGCGTCGTGCAGGCGCCGCAGCGCATCTCCGTTCTCCGGGCGCTCGAGGCTCTCGGAGTCGATCCAGTCGATCTGCACCCTCGCGTCCTGCAGCGAGGCGGCGTGGCGCAGCGCTTCGGAGACCGACAGGTAGGCGTCCGCCAGGCGTACGTACTTGCCGACGAGCGCAATCCGCACGGTCCGACCGGTCGGAGAGCGGCCGGCGCGTTCCCAGCGCTCGATCGGCTCGGTCCAGCGCCGCAGATCCGGCTGCTCGGCCTCCAGGCCGAAGTGCTCGAGGACGAAGTCGTCGACCCCCTGCTCGCGGAAGGTGAGCGGCACCTTGTAGATGTTGTCCACGTCGCACGCGGACACGATCGCCTCGGCCGGCAGGCTCGCGAACAGGGCGATCTTCTTGCGGATCTCCGCCGACAGCGAGCCCTCCGAGCGGCACATGAGCATGTCCGGCGCGATCCCGATGCGGCGCAGCTCGTTGACCGAGTGCTGGGTGGGCTTGGTCTTCAGCTCGCCGGCGTGCCCGATGTAGGGGACGAGCGTCAGGTGGATGAACAGGCAGCGGCGCCGCCCCACGTCGACGGGGAACTGGCGGATCGCCTCGAGGAACGGCAGCGACTCGATGTCGCCGACCGTGCCGCCGATCTCGGTGATCACGAAGTCGGCGTCGCTGAGCTCCGCGATCAGCGCGACCCGCTGCTTGATCTCGTCGGTGATGTGCGGGATGACCTGCACGGTGCCGCCCAGGTAGTCGCCGCGGCGCTCACGGCGGATGACCGTGTCGTAGACGCCGCCCGCGGTCACGTTCGAGGCGCTCGTGGTGTTGGCGTCGGTGAAGCGCTCGTAGTGGCCGAGGTCGAGGTCGGTCTCGGCACCGTCCTCGGTCACGAACACCTCGCCGTGCTGGTAGGGCGACATCGTGCCCGGGTCGACGTTGATGTACGGGTCGAACTTCTGCAGCGCGACAGTCAGCCCGCGCGAGACCAGCAGGCGCCCGAGCGAGGCGGCCGCGATGCCCTTGCCGAGCGATGAGACCACGCCGCCGGTCACGAAGATGAACCGGGTCTTGCCGGGCGCTTGCGCGTGGCGGTCGTTGTGGTGCATGCTCATGCGGGCCTGCCCAAGGAGTCTAGTTGGCGCAGGATCGGCGTCCGTTCGATCAAGGCGGAAATTGAGCGAATCTCGCCGTAGATCGTGATCGCGGCGAGCAGCGCGAGCGCGATCAGCTGGCCGGTGCCCGAAAGCGCCAGCACGAGCCACAGCCCGGCGAGCGCGCCGAGCAGGTTGGAACCGGTGTCGCCGAGCATCGCGCGCTCGCGCAGGTCATAAGCCCCGGCGACGAGCGCGGGCGCGACGAACAGGCCGAGCGCCCACAGCGCGCGGAGGTCGGCCGAGCCGATCAGCACGCCCGCGCCGAGCAGCACGAACGCCTTGCTCGCGCGTCCCGGGCGCAAATCGAGCAGGTTGAAGACGTTGGTCGCCAGCACGAGCACTCCCGCCGCGAGCAGCCAACGCCCGTTCGAGAGTCCCAGGTAGCTCATCGCGAGCAGCGCGAGGCCGAGCGAGCCGGCGGCCTTCAGCGCGCCGGTCGAGAGCTCTCCGCGCAACGTCGCGGCGGCGTGGCCGCGCCAGCCGCGCGGCCCCGCGCCGCGCGCGTCGGGCGCGTCGGGCGCGTCGGGCGCGCTGGGGGCGCCGGGCGCGCTGGGCGGGCCGGAGGCGCCGGGGGCGCCGGGCGGGCCGGGCGCGAGCGTGTCGTCGAGCAGCCCCAGCGCGAGCACGCCGAAGGCGTACAGCGTGACCGGGGCGAGCTCCGGATGGAAGACCTGGATGGAGGCCACGCGCTGCACGAGCGTGAGCGGGATCAGCGCGAGCGCGGACGCCGCGAGCGTGAGCACGCCGAACGGACAGGCAAGCGCCCGCCCGCGGTAGTTGGGCCTCGTATGCCCGGCATCGGTGAGCGCGCGCAGCAGCGGCGGGGCGAGGATCGCGGCGCCGGGGAGCGCGACCAGGAACGGCAGGGCGTGCACGGATCCAAGCTAGCGACGCGCGCGGACGCGCCGCGGCGGGGCTGGCGCGCGCACAGCCGGCGCCGCGGGGACGCGCTCAGGGTTGGATCGCGCCGGCGCTCGCGGCGGGCAGCAGCGAGTCGGCGGTGGACTTGACGCCGAACGTGCCGCGGTCGCCGGCGAGCGCGTAGTCGAGCGCCGCCTGGCCTGCGAGCGCGTCGAGGTCATCGACGCTCGAGATGCCCTTGCTCCGGTACCACGGGATCTGCGAGGGTTCGGTGCTCGTGAGCTCGACGCCGACGGCGGGGACGCCGACGGCGTTCACGCCGGCGAGCAGGCCCGACTCGAACGCGGCGGCGGCTTCGCTCTGCCCGGCGCCCATGCCGGCCGGCTCGGCGCGCATCACGACCAGCCCTTCCAGGCGCGTGAGCTGCCCGTCGAACGCGCTGAGCAGGCTCGCGCGAACCCGGCTGATGAGCTCGCGCTCGACGATCTGCCCGCCGCTTACGAGCTGGCGCCCGATCAGGTCGCCGAAGCTTTCGAGCAGCGGGATCGAGCTGGCGAGACCCGCGTAATGTGTGCCGGCGGCCTCGTGCGCGAGGCCTTCCAGTTCCAGCGGCTGGCGCACTGCGATCACGGTCGTGACATCGCCCCCGGCCTGGGCGACGGCGGTGCGCACGAGCGAGTTGACCTGGTTGGAGGAGCCGCCCAGGAACACCAGCCCGATCGCGCGGCCCGCGAGCAGTTCGTGCACGGCCAGCGGATACAAGCCGTCGGCGAACGCTTCCTCGCCGCTCAGCCGGGCGCGCAGCCGGGCGGCCTGGCCGCGCGCCTGGCCGACTTCGGAGCTGAGGCTGTGGACGAGGCCGTTTTTGGCCGAGGCGACGAAGCTCGAGTCGCCGATCGCGACGCCGAGCAGCACCCCGAGCGCGAGCGCGAGCAGCACCGCGGCGAGGGAGAGCGCGTGGTAGCGGTAGTCGAACAAGTGGCCGGATCGCCTCGGGCGCTTTCGCGCGAAACGTCAGCCGCCGGGACCCGCGGCGCGCGCGACCGCGAGCGTCTGCAGCTTGAACCACAGCAGTTCCACGACCTCGCGCAACACCGGGGTGAGCCAGACGAGCGCGATCATCGCGACCAGGCCGGCGGCGATCACGACGAGCAGCGGCGCGGGGCCGGGACGCGGCTGGTAGAGGCGGCTCACGCCCTTGGCGTCGACGAGGATCTCGCCGATGCGCAGGCGCGTGAGGAAGGTCGAGGACATGCCCGTGCGATTACGGTCGAGGAACTCCACCAGGTTGAACTGCGAGCCGACGGACACGATCAGACGCGCGCCCTTCTCGGCGGCGATCAGCATCGCCACGTCCTGGCTCGTGCCCGGGGCGGGCACGAGCTTGAACGCCAGACCGAGCCGCTCTAGGCGGTGGCGCCCTGGGGCGCGCCGGTCTCCCTTCGGAGACGACGCGGGATAGCAGTGCACGACGAGCTCCGCGCCACAGCGCAGCGCGACCTCGCTCGCCGAGTCCATGTCGCCGACGATCATGTCCGGCTCGAGCCCGGCCTCGAGCACCGCGTCGGCGCCGCCGTCGACGGCCACGATCAGCGGCCGGCGATCGCGGATGAACGGGCGCAGCACGCGCAGGTCGCGCTGGTGGCCAACGCCGCGGACGACCACGAGCGTGGGGCGGTCGCGGAAGTCGGTGGCGAAGGACGGCAGCTCGATCCGGCCGGCCAGCAGCTCGCGCTCGTCGCGCATGTGCTCGATCGTGTTGCGCGCGAAGCGCTCGAGCGCCTCACCGACCTCGCGCCTGCGCGCCTCGGTTTCGGCGCACACGCGCTCGAGGTCGAGCACCTCGCCGCGGGCCAGCGACTCGCCCTTGCGCAGCACCTCCGCGGCGAGGGCGCCCTGCTCGCCCCGGATGCCGCGGATGACGATCCCGTCACCGTCGGAGAGCTTCTCGAACAGCGCGCCATCGGGCAGGTCGATCAGCACGATGCCCGCCTCGACCAGCAGCTGGGGACCGAGGTTCGGGTAGGAGCCGCTCGACGAGCGCTTGCAGTTGAGGACAGCGACGACGCCCGCCGCGATCAGCTCCTCGGCCGAGACGCGATCGATGTCCAGGTGGTCGATCAGCGCGACGTCGCCACGCACGAGCTGGCGTACGAGCAGCTTCGTGCGCCTGCCCGGACGCACCGGGCCGGCGAGCGTCCAGGCGGCGTGCGCGCCAGACGCCGGCCCAGCGATCGGAGCATCGCCCGCGGGGGCACCAGCGGGCGTGGATTGCGTCGCCGCCACCCTTGCGAGGGTAACGCCCGCCCGCCGTTCAGGCTGCGCGGCGCAGGTCGCGCGCATGCGCTCGCGCGGCGCTGTCGTCGGAGTCGGCGCCGAGCATCCGCACGAGCTCGCTGACGACCTCCTGCCCGCGCAGCTGCACGACGCTCGCGCGCGCGGGCGCGGCGGCGGTGTCCTTGACGACCGAGAAGTGACGCGCGCCGAGCGAGGCGATCTGCGCGAGGTGCGTGATGCACAGCACCTGCCGGCGCTCGCCGAGCTCGCGCAGGCGCGCGCCGACGGCGCGCGCGGTGTGACCGCCGATGCCCGCGTCGACCTCGTCGAAGACCAGCGTCGCGTCCTGCGCGCCGGCGCTCGCGACGCTCATGATCGCGAGCATGCTGCGCGAGAGCTCCCCGCCGGAGGCGATCTCGCGCAGCGGCCCGGCCGGCACGCCGGGGTTGGGCGCGATCAGGAACTCGACCGAGTCCGCCCCGGCGGGCCCCGGCTCGCGCTCGCCGAGCAGCACCTCGAAGTTCGCCTCGCCCATCGCCAGCGAGCGCAGCTGCTCGCGCACCGCGCGCGCGAAGCCCCTGGCCGCCGACCGGCGCGCGCGGCGCAGCGCGAGCACGTTCCCGGAAAGCGCCGCGCGGGCCTGCTCGAGCTGCTCAGCGGTGTGGGCGAGCGCGACCTCCGCTCCGGCCAGCTGCTCGTGCCTGGCGCGCGCCTGCTCGGCGTAGTCCAGCACCGCGCCCACGCTGCCGCCGTGCTTGCGGGCGAGCCGCTCGATCGCCGAAAGGCGCGCTTCGAGCGCGTCCAGCGAGAGCTCGCCGCCGAGCTCGCCGATGAGCTCCTCCAGCCCCTCGCTGGCCGCTCGCTCGCAGTAGCCGCGCAGCTCACCGGCCAGATCCTCGGACTCGATCGCCAGCGCGCGCATGCGCTCGGCTAGCTCGTCGAGGGCCGGGTCGATGCCGGCGAGCGCTTCAAGCCCGCCCGTGGCCGCGGCGATCAGCTGGACCGCGCCGGGGGTCTCGCCCGAGTCGCCGGCGAGCGCCCCGGCGCCTGCGCCGGCCGTGCTTTGCAGAGCGTCCAGGCGGCGCAGACGCTCGCGTGCCGCCAGCAGCCGCTCGTGCTCGTCGGGGTCCGGAGAGACCGCGTCGATCTCGCCGAGCTCGTACGCCAGCAGGTCGAGCTCGCGCGCGCGCCGGGCGGACAGCTCGCGCAGCTCGGACAGCCGCGCCTCGAGCCTCCGCACGAGCGCCCACGAGTCCGCGCACGCGCGCAGGCGCGTGGCGTGATCGCCGGCGCACAACCCGTCGAGGATCTGAAGCTGGGAGCCGGCGAGCGTGAGCTTGCGGTGCTCGTGCTGGCCGTAGAAGGCGAGCAGCGCGCCGCCGACGTCGCGCAGCTCGACGACGCTCGCTGCGCGACCGCCGACGTATGCGCGGGTGCGCCCGTCCGCGCCGACGCGGCGGGCGAGCGTGAGCTCCCGGGCGTCGGCAGGCAGGCGCTCGCCGAGCTGCTCGCGGATGCGCTCGGGCAGGTCGAAGACGCCTTCGACGTAGGCCTCGCTGGCGCCCGGGCGCACGATCCCCGCTCGCGCGCGTCCGCCGAGCAACAGGTCGAGCGCGTGCGCGAGCACGGTCTTGCCGGCGCCGGTCTCGCCGGTGAGCACGTTCAGGCCGGGCGAGAGGCGCAGCTGGGCCTCCTCGATCAGCAGCAGGTTCTCGACACGGAGCTCTTGCAGCATGAGGGGTGTGTACCAGCGCGCGGGGACGGATCGGGGGCGCGAGCGCGCGTGCGCGACTTGCCGCGGAGGACGCGGAAGCGCATAATCAGGCGGGGAGCGGTCAGGAGCGACGCCAGGATGGATCCGTGGCCCGGCCGTACACTCGTCCGCTACGGGCATGGCTGCCAGCGACCCCGATACACGACCGGACCACCCCCCAAGCGGCGGGGCACCCCAGGCGAGGGCGCCGGGGCTGCGGGAGCGTCTGGAGGAGGAGATCGGCCGCGCCGAACGCCACGGGACCGGGCTGAGCTGCCTGCTGGTGGCGTTCGAGAACTTGGACGAGGTTGCGCGCGAGCACGGCGGCGAGCTGCGTGAGCAGATGATCGAATACGTGGCACAGGCGCTGCGGCGCGAGCTGCGACGCTTTGACCGGGTGGGCCGCGACGCGCGCGATGCGGATCACCTGCTGGTGATCCTGCCGGGCGCCGACAGCCCCCGCGGCGAGATGGTCGCGCGGCGGGCGCTCGAGCGGATGCGCACGATCAAGGTGGAAGCGGGCGGGACGCGGCTGCCGCTGCAGGTGTCGGTGGGACTGGCGGCGTGGCGTGAGGACGTGGGCGCCGAGGAGCTGCTGGCGCAGGCGCACGCCGCGGTGCAGAGACTGGGGGGCGAGCAGCCCCCGCAGAGCTCGGGCGCGGCGGCCGCCGGCGCGAGCGCGGGCGCGATCGGCGCGCAGGTGCGAGCACAGACGAGTGCAAGCCCACAGGCGCCCCCGCCGGGCGGCCACGCAAGCGGCGAATAAGCTCAGCGCGTGCTCTCGGGCTCGGAGCTGTGGCTGCTGCGGTTGATGGCCGACCGCGGCCTCGCGCTGCTCGACGCGAGCGCGCTGGTGGTGGTGATCGAGGAGCGCGGCGAGCTGCGCGTGGCGGCGAGCAGCGGGACGGCTTCGGTGCGCCTGCGGATCACGCGCGTGCAGGGCAGCGCGTTGGGCGCGCTGTATCTGCAGGGCAAGCCGGTCGCGCTCGAGCGCCCGCGCGGGCAGGAGGCTGCGTGGCTTCACGAACTGGGCCTGGAGGCGCGCTCGGTGCTGGTGGAGCCGCTGCAGATGGACGGGCACGGCGGCGGGCTGGTGATCGCGCTGCGCGAGCAGGGCAGCTTCCGCGATCCCGACCGCCAGGCGCTGAGCGCGTTCGCGTCGAGCGTCTCGCAGCGCTTGGCGGCGGAGCGCTCGGTCGAGATCGAACGCCTGCGCTACGGGATGGAGGCGCGCGAGCGCGAGCGCACGCGCTGGGCGCGCGAGATCCACGACGAGAGCATCCAGGGGATCGGCGCCCTGCGCCTGCAGCTGGCGAACGCGCGCGACCTGGACGACGAGCAGGCGCTCAGCGAAGCGGTGGACACGGTGCTCGAGGGCCTGGGCACCGAGATCGACGGCCTGCGCCACCTGATCACCGAGCTGCGCCCGGCGGCGCTCGACGACCTCGGCCTGGCGGCTGCGCTGGAGGCGCTCGCCCGGCGCGCGCAGGCGATCGACGGACTTGAGGTGAAGACGGAGATCGACATCGGCAACGGCCAGAGCGTCGGGCAGGCGGCGGACGCGCAAGCCGGCCGCCGGCGTCTGGATCCGGAGCTCGAGAGCACGATCTACCGGGTGGTGCAGGAGGCGCTGACGAACGTCAGCCGCCATGCGCAGGCGAGCAAAGCGGTGATCAGCGTCAGCGAACGCGACGGCGTGATCGAGGCGTCGGTGCGCGACGACGGCCGCGGCCTGCCGCAGACGGCCCGGCTGGGCCCGCGCGGAGACGGCTTGGAGGGAGGCTTCGGCATGTCGGGGATGCGCGAGCGGGCGGAGCTCGTCGGCGGCGAGCTCGTATGGCAGCCCGCGCCGGAACGTGGCACGATCGTGCGCTTGAGCGTGCCGCTCGCGGGTCGCCCGACGCCGGCGACGCGCACGCCGTAGGCAACGCGCGCGTCGATCCGCCCGGCTGCGATCCGCCCGCTCGAATAGCTTGACGGAGGTGAACCTCCGTGAACGCGTGCTTAGGCTAACCGCGGCCGCCGTGAGGAAGGCGTTTGACGTGGACTCCGGGGACAGCCGCACTCGGAGAGCGCCAGCGGGAGCCGAAGCTCGCCAGCAGCGCAGCGCGCGGGACGAGGAGATGATCGTGGGCTGGGGCCTTGCGTACCTGATTGCGCGGATGAGCGATTGGACGCACCGTCGCTCCGAGCAGGTGAGCTTCATGGACGCCAAGTCCGCGCACCGCCGCGTGGCGGTGACGTTCACCTATCCCGCCGCCAGGCGTCCGGTCGGCGGGCTGGTCGAGATTTCGCGCGCGCCGGTGCCGCTTGCGCTGCTCAGCAAGGAGGATTCGAGTGGGCCGTTCACGGTGGCGGACGAACAGTCGCGCGCGCTCGCGGTGGCCAGCCGCACGGAGAGCGAGCGGATGGCGGCCCTCTGCCTGGAGGCGATCGCACGGGGAGTCGCGCGCGGCGGCCCGGCGGGCGGGATGATGCCTAAGGCGATCGTGCAGGCGCTGCACAAGGTGGCCGAGCTGCCGGCTGGCGAAGCCGCGCGGCTGCTGCTGGACCTGGCCGGCATGGTGGAAGCGAATACGGAATGGCGGGAGCTCTCGCGGCTGGAGATTGTGAGCTCGGCCGCGACGGTGCGTGCGCTCGATGCGACGCGGCCGCATGCCGCAGTGCTGCGCAGGCTGTTCGCGTCGACGCCTTTCACGACGATCGCGCGAATGCTCGCGATCCAGGTGCCGCTGCTCGTGTTCCTCTCCCCCGGGGACGCGGGGAACGGCGAACGGCGCCTATTCGTCTACGAGTACGATGAGCCGCTGCGTGCGCACAGGGCGCAGGGGCACGCGCTCGGCAGCCATGTGCGATCGGTCCTCGCCGCCTTGAGCTGGCGCCCGGCGGACTACGAATTCGAGATCCCCGCGCTCGGGCGCGAGTCCGCCTATCGCATCGACGTGACCACGCCCACAACCGCGCAGATCGTCCGCGGCCAGCTCACGGCGGCGGCGGGCAAGGTGGACGAGCGCGAAATACCTCCCTGGCGCGGCGGGCTCGAGCGCATGGCAGCGGGGGCGTGGGCAGGCCTCAGGGGAGCGCGCGGTCCCGCGAGGGCGCCGGTGCCGGACGGGTTCGCGGGGGCTCGCCGCGCGCTCGCCGAGCCCGCACGAGCGCTGTGCGTCCCCTACGCGGATCGCATCGCAGGCGACGCTCACGCGTTGTGGCTCGACGCTGGACCGTCGGATTCGTCGATCTCCCTCCAGGTCGACCCGGCAGGCCCCAACACCTGGAGGGGCGTTGCGATGGTAAGGCTGCAGGCGGGCGGCGTAGGCCTGCTGCGCACCGCACCCTGGCTCGCCGCAATCACCGCGGCGCTGCTGCTGGTGGGAAAAGGGCACCTGAGCCAAATAGAAGACCACGTGGGCAGCGGCGCGAGCGCGGCGATCCTACTGGTGGTGCCCACGCTGCTGGCCACCGTGATCGCGCGCGCGGGCGAGCACCCGATGGTGACGCGCCTGCTCAGAGGGGTGCGAATCGCCCTGGGCGCGGTGGGAGTGGGCTCGTTCGCCGCCGCCGCGTCCCTGACTGGCGCATTCTCGCACGCCACGAACGCGACGCTGTGGACGATCGCGGCGGGGCTCGTGAGCGCGGCAGCGGCGGTCCTGATCGTCAGCTCGGTGCTCAACGTGGCGCGCATGCGCTCGCGCTCGCCGGCGGTGGCGCTGCTACGCTGACAATATGCTGCGAGACTACGATTCGAAGGTGGCCTTCGGAGGGTTCCCGCTCCCGAGCGGCGCGCACGAGGGCTCGAGCATCGTGATTCCCTCCGCCGAGGGCACGGCGGTCACGAGCGGCCTCACGCCCGAGGGCTGGGCGGAAGAGACCGATGCGCTGTTCGGCGAGGACGCGCCGTCGGTCGCGGCCGACGACGACGAGCGCTGAGCGGCCGAGAACGGCTACTCGGCGGCGCCTCCTCCCGGAAACCCCGCGGCGCCCGGGGACGGCCGATACGCTCGCCCGAGCGCGCTAGCCGCGCTCCGCCTCTTGCTGGTCATCGTCCTCGGCGCGGCTGCCGCGCAGCCACCCGGCTAGCTGCTGGCCGACCGAGCTGACGGACTCGCCCGCGTCGCGGAAGGCGTCGCGGATGCGCTCGGCGTAGAAGGTCACGGCGTCGCTGCCGTCGGCGCGGGCGTCGACCGGGTCGTCACGCTTGGGGTACTCGTGCGAGCCGACGATCCGGTCGAACTCGCCGGAGCGCACCCACTCCATCAGCTCGTGCGTGCGCTTGACGGGCATCGGGTGGGTGACGCCGAGGTCGAGCGTCAGTCGCGTGAGGCGCTCGAGCCCTCCCCCCTTCTCTTTGTAGTCGAGCCCCTGGCGCATGAACGCGTCGAGGTCGAGCTGCTCGACCATCGCGCCCGCGGCGAGTGACATCAGGGTGCGGCAGACGATGAGCGGGTCGCGTGTGACGAGCGCGGCGGCCCGGTCGGCGCTGAGCTCGGTCGCGCGGCCCCACTCCATCAGCGCGGTGCGTACGGGCGCGAGCGGCAGCGGCAGCCGCGAGCTGCGCGTCATCAGCACGAGGATCGCGAGCGCGGTGCGGTACAGCTGGTGATCGGAGAGGATGTGGGCCGCCTCATGCGCGAACACCGCGCGCCGCTGGGGCGCGTCGAGCAGCTGCACGAGCTGCGACTGCGCGACGACGATCGGGCGCCGCGCGCCGATCGCGATCGCATTGGGCGTGGAGAACTGACTGAGGTACAGGTCGGGGACCTCGTCCATGTCGAGCGTCGCGTACGCGATCGCGTGCTCGCGCCACACATCGCCGAGCTGCTCTTCGGAGAGGCGCACGGAGGAGCCGAGGTAGGCCTGCCGCAGCGCGCGCTCGTAGCCGAGCTCGATCAGCTTGCGCACGACCGTGTCGAGATATGGGATCGCCCCGAGCGCGGCTGTCGCGGCGCGGTCGGCCGGATGCTGAAAGGCGCGCGGCGAGATGCTCGTCAGCCGATGACCCTCGGCGGGCACGTTCGAGGGCGCGGGCGCCATCTGGTGAGCGTACTCCTCGCCCGCCGCGGCCGATCGGGGGCGTCGACGCTAGTCCGCGAGCCCGGTGCGACGCACGTACGCGGTGATCTCCGCGCGCGAGGAGAAGCCGAGCTTCTCGATCGCGCGGGCGCGGTAGGTCTTGACGGTGCGCTCGGCGACGTTCAGCTGATCGGCGATCTCGGGGTTGGTGTAGCCGTTGGCGATCAGGCGGATGACCTCACGCTCGCGCTCGCTCAGTGCCACCCCGTCACCGACGCCTTCATCGCCGGTGGCCATCAGCGCGCCGAGCCGCGGATGCAGGTAGTTGCCGCCGGCGACGGCCAGGCGGAAGGCCTGCAGGAGCTCGGCCGGCTCGGCCTCCTTGAGGACGTAGCTGCGCGCTCCTGCGCGCAGCGCCTGGCGCGCGTACTCGGGGTCCTCGCGCATCGTGAGGATCGCGACGGCGAGCGGCGGGTGGGCGATGAAGCACGACGGCAGCGCGCCGAGGCTCGAGCCGCCGGGCATCGTCAGGTCGAGCGTCAGCAGGTCGGGCTTGTGCTCGCGCACTTCGCGGATCATCGAGGGGATGTCGGCGACTTCGGCGACCACGCGGAACTCTCCCCCCTCGCGCTGCAGCACCGCGCGGATGCCGTCGCGCACGACCGCGTGGTCGTCGGCGATGATCACGTCGATCGGGCGCGTGACACCTGGCATCCCGGCCTCCACGTGATGGACGGTAGCGGGTGCAGAGGACCGATCCGCCGGTCCGTCGGGTGCGTCTCGGCGAATGTTTCGAGGCGATCGACCGCTCGACGCCGTCCCTGCGAGACGCTAGCGTGGCGGAGTGTCGTCGGCGCTCTCATCTGTACGGCTGCGCCGAATCCTCGTCGCGTACACGGTCAACCGCCTGGGGAGCTGGGTCGGCCTGGTGGCGCTGTCGCTGGCCGTCTACGACCACACCCACAGCGCGCTGGCGGTCGCGGCGCTGCTGCTCTGCTGGCAGGCGCTGCCCGCGTTCCTGGTGCCGGCGCTCGTCGCGCGGGTCGAGGCGTCGTCCCGCCAGCGCGAGCTGAGCGGCCTGTTCTTCTTCGAGGCGCTTGCGACAGCCGCGATCGCGCTCTTGCTCTCGCGCTTCTGGCTGCCGGGAGTGCTGCTGCTGGCGGCGCTCGACGGCGCGGCGGCGCTGGCGGCGAGCTCGCTGCTGCGAGTGGAGGTCGCGCGGGCGGGACGCGAGCAGGCGCTCGCGCGCGAGGGCGCCGCGCTGTCGAGCGAGCAGCTCGAGGCGGCGGCCCAGGACGGGGAGCGCGGTGCGAACGCGGCGCTGAACGTTGCGTTCTCGGCGGCGTTCGTCGGCGGGCCGGTGCTGGGGGGAGTGGTCACCGCGGCGCTTGGCGCGCCGGCGGCGCTGCTGATCGACGTCGGCTCATTCGTGGTGTGCGGCGCGCTGCTCATCAACCTGCACCCGCACGTCCAGGAGGCGGGCGGGGATTCGGTGCGCGCTCGCCTGCACGCGGCGTGGAGGCATATCAACGAGGTCCCATCGCTGCGGGCGCTGCTTTTGACGGAGATGATCGCGCTGGTCTTCATCCAGGCCTCGGGGCCGATCGAGGTGTCCTACGCGAAGGCGACCCTGCACGCGGGCGACAGCGGCTACGGGCTGCTCGTGACCTCGTGGGGCGGGGGCGCGGTGCTCGCGAGCCTGATCTTCGCGCGTTCCGGGCAGCGCGCGCTGGGGGCGTTGCTGAGCGCGGGCGTGCTAGCGCTGGCAGCCGCCTTCGTCGGCTTCTCGCTGGCGCCGTCGCTGCTGCTCGCGTGTGTCGCGTCGTTCGTGGGCGGCATGGGCAACGGCATGGATTGGCCGTCGCTGATCAGCATCGTGCAGCGCCTGTCGCCGCAGCACTTGCACGGCAGGCTGATGAGCGCGGTGGAATCGCTCGCGGCGCTGTCGCTGGCGGTCGCGCTGCCACTGGGTGGGGCGCTGGTGGCGATCAGCTCGACGCGCACGGCCTTTCTGCTGCTGGGACTGGGGGCGGCCGCAAGCGGCGTGGCGTTCGTGCGCCTGACGCTGATGGGCCTGGAGCCGCGCGCCGAGGACGGGCTGGCGGCGCAGGCGGCGGCGGGCGAGTAGGGCTTCCAGGCCGATGCGAGCGGCGCGAATCTCGATACACGGGCCCGGAAGCCCGATAGATGTGCGTCCATCGCAGACAACGCGCTGCGCTCACCTCCGTCACCTCAAGTACGACCCCGTGTCCGTCGAAAAAGACGACAGAGCTGGCAATGCCTTCGACAAAGCTCACAAGCCGTTCGTTCTGGTGGACTGCCGAGGTGCTGCTGCTCGCGCTGACGGTCGGAGCAAGCGTCTGGATCTCCAGGTCAGAGGAATGGCATCCGCTATCCCTGGTGGTCCTGCTCGGCGTGCTCGCCATCGCAGGCGAGTGGTTTACAGTCGAGGCTCGCGGTGGCACCCTGAGCGCCTCGCTGGCCGTGATGGCGCTTGCGATGGGACTGCTGGGTCCCGCCCCCGCTGCGGCATGCGGCGTGGTCGCAGTAATTCCGCATTCCGCGGTCGGACGACGCGCGGCGACCCAGTGGCTGAACAACCTCGTGGCAATGGCCGTGTCGGCGTTTGCAGGCGGTTTGGTCGTGCGCACGCTGGCTGGATCGGTCGCTGGCGTTCATGCCCAGCGATTGTCTCAGAGTGTCGTGTTCGGCCTTGTCCTGCTGGGTGCAGTCATCATCCTGCTAGTCGTCAACTTCGTGCTGTTTGCGCTCGAGCTGCGCTTCACCCAAGATCGCTCGCTCATCCGGCTCGTTCGCGAGCTCTTCGTGCCTCTTCTCTCGGGCGAGCTCGCGGTCGGAGCCATCGCAGTGGCTCTCGTGTTCGCCTATCGCGGCGTCGGCCTTCTCGCCCTCTTCGCAGCCATCCCGGTGCTCGTGATCTTCCGCCAGTTGACGGTCGCGCTCGTACGCTCGGAGCACCGAGCCGAACAGCTGGAAGCGCGCACCATCCACCTTGTCTCCCTCCAGGTCGGAGTGCTCAGAACCCTGCTGCGAGCCCTGGAGATGCGCGACCCCACAACCTCTCGCCACGCGTCCGCGGTAGCGCGCTACTGCGGCGCGCTGGCGAAGGAGCTGGGCTCCTCGGAGGAGGAGCAGGAAGTCGTCCGCACCGCCGGCCTGCTCCACGACATCGGCAAGTTCACATGGCCAGATAGCGTGCTGCATGCCGAGGTGGTACGGCCGGAGGACCAGGAGACCGTCAGGCGCCACCCGCAGGACGGGGCAGAATTGGTGGGAGCGCTCGACGGCTACGGTGCTGTGGCCGACGCGATCCTTTACCACCACGAGCGCGTGGACGGGGGCGGCTACCCGGCGGGGCTGATCGGCAAAGAGATCCCGCTCGGGTCGCGGATACTGGCGATCTGCTGCATCTACCATACGATGACCGCGCGCGAAAGCTACCGCGAAGCAATGAGCGCCGAGGAAGCGATCGTGGAGCTGCGCCACGCGGCAAGGAACGGCCAACTCGATGGAGAGCTGGTCGAGACGTTCATCGACCTGCTCGAACGCGGGGACCCGATGTTCGGCCACGACGCCGACTTCGAGACGGAGCTTGAATTCGAGCGGCGGGTGCGGGACATGGCCCAGGCGAGCCCCCAAGCGAGCACCGGCAGCCAGGCTGCACGGGGCTCAAGTCGCTTTACCCTCCTGCGACGCAGCTGACGAGCTGTTCGCGATTCAGCCCCGCGCGGGAAATCAGGGGCGCCGGCACCGTACTCAACGCCGATCGCACAGCCGGCGTTTGACGCGCGAAACCTACGCTCCACTCTGAGGCACCGCCCCTGGACAACTGGCACGGCGCGCACGGATTAGGAAAAGAGGGCGTCACACAGACGCCCTCTAGCCTTCCAACAAGCTCCTAGTGGATCCAGGGCTGTTCCATACGCCGTCTCCTTCTCCGTTGGAGCAACTTGTTAGGTCCCCGCGCCCCCGTCCCTGAAGCAGGACGCGGCCACACTTGAGTAGGTTTACGCAGGAGCGTAGCGGAAGGATAGGAAATTGTCCAGTTTGGGAAGGGTTGTGCAGGGAACTGTTGATATGCGGGGTCTTGGCGCGGAGGGCCACAGAGCGTGGGCCGGGGGTCGAGCGCAGGACTTGGCGGCGCCGGCGGGCGGTGGCACAAACGTCCGCAAAGCTGGCCGGCGCTCAAGCTGTCGGCGATTGCGGACGAAAGATAAGCATCCACCCCCCGAACCGACCGAGGCCCGCCATGTCCGTATCCGTGTCCCCCGCCCAACGACGCACCGAGCGCCAGCTGGTGTTCACGAGCTCGCAGGCGGCGCGCTATCTGGGCGTGTCCTTGGCGACCGTGCGACGCTGGACTGACGCCGGCCATATCGCGTGCTACCGGACGCCGGGCGGCCAGCGGCGCTTCTCGAGGACGCAGCTGGACGACTTCATAACGTCGATGCAGCGCACGGGTCGGACGGCTGAGCCGACGGTGGTGGACCGGCGCGGCGCACACGTAGCGTGAGCGCGGGCGCGCGGTAGCGCGGCCCGAGCATCGGCTGGCCGGCGCGCGCGCGCGTCGGACGGGGGCGTGGTGCGTGGCGCGGCGACGCGCGCGTGCGCCCGGCTCAGCTGGCCAGGCGCCCGAACTTCTCGCGCAGGCGCCGATAGAAGGAGGAGCCGGGCAGCTGCGCGATGGTGCCGACGTCTTTGACGAAGCGCGCGCGGATGTGCCCGCCGGGGGCGATCTGGCCGGCGGGCCGGCCGTCGACGGCGACGTCGAGCGGCTCGCGCGAGCGGTTGAAGACGGTGAGGCAGTCGTCGGGGGCGACGACGAGCGCGCGCGCGGTCATGGAGTGCGGGGCGATGAACGAGACGACGAAGCCCTCGACCCCCCAGGCCATGACGGGCCCGCCGTTGGCGAGGTTGTAGCCGGTGGAGCCGGCGGGGGTGGCGACGACGAGCCCGTCGCAGCGCACGCTGCCGGCCTCCTCGCCGTCGAGGGCGTAGGCGAGCTCGGCGACGCGCTCGCCTATCTTGCGGTGGATGGCGACGTCGTTGACTGCGACTTGGCGGGCGACGCGCGAGCTGGCGTCGGGGGCGCGGGGGCTTGGCGGGTCGAGCACGACGGCGGGCAGGCGCAGCAGCTCGTAGTCGCCGCACAGGGCGCGAGCGATGCCGTCCTCGATGTCCTGTGGCTCGACGGTCGCGAGGAAGCCGATCTCGCCGAAGTTGATCGCGAACACGGGCACGCCGGTGCCGGCGTAGCGCTGCAGGGCGCGCAGGATGGTGCCGTCGCCGCCGAGCACGATGCACAGCTCGACGTCGTCGCTGGCGGGCGCGTCGAGCAGCATGCCGGCTTGCGGGCGCAGGCCGTGCTTGCGCGTCTCCTCCTCGTCGAGGCGGAGCGTGACGCCGGCGTGCGCGGCACGCGCGGCGAGCAGCTCGAGCGCGGCGTGGGTGTCTTCGGGGCGGCGGTGGGTGTAGACGGTGATCTGCCTCATCGCGCGGACGTCCCGTTGGCCGAGCCGACGGTTGCGCGGGCGGCGGCTCCGGCGAGCGGCTGCGCGTGGGGCTCGGCTTTGGCGACGATGCGCTCGAGCGCGGCGGGGTCGCGCGAGCCGCGGCGGGCGGCGGGGTGGGTGAGCCACAGGAAGCTCTCGCGGTTGCCCTTGGGTCCGGGCAGGCCCGAGGAGTGAGCGCCGACGAGCGCGGCGCCGAGCTCGATGGCCGCGCGTGCGACCACGGTGAGCGCCTCTCGCCGGTCCTCGGCGGCGCGCACGACGCCGCCTTTGCCGACCCGTGCGCGCTCGAGCTCGAACTGCGGCTTGACGAGCGCGAGCACGTCGTAGCGCGGCGCGAGGCATCCGAGCACGGCTGCGAGGAGCTTGCGCAGGGATATGAATGAGACGTCGATCGTCGCGAGGTCCAGCGGGAGTGCGGGCGAAGCGGTTGACGGTGGGAGCATGGCGGGCGTGAGCGCGCGGGCGTTCGTGCGCTCGAGCACGCAGACGCGCGGATCGCGGCGCAGGCGGTAGTCGAGCGCGCCGTAGCCGACGTCGAGCGCGATCACCTCGCGGGCGCCGTGTTGCAGCAGGCAGTCGGTGAAGCCGCCGGTGCTGGCGCCGACGTCGAGAGCGCGCCTGCCGGCGACGTGCAGCCCGCTGGCGGCGAGCGCGTTGGCGAGCTTGACGCCGCCGCGCGAGACGAACGCGGGGCGCTGCGCGAGGCGCACGCGGGTGTCGGCGTGGACGAGCTCGCCGGGCTTGGCGGCGCGGCGCTCGTGGGCGCGGGGGCCGGCGGGCGCGATGAACACCTCGCCGGCCATGACCGAGGCGGCGGCGCGGCTGCGCGAGGGGAACAGGCCGCGTTCGGCGAGCAGGCTGTCGAGCCGGCGCTTGCCGGTCATTCCTGCTCTCTGTGATCGATCTCACACATACACACGGGCGCCAGGTGCATGATGGTGCATGATCGAGAGGGCAGCATCGACTCTCCTGAATCCCTCCTCCCTGAAACGGTCCGCTCTCCCCGGCGGGCCGTTTCGCTTTAACGGCCTGTCGGGCGCATGCGGCGTTGGCCTCAGGCGCCGACGATCGCCGAGCCGGCCGGCCGCGACTGCCCCCCTCCGGTGATGCGTCCGGAGCGCCGCGCGCCGACGGCGGCGGCGACGCGCTCGACGATGCGCTCGGAGGTGAAGCCGATCTGCTCGTGCAGCAGCGCGGGCTTGCCGTGGGTGACGTACTCGTCGGGCAGCCCGATGCGCATGATGCGCACGGCGCCGGCCGCGCCGGCGACGCCGGCGTCGTTGAGGGTCTCCCACACGGCCGAGCCGAAGCCCCCGGCGAGCACGCCCTCCTCGACGGTCACGAGCAGGTCGTGCTCGGCGGCGAGCTGCGCCATGAGTCCCGCGTCGATCGGCTTGGCGAAGCGGGCGTCGGCGACCGTGACGGCGATCCCGAGGCCTGCGAGCTGCTCGGCGGCGGCGAGCGCCTTGCCGACGCCGCTGCCGTAGCCGATCAGCGCTACGCGCCGGCCGGCGGCGTGTTCGCCGGCGGCGTGTTCGCCGGCGGCGCCCGGGCCGGCGGCGCCCGGGCCGGCGGATGCGGCGACGGCGGGGCTGGCCTCGCGCAGGATCTCGCCGGTGCCGATCGTGATCGCACGCGGCGTGAGCGGCAGCGGCGCGCCGGTGCCCTCGCCGCGCGGGTAGCGCAGGGCGATCGGCCCGTCGTCGTAGAGGAGCGCGGTGTGCAGCATGTTGACGAGCATCGCCTCGTCGCGGGGGGCCATGAGCACGATGTTGGGCAGGCAGCGCAGGTAGGCGATGTCGAACGCGCCGTGATGGGTGGGCCCGTCGTCGCCGACGAGCCCGGCGCGGTCCATGGCGAAGACGACGTTGAGCCGCTGCAGGCAGACGTCGTGGACGACCTGGTCGTAGGCGCGCTGCAGGAAGGTGGAGTAGATCGCGGCGACCGGCTTGACGCCCTGCAGCGCGAGGCCGGCGGCGAACAGGATCGCCTGCTGCTCGGCGATGCCGACGTCGAAGTAGCGCTCGGGCATGGCCTTCTGCAGGATCGACAGGCCGGTTCCGGAGTTCATCGCGGCGGTGATCCCGACGACGCGCTCGTCGCGCCGGCATTCGCGCAGGAGCGCTTCGCCGAAGACCTGCGTGTACTGCGGCGCGGGCGCGGGCGCGAGCTTGGCGCGCGCGCCGTTGCGCTTGGCCGCGCGCGCGGGCGCGGCTGGCGTCTTGGTGGGCACGCCGTTGGTGATCGAGTTGGGCTTGGCGGCGTGCCATTGCTCCATGCCCTCGAGGCCGCCCTGCTCGGCGGGAGCGAAGCCCTTGCCCTTGACGGTCGCGATGTGCACGACGACCGGGCGCTGTGCGGCGAGCGCCTCGCGCAGCGCCTCGCGCAGGGCGCGCACGTCGTGGCCGTCGATCACCCCCATGTACGCCCAGTCGAGCTCCTCCCACCACAGGCCGGGCGCCCAGAACGCCTTGATCGACTCCTTCAGGTGCGGGCCGAGACGCTCGAAGGCGGCGCCGATGCCGATCGGCAGGCGCGTGAGGCCGCCCTCGATGTCCGCGCGCGCGCGCCATAGCTTGGGGTTCAGGCGCACGCGGTTGAAGTAGCGCGAGAGCGCGCCGACGTTGGGGGCGATCGACATGCCGTTGTCGTTGAGCACGACGACGATCGGCGTGCCCAGGCCGCCGGCCTGGCCGATCGCCTCGAAGGCGACGCCGCCGGTCATGGCGCCGTCGCCGATGACCGCGACGACCTTGGCATCCGCCGCCTGCGCGCCGGTCTCGCCGGCGCGCAGGCGCATCCCCTCCTTGATGCCGACGGCGTAGCCGATCGAGGTGGAGGCGTGCCCTGCGCCCATGATGTCGTGTGGGGACTCGGCGCGCGAGCAGAAGGGCGCGAGCCCGCCGTACTGACGGATGGTGGCGAGCCGGTCGCGCCTGCCGGTGAGGATCTTGTGCGGGTAGGCCTGGTGGCCGACGTCCCAGAGGATCTTGTCGCGCGGGGACTCGAGCAGCGAGTGCAGCGCGACGGCGAGCTCGCACGTGCCGAGGTTGGCGCCGAAGTGCCCGCCGATCTCCCCGACGGTGTCGATGATGTGCGCGCGCACCTCCTGCGCGAGCTGGGCGAGCTCCTGCTCTGAGAGGCCGCGCAGGTCCTGGGGGCCGTCGATCTTCTCGAGCAGGCTGCGCGCGCGGGCGCCGTCAACGGAGGCGCCGTCGCGGCGGTCTGTCGGCTTGCGGCTCATGAGCTGCGGGTGTGGATGAAGTCGGCGATCCCCTCGAGCTCGGCGGTGGCGCCGGCGACGGGCGATCGCCGGGCGACCTCGAGGAGCGCCTGGCGCACGGTGGCGTATGACTCGGCCGCGAGCTCGCGGGCGCGCGCGACTCCGAACTCGCTCACGTAGGTGCGCTTGCCGTGGCGCTCGTCGCTTCCCTGTGGCTTTCCAAGTGCGTCGTCGGTGCCGGTCACGTCAAGTATGTCGTCCACGATTTGGAAGAGGACGCCCAGCTCCGCGGCGAAGCGTCGGAAGGGGGCTGTCTCGGCTGGCTCTCGAATCCCCGTCAACAGTAGTACGCAGAGCACCGAGGCGCCGATCAGGCGTCCAGTCTTGAGCTCGTGCAGCCGCCGCAGCGCATCGGGGCCGCCGGACGCCTGCGCCTTGACGTCCGCGTACTGCCCGCCGACCATGCCGCACACGCCGGTCGCGGCGGCGAGCTCGGCGGCCGCTGCGAGCAAGTGCTCGGGCGGGGAGCGTTGCTCGGCGAGCAGGTGGCGGAAGGCCTCCGCGTAGAGGCCGTCGCCGGCGAGGATCGCGACGTCCTCGCCGAACTTCACGTGGCAGGTGGGCGCGCCGCGGCGCAGGTCGTCGTCGTCCATCGCGGGCAGGTCGTCGTGGATCAGCGAGTAGGTGTGCACCAGCTCCAGCGCACAGGCCGCCGGCAGCGCCGACTCCGCCTCGGCCCCGCACGCCTCGGCCGCCATCAGGCAGAGCAACGGCCGGAGCCGCTTCCCACCGCCGAGGACGCTGTACCGCATCGCCGCCGCCAGCCGCGCCGGGCACGCCGCCGCCGGATCGGCACTCTCCTCGGGCAAGTAACGCCCCAGCGCCTCGTCAACCCGCCGCCCCGTCCCCGACAGATAGTCGGCCAACCGTGAGTGTTCATTCGGCGTCGATGTGGAAAGCGTCATGAGGCG
>DATJTT010000002.1:0-25815 GCA_035503075.1 Solirubrobacteraceae bacterium
GCCCGCGACACCACCGTGCGCGTGCTGATCGCCGCGCTGGTCCCCACGATCTTCGTGATCGTGCAGCCCGATCTCGGCTCCGGGCTGGTGTACATGTCGATCGCCTGCATGCTGCTGTTCATCGCCGGCACCTCCTGGCGCCACCTCGCCGCGCTGGCGGCGCTCGTGTGCGTGTCGATCGCGTTCGTGCTGGCGGCGGGACCCGCGATCGGCGTGCACGTGCTCAAGCCCTACCAGGTCGAACGCCTGACCGCCTTCCTGCACCCCTCCTCGAACACCGCCAAGGAAGTGTCCAGCGGCAACGACCCCACCTACCAGCAGCGCGAGTCGAAGATCGCGATCGGCGCCGGCGGCAAGACCGGCGTGGGCGCCGACGTCAGCCAGGTGCCCAACGGCTTCGTGCCGGAGAGCGACACCGACTTCGTGTTCGCCGCGGTCGGCGAAGAGCACGGCTTCCTCGGCGCGGGCATCGTGCTGGCGCTGTACGCGCTGCTGATATCGCGCACGCTGCGGGTGCTGGTGATGTCGAAGGACCTGTACGGGTCGCTGATCGCGGCCGGGGTTGCGGCTATGCTCATGTTTCAGGTCTTCGTCAACGTAGGGATGACCATCGGGATAATGCCCATCACCGGCGTAACGCTTCCGCTCATGAGCTACGGCGGCTCGTCGGTGATAGCCACCCTGCTGGGTGTAGGCCTGTTGCAAGCGATCTACGTTCGGGCGCGCAGTGCAGCGGCGATGAAGGATCGCGTACTGCGCACATAGAACAGATCAGTGTTCGTCGAGCAGCTTTCACCAGATCCCCAGCGCAGCCGGCCAGCCGGTCGCTTTGCGCTGGCCGCGCCCGCCCGGGCGCGCCGGGTGCGCGCGACTCCGCCCGCCCGGCCACAGGAGCCCCGGTGCCTGCCACGCAGCTCGACCCCCTTCTACACAGAGAGACTGGATCAAATTGAAAAAGCAAGTGCTTGTCAGCGTCGATCGCGCCGAGACGCGCGTGGCGCTCCTGGAGGCGAGCGGAACGCCCGCCGCCTCGCGCTCCTCCTCCCGCTCGCGCAAACGCCCGGGCAAGAAGCCCGGCGACGGCTACCGCGTAGCTGAGCTGTACATCGAGCGCCGCGGCGGGCGCTCGATCGTAGGCAACATCTACAAGGGCAAGATCGACAACGTGCTGCCCGGCCTGGAGGCCGCGTTCGTCGACATCGGCCTGGAGAAGAACGGCTTCCTGCACGTCGACGAGATCGTGCTGCCCGGCGTGGAGGCGCCCAAGCGGGGTCGCGGCGGCGGGCGCAAGATCTCCGACCTGCTCAAGCCCGGCCAGGAGATCGTGGTGCAGGTCGTCAAGGACCCGCTGAAGACAAAGGGCGCGCGCCTGTCGATGGAGCTCACGATCGCCGGGCGCTACATGGTGTACGCGCCCACCGGCGAGGGCGTGGGCGTCTCGCGCCGGCTCGACGACAAGGAGCGCGAGCGCCTGCGCCGGCAGACCGCCAAGCTCGAGATCGGCGGCGGCGGCGTGATCGTGCGCACCGCCGCGCACGGCGCCAAGCGCGCCGACTTTGAACGCGAGCTCAAGTACCTGCACAAGCTCCACGAGGTGCTCGAGAAGCGCGTGCAGGACACGGTCGCGCCGGGCCTCGTCTTCCAGGAGGCCGACCTGTCGGTGCGGGTCGTGCGCGACATCTTCTCCGCGCACTTCGAGCGCGCGGTGGTGGACGACGAGCAGCAGTACCAGCGGCTGGTGTCGTTCTTCACGCGCACCGCGCCGGAGCTGGTGGAGCGCGTGGAGCTGTGGCGCGAGGGCGGGGCGGGCGGGTCTTTGTTCGAGGCCTACGCGGTGGACAAGGCGATCGAGGGCGTGCTCTCGCGCCGCGTGGAGCTGCCCAGCGGCGGCTATCTGATCATCGACTACGCCGAGGCGCTGACCGTGATCGACGTCAACTCCGGCAGCTTCATCGGCCGCGGCAAGAGCGCGGGGCTGGAGGAGACGATCACCAGGACCAACCTCGAGGCCGCCGAGGAGGTCGTCAACCAGCTGCGCCTGCGCGACATCGGCGGGATCATCGTGATCGACTTCATCGACATGGCGCGCGCGCGCAACCGCGACGCGGTCATGAAGACGCTGCGAAAGACGCTCGACGAGGATCGCACGAAGACGTTCACCGCCGAGATCTCCAAGCTCGGCCTGGTCGAGATGACGCGCCAGAACGTCACCGAGGGGGTGCGCGAGATCATGAGCCGCCCGTGCCCGACGTGCGACGGCGAGGGCGTGATCCGCTCGGAGGAGACGATCGCGATCGAGTTCGAGCGGCGCCTGCGCGACGTCGCCGTCGAACACCCCGACACCGAGGCGTTCCTCGTGCAGATCAACCCGCGCGTGACCGCCGAGTTCACCGGCCACGGCTCGCGCGTGCTGCACGCGCTCGAGGCGCAGACGGGCAAGTCCTTCCTGTTCGAGGGCTCCGAAGGGCTGACGCTCGACCACTTCGCGATCACCTTCATGGGCACGCGCGCGGAGGTCGAGGAGCGCGCGCTGCCGTTCCGCCAGGGCGACGAGGTGCTCGTCGAGATCGTCGAGCCGCACATGTACGACGTCGACGACGCGGTCGCCAAAATCGACGGCTACATCATCTCGATCGCCGGCGCCGCGCCGCACGTCGGCGAGAAGCGGATGGTGCGGATCGACCAGGTCGGGCGCACCGCCGCGAGCGCGCTGCTGCTCGACGAGTCCGGCGAGGTGATCGCAGCGCCCGCGCGCGCCCCTCAGGGTGTGCGCGCGCTCGACACGCGCGCGCCCTCGCGCTCCAGGCGCCGCTCCTCCTCGGCCGCCGGCGGCCAGGAGCGCGAGCAGGTCGAGCCGCGCCGCAGGCGCGGGCGCCGCGCTTCGGTCGAAACCGAGGACGCAGAGGCGCGGCGCGAAGCCGGTCTGGGCGAGTCGCCCGCCGGGATCGACGCCGAGCCCGAGGAGGAGTCGGCGGTCGTCGCGCTCGCCGCGTCCTCGCCCGGCGCCGATCGGGCCCAGGCCGCCGCCGGCGAGGGCGTCGAGGATCGCCTACAATCCAAACCTCGGCGTCGTGGCCGCAGGGGCGGACGGCGCCGTTCGGCTGCCAAGGCGAACGCGACTCCCGAGTAGGCGCGGCTCGCCCGGCGCGAGCGCCGCGCATGGCACGCCCCCTCTCAAACTAAAAGGATCATCCCTCAAGACATGTACGCGATCGTGAAGACCGGCGGCAAGCAGTACCGCGTCGAGCGCGGCCAGCGGCTGCTCGTCGAGCGCCTGCCGGCAGCCGAGGGCGCCGACGTCGCGCTCGAGCCGCTGCTCTACCGCTCCGAGGAGGCTGTGTTCGACGCCGCCCGGCTGGCCGACGTGAAGGTCACCGCCAGGGTGATCGCGCACGTGCGCGGCGAGAAGCTGCGCGTGTTCAAGTTCAAGCCCAAGCGCGGCTACAAACGCCGCACCGGCCATCGCCAGGAGCTCACCCAGATCGAGGTCACCGAGATAGCCGCAGGCGCCAAGGCGCCGAAGCCCAAAGCCGCAAAACCGGCGCCCAAAGCGAAAGCGCAACCCAAACCGAAAGCGCCCAAAGCAAAGCAGGAGGACAAGCCCGATGGCTCATAAGAAGGGGCTCGGATCGAGCCGCAACGGGCGCGACTCCAACGCCCAGCGCCTCGGCGTCAAGACATTCGCCGGACAAGACGTCAGCGGCGGGGAGATCATCGTGCGCCAGCGCGGCACTCGCTTCAAGCCCGGCACAGGCGTCGGCATCGGCAAGGACGACACGCTCTACGCGCGCGCCGCCGGCACCGTGCAGTTCACCGCCGGGCGCCGCGGGCGCGTCGTCAGCGTGCTGCCCGGCGGGCGGCGAGGCTGAGCCGCCGGCAGCGCGTCACCGGGTCGACCGGCTGTGGCCGGCCACCGCCGATCTCGGCGCGCTGCTGTCACGATGGCCGCACGATGCTCCACGACCGCGCGCGAATCCATGTGCAGGCGGGCGCGGGCGGCGACGGCTGCACGAGCTTCCGCCGCGAAGCGCACGTGCCGCGCGGAGGCCCCGACGGCGGCGACGGCGGGCGTGGCGGGGCGGTCGCGGTCCTGTGCGACGGCTCGCTGCGCGACCTGCAGAGCTTCAAGCGCAAGACTCACTACCGGGCCGGGCGCGGCGGGCACGGCGAGGGTGCGCTGCGCCACGGCGCCGACGGCCGCACGCTGACGATCCGCGTCCCGCCCGGGACACAGATCACGGGCCCCGACGGTGAAGGCGGCGACCTGGAAGGACGCCGCTGGGAGCTGCTCGCCGACGGACAGCGGGCGACGCTCGCGCGCGGCGGCAGCGGCGGACGGGGCAACAAGCGCTTCGCGACCGCCACGCGCCAGGCGCCGCGCTTCGCCGAGCGCGGCCTCGCGGGCGAGGAGGGCTGGCTCGAGCTGAGGCTCAGGCTGCTCGCGGACGTCGGCCTCGTCGGCCTGCCCAACGCCGGCAAGTCTTCGCTGCTCGCACGGCTCACGCGCGCCGCGCCCAAGGTCGCGGGCTACCCGTTCACGACGCTCTCGCCCGTGCTCGGCGTGCTCGAAGGCGACGAGCGCCAGCTCGTGCTCGCCGACATCCCCGGCCTGATCGAGGGCGCGAGCGGGGGAGCGGGGCTCGGACACGACTTCCTCGCGCACGTCGAGCGCACCCGTGTGCTCGTGCACGTGCTCGACCTCGCGCCCGCGCTGTCGCTGGGCGAGGGCGCCGACGCGACCGCCAACCACGCCACGATCGAGCGCGAGCTCGCCGCCCACGATCCGCGCCTCGCGCGGCTGGCGCGCGTGCTCGTCCTCTCCAAGGCCGACCTGCTGAGCGCCTCCGACGTGCAGGCGACGCTCGCCACATGGGTCGAGCGCCTCGGGGACGAGGTGCCCGTGATCGCCACCTCGAGCGCCACCGGGCAGGGGATCGAGCAGCTCAAGAACGAGTTGCTGCGCCACTTCGCGCGGCTGCGCGCCGAGGAGCCCGCCGCGGCCGCGCGACCGCGTGAGGAGCTGCCCGCCGCGCCAGGCGCGAGCCACGGCCCTCGCGACGCCGAGCGCTCCGCCGGCGAGCAGGAGCTCGCCGAGCACATGGTCTTCCGCCCGGCCGCCGGCGCCGGCTTTCACGTCGAGCGCCTCGCTTCGGGCGCGTTCGCGATCCGGGGACGGGGCATCGAGCGGCTGCTCGCCCGCTTCGACGTCGACAACGAGGACGCGATGGCCTACGTCGAGGCTCGCCTGCGGCGAATCGGCGTGCTCGCCGCGCTTGAAGCCGAGGGGTTCCAGCCCGGTGATGAGATCGAGATCGCCGGCGTGACGCTCGAGCTCGATCCGAGCGAGCGCTGATCGCGGCCCCATCCACCTCGCAGCGACCGTCTACGCTCCCTCAGCCGATGAAGCGCGTGGTCATCAAGCTCGGTTCGAGCGTCGTCGCCGACGATCACGGCGAGCTGCGCGCGCAGGCGCTCGCACACGTGTGCGACGCCGCGGCGACGCTGCACCGCGAGGGCGGCGAGGTGATCGTGGTCACCAGCGGGGCGATCGCACGCGGCATGCGCGTCATGGACCTGGCCCAGCGCCCGAGCTCGACCGGCGAGCTGCAGGCCGCGAGCGCCGTCGGCCAGGGCAAGCTGTATCGCGTCTACGACGAGCTGCTGCGCGAGCGCGGCGTGACCAGCGCGCAGGTGCTGCTCACGTTCTTTGACATGAGCGCCCGCACGCACTATCTGAACGCGCGCCAGACGCTCAGCACGCTGCTCGAGTGGCGCGTGCTGCCCGTGATCAACGAGAACGACACGACCGCCACCGACGAGATCTCCTTCGGCGACAACGACTTCCTCGCCGCCCAGGTCGCCGTGCTGGTCGCGGCCGACGAGCTGATCCTCGCGACCGACATCGACGGCCTGTTCACAGCCGACCCGCGGCTTCACCCCGAGGCGCGCGTGGTCGTCGAGGTGAGCGACTTCGCCGCGCTGGAAGACCTCGAGATCGGCCACACGACCTCGCCGCTCGGCTCCGGCGGGATGCGCTCGAAGGTCGTCGCCGCCGAGATGGCCACAGCCGCCGGGATCGCCACCGTGATCTGCAACGGCCTGCGCGCGGGCGCCCTGGACGCGGCGCTCGCCGGCGAGCGCGAGGGCACGCGCTTCCTCGCGCGCGAGGCGCGCTATTCGAGCTTCAAGCTGTGGCTCAAGTACGCGAAGCCCGCGCGCGGCACCGTGGTCGTCGACGAGGGCGCCGCGCGCGCATTGCGCGAAGCCAGCGCCAGCCTGCTGCCCGTCGGCGTGACCGAAGTCAGAGGCGAGTTCGACGCGGGCGACGCGGTCGAGATCGTCGAACGAGACGCGTCCGCCGACGGGACGCGCCGGCCGGTCGCCAAGGGCATCAGCAGCTACTCGGCCGCCGAGCTGAGGAGCGTCGCCGGGATGAAGTCCGCGACGGTGCGCAACGTCCTTCCGCGCGCGAGCGATGAGGCCGTGCACCGCGACTATCTCGTGCTCGAGTGAACAACGAGCGGATCGGGCGGCCGCCCACGACGGAGCGGGGATCGCCGGCCGAGCAGCTCGCGCTCCGGTCACGATCCCACGAGCCTGTCGTACCCTGTTGGGATGGCGACGCTAGCCACATCCGTAGTCGACGTCTGCGCCGAGGCCAAGCGGGCGGCGCGCGTGCTCGCACAGACGGACACCGCCGTCAGGGACGGCGCCCTGGAGGCGATCGCCGCCGCGCTCGAGGAGCGCCTCGAGGAGATCCTCGCGGCCAACGAGCGCGACATGGCCGCAGCGCGCGAGGCGGGGGCACGCGCGGCAGAGCCGCGGGCCGGCGACGCCCTGCTCGATCGTCTTCGTCTGGATGAGGGTCGCGTGCGGGCGATTGCGCGCGCGGTGCGTCAGATCGTCGCGCTCGAGGACCCCGTCGGCGAGGTGATCGACGGCCACCGCCTGCCCAACGGTCTTGACGTGCGCAAGGTGCGTGTGCCGCTGGGCGTCGTCGCGGTCGTGTACGAGGCGCGTCCGAACGTCACCGTCGACGCGAGCGCGCTGTGCCTGAAGTCGGGCAACGCGATCGTGCTGCGCGGCTCCTCGAGCGCCGCGCACTCCAACGCCGTGCTCGCGCACGTCGTCGCCGAGGCCGCCGTCGCCGCCGGGCTGCCCGAGGGCTGCGTCAGCTTGGTCGCCGGCGGCGGGCGCGCCGAGCTCGCCGAGCTCGCCACCCAAAAGGACACCGTCGACCTCATCATCCCCCGCGGCGGCGAGGGGCTGAAGGACGCGCTCCAGGCGGTCGCCACCGTGCCCGTCATCTACGCCGCCTCCGGCAACTGCCACGTCTACGTCGATGACTCCGCCGACCTCGACCACGCGCAGGCGATCGTCGTCAACGCCAAGACCCAGCGTCCCGGCGTATGCAACGCCGCGGAGACGCTGCTCGTCCACGAGCGCATCGCCGCGCAGCTCCTGGCACGCGTGCTGCCCGCGCTCGCGGCCGCCGGCGTGGTCGTGCGCGCGGATCCGCGCAGCCACGCGATCGCTTCGAGCTGCGCCACCCCGGATCTGATGATCGAAAACGCCGGCGACGAGGACTGGGCCACCGAGTACCTCGCGCCGGTCATCGCCGTTGCGGTCGTCGACTGCGTGGAGGACGCCATCGAGCACATCGCCAGCTACGGCAGCGGGCACTCGGAGGCGATCGTCACGCGTGAGCTGGCGGCCGCGCGGGCGTTTCAGCTGGGCGTGGACGCGGCCTGCGTGTATGTCAACGCCTCCACGCGCTTCACCGACGGGGGCGAGTTCGGGATGGGCGCCGAGATCGGCAACTCGACGCAGAAGCTGCACGCGCGCGGGCCGATCGGCCTGCGCGAGCTGTGCACGTTCAAGTACCTGATCGAGGGCGACGGACACGTCCGCGCGTGAACGCCCCGCCGCCGCGCCCGCCCGGCCTCGGCTGGGCGTCCTCGGGGGCACATTCAACCCGCCCCACCGCGGTCATCTCGCGCTCGCGCTGCACGCGCGCCGCGAGCTCGCGCTCGAGCGCGTGCTGCTGATGCCCGCGCACACCGCCCCGAACAAGTCCGACGGCGAGCACGCGGGCGGGTGGGATCCCGGTCCCCGGCACCGCCTGCGGATGTGCACGCTCGCGGCCGCCGGCGTCCCCGGCGTGGTCGTGTGCGCGCTCGAGATCCAGCGCGGCGGCGTGTCCTACACGGTCGATACCCTCAGAGCACTGCATGCCAGCCATCCCGATGCGGAGCTGACGCTGATCGTGGGAGCCGACGTCGCCGCGACCCTCGGTTGCTGGCGGCAGCCGGAGCAGTTGCTCGAGCTGGCGCGCGTGGCCGTCGCCACGCGCCCCGGCGCGGCGCCCGCCCCGCCGAACCCGCGCATGGAGCTGCTAGAGCTGCCCGCGATCGACGTGTCCTCCTCGCTCGTGCGCGAACGGGTCGCGCGCGGCGAGCCGGTCGCCGATCTGGTCGGCGGACAGGTCGCCGCGTACATCGCCGAGCACGGCCTGTACCGCGTGCCCGCCGGGGTGCGCCCATGAGCGCCGGCGGCGCGCCGACGCGCGCTCCGCTGCCCGCCGAGCGGCTCGTGGGCGCGATCGCAGGCTATGCCGAGGACAAGAAGGCGATCGACCTCGTCGAGCTGGACCTGCGCGGCGTGCTCGGCTACACGGACTACTTCATCGTCTGCTCGGGCAACACCGGCCGCCAGGCCAAGGCGATCCACGACGGCATCCTCGAGGGGCTCAAGCACGAGCACGACACGCTGCCGCGCAGGGTCGAGGGCTCGGCGGACACCGGCTGGATCCTGATGGACTACCTCGACGTCGTCGTCCACATCTTCACGCCGGAGATGCGCGAGTTCTATCGCCTGGAGCAGCTCTGGGGGGAGGCGCCGGCGCGGGTCGCCGGCGAGGCGTCCAAGCAGAGCTCGCTCCCCGCCCACCCCGCCGCCCTCGCGCGGGCCGGCATCGGTGGGCGAGTTGCGAAGATGGACGGATGAGCAGCGGGGCTCATCATCCGTCGCGCGTTCGCGCGGTGATGCGCGAGGCAGAGCGCGTGACCCCGCTCGAGCTGTTCTTCGACCTCGTGTTCGTGCTCGCGCTCACGGCGCGATCGTGATCGTCGCGCTCGGCGAGCGCGAGCACGAGCGTTTGCGTGAGCAGCGCGAGCGCGGTGGCAAGCGCGAACGCGGCGCCCGTGTGAAGGCTGTGCAGCGAGATCGCGAGCGTGAAACAGAACAGCGCGAACGCCCCGAAGCCGCTGATCAGCCCGCGCAGCAGGCGCAGCAGCTCGTCGTTGCCGCGCTGGGCGTGGGTGAAGGTCGCGAGCACCGTGGTGATCACCGGGAAGGGCGCGAGCAAGCCGCTGAGCTGCGGCCCGAGCCAGCCGGCGACGGCGGTCAGCGCGAGCACCAGGGCGAGCGCGCACGCGGCCCGCAGCGGCAGGTCCCACGCGGGCGGCGCGTGCTGCGCGAGCGCCCCGGCGCGCGGGCGCGGCACCCAGGCGAGCCCGAGCCCGAGCGCGAGCGCCGCGAGCACCAGCGCGACCCCGAGCGGCGGCGAGAGCGTCCCGAAGATCGCCGTCGCGAGCGCGAACGCAAGCCAGCCGGCGAGCATGCTCGCGCCCCATGACAGCCGTCCGGCGAGCCGCCCGTAGACGACGACGAACGCGATCAGCGAAACCAGCCCCAAGAGCGTGCCCGCGGCGGCGCCGGCAGCGAAATCGCGCCCGTGGGCGAGCGCGTAGACGAGCAGGATCGGCCCGGCGACGACCGGCAGCCCGCCGACGAGCCCGCCGACCTGGATCCCGTAGCGACGGGCTACGAGCGAGGCGCCGACGACGAAGCCGGGGGCCAGCAGCAGCTTTACGGCGAGCGCCAGCACCCGCACATGATCGCCGAAAGCGACGATCCCGGGCGACGCGCCTCGCGGCGCGCGGGCGCCGGCGCGGGCCGGCGGCGAGCGAGACTCAGCCGATCTCGCTGAACAGCGAGAGCTCGCCGGAGAGCTGTTCGTAGAGGCGGCGGCGCAGGCGCGTGTGGATCTGGGAGATGCGGCTTTCGGAGACGCCCAGACGCTCGCCGATCTGGCGCAGCGTCCAGCCCTCGACATACAGCAGCACCGCGACCTCGCGCTCCTGGCGGCCGAGGCGCGCGAACGCGCGGCGAAAGCGTGCCTTGGCTTCACTGCGCTCGGCGCTCGCGACCGGGTCAGCCTCGCAGTCGGCGCTCACGAGCGTGTCGATCTGCTCGATCGAATTGTCCTCCTCGCCGCGCACGGTCCGGTTCAGCGAGCTGACGTCCGCGAGCGCGACCTGGTCGAGCCTCCTGCGCAACTCGGGCGGCGTCATGCCCACCCGTTCGGCGAGCTCCTCGGAGCTCGGCTGGCGTTCGTGTCTTGAGGCGAAGCTCTCGCGCGCGCTGTTGATCGCGCGCTCGTCGCGGCGCAGCGAGCGCGGCGCCCAGTCGTGGCGGCGCAGCTCGTCGAGGACCGCGCCGTGGATGCGGGTCCACGCGTACTGTTCAAGCGTCGCGCCCCGTTCGGGGTCATAGCGCTCGATCGCGCCGATCAGCGCCTCCAGGCCGCACGACAGGAAATCCTCCACGTCGCAGTGGGCGGGGATGGCGCGGACCTTGCGGTGGACGATGTAGCGGACCATCGGCATCAGCGCGAAGATCAGCTGGTCGCGCACCCGCCGGTCACCGCTGCGACGATACGCCTCCCAGCTCGCGAGCACCTCGGGTGCCGACGGCCTCACTGCCGAAGACGGCCTCACTGCCTGCTTCGCGCCTATGTCCATTGTGTACTCCGATTCGAGGGAACTGATGGGACGGCGACCGTTCGCTACAGCACTGCGCTCGCGTCCGAGCGTGGCTCACCTGAGCCGAACCCTGCGAGGCTGCGCGCTGCGGCCATGAGCCCCTATCGGCGCGAGCGGCGCGAAAACTTGAGCCCCGCAAGGCGGCGACCCGGCATGCGTCGGCTTGGGAGTCCGCTCGCGCCTGCCGGCGCAAGGGCCGGCGCCGGGCGTTTCGCCTAGCGCGCCGGGCGCTCGGCCGCCGGCCCGCGTACGCGCGGGCGCGCGCGGCTCAGCCGTCCCACCAGCCCTCGCCGTCCTCGGCGGCCTCCTGCTCGATCTGCTCGAGCGCGAGGTCGGTGCGGCGGTCTTCGACCATCATCTGCAGCGCGTCGTTGATCGTCGGCGCCCACACTCGCCGCGCGACGACCACGCGGCCGGACTCCTCGTCGAACTGCTTCCACTCGAGCTCGACGAGCGGCACCCGCGAGCTCGGCGCGTCCGCGGGCACCGGCGCCCCCCACCCGTAGAGCGTGATCTGCGCCTGCCAGCCGTGCGGGCACAGCTCGCCCATGACGGCGAGCGCCTGCCACTGGTCGGCCACGGGCTTTGGCCGGCGCGCGCGACGGCGCAGGTAGATGCCGATCAGCACGCTCGCGATCGCCATCGCGACGATGAGCGCGACTATCACGAAGGTTTCATACGCGGGCGCATACGTGCTGCCGCCGCGATAGCTTGCGATCACGAGCCTGGCGGCCGCGGCGCTCACGCCCGCTCGCCCGATCCATCCCAGCCGGTCCGAGAAAGCAGATCCAGCCCGCTGACTCCCATCGCCGACTCACAGTAGCGCTCGGCCGTGCGCCTTGCCGCAGCTCGCGCGCGACTACAGCCGCAGGCGGCGGCGTCGGCGCAGCGGGTGCGACCGGTGTGAAGGACGCGCTTGCCGTGCAGCCTGCGCGCGACCGGCGAAGCTCGTGTCTAAGCGACTGGGGAATCTCGTGTTTATTCTTGCCTGGGGGCGGGTATTAAGCCCTTGGAGCGGGGTGAGGACGGCTGACCTTTTAATAGAGAGGACGGGGAGCGGGAGGGTGGCGACCAGGCGTGCGCAAATGGAATATCTGCCGGGCACGACCGCAGGCGGGGCGGAGCCTCGCCCGGGGAGCGCGGCCCGTCGCGCGGCCGCCGTCGTCCTGGCGCTGGCGGCCGCCGGCATGCCCGCGCTCGCCGCCCCCGGCGCACTCGCGATCACGCGCGCACGCCAGCTCGCCGACAGCGTTCCCCGGATTCCCGGCCTGCCGACGGGGGTCCCGCCGGCGGCGAGCGCGCCAGAACCCGCGCTGCCCGAGCCGACGAGCTCGGAATGGCCGTTCCCCAGCGACTTCTCGCACACCTCCGGCACGGGGCTGCTGTCGGGCGGCGCGAGCCTGTGGACGGACTTTCTCTACGACGACCACGGCCCGTTGGGAAGTCCCGTGGGGATCGCGGACAACGCGAAAGTCTCCTCGCTGGCGGAGGTCCACGGGGGCTTCGAATACCCCGAAGGCCCCGCCGACAAAGACGGCGCCGACATCTTCACCGCCGGCGTCGGCTACACGCCCGAAGCGACCTACTGGCGCGTGGACTGGAACACCCTCGCCAGCGCAGACGTGCCGATCGCCGAGTGGACGTTCAGCACGGGCTCGGCGGCCCCCGCCGGGGGCGAAGAATGGCCGGCCAACGCCAAGCTGAAGTCGGCGGGCATCCAGTACGCGCTGGTCGTCTCCGCGCAGCATGCGCAGCTGCTGGAAGTCGCGACCGGCAAGCCGGTCGCCGGCGCGGAACTGCACACGGAAGTGAACATGGCGGCGCGCTCGTTCATCGTGCGCATCCCCACCAGCGTGCTGGCGGTGAGGGCTAGCTGGCAGGTGCGCCTGGCGGCCGGCCTGGCCAACCCCGAAGGCACGGAATTCGCCACGGTCGGGCCGGAAGACGGCGGCATACCGGGGGGGACGAACGTGTACAACGTGACCTTCCGCACCTACCAGCAGGAGAAGCCGGTCGTCTGTCCGAGCGAAGCCCTTCCCGACCCCTCGCTGACCGCGGCGATGGAAGGCGAACTCGGCGTCGAAGGAGAACAGGACCACGTGCCGGTGGTCGAGTGTGCGAACTTCTGGATGGAAAGCGACCAGGCCAACACGCTGGCCACGGGGAACGTGTCGAAGTACGCGCTCACGCTCGACTGGTCGAAGCTGGCCGCCAAGCATGCCACCCCCGAACCGAAACCCACCGGCTACAGCGACCGCTGGTACGTCAGCCCGCTGCAGTTGGGCGAAGGCGTCGTGGACGCAGAAAGCGCGAACACGTACACCGGTCCGACCTATCTCGGCCGGGTGCAGCCCTACGCCGTGTACGTCCCCACCACCTACAACCCCAAGAAGCCCGCGCCGCTGACCTGGATCCTGCACTCGCTGGGCGTCAACCTCAACCAATACGGCGCCCTGGCGCCCTCTCAGATACAGGAAGAGTGTCAGGATCGCGGCAGCATCTGCGCGACCACCGAGGGCTTCAGCGACGGTGGGTGGTATTACGAAGCGGCCCAAGTCGACTTCTGGGACGTGTGGCACCAGCTCGCCTCCTACTACGACCTGAACCCCGACGCTACGGTCATGTCCGGGTACTCGATGGGCGGCTTCGCCTCGTACAAGCTCGCACTGGAATACCCGGACCTGTTCGCCCAGTCGATGCCGCTGGAGGGGCCGGTGGTGTGTGGCGAGCGGATCGTCGAAGGGCTCGAAACGGCGGCCGGCAGCGGCGGCCAGTGCGAAGCCGACGGCAACACCACGCCGCTGATCGTCAACGCCAGGTGGATTCCGTATGTGATGACCTACGGCGCCCTCGACGAGCTCGTGCCGTTCACCGGCGGGCTCGAGCAGGTCGAAGCGTTCGACAAGCTCGGCTACCGCTACTACGCGGTGCTCTACCCGGCCGAGGACCACCTGGTGTTCGCCAGCCAGAACGACTTCGCCCCCGCCGACTCGCAGCTCGGGGAGCTCGAACGCGTGCAGGACCCGGGCTCGTTCACTTTCAGCTGGTATCCGGAACTGGTCTCCAGCTCGCTCGGCATCGGCCCGAGCGGCGACTACTGGCTCAGCGGCCTGCAGGCGCGCGACGGCGCGCCAGGGGAGCTCGCCACCGTGAGCGCCTCCTCGGCCGCGATTCCCGAAGCCGAAGAGCTCGCCGAACACCACACGGGCACCGCCGACGGTCCCACGCCTGCGATCACCGATTCGCTGACATGGACGCCCGGGAGCACTCCGCCGGCGCGCCAGGCGCTTGCGCTCGACCTGACGAACGTCGCCGCGCTGAGCGTCAACACCGCGCGGGCGAAGCTCAAATGCGCGACGCTCACCGCCACGAGCGACGGCGCGACCGCGCTCACGCTGTTGCGCCTGCGCCCGGCGAGCGCCGTCCGCGAGGGCGGGACGAGGATCGCGACCGTGCCGGCGAGCGGCAGCGTGACGGTGAGCCTCGCCGCCGGCACGAGCACGCTGCAGGCTTGCTCCTCGGGCTGAGCGCGCCCCCGGGTCTCGGGCATCCGCATGCAGCGCCTCTCAAGCTGCCCGATCGGCTCGTCGATATCGGGCTCATGGCACGCCGATACATGGCGTTCGGCTCGCTGATCGCGGTCGCGGCGATCGTAGCCGCGGTGGTGGCGCTGAGGACTACGCAGACTCAAACGCAGGCAGCCAAGCCCGCGGTCCCGGCGCGTCGTCACACGACGGCGGCGGTGTCGGACGCGGGGGCGGGCACCGCGACCCTTGCCGCCGGCTCGTTCACCGCGCGGTATCCGGCCGCCTGGCGCCTGAGCGCCAAGCGTGCTCGCAGCGGCGCCGTCGAGTATCACCTGAGCTCGACGGGCGCGCCGATCGACAACCTCGGCATCGGCCCTGCGGGCACCGTCGGGGTGACGATCGATGAAACCCCCGGCTCCGCCCGGGTGAGCGCATCCAAAGCGGGCGCGCCCGGGCTGCTCGCGCTCGTCGTGGGCACGCCTGAGCTGGCGAGAGGCGTCACCCGCACCTCCAACCCCCGAACGATCTCGCTCGACGGCGAGGAAGCGGGCGAAGAGTCCTACGAGTACACCTATGCGGGCAGGCAGAACGTCCAGTCCGATGTGCTCGCCCGCCGCGGCGACCGGCTGGTGCTGGTCGAGCTCGACGCCGAACCGGCGGTCGCACGGGCGAACCAGGCGGGCTTCGAACTGCTGATGCGCGGCTGGAGCTGGCGGTAGGCGACGCTTCTCCCCGGGTGCCGCCCGTCCCTTTCAGAACGTCGCGGCGTCGCCGCGCGGGGCGCTCGGCTCAGGCGCTGAGCACCGCTGCGCTCGCACCGGCGCCGGCGGCGTGCTCGCGGCGCGAGAACCTGAGTGCCGCGTCCTCGACAGGAGCGTCGCGCAGGTTCTTGACGTCCTGGGCGTAGCTCATCGCCAGCGACCACGGCAGGCGCGAGCCCTGGCGCGGCCACTCGTGGACCGACCGCTGCACGTAGCCGGCGCCGAAGTCGAGCAGCGGGCGCGTGGCGAGCGTCGCGTCCTCGCTGTGCGGCACGCAGATGTCATAGCCGCGCTCGTCCATGTACGCGAGCAGCCGGCCGAGGTGCTCGCACACGAGGTCGACCTTGAGCGTCCACGAGGCGTTGGTGTAGCCGACCGCGAACGCGAAGTTCGGGATGTCGCTGAGCATCATCGCCTTGTAGGCCATCGTCTGCGGCAGCTGCACCTCGCGCCCGTCGACCTCGAGCTGAACGCCGCCGAGGGCGAGCAGGTTCAGGCCGGTGGCCGTGACGATCACGTCGGCCGCGAGCACCGCGCCGCTTGCGAGCTCGATGCCGCGCTCGCAGAACGCCTCGACCCGGTCGGTGACGATCGACACGCGCCCGGATCTGATCGCAGCGAACAGGTCGCCGTCGGGCACGGCGCACAGGCGCTGGTCCCACGGGTCATAGCGCGGGTTGAAGTGCACGTCCACCGGATAGCCCTCGGGCAGCTGTCGCTTGACGCCCGCGCGCAGCAGCCGGCGCAACAACCGCGGGTGGCTGCGGCTGAGCTGATAGACGGTGCGCTGCAGCCAGATGTTCTTGCGGCGGGTGAGCGCGTAGGCGGCGCGCGCAGGGAGCCGCCGGCGCAGCCAGTTGGCGATCGGGTCGCGCTCGGGCACCGAGATGACGTAGCTGGGGGAGCGCTGGAGCATCGTCACGTGCTGCGCCCGGCCGGCCATCGCCGGCACGAGCGTGACGGCGGTCGCGCCGCTGCCGATCACGACCACGCGCTTGCCCGCGTAGTCGAGATCCTCGGGCCAGTGCTGGGGGTGGACGATCTGACCCCGGAAACGCTCGCGGCCCTCGAAGCGCGGCGTGTGGCCTTCGTCGTAGCGGTAGTACCCACCCGCGCAGAACAGCCAGCTGCAGGTGAGCAGCACCGTCTCGCCGCCGGCGACGCGGAGCGCCTCGACGCTCCAGCGCGCATGCTCGCTCGACCACGAAGCCCGCAGCACGCGGTGGCCAAGGCGAATGTGGGCGTCGATCCCGCTCTCGGCGGCCGTCTCGCGGATGTAGCGCAGGATCGCGGGACCGTCCGCGATCGACTTCTCGTCCTCCCACGGCTTGAACTCATAGCCGAACGTGTGCAGGTCGGAGTCCGAGCGGATGCCCGGGTAGCGGAACAGGTCCCACGTGCCGCCGCTCGCCTCGCGCGCCTCGAGGATCACGTAGCTCTTGCTCGGCTGCTCGGCCTGCAGGTGCCAAGCGCAGCCGATTCCCGAGACGCCCGCGCCGATGATCAACACGTCGACGTGCTCGGGGAGCGTGCCGGTGTTCCCGGGTTGTCGCGCTGCGCTGGTGCTCATCTTCGACGGATCCTCGCCTAGCGGTGTGCCCTCGCCGGACATAGCATCGCCGATCGCCCGCGCGGACGCGAGCTCGGCGCGGCGGGCGCCGACTAGGCCGTTCGTCGAGCCGCACGTCCGCGTGCCCGACCGCGTAGTTCGGGTACAGCCTCGCGCTGTCGGCGAACGGCGACACCGCGCTGATCGGCGCCCCGCACGCGGACGGCTACGCGGGCGCCGCCTGGGTGTTCACGCGCTCAGACGGGGCCCGGCGGGTCCGCTTGCGATCTCGCCGCAGCCGCGTCTTTCGCGCGGCGACCGGCCATACCGTCGCTCGCCACCGCATGCGCCTGCGTGCGCGCGCCGCCATGGAGCGCCTGGCTGACGGCGAGCGCGACCTGGCGCGCTCGCCGCCGATCTCGGGTTTGCCGACCAGAGCCACCTCTGCAGGGTGATTCGCGGCGAGACCGGGCTCACGCCGTCCGGGCTGCGCGCGGCGCTCGCGTAAGCAGCCGCGCGTCGCCGAAGCTCGGGGAATGGGGCGATCGGGCCCAAACCCGCGCGCGGCCTCCCGGCGGGAAGCCCTGCGGGACGGCTAACGTCCCGGCCGTGGGCGACCAGTCACGCAAAGCGTCGCGGGCAGGAGCGATCACGACTGTCGCGTTGGCGAATCTGGTCCTCGGCGGGCTGCTCCCGACCGCGGCCGCATGACGCCCTGGAAGCTCATACCGATCCTGCTGGTCCTGTATTGCTGCCTGCTGGTCGGGTTCGCTTTCGCCGTCCCGCCGATCGCGGCGCTGGTCGTGCTGGTGTTGTGCTTCGCAGGTCCGCTCGGCTGGCACGCCCGCCGTCGGCGGGGCCGATGAGCGACCGACGACTGCTCCGGGCGCCGGTTCAGTCTCGCCTCTCCGGGCTGCCGGCGCCCGCCGTATGTGAGACCTCCGAGGGGTAACCGAGCCGACCGACATCCTATATAGTCGATCGTGGGGCCCATACCAGAAGGAGGGCAGGGGGAGATGTCTGTATGCCGACTCGCACGACGGCGTAGGCGCCGGAAAACGGCGCTGCTGATCGGCACAATCTGCGCCTTTCTCTCGCTGGGCGCTACCGCGGCGGCACGGGCGTCGACCGATGGGGAAGCCGAAGCCCTCGGCGCCATCTCCGGTGATGGCTGGATCTACTATAAGCCTCAGGCGCAGGCACGTCCGTTGGCGTCGCCGGAAACTCTGACGATTACCGGGACGCCCGTACAAGGTGGTTGCAGCTTCACCAGCTCCGGCGCGGCGTCGCCGGGGGCTGCGGGCATGTTCGAAGAAGAGACCGCGTATGACCCGTCCACGTGTCAAGAGAGAGTGCTCCGGGGCCAGCTCACCGACGAAGGTCTAGCGCAGGTGGAATCCGAACATCCGAGCGGCGCCGAAATCGAACCGAAAGCATGGGAACCGGCCTCGGGAGCATCGAAGGAACGTACGAAGAAAAGCAAAGGCGCGAAGAAGAGTAAAGGCGGTAGCGGCAAGTCCCAAGCGACGCCTGAGACAACGGTGACGTATCGAAGCGCGCACGCCACGACACTCTGGGTGGACCCGCTTGAAATAGTGATCACGGGCTTTACTGCCGACCTGAGCTGGCCGCTGTACGGCGTGGCCGGAGGCCGAATCGGCGCTAGCGATTACACCTACATGTTCAAATATGACGATTGGAAGGCCGCCGCTCTCGCGAAGCCTACCATTACTCAAGAAGGTGACGTCTTCACTACGACTGGTCACGCCGATTTCTTCAACAGCGAGTTCCAAAGCCTCTTGAAAGCCGCCTCCCCGCTTTTGACCCAAATCGTGTGCACCCATCTAAACGAAGAAGCGCATTTCCATCACGACATCGAACTGCACGGGACCAGTGAAGGCAAGACAAGTTGGACCAGCCATGACACGGCGACCGGTGGGTGTGCGAATCTCGTACATCACGTGGGATGGATAGCCTACGGTTGGTCAGACACGTTCCCCGGGACGACCTGGGGGCAAAAACTAAAGGAAATCGCGATCATCGCGACTAACGAAAATCCGGCCGATGAAGAAAGCAGCTCTGAAGAAGCATCTCAAGGAGCGCCGTCGAGCCATCCGAGCCCGAGCATCGCCGGTGTGGGTGGCGGATTTGAGACTGCCGATCACGCTGAGAATGGTGATCTGTGGACGCTGGGTTACGATGGGTATCGTGATACCGGGCTGGCGATCGGGGAAGGCTCCAGCGCGGGGATAGCTGCTGTGGGCAGCGGGTATGAGGTCGCGTTCAACGGCGCCGGCGGTGTGCTTTGGACGACTGGTGTCGAAGGCGCTCAGAAGACGGGTTTGCAGCTGGAAGCCGGCACGAGCCCGAGCATCACTGCTGTCGGCACCGGGTATGAGACTGCCGATCACGCGTCAAATGGGCATCTGTGGACGCTCGGTTACGACGGGTATCGCGATACCGGCCTGGGGATGGCGGCAGGGACCAGCGCCGGGATCGCTGCTGTGGGCAGCGGGTATGAGGTCGCGTTCAACGGCGCCGGCGGCGTCCTGTGGACCACTGGCGTGGAAGGCACCCAGCAGACAGGTCTGTGGCTGCAGGCGGGCACGAGCCCGAGCATCGCTCGTGTGGATGGCGGGTATGAGACCGCCGATCACGCGTCGAACGGCGACCTGTGGACACTCGGCTATGACGGGTATCGCGACACCGGCCTGGGGATGGCGGAAGGGACCAACGCGAGCATCGCCGCCGTCGGCGGCGGCTACGAGATCGCATTCACCGGCACCAACGGCGATGTATGGACGACGGGTGTAGAAGGAACTCGCGACACGGGCCTGTACGCGATGGCGGGTACGAGTCCGGCGATCACCGCGGTGGGCAGCGGCTACGAGATCGCCTACGAGGGAGCCAACGGCGTCCTATGGACCACCTCGGCCGCCAGCGTCAACGGTACCCAGCAGACGGGCCTCCAACTGAAAACAGGCGCCAGCCCCGGTATTGCCGGTGTCGGCAGCGGCTTTGAGACCGCGGATCACGCCTCGAACGGAGACCTGTGGACACTCGGCTATGACGGGTATCGTGACACCGGGCTGGCGATCGGGGAAGGGTCCAGCGCCGGGATCGCTCCCGTCGGCGGCGGGTATGAGGTCGCGTTCAACGGCGCCGGCGGCGTCCTGTGGACCACCGGCGTGGAAGGCACCCAGCAGACGGGCCTTTGGCTACAGGCCGGCACGAGCCCCGGTATCGCCGGCGTCGCAGGCGGGTATGAGACCGCCGATCACGCGTCGAACGGCGACCTGTGGACGCTCGGCTACGACGGGTATCGCGACACCGGCCTGGGGATGACGGCAGGGACCAGCGCGGGGATCGCTGCCGTCGGCGGCGGGTATGAGGTCGCGTTCAACGGCGCCGGCGGCGTCCTGTGGACCACCGGCGTGGAAGGCACCCAGCAGACGGGCCTTTGGCTACAGGCCGGCACGAGCCCGAGTATCGCCGGTGTCGGTGGTGTATATGAGACCGCCGATCACGCGTCGAACGGCGACCTGTGGACGCTCGGCTACGACGGGTATCGCGACACCGGCCTGGGGATGCCGGCAGGGACCAGCGCGTGGATCGCATTTTTGGGCGGCGGGTATGAGGTGGCGTTCACCGGCGCCAACGGCGATGTATGGACGACCGGTGTGGAAGGAACTCGCGACACGGGCCTGCACGTGATGGCGGGTACGAGCCCGGCGATCACCGCGGTGGGTAGCGGCTACGAGATCGCATACGACGGAGCCAACGGACTCCTGTGGACCGCTAGCGTGAGCGGCACCCAGGAAACGGGCCTATGGCTGGCTTGAGGGCGCGAGTCCGAGCGCGCGAGAAGCTGGGTGAAACTCCTCGGCGCGCACACCAAACGCCGATGACGGCGCCGGCCGTCGTAGTGCGCCGAAAGCCGCCCATGGGAGTAGGCCGTAGCACGTTTTGTGCTACACTGGCGGGGTATGAGCCGCTCTCTCCACGTGCGTCTGGACGACAGCTCTGTCGCCGCGCTCAGCGTGATCCGCAACGACGGGCTGAGTGACTCCGAGGCTGTGCGGACGGCGCTGCGCGAGGCCGCCGCGAGACGCCGGGCTCGCTCCTCGATCGCCGCGGAGGTGCGAAGGCTCGCGGCCGACGATGACGATCGAGAGGAGATGCGGATCGTCCGCGAACAGATGGCGGAACTGGCGCCTGAGCCCGCCGACTGAGGTGGTCCGCGGCGAGATATTTCGTCTGCCGGCGGCGCGCGCGACACGAGGCAGAGAGCAGCGAGGCGCGCGCTATGCGGTGGTGGTTCAAGCCGACGAGTTTCTGGCGCTGAGCACCGTGTTCATTTCACCGACCTCAGCGAGCGCACGAGCAGCGAGCTTTCGTCCAACGATCACGCTCGACGGCACTCGGACGTGCATCCTTGTCGAGCAGACGACTGTCGTTGATCCTGAGCGCCTGGGACGCTCAGCGGGGCGCCTCGACGCAGGCGAGTTGCAGTCCGTTGATGAAGCCCTCGCGCTCATCTTCGGCATTTAACTTGCGAACAGCGACGAAAATGGGCGAAACTGCTCTGTGCGCAAACCAAGCGACGCTTGAGGCGCCGGTGGTTGGCGTCGCTTGACACTGCTTCGGCTGGCGAGTCAGCCCGCGTGGGATGAACCCCCAGCCTCATGCTCGTCTGATCCGCCGGTGGTCGCGGATGAGACGCGCCGCCAGCGGGCGCCGGGCCCGCCGCCGTCGATTGCGATCCGTCCCTCGTCACGAAGCTCGTTCAGGACAAGACGGATCGTCGCGAGGCTGATACCCGGCATCGCTCGCTCGACCTCGCGGCGGCGGAACTCGGGCGGCGCGTGCTCCAGAATGTACTTGCGCACGCGCTCCTGCTTGTTGCCCACGGTATCCCGCGCCGCGGCGAGGCTGGCCTCGAAGTCATCGTATGCGAGCGACAGGATGCTGGCGAGGTAGGAGACCCACGGCCAGATGGTGTGCTGGCCGGTGTGCCAGCCCTGCTGCGACTCGTAGAGGCGCTGGTAGTAGGTGTTCTTCGAGTCGTAGATCCGCTGCTCCAGGCTCACGTATCGCGCGACCCCGTAGCCCTGCGCGAGTAGCTCGTAGGTGGTGAGCAGGCGGGCGAGGCGGCCGTTGCCGTCAGCGACCGGATGGATGGCGAGCACGTCCAGGATGAGCGCGCCGATTAGCACCAGCGGATGCCCAACTTCGTCGCGCTTGGCGGCGTGATAGCGGCTGAAGGTCTCGCGCAGAAGGTGCTCGGTTTCGCGGGGGGGCGGCGGCTCAAAGACGACCTCGCGGTGGCCGCCCTCGTAAGACACGATGTAGTTTGGATCGGTCTTCAGGTAGCCACCGCGACCGCCGGTGTGCTGGAAAAGTTGCCGGTGGAGATGGAGCATGAAGGGGATGCTGAGCGGCTCGTAGCGGTTGAGCCGCATGAGCCCATCTATGGCGTCGCGGTATCCCGCGAACTCCCTCTCGTTACGGTTGCGAAACCGCGGCGCGCCCTCGGCGATCTTGATGGCTCGCTCGCTGTCGACGATGACCCCCTCGATCGCATTCGAGGCGGTGATCGAGGCGATCCTCGCATTCTCCGAGAGCCGGCGGAGTACCTCGGGAACCTGATCCAGGAAGAGCTGCTCGCGGCCGCGGCCGGTGTCAACCCGCGCGAGGATCGGTCCCAGCCCCCGTGGCTGACCGGCAAAGGTCCTGTCGAGGTCGATAAAGCTCCGCATCGTACTAATTGGCCCGTAGTCGTGCTAAGTAGAACGCAAATTAGCACGATTATTGCAGGGTTAGCACGATATGCCGCGACCGCATCGCCAGCCGGTCGCGGCCGGCGTGTCAGACAACCGTCTGAGTGGGCGAAACTTGTCGGCGCGCAAACCATGCGGTGATGGTGGCGCCACCCGTCGAGATAGGCTGATTCGACGCCTCTGACCGGACTATCGAGGATTCCCCTCGTGTCGCCTGTCCGGCAGTCGCCAGTGGCGCGCGGCTACTTTTCGCACGAGCGGAGACCCGCGCACCGGGCCGCTGGGCCTTCTACGCGAGCGCGATCATCGACGCGCTTGATGTCTCCGTAGTCCAGGCGCCTCCGATGCCTTCCTTGACGTCGAAGTCGCCGGAGCTGTTGAGGAACGCGATCACCGGGCCGCTCCGTCCAGTCGTGAGCGCGATCTGCGAGGCGCCGGTCGCCTCGGCCGTCCACGACCCGCCGACGCCTTCCTTCACGGCAAAGTTGCCCGACTGGTCGAGAAACCCGATCACCGGGCCGGCGCTACCGGGAGCCAGCGCGATCTTCGCTGCGCCCGTCGCCTCCTCCGTCCAGGCGCCTCCGATGCCTTCCTTGACGAAGAAGTTGCCGGACTGGTCGAGGAACCCGATCACCGGGCCGCTCCGTCCAGTCGTGAGCGCGATCTGCGAGGCGCCGGTCGCCTCGCCAGTCCACGCGCCTGTTATGCCTTCCTTCACGGTGAAGTCGCCCGACCCGTTGAGGAAGCCAATCACGGGGCCGCTGGTCCCAGCAGCCAGAGCCACGAACCGCCGATGCCTTCCTTCACCGCAAAGTTGCCCGAGTGATCCAGAAAGCCAACCGCAATCGATATCGGTATGGCGCCAGGTGTGCCCGAAGCTGGAGAGGAGGATGAGCCGCCCCCGCTCGATCCCCCTCCGCCCGACGGCCCCGGGCCGTTACCTGCGGGTCCACCGTAGATGTATCCCTCGAACGCGCTCGTCGACACTTCTTGATGCAGCCAGATCTTTTCCGGTTCTACGTTCGCCTCATCGACAATAAGTGTTGAACTATTAACGACTCGTTCTACATAGGCGACGTGGCCATGTCGGACTCCGTCGAACGTATACGTCGTGTTTACAGCCACCGCACCGGCGACTGGAGTCGTGCCCACCGGCACGCCGTGCCGTTCAGCCTCTCCAAGCCATTCCCAGGCGTTACCAGTAGTGATGTTGACCCTGGCAGGGGGAACCCAACATCGATGAGGCAAGGGCGCGGCCCGGAGTTCACCGGGCGGCTCCAGTGCGGCTGGTTGCGCTGCGGGGCTCCCGTGAGGGTGGGTCTGAAGGAAGCCGTAGGTGTGTCGTGGTTGCGAACGAGAGTGAAGCGCCGTAAGGCGTCCTTTGGGTGGGTGAGCTGGCCGCCAGCAGCGATGCCCTGTTCCTGTCGGTCCCGGGGGCGTATTGGCGACGTGATCGCGGGGAAATCTCAGCGTCTTACCCCAGGAGGTCTGCTGGGTTCCGGCCGGATGGCCGGTAGGCCGGAGAACGAGAGGACGACGGTTGATGGCCCAGCAGAAGTCGGAGGATCGCGTACTACTGGAAGGCGGGGTAATGCCCGTTGAGCGTGCCGGGTCGAGTCCTGGTGGGCAAGGGAAGGCGATCCCGGTTGATCAAACGGTGTGGCAGCTCTGCCTGCCGATCGCGACAGCAGAAGACCCGCAAGGGTCCGCTCGCGTGGTGGCCTCGAACCTGTCGGGGACCGGCCAAGCGGGGGTGCCGGAGGCGATCATCAATGCGGAGAACGTCACGCCGGTGACGATGGAGGAGGTTGTCTGCCGTTTGACGGCGGCGCTTGTGAAGGTGGTGTCGAACAAGGGAGCACCTGGTCCTGATGGGCAGACGGTCGGTGAGCTGCGTGAGCAGTGGCCGCTCGTGGGTCCGAGGCTGGCCGCGGCTCTGCTGGATGGGAGCTATCGGCCTGGCGCGAGTCGCCGGGCGATGATCGCGAAGGTGGGTGGCGGTGAGCGCGGGTTGGGTATCCCGAACGTGATCGACAGGGTGGTCTGTGAGGCAGTGCGTCAGGTACTCGAGCCTGTGTTCGAGCCGACGTTCCACCCATCGAGTCACGGGTTCAGGCCGGGCCGTGGTTGCCACATGGCGATCGAGGAGGCCAAGACGCATCTGCAAGATGGGTACGGGTGGGTGGTGGACATCGATCTGGAGAAGTTCTTCGATCGGGTCTGCCACCAGCGGCTGATGTCCAGGCTCGCGCAGCGAGTCGGGGATCGGCGGCTGCTCGTGCTGATCGGACGGTTGCTGAAGGCCAAGATCGTGATGCCGGACGGGGTCCTGATCGCGAACGAGGAGGGCGTGCCGCAAGGCTCGCCGCTTTCCCCGTTGCTGTCGAACGTCGTGCTGGACGAGCTCGACTGGGAGCTCGACCGGCGTGGCCACCGGTTCGTCCGCTACTGCGATGACGGCAACGTCTACGTCAAGAGCGAGCGAGCGGGGCTGCGGGTGATGGTCAGCTTGAGGAGGTTCATCGAAGGGCGCTTGCGTCTGAAGATCAACCAAGCCAAGTCGGCTGTCGCTCGCCCGGAAGATCGTCACTTCCTCGGGTTCTCTCTGCGACTAGATTCGCAGTCCGGGACGGTGGAGATTCCGCTCTCAGAGCGCACCAAGCGCAACGCGATGCAGAAGATCCGCCAGCTCACGCCGCGATTGTGGGGATGGACCCTTCAGGGGTGCATCCTGCGGATCAACGCGTGGCTGCGGGGATGGCACCAGTACTTCCGGATCGTCTCGCCCGGCGAGCAGTTCGTGTTGCGCGCTCTTGATGCTCATATCCGGCGTCGCTTGCGTGCGATCCTGCTGCACCACTGGAAGCGCCGCCCGACGATCGTGCGCAACCTCATCGCCCTCGGCGCTCAGCCGCGGGCAGCATGGCACAGCGTCTATACCGGACGCAGGTCCATATGGGCGCTGAGCCACATCCCGCAAGTCGATAACGCTCTGCGGACCCGGTTCTTCACCGACCGTGGGCTCGACTCGCTTGTGGCGCTGCACCGCAACTGGCACGAGGAGATCGTCGCCCCCACCCACCCGCAGCTCGCGATGGAGTGGGGATAGATCGAGGTCGATCAGAAGGCCGGCGGCGGGGTTCGCAACCCGCCGTCCCGAGGAGCCGTGTGTGAACAGCACAAGCACGGTTCTGTGGGAGCCGGGGCGGGCAACCGCCCCGGCTACCCGACAAGGCCGAGCGCGTAGCGCGAGTGCCTGAGCGGCGATAGCCGCGGCGCGCCGCCGCCGGACCCCCCGGCTCGCCGGGCGCCGGCGTGGTTACGCGGCCGTGGGCAGCTCGCTGCTCGTGGAGCATTCGGCGGCGAAGGTGC
>DATJTT010000003.1:0-3892 GCA_035503075.1 Solirubrobacteraceae bacterium
TGTTGATCTCGTGGGCGACGCCGGCGACGAGCTGGCCCAGGGCCGCCATCTTCTCCGACTGCACCAGGCGGTCCCGCGCCTGCTCCAGGCTCTGAAGCGCGGTGCGCAGCTCGTCCGCGGTGCGCTGCACCTCCTCGATCAACCCGTCCTTGGCGCGGATCGCCTCTTCCAGCAGGCTGGACTGGACCCGCATCAGCACGTCCACCTCCAGGATGCCGAGGCTCGCGCCGCGATCCACCAGCACCGGCTCGTAGGACCGCTCGCCCGGGCGCGAAAGCGCCCGTTCCACCGCCGCCGCGATCGGCATCGCGGCGGGCAGGATGAGCGGCTCGGTGTCCATGACGGAGACGAGCTGGCTGACCGGGCGCTTGATATAGAGGTCGCGACCCATCGGCTTGCTGAGCGCGCCGAGCAGGCTCTTGCGCGAGAGCACGCCCAGGATGCACGCGCCTGCCGTGACCACGCAGGCCGGAAGGTCGCGATCGGCGACGAAGCGCTGCTCCACGTCGCCGGTCCTCGCGTTCTGCTCGACGATCGAATCCCAGAGATGCAGCTCGCCGATGCAGGGCGAGCTCTGCTGCCGTCCCGCCGTCCCCGGTGCGATGGCGTCCATCGGCGCCTGCGTCAGGTCAGCATGTCGAGCCCGATGCTCGCATTGCCGCAGAAGAGCTGGATCAGCTTGTGGTCGATCGCCTCGAGCGGACGCATCGTCTCGATGAAGAGCACGGTGGTGCGGTTCATGCGCGAATGGAAATAGACGATGCTGTACTTGTTCATGAACATGCTCTCGCGCGAGCGGATCACGTCCGAGATCGCGCGGACGACGGCGGGCTCGAGGATGCTGGCGGGATGATTGACGAGGGCGGTGAACCGGCCGGACCCGGCGACGACCGAGAGCTCCTGCGGAGTGGCGTCCGCCTCGCCGTTGGGCTCGAGCCGGGCGCTGACCAGCACCGCATCGATGCCGACCTCGAGCAGCGAGCCGAGCTGGAGGAGCACGCCGGAGAGAAAGAGCTCCATCGAGCGGATCTGGAACAGCGAGGCGGAGGCGGCGATGATCTTCTCGAGCCCCCGCCGGCTGGTCTCGATCGTCATGATGTCCTTGTAGGAGCGCAGCGCGGTGACCATGGTGCTGAACAGCTTCTGCGACGTGAGCTCGGACTTTTCCTTGTAGTCGTTGATGTCGTAATCGACGATCACGCGGCGCTCCGGCGCTTGGCCGGGCTGGCCGGTGCGCAGGATGATGCGGACATAGTCGTTGCCGAGAACGCCGCGGATGTCGCGCGCGAGATCGAGGCCCGCGGTTTCGCTCTCCATCACCACGTCGAGGAAGATGACGGCGAGGTCAGGATTGGCGGCGATGACCGCATAGCCCTCCTTGCCGGAATGCGCCGAGAGGAACTGGAGCGGGCGGTCGCGGAAGCGGAAATCGCCGAGCACCATCTTGGTTACGGCGTGGATCTGCTCGTCGTCATCGACGATCAGCACCTTCCAGACGGAAGGCCCGGCTTCGCCGGGAACGGCCGCGGCATCGTCCGCGAAAAGCAGCTCGTCGTCCGGCTCAGTCATGCGACGCGTCAATCATTCGGGTGGTCTGCCATGGCTCTTTCGGCGGGCGCGCGGAGCGGGAAGCGAACCCTGAAGCAGGTGCCGCGGCCCGGCTCGCTCTCCACCGAAATCTGGCCGCGCAGCGTTCCCGCAACGAGATTGTAGACGACGTGCAATCCGAGCCCGCTGCCGCCGGTGCCCCGACGGGTGGTGAAGAACGGGTCGAAGATGCGACCCAGCAGCTCCGGCGGAATTCCTTTCCCGTCATCGGAGTAAACGAGCTCGACGACGCCCTCTTCGGGCGGCCGCACGCGGATCGCGATGCGCCCGGCCTCGCCGGGTCCATAGGCATGCATCAGCGAGTTGAGGAGGAAGTTGGTGAGCAGCTGCGAGACGGCGCCGGGGTACCCGTCGATCTCGAGATGCTCCGGGCATTCGACGGTGATCCGGTGCCCGGTCTTGCGCAGCCGCGGCCTGAGGCTGAGCAGCACTTCCTCGATATAGCCCTTGAGGTCGAACCGCCTTCGCTCGTCGCTGGTCTGGTCCACCGCGACCTGCTTGAAGCTCTGCACGAGCTCGGCCGCGCGCTCGCAGTTGGTGACCATCAGCCGCGTCGTCTCCGTCAGCAGATTGACGAAGGCAACGAGGTCGGCGCGCCGCAGCCGGTTCTCTTCCAGCATCGCCGAGAGCTCGACCACCTTGTCGTAGAGATGCGACGAGGCCGTCAGCGTGTTGCCGAGCGGCGTGTTGATCTCGTGCGCGACGCCCGCGACCAGCGAGCCGAGCGAGGCCATCTTCTCCGCCTGGATGAGGTCCTGCTGCGCCTGGCGCAACGCCTGCTCGGCGCGCTTCTGCGCGGTGACGTCGAGCATGATGCCGTTGAAGCGGCGGGGCCGGCCCTGCTCGTTCGAGCTGCGCCTTCCCTTGGCGACGACCCAGATGATACTGCCGTCCAGCCGGCAGAGCCGGTAGGTGGCCTCGTAGACGCCCGCGTCGCGGCCCGTCTCCTGGGGGCGCGGCTCGCCGTCGAGGTATTGGCGGATCGCGTGGGTGACCCGTGCTGCATCCTCGGGATGAACGTGGCGTTCCCAGATATCCTCGTCCGGCGCGGGAAGCTGCTCGTCGCCGTAGCCCAGCATCCGGTAGAATTCCTTCGACCACCAGCTGGTGTGTTGGTCGAAATCCACCTCCCAAATGGCCGAGCGGGTGCCGGTGACCGCGAGGTCCAGCCGCTCCTCGCTGGCTCGGAGCGCATCCGTGGCCAGACGTCGCTTGGTCACGTCGTCCAGCCAGACCAGCATCGCAGGCTGGCCGGCGAAGCGGATCGCCTCGGCGCTCATCAGCACCCAGACGGAACGCCCGTCCTCTGCCGCCAAGGGCAGCTCGCGGCGCGCCAGCCCCTGCCCGCCGGCAAAGGCCGCGCGAACCATCCGGCGATCCTCGGGATCGGGCAGGAAACGATCGAGCGCCGGCCAGGCGCGCCGTGCCGGCGCGATCCCCGCCATCTGCGCGAAACGCGCGTTCCCGTAACGGATGCCGAGATCGGGAGCGACGACGGCAACGCCGATCGGGCATTGCTCTAAAATCGCGGTCGCGGGCCCGGCCTCAGGCACCGCTTGCGGTAGGTCGATCAGTTTCGAGGTATCAGCCAAACCGCCCGTCTCCCGCACCCGATCCCTTGTCCTGCGCCGGTGCCGGACCACGCTCTTCGGAGGCCGAGAATTATTTTTGAAAATTGTGGTCTGCCCGGAGTGATGGCAAGTTCTTTTTCCGGGCTTCACGAATAAGTTGCCCAACGAATAAGTTGCCTGGGGCCTCGCCCGGTTGCATGGTTCCCTGGCAACTCGCGCGATCGGCCCCGGCGCCGGGTGCACTGCGGGTGGAATGACGCGATGGAAATGAAGATCGAACTCCTCGCCGACGGGATCACCAAGGTCAATCTTGAAGGACGATTGGACATTCTGGGAGCGCAGCAAATCGATCTGCACTTCAACGTAGTCGTCGCCAGCCACCGTAGAGTCATTGTCGACCTGGAGCAGGTTCCGTTTCTTGCTTCGATGGGCATTCGTACTCTGGTGATCGGGGCAAAGACCATCAAATTGAAGGGCGGCCGCATGGCACTGCTCAAGCCCACGCCCGACGTGGAAAAGGTGCTTACCGGAACCGGGACCGACACCGTGATCCCGATCCTGCACGACCTGGAGGCGGCCATCAGCAGCGTATCGGGCTAGGATTGCCCTCCGGGCCGTCCCTCGGGGTTCTGCATCCGATGCCTGAGACGCTGGTCGTTCAGGCGGAGATGGCGGAACTCGAACGCGTTCGCGAATGGGCCGATGCGATCGGG
>DATJTT010000004.1:0-16595 GCA_035503075.1 Solirubrobacteraceae bacterium
GCCGTAGCCCGAGGCGCCCTTGCCGACGTACTCGCGGTCGAGCTCCCACGCCGAGCCGGCGATGTCCAGGTGCGCCCACGGCGTCTCGCCGACGAAGTTCGACAGGAACGTGCCGCCCACGATCGTTCCCGCCTTGCGCCCTTCGGGCGCGTTGTCGAGGTCGCCGTACTTGCCCTTGACGAGCTCGTCGTACTCCTCGTGCAGCGGCAGGCGCCACACGATCTCGCCGGTGCGCGCGCCCGCCGTCGCGATCAGCGCGGCGAGCTCGTCGTCGTTGCTCATCATCCCCGCGTAGGTCGAGCCGAGCGCGATGATCACCGCGCCGGTCAGCGTCGCGAGGTCCACCAGCCGCTCGGCGCCCTGCTGGTTTGCATGCCACAGGCAGTCCGCGAGCACCAGCCGGCCCTCGGCGTCGGTGTTGTTGACCTCGATCGTCTTGCCGTTCGCCGCCGTCACGATGTCACCCGGCTTGATCGCACGCCCGCTCGGCAGGTTCTCGGTCGCGCCCACGACCGCCACGAACCTGAGCCCCAGCCCCAGTCGCGCGATCGCGCCGGCCGCCTCGATCACGGCCGCGCCGCCCGACATGTCGAACTTCATATCCGCCATTTTCGCCCCCGGCTTCAGCGAGATGCCGCCGCTGTCGAACGTCACCGCCTTCCCCACCAGGCCGAGCGTGGGCGCTCCGGGCGCCGCGCCCTGCGGGGGCTCATAGCGGATCGTGATCAGCGCCGGGTCCTGCGCGGAGCCCTGGGCGACGGCCGTGAACGCGCCCATCCCGCGCGCGATGATCTGCTCGCGTCCCTCGACCTGCACCGACAGTCCCTCGAGCTCCTCGCCGAGCGCGTGCGTGTACTCGCCCAGCGCCGTCGGCGTCAGGTCGTTGCCCGCCCGATTCTGCAGGTCGCGAGCGCGGTTGACCGCTTCGGCCACCTGCCCGGCCTCGGCGACCGCCCGCTCGAGCCCGCCCGCGCCCGCGACCACCACGCCCTGCAGCGGCGGCGCCGGGGCGTCGCCGCCCGCGGCGTCGGTGGGCGGCGCGGACTTGTAGCGCTCGAAGCGGTAGTCGGCGAGGACCGTGCCCTGCACGAGCGCCGCCGCGATCTCGCCGGCGTCGGTCTGCTCGCCGGCGGGCAGCGCCCAGCAGAGCGTGCGCGTGGAGAGCTCCTTCGCGCGTGCGCACGCCGCCGCGGCCGCCACGCGCGCGCGCTCGGGCGTGAACTGCTCGCGCCTGCCTAGCCCCACCAGCAGCCAACGTTTGCCCTCGGCGTGCGCCAGCGCGAGCGCCTTGAACGCGCCGCGCGCCTCGCCCGAGACGAGCAGCTCGCCCAGCTCGGGCGGGAGCCCGGGGAGGGCGCGGTCGTCCTCGAAGACGCCGATCGCGATCGTGTCCGCGTCGGTGCTCGCAGCAGCTTGGGAGCTCGCGGTGCACTGCATGCGCGGGCACCTTATCCGGCTTATGGGCGTCGCGTCGTCGCGAACCGCGCCCGCGCCCGGCGCGCGCGTGCCGCGTCCAGGCCCAGCGGCGCACACGGGCCGGACGCGGCTGAAATGGTGGGGCGTTCCATTACCATGCTCGCTGTTCCCTACCCCGTCCCCGGCGACCCCTAGGAGCTGACCCACCTAAATGTCAAAGACCGTCATCCTCGCCAGTGCGCGCACCCCCGTCGGCAAGATGGGCGGCGGCCTGTCCACGCTGCAGGCCACCGAGCTCGGCGGCGTGGCGATCGGCGCGGCGCTCGAGCGCGCCGGCGTCGAGCCCGAGCAGGTCGATCACGTGGTCATGGGCCAGGTGCTGCAAGCCGGACAGGGCCAGATCCCCTCGCGCCAGGCGCAGATCAAGGCGGGCATTCCCAAGGAGGTCTCCTCCGAGACGGTCAACAAGGTGTGCGCCTCCGGGCTGCGCGCGTCGGTGATCATCGATCAGGCGATCCGCGCCGGAGACATGCAGGTCGGCGTCGGCGGTGGGATGGAGTCGATGTCCAAGGCGCCCTACCTGCTGCCGCAGGCACGCTTCGGCTACCGCATGGGCGACGCGCAGATGCTCGACGCGATGGTCCACGACGGCCTCACCAACCCGTTCTCCGGCAAGCAGATGTTCGTCGAGGCGACCGCGGTCGCCGACGAGTTCGAGCTGACGCGCGCGGACATGGACCGCTGGGCGCTGCGCTCGCACGAACGCGCGCTCGCGGCGATCGACGAGGGACGCATGGCCGAGGAGATCGTGCCGGTGAGCGTCAACGGCCGTAAGCAGAGCACGGTCGTCGAGATCGACGAGGGCCCGCGCCGCGACACCTCGCTGGAGAGGCTCGCCGCGCTGCCGGGCCTCGTCGGCAAGGACGGCTCGCACACCGCCGGCAATTCCCCGGGGGTCAACGACGGCGCCGGCGCGCTCGTGCTCGCCTCCGAGGAGTGGGCGAGCGCCAACGGCAAGGAAGCGCTCGCCGAGATCGTCGCGCACGCGCAGAGCGCCAACGACTTCGCCTACTTGGCGACCACGCCCGCGAGCGCCGCCAAGAAGGCGCTCGAGAAGGCCGGCCTGCAGCCCGGCGACATCGACCTGTGGGAGATCAACGAGGCGTTCGCGTCGGTCACGCTCAACTCGATCCGGATGCTCGGCATCGACGAGCAGCGCGTCAACGTCAACGGCGGCGCCGTCGCCCTCGGCCATCCGATCGGAGCCTCCGGCGCGCGGATCCTCGGCAGCCTCGTGCTCGAGCTGCGCCGCCGCGGTGGCGGGCTCGGCTGTGCGGCGATCTGCTCCGGCGGGGGGCAGGGCGACGCGCTCATCCTGAAGGTGTGACGAGCCCCGCGAGATCGGTGAGCGCAAGCGCATCCGGCGCCGAGGGCTCGCCGAACGACCAGCCGCGCGGCGCCGCGTTCTTCGACCTCGACAAGACGCTGATGGCGGGCTCGTCCGGCATCCACTTCGCGCGCGCGGCATACGAGAGCGGCATGATCTCGCGCCGGCGCCTGGCGCGCGACGTGTACGAGAACCTGCGCTTTCGCGTGCGCGGCTCGACCGACGAACGCGCCGACGACGTGCGCGAACGCGTGGGCAGGATGATCGCGGGGGTGCGCGTGCGCGACCTCGAACGGCTGACCCCGCGTGTGCTCGCCGGCGTGCTGCCGCGTCTGTACCCGCAGATGCTCGCGCGCGCCTACGCCCATCAGGACGCGGGCGAGCCGGTGTACATCCTGACGGCCGCCTCGCAGGAGATGGCCGACCTGCTCGCGCACGTGCTCGCCTTCGACGGCGGGCTCGGCTCGCGCTCGGAGGTCGTCGACGGCCGCTACACCGGCCGTCCCGCCGGGCCGTTCAACTACCGCGAGGGCAAGGTGCTCTCGATGCGCGTTCTCGCCGAACGCGAGGGCATCGACATGCAATCCTCGTATGCGTACTCGGACTCCGAGTCCGACCTGCCGATGCTGCGCGCGGTGCGCCACGCGGTCGTCGTCAACCCCGACCCGCAGCTGCGGCGCATCGCCACTCGGGAAGGTTGGGAGATGATCGAGCTCGATCGGCTCGGCAAACGCCTGAAGCTGCTCGCCGCGCTCGGCGCGGCGGCCGCCGTCGGTGGCTTCGGCACCGTCCTGCGCGAGCACGTCGGAGCGCGCGCCGGGGCGCGCCAATAACCTGCCGCCCGATGGCGTCCCCCGCCGCCCACACCAAGATCCGCGTGGTCGTCGCCAAGCCGGGCCTCGACGGCCACGACCGCGGCGCGAAGATCATCGCGCGCGCGCTGCGTGACGCCGGCATGGAGGTGATCTACACGGGCCTGCACCAGACGCCCGAGCAGATCGTCGAGACGGTCATCCAGGAGGACGCCGACGCGGTCGGCCTGTCGATCCTCTCGGGCGCGCACATGACGCTCGTGCCGCGCGTCGTCGCGCTGCTCGCCGAGCAGGGCGTCGATGACGTGCTCGTGACGGTCGGCGGCACGATCCCCGCGGAGGACATCCCCGAGCTCAAGCGCCTGGGAGTGGCCGAGGTGTTCACGCCCGGGGCGCCGACGCAGGCGATCGTCGACTTCATCCGCGGCGCCGTCGTGGAGCGGAGCAACTGATTGACTCGTCAGTCAATCGCGCGACGGAGTAGAATCCAAGCCACTTAGACCCCAAGGAGAAGCCGACTCTATGAAGATATGCGTCCTTGTGAAGGAGGTCCCGGACGCCGCCGTCGAAAAGAAAATCGACCCTTCGACGGGGCGCATGGACCGCAGCGGCGAGAAGAACCTCAATCCGTATGACACGCACGCGATCGAGGCGGCGATGCAGATCAAGGAGGGCGGCAGCGTGCCCGTCGAGGAGATCGTCGCCGTGACCATGGGACCGGAGTCCGCCGTGCGCGCGCTGCACAAGGCCGTCTCGCTGGGCGCCGATCGCTCCGTGCACCTCTCGGACCCGGCGCTCGCCGGCTCGGACGTCGCGGCCACGGGCTACGCGCTCGCCAAGACGCTCGAGCGCGAGCGCCCCGACCTGGTGCTGCTCGGCCAGCAGTCAGACGACGGCGAGTGCTACACGATCGGCGCCGTCGTCGCCGAGCACCTCGGGATGCCGTCGCTGACGCAGGTGATCAAGATGGACGTCGAATCATCTGATTCCCACCCACCCGGGGGGGCGGGGTCCGGATCCTTGCGCTGCGAGCGCCAAGCCGAGTACGGCTATGACACCGTGCAGGTCGAGCTGCCCGCGGTCATCTCCGTCGGCGACGCGATCAACGAGCCGCGCTATCCGTCGCTGAAGGCGATCATGGGCGCCAAGAAGAAGCCGCTCGACTCCCTCAGCGCCGGCGACGTGCAGATCGACGCGACGAAAGTCGGCGGCGAGCACTCCGCCGCCCAGTGGATCGCCGCGAAGGCCCCGCCGGCCAAGGCCGCCGGGGAAATCATCGAAGACGAGGACACCGGCGAAACGGTCGAGAAAATCGTCGCCTGGCTCGACGAGCGCAAGCTCATCTAAGGAGGAGCTCGAACGACATGGCAAACATCCTGGTGTACGCGCTGCACTACGAAGGCGCGATCAACAAGAACTCGCTCGGGGCCGTCTCCGAGGGCGCCAAGCTCGCCGCCGAGCTGGGCGGCGAGGCGCACGCGATCCTGCTCGGCGAGAACATCCCGCAGGAGCTCGCGGCCTCGCTCGGCTCCTACGGCGCCAAGAAGGCGCTCGTCGCCGAGGGTCCCGAGGGCCTGGCGCAGCCGCTCGTCGACGCGATGGCCGCCGCGATCGCCGGCGGCGACTACAAGTACGCGCTGTTCGGCGGCGGCCTGCTCGGCTTCGAGATCGGCGCCGGCCTGGCCGCGCGCCTGGGCGCCGGGGTGGTCATGGAGGTCACCAACGTGCGCGCCTCCGGCGGCGAGCTGATCGCCGAGCGCCCGATCCTCGGCGACTCGGCGATCTCCGAAATCAAATACCGCTCCGAGGTCGGCATCATCATCGGTCGCCTGAATGCGTTCGAGGCGCGCGAGACCGGCGAGGGCCCCGCCGCCGTGGAGCAGCTGAGCTTCGAGCTCAGCCCGCAGGCCCGGCAGGCGACGATGCTCACGCGCGGCGAACAGCGCGGCGCGGACGTCGACATCGAGGGCGCCGACATCCTCATCGCCGGCGGGCGCGGCCTGGGCAAGGCCGAGGGCTTCAAGCTCGCCGAGGACCTCGCCGCGGCGTTCGGCGGCAACACCGCGGTGGCGGCGACGCGCGCGGTCGTGGACGCCGGCTGGTATCCCTACGCAGCGCAGATCGGCCAGACCGGCAAGACGGTCGCGCCCAAGCTGTACCTCGCCGCGGGCATCTCCGGCGCGATCCAGCACAAGGTCGGGATGCAGAGCTCCGAGAACATCGTCGCGATCAACAAGGACGCCAACGCGCCGATCTTCGAATTCTCCGACCTCGGCGTCGTCGGCGACCTCAACAAGATCCTGCCCAAGCTCACCGAAGCGGTCAAAGCCAAGAAGGGCAGCTGACATGTCCGGCGGCTCGAGCAACGGGCGGGTCGTGCCGGCGGCCTTCCCGCCCCCGGTCGACTCGCGCAAGGAATTCATCAAGCGCGGACTGGACGCCGAGGATGAGCTGATCGAGGTCGGCGTCGTGATCGTCGGCGGCGGCACGGCAGGCCTGGCCTGCGCCAACCGCCTGCTGCAGCTGCTGGGTGATGACGCCGAGCTGCTGGAGCAGCTAGGTGAAGTGCCAGTGGCGGTCGTGGAGAAGGCCAAGACCTGTGGCGGGCACAATCTCTCCGGCGCGGTCATGCGCCCGGGGCCGCTGCAGGAGCTGTTTCCGGACATGACCCGCGAGCAGTGGCGGGAAGAGGGCTTCGCGTTCGGCGAGGTGACGAAGGAGTCGGTGTACATGCTCACCGGGCCGAAAACCAAGCTCTCGGTGCCGATTCCGGCGGTGCCGAACTTCAAGAACCACGGCAACGAGGTCGTGTCGGTCTCCGCGATGGCGCGCTTCCAGCAACGCCAGGCCGAGGAGGCCGGCGCATACATCCTGACCGAGACCTCCGCCACGCAGCTGATCGTCGATCACGGACGCGTCGTCGGGGTGCGCTCGGGCGACAAGGGCCGCGGCAAGGATGGCCAGCCGCTGGGCAACTTCGAGCCGGGGACCGACATCAAGGCGCACGCCACCGTGCTGGCCGAGGGCTGCTGGGGACACCTTACGGGCGCCGCCATCAAGGAGTTCGACCTCGCCAAAGGGCGCGAGCCCCAGGTGTGGGAGCTCGGCGTGAAGGAGGTGTGGAAGGTCCCCAAGCCGCTCGACCGGGTGATCCACACGTTCGTGCAGCCGTGGCCTCTGAAGGTCGCGGCCAAGTACGGACAGCTCGGTGGCACCTGGCTGTACCCGATGAAGGACGAGAAGACGGGCGAGGATCTCGTCTCGGTCGGGTTCGTCGTCGACCTCAACTATCGCGACGCGACGACCTCGGCCCACGACCTGCTGCAGACGTTCAAGACGCATCCGCTCGTCAAGGGCATCCTCGAGGGCGGCGAGCGGGTCGCGTGGGGCGCGAAGGCCCTCCCGGGCGGCGGCTACTGGTCGATGCCGAAGCTGTCGATGCCCGGCGCGGTGCTCGTCGGCGACGGCGGCGGGATGGTCGACACGGCGGCGCTGAAGGGCGTCCACCATTGCATCAAGTCGGGGATGCTCGCGGCCGAGTCGATCTACGCGACGCTCAAGCGCGGTAGCGGCGACCTGTCCGACTACGAGGAGATGGTCGAGAGATCCACGATCGGAACCGAGCTCTACCAGGTGCGCAATACACGACAGGCATTCCAAAAAGGCTTCCTCGTCGGCAGCCTGCTCGCGGGTCCGTCGATCATGTCGAAGGGCAAGGTCCCACCGGGTCGGCAGGAGTGGCACCGCGATGACGCCGAGCCGGTGTTCATCGGCGACACCAAGGACTCATATCCCAAGCCCGACGGCAAGTACACCTTCGACAAGCTCTCCTCGGTGTTCATCACCGGCAATGCCACGCGCGACGACGCCCCCAACCACATACGCGTGCGCACGCACGTGCCGCGCGAGCTCGCCGAAACCTGGCGCTGGATGTGCCCGGCGGGCGTGTATGAGATCCCCGAGGACGAGGACGGTGGGGAGCAATCCGGCGAGGTGGACGTGATCGTCAACTACACCAACTGCGTGCAGTGCGGTGCGATCACCGCCAAGGGCGGGCGGCTGACGACGCCCGAGGGCGGCGACGGGCCGCTGTACCAGATCACCTGACGGCGGCCCCGGCGGCGGTTCGCCAGGCGTCCCTCGCAGGCGCGCCTGTGGACAGCCAGCCGCCGTAAGCCCTGCGCAACCCGCAGGCGCGTGCGGTGTTATGAGAATGTGATGAAACGCGCCTTCTTGCACGTTCGCACGCGTCGTGCGCGCCCGGCGAGCGCGTCGCTCGCGCTCGTGTGCGCCGCCGCGCTCTGCGCGCTCGCGCTCGCGCTTGCGCCTGGCGCGGTCGGAGACACGACGAGCGCTCCCTCCTTGGCCGCGCTCGCGCCCGCCGCGGTGCCGGGCGAGGCTGGCCAGGGCGCTCCCGCGAGCGCCAAGCCCGGCTTCGCCGCGGCGACGCTCGAGCAGTGCGCAACCGCCACGGCGCCCCAGACGGAACGCTCGGCGACGTTCTCCGGTGAAATGACCGCCGTGCCCGGCACCGTGCGCATGCAGCTGCGGATCGCCCTCGAGGAGCGCCCCACGATCGACGTGCGCTACCGCACCGTCGCCGCTCCCGGCCTGGGCGTGTGGCACGGCTCGAACCCCGGCGTGAAGATCTTCACGCACATCCAACAGGTGACCAACCTCTCCGCGCCAGCGTTCTATCGCGCTGTGATCAGCTTCCGCTGGCTCGACGCCTACGGGCACGTGATCAAGAGCTCGCAACTGCACACCGCCAGCTGCGAACAGCCGGCCGCGCCCGCGCCCGCGAGCACCGGCGGCGCGAGCAGCAGCTCCGGCTGAGCGTCGAGCGCGCGCCGGGCGCTCGCGCGGCGCGCACGGCCCGCTAGAATCTTCAGACGATGAAGGCCAAGATCCACCCCGACTACGTGCGCGCGCACGTGCGCTGCACGTGCGGCAATGAGTTCATCACGCGCGCCACGCAGGAGGAGCTGCACGTCGAGGTGTGCTCCAATTGTCATCCGTTTTACACCGGTCGCCAGAAGTTGATGGACACCGGCGGGCGCGTCGAGCGCTTCCAGCGCAGGATCGCCAAGGGTCGGCTGCACTCGGCTCAGGCTCGGTCAGCACAGTAGCCCGATGTCCGAGCGCCTGGCCGCCCCGCGACCGAGGATCGGCCAGCCGTCAAAGCCGGCGCTGACGCTCGTCGAGGCCGACGGCGAGCTGAGCGCGCAGCGCGACGCGCCGCTCGGCGGCCAGGCGGTGATCGAGGGCGTGATGATGCGCGGGGTCTCCAACTGGGCGGTCGCCGTGCGCAAGCCGGCCGCCGACGAGCGCGGCGAGGATCAAGCGGGCGCTTGGGCCGGCGAGGCGGGCGCGGGCGCGGGCGCGGGCGCGGGCCTCGGCGAGATCGAGGTCACGACCATGGCGCTCGACTCGGCCCTCAAACGCCACCGGCTGCTGCGACTGCCGATCGTGCGCGGCGTGGTCGCGCTCGGCGGCTCGATGGCGATCGGGTTTCGCGCGCTCGAACTGTCGGCAAACGCGCAGCTTCCCCCCGACGCGCGCCCGGCGCCGCGGGCGCCCGCCGGCGGCGAGCACGAGCTCGAGGCCGAGCGCGCGTCCGGGGGTGTGCGGGCGTCCGGGGGTGAGCGCGCGTCCGGGGGTGAGCAGCAGGAGATCCCGAAGGCGGTGTGGGTGGGCACGGTCGTGGTCGCGGTCGTGCTGGCGATCGTGCTGTTCTTCCTCGTGCCCGTCGGGCTGACCAGCCTGATCAAGAGCCAGCTCGGCTCCTCCGTGCTGTTCTGGCTGGTCGAGGGCCTGATCCGCACGACGCTGTTCCTCGGCTACATGTTCGCCCTTTCGCGCGTGCGCGACCTGCGCCGCGTGTTCGAGTACCACGGCGCGGAGCACAAGACGATCTCGTGCTTCGAGGCCGGCCTGCCGCTGACGCCCGCGAACGCGCAGCGCTTCTCGCGCCTGCACCCGCGCTGCGGCACGAGCTTCCTGCTGATCGTGATGGTCGTCGCGATCTTCGTGTTCGCCCCGATCGGCTTGCCGGCGTGGTACTGGCTGATGGCCACGCGCGTCCTCGGCGTGCCGCTGATCGCCGGGATCTCCTTCGAGCTGATCAAGTTCGCCGGGCGCAACCGCTCGCGCGGCTGGGTGCGCGCGCTGATGTGGCCCGGGCTGAAGCTGCAGCTGCTGACCACCCGCGAGCCCGACCTCGACCAGCTGGCGGTCGCGATCGCCGCGCTGCACGCGGTGCTCGAGCGCGAGACCCCGGGCGAGCTGTCCGCCGCGGACCTGCTCGGCGTCGAGGTCGTCGCCTAGGAGGGCCGGCGAAACGACCGGTCAGCGAGACGGTCGGCGAAACTGGCTGCGCATCTACGATGACCGCGTGAAGCAGGCGATCAAGCGAATCGTGTTGCCCGCGCCGGGCCCGTGCCGCCTGCCGGTCGGAATCGGGCGCGGAGTACGCATGCGGATCGACTTCCAGCATCAGACCCGCACGTACCTCGGGCTGTACGAGATCGAGCTGAACCGGCACCTGCGCCGGATCCTGCGCACGGGCGTGACCGCTTTCGACGTGGGCGCCCAGCACGGCTACGACTCCCTGGTGATCGCCAAGCACACTCGCGCGTCGGTTGCGGCGTTCGAGTGCGATTCGGCGTGCCTTGCGGGGATGGCCGAGAGCTTTGCGCTGAATCCCACCCTTGCAAGCCTGATCCGGCCGGTGCACTCGATGGTCGGTGGCGAGGCCGGTCAACTTGGTCTGGACGAGTGGGCATATGGCGAGGGGTTCGTGCCCGACTTCATCAAGCTCGACATCGACGGTGGCGAGCTCGCGGCGCTGCGCTCGGCGCGGCGGATTCTCGGCGCGCGCCATCCGGCGCTGATCGTCGAGGTGCACTCGCGTGAGCTGGAGCGTGACTGCGGAAAGCTCCTCGTCGATCACGGCTACGCGCCGGTCGTCGTCTCGCAACGAAAGATCGCGCCTGACCATCGTCCGGATGCGCACAACCGGTGGCTCGTCGCCTCCTAGCCGGTCGTGCCGCGGGCGGCGCCTACGCGCGAAAAACGCCCGCGTCGGCGGCGCGCGCGCCCGAGGCCGGGCCGCCGAGACCGGCGGGCTCGCCACCGGCGACCCCGTCCACGAGCTGCCGCCAGCCGGCCTTGATGCGCGCGAGCGACATGCCGCGCGCGTCGCGCAGGTACACGTGCAGCTCGGCCCCGAGCGCCGCGAGCAGGCTGTCGGCGAGCAGCTCCGCGTCGCACCCGGGGTCCAGCTCGCGCAGCAGCAGCGTGACGTGCAGGCGGTGCACGGCGTACGCCGGATGCGCGAAGCGCGCGGGGCCCGTCTCAGCCGCGAGCAGCAGCTCGGAGTGCGCGTCGAGCGTGTCGAGCAGCGCCTCGCCGAAGGCGATCAGACGCTCGCGCGCCGGCGCGCCGGGCCCGAGCGGCGGCTCGCCGCGGATGAAGCCTTCCTGAAAGGCGCGCTCGCGCTCGGACAGCAGCGCGGCCGCGAGCGACGCGCGCGAGCCGAAGCGGCGAAACAGGGTGCCCTTTCCCACGCCCGCCGCCTCCGCGACCTCGTCCATCGACACCTCGCCCGCGCCGCGCTCGCCGAACAGGCGCCTGGCGGCGCACAGGATGCGCTCGCGGTTGCGCGCGGCGTCGGCGCGCTCGCACGCGTCGGGCTCGACCTGGGGCAGCTCCAACGGACCGGACATTACCCTGCATCTTACATCCGGACTACGGTCCGATTAAGTGCTAGACTGCGTGCAGCTAAGCGGACTGAGGTCCGAATACACCCAAAAGGAGCTGCAATGAGCCAAGCGACAGCACAACCGATCGCCACCGGCGACTGGACGATCGACAAAGTCCACTCGCACGTAGGATTCGCGGTCAAGCACATGGTCGTCGCGACCTTCCGGGCGCAGTTCGACGACTACAGCGGCACGCTCGCGGTCGGCGAGAGCGGCCAGCCGAGCCTGCGCGGAACGGTCAAGGCCGACTCGATCGTCGTCAAGGACGAGAACCTCGCCGCGCACCTGCGCGCGCCCGACTTCTTCGACACCGAGCGCTTCCCCGAGATTGGCTTCGAGTCGAGCGCGATCACGCTCGGCGAGCACGGCGAGCTCGAGGTCGAGGGCGAGCTGACGATCAAGGACCACAGCCACCGGGTGACCGCGCGCGGCGCCATCACCGGGCCGCACACCGACCTGGGCGGAAACGAGAAGCTCGGGGTCGAGCTCGAGGCTGTGATCGACCGCCGCGAGTACGGCCTGGAGTTCAACGCCGAGCTCCCCAAGGGCGGCTACGCGGTCGACAACGACGTACGCCTGGAGGTCTCGCTGGAGCTCGTCAAGGAGGCCTAGCGATGACGATCCTCGGACTGTCCGGCAGCTTGCGCCGCGACTCCCACAACACCCGCCTGCTCGCGGGGGCGCGCGCGCTGCTGGCGTCCGGGACGCAGCTCGTGCTGTTCGACGGCCTCGCCGCGATCCCGCCGTACAGCGAGGATTGCGAGGGCGACCCGGCGCCCGCCGCGGTCGCCGCGCTGAAGGCCGCGATCGCGGCCGCGGACGGTCTGCTGCTCGCCACCCCCGAGTACAACGCGTCGCTCCCCGGGGCGCTCAAGAACGCCCTGGACTGGGTCTCGCGCCCGCTCGCCACGACGCCGCTGCGCGGCAAGCCGGCGGCGGTGATCGGCGCGAGCACCGGCCTGTTCGGCGCCGTGTGGGCGCAGGCCGAGCTGCGCAAGGTGCTCGCGACGATCGGCACGCGCGTCGTCGATCGCGAGCTGCCGATCGCGCAGGCCGACGAGGCGCTCGGCCCCGACGGCCTGCCGCGCGCGCCCGAGGCCGTACAGGCGCTGTCGGCGACGCTCGACGAGCTGCTCGAGCTGGCCGCCGAGCGGCGCCTGGCCGCGTAGCCCGGCGGTCACGCCGGATCCCCGGGATCGGGCGCCCCACGGTACGCTCGACCGATGGTCGACGACCTGGTCGAGCAGATCGAGGCGCGCTTTGCGGAGCTTGGCGCGCAGCTGGCCGATCCCGAGGTGATCTCCGACCGCGAGCGCTACGCCGCGGCCGGCCGCGCCTACAGCCAGCTCGAGCCGGCGGCCGCGCTCGCGGCCCAGTGGCGCCGCGCACACGACGACGCGGCGGGCGCCGAGGAGCTGATCTGCGAGCTGGGCGAGCAGGCGGAGCTGCGCGAGGAGCTCACGCAGGCGCGCGCGCGGATCGAGCAGCTCGAAGAGCAGATCCGCCTGGCGACGGTCGAGCGCGACCCGAACGACGAGAAGAGCGTGATCGTCGAAATCCAGGGCGCGACCGGCGGCGAGGAGGCGGGCCTGTGGGCGGGCGACGTGTACCGGATGCTCACGCGCTACGCCGAGCGGCGCGGCTTTCAGGTCGAGCCGTTGGAGGTGGGCGACGGCAAGTACACGTTCGCGATCAAATCCCGCCCACCCGGCCCCCAGCCGCCGGGATCCCAGCCGGCAGACGGCGCGTTCTCCGTGTTCAAGTTCGAGGGCGGCACCCACCGCGTGCAGCGCATCCCGCAGACCGAGTCCCAGGGGCGCACGCACACTTCGACGGCGACCGTCGCGGTGCTGCCGGAGGCCGAGGACGTGGACGTGCAGATCGACCCGAACGACCTGCAGATCGACGTATACCGCTCGTCCGGGCCGGGCGGGCAGTCGGTCAACACGACCGACTCGGCGGTGCGCGTCACGCACAGGCCGTCGGGGATCGTGGTCTCGATGCAGGACGAGAAGTCCCAGCTGCAGAATCGCGAAAAGGCGCTGCGCGTGCTGCGCGCGCGCCTGTACGAGCGGGCGCTCGCCGAGCAGCAGGCCGAGCTCGCGGCCGACCGGCGCTCGCAGGTCGGCACGGGCGAGCGCGCGGAGAAGATCCGGACGTACAACTACGGCGAGCGGCGCGTGACCGATCACCGCGTGAAGCTCACCGTGCACAACCTCGACCAGGTGCTCGAGGGCGAGCTGGACGAGCTGACCGCGGCGCTGCAAGCCGACGAGAAGCGCCGGCGCCTCGAGGCCCAGACGCTCGCCTGAGCGTCGCGGCGGCCGCGTGTCGATCGACGCCGACGCTCACAGCGGCTCGCTCGAGCACGGCACCTCGGTGCGCGACGCGCTCGACGGCGCGGTCACGGCGATCGCGGCCGCGGGCTGCCAGACGCCGCGGCTGGACGCCGAAGTGTTGCTGGCGCACGTGCTGGGCGTGCCGCGTGAGCGGCTCATGATCGGCTCCTGCGCGGGCGCCCCCGAGCGCGCGCTGCGGGTGAGCGGGCCGGCGACGCGCGCCTTCCAGGAGGCGGTGCGGCGCCGCGCGGTCGAGCGCGAGCCGGTCGCGTACATCGTCGGGCACCGCGGCTTTCGGCGCCTGCAGCTGGCCGTCGATCGCCGCGCCCTGGTGCCGCGGCCGGAGACCGAGCTGCTGGTCGAGGTCGGCCTCGGGCTGCCCGCGGGCGCGCGCGTGCTCGACCTCGCGACCGGCTGCGGCGCGGTCGCGCTCGCGCTCAAGGACGAGCGCCCCGACCTGCACATGAGCGCGAGCGACGTCAGCGCCGGCGCGCTCGAGCTGGCGGCGGAGAACGGGCGGCGCCTGCAGCTGGAGGTGCGCTGGCTGCACGCCGACCTGCTCGAGGGTCTCGAGCAGCTCGAGCTCGACGCGCTGCTCGCCAACCTGCCGTACGTGGCCGAGTCCGAGCGCGCGCAGCTGGCGCCGGAGATCCGCCGCCACGAGCCGCCCGAGGCGCTGTTCGCGGGCGCCGACGGGCTGTCCGCGTTGCGCGCGCTCGCCGCCCAGCTCGCGCCGCGGCCCGAGCTGCGGTTCGTCGCGTTGGAGGTCGGCGCCGGTCAGGCTCGGACAGTCGCCGAGCTGGTCCGCGCGGCGGGCTTCGACGCGATACGGTTCGAGCGGGACCTGGCACGTATCCAGAGGGTGGTGATTGCCGAGCGGCACACGTGATGAGCGCGAACATCGGCGAGCAGCATGAGATCAGCGAGCGGCAGGCGCTGCGCCTGCACGAGTGCGTGGCGGGCGGCGGCGTGGCGGTGCTGCCGACGGACACCGTGTACGGCGTCTGCTGCGACCCGGAGGACGAGCACGCGGCGCGGCGGCTGTACGCGCTCAAGGGCCGCCCGCCGGCGCGCCCGGCGGCGATCATGTTCTTTGCGCTTGCGTCCGCGCTCGAGGTGCTCGACGGCCTTCACCCCGACGATTGCGCGGCGCTGCACGCGCTGCTCCCCGGGCCGGTGACGCTGCTGCTCGCGTACCCGCCCGGGCGCTTCGCGCCGGCGTGCAGGAGCGACCCGGGCACGCTCGGGCTGCGCGTGCCGCGGCTGCCCGAGCGCCTCGCGGCGCTCGCAACGCTCGGCCGGCCGGTGATGCAGACGAGCGCGAACATGTCCGGCGAGCCGGACGCGCGCACGCTCGCGCAGGTGCCGCAGAGCATCCGCGACGGCGCCGAGCTGGTGCTCGACGGCGGCGAGCTGCCGGGCACGCCCTCGACGGTCGTCGACCTGCGCGACTACGCAGCGCATCGGCGCTGGCATGTGCTGCGCGAGGGCGCGCTGCCGCGCGCGAGCGTGCGCGAGGCGCTCGTGTCGCTCGCCTGAGGCGCAGCGGGCGCACGTGTCGCTCGCCTGAGGCGCAGCGGGCGCACGCGGCGACTCGCACAGCGCCCGGCCGGCGGCCGGCCAGGCGCTTTCGGCGCGGGTCCGTAGCCCCTGCTAGCCTCGTTCGCAGCTGCCGCGACTGGCGTCTTAGGTGGAAGCGACCACCGGGAAGCGGCAAGCGTTGTCGCCGCGCGCCTGGGCACCCAGTTCGAACGCCGTCCAAGGAGAGCGCCGTGAGTGAGCTGAGCCCCGACTACTTCAACCGTCCCCTCGCCGAGGTCGACCCCGAGATCGCCGAGGTGCTGCGCGGCGAGCTCGAGCGCGAGCAGCGCACGCTCGAGATGATCGCGTCCGAGAACTTCGTGCCGCGCGCTGTGCTCGAGTGCCAGGGCTCGGTGCTGACGAACAAGTACGCCGAGGGCTACCCCGGCCGGCGCTACTACGGCGGCTGCGAGTGGGTGGACATCTCCGAGCAGCTCGCGATCGACCGCGCGAAGGCGCTGTTCGGCGCCGAGCACGCGAACGTCCAGCCGCACTCCGGCTCGCAGGCGAACGCGTCCGTCTACCACGCGCTGCTGCAGCCGGGGGACACGATCATGGGCATGTCGCTCGCGCACGGCGGACACCTGACGCACGGCATGAAAGCGAACGTGTCCGGGCGCCTGTACGAGATCGTCGCGTACGAGGTCGACCGCGAGAGCAGCATGATCGACATGGACGCGCTCGCGCGGCTCGCCCGCGAGCACCGCCCGAAGCTGCTGCTCGCAGGCTGGTCGGCGTATCCCCGCGAGCTCGACTTCGCGCGCTTCCGGGAGATCGCCGACGAGGTGGGCGCGCTGCTGATGGTCGACATGGCGCACTTCGCGGGCCTGGTCGCCGCGGGCCTTCACCCCAACCCGATCGAGTTCGGCGCGGACGTCGTCACGACCACCACGCACAAGACGCTCGGCGGTCCGCGCGCGGGCGTGATCCTGTGCAAGCGGGAGCACGCCAAGAAGATCGACTCGGCCGTGTTCCCCGGCCAGCAGGGCGGACCGCTCGAGCACGTGATCGCAGCCAAGGCCGTGACGTTCAAGATCGCCGCCGGCGAGCTGTTCGCGGAGCGCCAGCGCCGCACCGTCGCGGGCGCGCGCACGCTCGCGCGAGCGCTGCTGAAAGCCGGACACGGCGTGAACGTGCTGAGCGGCGGCACCGACGTGCACCTGATCCTGGTCGACCTGCGCGACGCCCAGCCCGAGCTCACCGGCCGCCAGGCGGAGGACCGTCTGCACGAGATCCAGATCACCGTCAACCGCAACGCCGTCCCGTTCGACCCGCGTCCGCCGATCGAGGCCTCGGG
>DATJTT010000005.1:0-46189 GCA_035503075.1 Solirubrobacteraceae bacterium
CGAGGGCCAGTCGGTGAAGGGCGAGTTCCTGCGGATCGGCACGACGGTGAACACGATGGTCGATCAGCTGTCCTCGTTCGCCGACGAGGTGACGCGCGTGGCGCGCGAGGTGGGCACCGAGGGCAAGCTCGGCGGCCAGGCCGAGGTCGAGGACGTATCCGGCACGTGGCGCGATTTGACGGAGAACGTGAACCTGATGGCCTCGAACTTGACTGACCAGGTGCGCAACATCACGCAGGTCGCGACGGCGGTCGCGAAGGGCGATCTCTCGCAGAAGATCACGGTCGAGGCGAAGGGTGAGGTGGCGGCGCTCGCCGACACGATCAACACGATGGTCGAGCAGCTGCGCTCATTCGCCGCCGAGGTCACGCGCGTCGCGCGCGAGGTGGGCACCGAGGGCAAGCTCGGCGGGCAGGCCGAGGTCGAGGACGTCTCCGGAACCTGGCGCGGCCTCACGGAGTCGGTGAACTTCATGGCCAACAACCTCACCGACCAGGTCCGCAACATCGCGCAGGTGACGACCGCGGTCGCGCGCGGCGACCTCTCGCAGAAGATCACCGTCGACGCCAAGGGCGAGATCCTGGCGCTGAAGAACACGATCAACACGATGGTCGACCAGCTCTCCTCCTTCGCGGACGAGGTGACGCGGGTGGCGCGCGAGGTCGGCACCGAGGGCAAGCTCGGCGGCCAGGCGGAGGTCGAGGACGTCTCGGGCACCTGGCGGCGGCTGACCGAGAACGTCAATCAGCTCGCGGGCAACCTCACCACGCAGGTGCGCGCGATCGCCGAGGTCTCGACGGCCGTCACGCAGGGCGACCTCACCCGCTCGATCTCCGTCGAGGCGCAGGGCGAGGTCGCCGAGCTGAAGGACAACATCAACCAGATGATCGCCAACCTGCGCGACACGACCAACCGCAACGAGGAGCAGGACTGGCTGAAGACCAACCTGGCGGTGATCTCCGGCCTGATGCAGGGCCAGCGCGAGCTGCGGATGGTGACCCAGCTGATCATGTCCGAGCTCACGCCGACCGTCTCGGCGCAGCACGGCGCGTTCTTCCTGGCCGAGTCACCGGACGGCGATGAGTCAAAGACGCGCCTGCGGCTGATCGCCAGCTACGGCTACCAGCAGCGCAGGAGCGTCTCCAACAGCTTCGAGCTCGGGGAGGGCCTCGTCGGCCAGGCCGCGGTCGAGCACAAGAGCATCCTCATCACCGAGGCGCCGCCGGACTACATCAGGATCACCTCCGGGCTCGGCGAAGCGGCGCCGGTGAACATCATCGTGATGCCGATCCTGTTCGAGGAGCAGGTGCTCGGCGTGATCGAGCTCGCCTCGCTGAAGCCCTACAGCGAGATCCACATCACCTTCCTCGAGCAGCTGATGGAGACGCTCGGCGTGGTGCTCAACACGATCATGGCCAACATGCGCACGGAGGAGCTGCTGCAGCAGTCGCAGTCGCTGACCCAGGAGCTGCAGACGCAGTCCGAGGAGCTGCAGCAGAAGGCCGCGCTGCTCGAGGAGCGCAATGTCGACATCGAGACCAAGAACCGCGAGATCGAGCTCGCGCGGCTCGGCCTGGAGGAGAAGGCCGCGCAGCTGGCGCTCTCATCGAAGTACAAGTCCGAGTTCCTGGCCAACATGTCGCACGAGCTGCGCACGCCGCTGAACAGCCTGCTGATCCTCTCCAAGCTGCTGCTGGAGAACGAGCGCGGCAACCTCTCGGAGAAGCAGCTCGAGTTCGCGCGCACGATCCACACGGCCGGCACGGACCTGTTGCAGCTGATCTCAGACATCCTCGACCTGTCGAAGATCGAGGCGGGCAAGATGGAGATCCTGCCCGACCTCGTCGACCTCGCCGACGTGCAGGCCTACGTCACGCGCACGTTCGACCCGATCGCCGCCGACAAAGGCCTGCGCTTCGAGATCGCAGCCGACCCGGGGCTGCCCGCGACGATCCTCACCGACGAGCAGCGCCTCGAGCAGATCCTCCGCAACCTGCTCTCCAACGCCTTCAAGTTCACCGATGCCGGCGGCGTCACGCTGGGGATCCGCGCGCTGCCCGGCGAGCGCGTGTCGTTCGCAGTCACCGACACTGGTGTCGGGATCCCGCCGGACAAGCTGCAGGTGATCTTCGAGGCCTTCCAGCAGGCGGACGGCACGACCAGCCGCAAGTACGGCGGCACCGGGCTGGGACTGTCGATCAGCCGCGAGCTCGCGCGCGCGCTCGGCGGCGAGATCCAGGTCGCGAGCAGCGTCGGCGAGGGGGCGACCTTCGCGCTCGTGCTGCCGCTGCGCTACTCGCGCCCGCTCGCGCCCGCGCTCGACACGCCGCCCGGGACAGACGGGCTGCCGCTGGCGCCCGCGCTCGCCGAGCCCACGCTCGCGCCCGGGCGCGCCCCCAGCTCGAGCGCCGCGGCACCGGCCGCGCTCGAGACGCGGGAGAGCGCGAGCGTCGCCGGGCCGGCGGAGCTCGCAGCCGGCGCCTCGCAGTCCGCGAGCCTCGCGACGGACGTCGTCGTCGAACGCTCCGCCAAGCGCCTGCTCGTGGTCGAGCGGGGGAGCGCGGCGGTGGAGGCGATCTCCGGTCTCGCCGGAAGCGCGAACGGCGTGCTGGTCACCGGCGCCTCCTCGACGAGCGAGGCGGCCGCCGCGCTCGCCGAGCATGCGTATGACTGCATCGTCCTCGGCCCCGGGATCCCGAAGACGACGGTGTTCGCGCTGCTCGAGCAGCTGAGCGCCGGGCGGCGCTTCCACGCGACCCCGTTCATCCTCTGCCCGGACCGGGCGCTGACCGCTCGCGAGCAGGCGCGCGTGCGCCGCCTGGCGCCGGCGATCCTCGCCAAGGTCGTCGACTCCGTCGAGCAGCTGACGGCCGAGACCGCGATGGCGCTGCACCGTCAGCCCGCGCGTCCGGCGGCCGGGTGGAGCGCCGAGCTCGACGGCTCCGAGGCCGACGGGCGCTCCCCGGCGCTGCGCGGCAAGAGGGCGCTGCTGGTGGACGACGACGTCCGTAACTTGTTCGCGCTCGCCAGCCTGCTCGAGGATCGCGGCATGGACGTGCTCTTTGGCGAGACCGGCAAGGAGGCGCTCGCGACGCTCGAACGCCACCGCGACGTGGACATCGTGTTGATGGACATCATGATGCCCGACATGGACGGCAACGAGACGATCGCCGCGATCCGCCAGATGCCGAGCGTGCGCGAGCTGCCGATCATCGCGGTCACCGCCAAGGCGATGGAGGGCGACCGCGAGCGCAGCCTCTCGGCCGGAGCGTCGGACTACATAACCAAGCCGGTCGAGCCGCAGAGGCTGCTGTCGTTGATCGGGACGTGGCTCGGACCCTGACACGGGAGCCCGCCGACCGGCAGGCGGCCGAGCAACCGCTTGCGATTGCGAGCACGCCCGTGCCGGACGCTACGCGGGCGATCGCGCGCGCGAGCGCCCGCGCGAGCATTCTGATGGTCGACGACAACGAGGACGGCCTGCGCGCGTTGCACGCAGTGCTCGAGCCGCTCGGCCAGCGTCTGGTCGCGGCGCGCTCGGGCGAGGACGCGCTGCGTCGGCTGCTGCGGGAGGAGTTCGCGGTGATCCTGCTCGACGTGCGCATGCCGGGGCTCGACGGGTTGGAAGTCGCGCGCTACATCAACGCCCGCGCGCGCACGCGTCACATCCCGATCATCTTCCTCACGGCGCACGCCCAGGACGTCGAGCAGGTCATCCATGCGTACGCCGCGGGCGCGGTGGACTATGTGGTCAAGCCGTTTGACGCGGAGGTGCTGCGCAGCAAGGTCGCGGTGTTCGTCGAACTGCAGCGCGAGCGCGGCGAGCGCGTACGCGAAGCTCAGGCGCGCGCCGAGGCGGAGGCGATCGCCGGCACGCTGCAGCAGCACCTGCTGCCCGATCGGCTGCCGCAGGTGCCGATGCTCTCGATGGCCGCCCGCTACCAGCCCGGCGGGCGCGTGGCGCAGGTCGGCGGGGATTGGTATGACGCGATCGTGCTTTCCGCCGGCCACGTCGGCCTGGCGATCGGCGACGTCGTCGGGCACGGCGTGCGCGCGGCGACGCTGATGGGCGAGCTGCGCGCCGCGCTGCGCGCGTACGCCGTCGAGGAGCCGCACGCCCCGGGCGCGGTGCTCACGCGTCTGAACGCTTTCGTCGCGCGCACGCACGGCGCCGGCATGCTCGCGACCCTGCTGTACATGGTCGTGGACCTCGACGGCGGCTCCGTTCGCTTTGCGAGCGCCGGCCACCCGCCCGCGCTGCTGCGCGACCCCGGCGGCGAGACGCGCTTCCTCGAGTACACGCCGCTGCCGCCGGTCGGCGTCGCCGAGCACACGAAGTTCAATGACCGGCAGGTCGAGCTCGAGCCGGGAGCCACCGTGCTGCTGTACACCGACGGGCTGATCGAGCGTCGCAACGAGCCGATCGACGTCGGACTCGGGCGCCTGCGCGACGCGCTGGCCGCGGGACCGGCGGAGCTCGAGGAGCTCTGCTCGCACATCCTCGCGAGCGTCCCCGGCGGGAGCGCCCTGCAGGACGACGCCGCGCTGCTCGCCGTGCGCCTGACCGCCCAGCGCTCGTCGCGACTCGAGCTCGAGCTCCCCGCGGAGCCCGAGTCGGTGTCCGCGCTCAGGCACCGGCTCGAGCACTGGCTCGTGCAGACAGGCGAGGGACGCGACGACGTGCTCGCGATCAAGCTCGCGGTCAGCGAGGCGTGCGCAAACGCCGTCGAGCACGCCTACGGCCCCGGCGCCGGCCACACGCTGCGGCTGGTCGCCGAGCGCTCGGGTGACACCGTCGCGGTCGAGGTCTCCGACTCCGGGCGCTGGCGGGCGCGGCGCGGATCGGAGCGCGGCCTGGGCCTGCGCGTGATCGAGCAGCTGATGGACGTGCTCGACCTCGAGCAGACGCCCGCCGGCACGACCGTGCGCATGCGCAAGCAGTGCGAGGCCAATGGGCAGCGCTGAGCGATCCCCGGATCGCCAACGGCTCGTGCCGCTCGCCACGATCGAGCGCTGCGAAGAGGAGGCCGTGCGGCTGGTCGCAGTGCGCGGCGAGCTCGACATCTCAAACGTCGGCGCGCTCGAGGACGCGACGCTCGACCTGGCCAACGAGGCGCTCGGGATGGTGCTCGACCTCAGCGGCGCGACCTACATCGACAGCTCCACGCTCGGCCTGCTGTTCAAGCTCCAGCGCAGCCTGCAGCGCCGCGGCCAGGCGCTGCGCGTGGTGTGCGCGCCGGGCTCGAGCGCGCGGCGCGTGCTCGAGCTGACGGGCTTCGCCCACGAGCTCACGTGCGCGGCCGATCGCGAGGCGGCGATCGCTGCGATCCGCCGGGAGGTGCCGCTGTGCGACTGACGCGACGCCGGCCGAGCTGACGCGCCGGATACCCTTTCGTGGATGCGGCGCTACCACCTCACGACCTTCGGTTGCCAGATGAACGAGCACGACTCCGAGCGCATGAAGGGGATGCTCGAGTCGCTCGGCTACGCCGAGGCGCGCGAGCGGGGCGAGGCCGACCTGATCCTGTTCAACACGTGCTCGATCCGCGAGTCGGCGGACAGTCGCTTCGTCGCGCACCTCGGCGAGGCCAAGCGCCTGAAGCGCGAGCGCCCCGAGCGGATCGTCGGCGTGGGCGGCTGCTGGGCGCAGTCGGTCAAGGAGGAGGTGTTCGAGCGCTTCCCGTTCGTGGACGTCGCTTTTGGCCCGGGCCAGGTGCACAAGCTCGCCGAGTTTCTCACCAGCGACTCCCTGACTGCGCAGGGCTTCTTCGACTTCGAGGGCTTCACGGGACACCTGCCGGCTCGCCGCGAGCGCCCGTTCCAGGGCTGGCTGCAGATCAGCGTGGGCTGCAACTGCCGCTGCGCCTACTGCATCGTGCCGTCCACGCGCGGGCGCGAGGTCAGCCGGCCGCCCGATGAGCTCCTGGGGGAGGTGCGGACGATGGCGGCGGACGGCGTCAAGGAGGTCACGCTGCTCGGCCAGAACGTCAACTCCTACGGGCGCGACCTGCGCGAGCGCACGAGCTTCGCGGAGCTGCTCGGGCTGCTCGACGGCGTCGATGGGATCGAGCGAATCCGCTACACGAGCCCGCACCCGAAGGACATGCGCGAGGACGTGATTCGCGCGCACGCGCAGCTTGCGAGCGTCTGTGAGCACATCCACCTGCCGCTGCAGTCGGGCTCGAGCCGTGTGCTGAAGGCGATGCGCCGCACCTACGACCGCGCGCGCTATCTCGAGCGCGTGGCGCTGATCCGCGAGCGCATCCCCGACGCGGCGCTGACGACGGACATCATCGTCGGCTTCCCGGGCGAGCGCGACGCGGACTTCCGCGAAACCCTCGAAGTCGTCGAGGAGGTGCGCTACGACGGCGCGTTCACGTTCGTCTTCTCGCCCAGGCGCGGCACCGAGGCGGCCGCGCTCGGCGACGGCGCGGTCGCCCACCCTGTGAAGGTCGAGCGCATGCAGGAGCTCGTCCAGGTCGTGCAGCGCTGCGCGCACGAGCGCGCGCAGCGCTTCGTCGGGCGCACCCTCGAGGTGCTCGTCGAAGGCCCGTCGCGTACCGACCCCGAACGCGTGCGCGGGCGCACGCGCCACAACAAGGTCGTCAACTTCAGCGGCCTCGCCGCCGCCGGCGAGCTGGCCGACGTGCGGATCCTGGGCGCGAGCAGCCAGACGCTCTCCGGCGAAGAGCGCTTGCTGGCCCGCGCGGCGGCATGAGCGCGGGAGCGCGCCGGCGATCGAGATCCGGCGTCGCGAGGCGACTCAGGCGGCCACCGCACGGCGACTCAGGCGGCCACCGCGTCCCCGGCTGAGCCGTGCGCGCTCGGCTCCTGGGCGCGCGGCAGCGGCGCCGCTGCCGCGCGGCGCTCGGTCGCGCACACGCGGTTGCGCCCGGCGCGCTTGGCCGCGTACAGCGCGGCGTCTGCCTCGGCGAACTCCGTCTCGTAGTCGAAGCGCTCCCCGTGCGCGGAGGCGCTCGCGCCGATGCTCAGCGTGACCGACAGGCCGCCGGCGACCGGGCTCGAGGCGATCGCCGCGCGCAGGCGCTCGGCGAGCTCGAGCGTGCCCCGCAGATCGGAGCCCGGCACGAGGATCAGGAACTCCTCGCCGCCGAGCCGGTAGGCGAGGTCGAACGCGCGCAGCTGCTTGCGCAGCAGGTAGGCGACGTCCTTGAGCACCATGTCGCCGACGGTGTGCCCGCGCGTGTCGTTGATGGCCTTGAAGTGGTCGAGGTCCGCGACGATCACTCCGACCTGCTCGCCGGTCACCTGGGATTGCTGGGCGAGCTCGTGGGTGCGGGCGCCGAGCGCGTTGCGATTGAGCATTCCGGTCAGCTGGTCGATGACGGCGTCGCTGCGGTGCTGGATGTCCGAGCGCATGAGCGGCGTCGAGAGGACGGCAACGCACAGGACGAGCGCGAGCGACGCGAGCACGATTTCGGGGTGCGCGACGACCTCGTGGTAGTCGACTCCGAACGCGACGGCCAGCATCGACGCGCACGCGATCGCGACCCCCGCGACGACGCCGCGCATCGAGAAGCGCGCGCTCAGCGTGATCACCGGGATCGCGAGCCAGGGGAGCGCGACGATGCGCTGCCCGCCCGCGAGCGCGACGGCTCCGGCGATCGTCAGCTCACTGCCGATCCACGCCGCGAACATCATCAGCTCGGGCCGCTCGACGTGCGGCATGAATTTGTCGGCGATGCCGAAGAACGCGGCTGCCGGGATCAGGAACAGCAACGGCCACCAGCCGGTGCTCGACGCGACACAGGCGAGCGCGACGGCGAGGATCGCGAGCGTCTTCAGCCGGGCTGGGCGCACACGCTCCTCCATGTCCAGCATGCGTTCGCGGTCGAGCTCATCGGGGCACAGCCACGACGAGCGACCGGCGCGCTCATCTGAAACTGACGAACGATCGGAATCCACGGGTAATCGCTCGACCGCGGCGAGCCGAGCGATTACCTCTTGAATGCCCCCGTGGACGTACGTTAAACCGTATTAATCCGTAGTACTCGGGCCCTCGCTAAGCGCTCGAACGGGCGGCGTGCAGGGCCTCCGTAAGGCGCGCCGCGGGCGCGTCCGCCGCATATGCGAACATACGTTCGTGCGCTGGAGCAATCTCACGCTCGCCGGCGAGGACCGAAGCCGGGAGACGCTCGCCGACGGCGAGCATCCCCGTTTCGTCCAGCGGCGGCTCCCGGGCTACCGCGACCCCGCCGCGGTGCGCCGGTTCGACGCCCCGCAGGCGCTCGACATGCGCTTCTACGAGGTCCACGCCAAGTCGGTGCTCAACCGCGTGCCCGCGCAGTCGCGCATGCCGTTTCGCTGGACGATCAACCCGTACCGCGGATGCTCGCACGCGTGCAACTACTGTGCCGGCCCCGACACGCTCGTCCTGCTGGCCGACGGCCGCACGAAGCGGATCGTCGATCTCGCGGTAGGAGAGAAGATCTACGGCACCGGGCGGGTGGGAACGTACCGCCGCTTCGTCGTGACGGAGGTGCTCGACAAGTGGTCGAGCATCGAGCCGGCCTGGGCGATAACGCTCGAGGACGGCACCGAGCTCATCGCGAGCGGGGATCACAGGTTCCTCACCGACCGCGGCTGGAAGCATGTCGTTGGAACCCAGTCCGGAGCGCTCCGGCGACCGCACCTGACATTGAGCAACAGGCTGCTCGGACCGGGCGGGTGTGTGGATGCACCGACGGCTGACGATGACTATCGGCGCGGGTATCTGTGTGGCCTCATCCGCGGGGACGGTCACGTCGGCTCGTACTTCTACCCGCGAGCGGGCCGAACCGTGGGCGCGGCGCACCGCTTTCGCCTTGCGCCGGCCGAGAACGAGGGACTGAGTCGCGCAGCCGGGTACCTGGCGCACTTCGATGTGACGACGACCGAGTTCGCATTCGCGCAGGCGACGGCGAATCACCGGGCAATCACGGCGGTCCGCACGCAGAGCAGAGCGCATGTCGAGCGCATCACAGAGTTGATCGAGTGGCCGGTGCTTCCCCGCATCTCGTGGATGAAGGGCTTTCTGGCGGGCATCTTCGACGCCGAGGGTTCATGCTCTGAGCGCGCTCTGCGCATCTGCAACGCCGACCCTATGATCCTCGCGTGGGTCCGGGCCGCGCTCGGCCGGCTCGGTTTCGACTACGCCGTCGAGCCACGCTTCGCCGGTTGCGACGGACTGACGACGATACGCGTCCGCGGCGGCCTGTCCGAGCACATGCGCTTCTTCCTCGGCACCGATCCGGCGATCACCCGCAAGCGGACGATCGAGGGCCAGGCGCTGAAGCCGGCGAGCGGCCTCCATGTCACCTCGATCCGCCCGCTCGGGATGGCGATGCGCTTGTACGACATCACGACCGGCACCGGCGACTTCATCGCCGACGGCGTGGTCAGCCACAACTGCTTCGCCCGCCCCACCCACAAGTACCTCGACTTCAACCCCGGCCGCGACTTCGAGCGCGAGATCGTAGTGAAGGTCAACGCGCCGGAGGTGCTGCGCGTCGAGCTGGCACGAAAGTCGTGGAAGCGCGAACACGTGGCCCTTGGGACCAACACCGACCCCTACCAGTGGGTGGAGAGCCGCTACCGCCTGATGGTTGGCATCTGGGAAGCGCTGCGCGACGCCGCGGGCGGGGCGGGCAATTCCTGCTCGGTGCTCACCAAGTCGCCGCTGCTGCTGCGCGACTTGCCGCTGATGCTCGAAATCGCGCAGCGCGCGAGCTTCAGCGCGTGCCTGTCGATCCCGACGCTCGACGAGAGGGCCTGGCGTGCGACCGAGCCGCACACTCCCAGCCCGAGGGCGCGCCTGGAGGCGGTCGCGGAGCTCAACCGCGCGGGCATCCCCACGGGCGTGCTGATCGCGCCGCTGATGCCCGGGATCAACGACGCGCCCCACCAGATCGAGCCGCTTCTGGAGCTGGCGACGCAGGCGGGCGCAACGAATGTCGCAGGGGTTGCGCTGCACCTGCGCGGCGAGGTGCGCCACGTGTTCATGGATTGGCTGAAGGCCCAGCGGCCGGACCTCGTGCCCCGCTACCAAGAGCTCTACCGTCGCCGCGCGTACGCGCCGCCACAGGAACGCGCGCGCCTGGCGCGTCTGGTCCGGCGCGGTGGGGCGCCCGGAGCGTTCTGGCGCACGAGCCGCCAGACGAGCCTCGATGCCGCTTCGGAGCAGGCGGACGCGCAGACGCCGCCGGGCGGGTTGCAGGAGAGCCTGTTCTGAGCGCTCAGCGCTTGTCCTGCTGACCGTCGGCGAGTCCCTGGGTGATCTCCTCGGCGCCCATCCGCCGCGAGACGCTGCCGGCGAGCTCGGGCGCGACGCCGGCGAAGATGGCGCCGACACGCAGCGCCAGCGGCGCGACGTCGACCTCGCCGCGGTTGCGCTCGATCGCGCTGAGGACCGCGCGGGCGACGTCCTCGGGCGAACGCGTGCCGACGCCCGACGGCAGCGACACGTCGGCGTCGGCGAACATGCCGGCGTCGCGGATGAACCCGGGAAAGACGGCGGACACGCCGACGCCGCTGCCGCGCAGCTCTGCGCGCAGCGCGGAGGAGAAGCCGCGCAGGCCGTACTTGGAGGCGTTGTAGAGCGAGCTCATGGGCGTGGCGGCCTTGCCGGCGAGCGAGGACATGAACAGCAGGTGCCCGCTGGCGCGCTCGAGCATCGCCGGCAGCAGCGCGCGCGCGAGCGCGATCGGGGCGCGCAGGTTGACCTCGAGGGCGCGGTCGATCTCCTCGAAGGAGAAGGAGTCCAGGCGCCCGGTCGCGGGCAGCGCGGCGTTGGCGACGAGGACGTCCACGCGGCCCGCCTCGTCGAGCAGCCGCTCGAGCCCGACACGGTCGCTGAGGTCGGCCGCGAGCGCGCGTCCGTGAAGCTGGGCGGCGAGCGGCTCGAGCACCTCGGCGCGTCTGCCGGTGAGGATCAGCTGCGCGCCGCGGGCGTGCAGGGCGCGCGCGATCGCCTGGCCGAGGCCGCCGCTGGCGCCGGTGAGCAGCACGGAGGAGCCGGAGATCTGCACGAGCTGTGAGCCTATCCGCATGCGGATCATCGCGCTGTTCGGACCGACGGGCGTCGGCAAGACGGCCGTGGCGGTGGCGCTCGCACAGCGGCTGCGCGCACGCGGCGAGGACCCGGTGGCGGTGTCGGCGGACGCGCTGCAGGTGTACGCCGGCATGGAGACGCTCACCGGGGTTGCGAGCCCGGCGCAGCGGGCGCAGCTCGAGCACCGCCTGATCTCGTTCGTGCCGGTGGACGCGACCTTCAGCGCCGGCCAGTATGCGCAGCTCGCGCACGCCCAGATCGATGAGCTGCTCGATGCGGGGCGCCGGCCGCTCGTGGTTGGAGGCACCGGGCTGTACCTGCGCGCGGCGCTCAGCGAGCTGAGCCTGCGCCCGCCGCCGGCGGAGGGGGCGCGCGAGCGCTGGACGGCCGAGCTGGAACGCGTCGGCGCGCCGCGGCTGCACGCGCGCCTGCGCGAGCGCGCGCCGTGGGCGGCGGCGCGGATCGACCCGAACGACCGCCAGCGCGTGGTGCGCGCGCTCGAGCTGGCGGACCTCGGGGAGCTCACCGACCCGGACACCGGCGAGCCGCCCGCAGGCGAATCCGAGCTGTGGAGCGAGCAGCTGCGCCGCCCGACGCTGCTGCTGGGGTTGACGATGGAGCGCGCCGCGCTGTACGCAGCGATCGACGCGCGGGTGGACGCGATGCTCGCGGCGGGCGTGCGCGAGCAGGTGCGCCGCGCGCACGCGGCGGGCGCCTCGCAGACGGCGCGCAAGGCGCTCGGCTTCGAGGAGCTGCTGGCGGGGGACGTCGAGGCGATGAAGCGGCGCACGCGCAACTACGCCAAGCGCCAGCTGACGTGGATGCGCAAGCTGGCGCGCGTGCATACGCTGGACGTGACCGGCCGCACAGCGCAGGAGATCGCGGGCGAGATCGGCGGTCGCCTGGACGCGGGCGCGTGAACCGCGGCGGCGGCTGACCTAGACTGCGGCGCCGATGGCGGCGATCAGATTCGAGAAGTGGCAGGCGCTGGGCAACGACTACGTGATCGTCGAGCACGGCGAGCTGCCGTTCGAGCTGACGCCGGCGCGCATACGCAGGCTGTGCGCGGGCCACTTCGGCGTGGGCGCCGACGGCGTGCTGCTGCTGTCGCGACCCGCGAACCCGGCACACGTGGCGGACCTGCGGATCTTCAACCCGGACGGCTCGGAGGCGGAGCTGTCGGGCAACGGGGCGCGCGAGGCGATCATCTACCTGCGCCGGCGCGGCTGGACGGACGCGGACGCGTTCACGATCAACACGCTCGCCGGCGAGATCCACCCGACGATCACCGGGCCGCACGCGTGCAGCGTGGAGATGGGCCGCGCGAGCCTGACCTCCAAGGACTACCCCGGCGGGCCGCCCGACGGGCGCGGCGTGCTCGGCGCGGACGGGCGGGAGTGGAGCTTTCGCCACGTGAGCATCGGCAACCCCCAATGCGCGATCCGCGTGGGCTCGCAGAGCGAGCTCGAGCGGCTCGACCTGGACGCGATCGGCCCCTCGATCGAACGCTCGGCGCTGTTCCCGAACCGCACGAACGTCTCGTGGTACGCGGAGCTCGCGGGCGCCGGTGAGCAGCCGGGGCGCGCCGACTCCGCGCCGGGCGCCGGCGGGACGGGCGGGCACGCGCGTGTCCGGGCGCGGATCTTCGAGCGCGGCGTGGGGGAGACGCTGGCGTCGGGCACCGGCGCGAGCGGCGCGGCGGTCGCGTACACGCTCGAAGGCGACGAGCGAGCGTCAGGCCCGGCGAGCGTGACGGTGCTGCTCGACGGCGGCGAGCTTCAGGTGCGGGTGGGGGAGGACCTGAGCGTGAACCTGACAGGCTGGGCGCGACCGGTGTTCGCGGGTCGCCTGAGCGAGGACTTCGAAAAGGAGCTGCATGAGACCGAGTAAGCGCCTGGAGCGCATCCCGCCGTACGTGTTCGCGCAGCTGGAGCGCAAGATCGCCGAGAAGCGCGCGGCGGGGGTGGACGTGATCAGCCTGGGGATCGGGGACCCGGACCGCCCGACGCCGGCGCTGGTCGTGGAGGCGATGCAGGAGGCGGTGAGCGAGCCCGAGACGCACAAATACCCGACGAACCGCGGACGCGACGATTTCCGCGGCGCGGTGCGCGACTTCTACGAGCGGCGCTTTGACGTGCGGCTCGACCCGGAGAGCGAGATCATCCCGGCGCTGGGCGCGAAGGAGGCGATCTTCAACCTCAACCTGGCGTTCCTGGACCCTGGCGACTATGCGCTGGCGGCGGACCCCGGCTATCCGGTGTACACCGCGGGGCCGTGGCTGGCGGGCGCGGACCCGGTGCTGATCGCGCTGGAGCCCGAGCGCGGCTTCACGCCCGACCTGGAGGCGATCGAGGAGGACGTGGCGTGGCGCGCGAAGCTGATGTTCCTGAACTATCCGAACAACCCGACCGGGGCGATCGCCCCGGAGGGCTTCTTCGAGCGCGTGGTGGAGTTCGCGCGCGAGCGCGAGATCCTGGTGGTGCACGACAACGCGTACTCGGAGATCACCTTCGACGGCTACCGCGCGCCGTCGTTCCTGGCGACCCCGGGCGCGAGCGAGGTCGGCATCGAGGTGTTCTCGCTGTCAAAGGGCTTCAACATGACCGGCTGGCGCTGCGCGGCGCTGGTCGGAAACGCGCAGGCGCTGCGCACGTACTGGCAGTTGAAGACGAACATCGACTCGGGCGTGTTCGAGGCCGTGCAGCTCGCGGGCGTGGCGGCGCTGTCCCCGGACGCGGACGCGGAGGTGGCGTCGATGAACGAGCTGTACCGCCGCCGGCGTGACCTGGTGTGCGATGCGCTGAGCAAGATCGGCGTGAACGTGCGCCCCCCGCGCGGCACGATCTACGTGTGGGCGCCGGTGCCGGCGGGGTTCGCGAGCTCGGCGGCGTACTGCGAGCACGTGCTCGAACGCACGGGCGTGGTGCTGACGCCGGGCGCCGCGTACGGGCCGGCGGGGGAGGGCTGGTTTCGGATCTCGCTGACCACGCCGGACGATCGTCTGCTGGAGGCGGTGCAGCGCCTGGGCGAGCTGGAGGGTTGATATTTAGGAGAGCGTCGTCGCGGGCGGCTCGGGAGCACGGGGAAGGCTCAGGATGTCCTCGCGGCGCGCGGCGCCGATGGTCCTAGACTCAAAGCTGGATGGATTGCGGCGAGAACGGCCACAGAGCGGGCATCGAGGGGCTTGCGCAGCCCGCGGGCAACGGCCGCCAGCGGGCCCGCCAGCGCGCGCTGTGCATCGCGGCGCTGCCCGACGGCGACGACCTGGCGGAGCTCGGCGAGCTGCTGCGCACGGCCGGCGTGGGCGTCGTCGGCGAGCTGATCCAACGCCGCGAGCAGCCCCACCCGAACACGTACATCGGACCGGGCAAGGTCGCCGAGGCGAAGGCGCTCGCGCAGGCGCTGGACGCGAACCTGGTCGCGTGCGACGACGAGCTGAGCGCGCGCCAGGAGCGCAACCTCGAGCGGGCGTTGGGCCTGCCGGTGGTCGACCGCACGACTGTGATCCTCGACATCTTCGCCGCGCACGCGGGCAGCGCGGAGGGCAAGCTGCAGGTGGAGCTGGCGCAGCTCGAGTACAACCTCGCGCGCATGCGCGGCCTGTGGAGCCACCTCGAGCGCCTCGGCGGCGGGATCGGCACGAGGGGGCCGGGGGAGACGCAGATCGAGACCGACCGCCGGCTCGCGCGCAACCGGATCGCGACGCTGCGCCGGCGCCTGGAGCACGTGAAGGGCACGCGCGCGGTCCAGCGCGCCGAGCGCGAGCGCGCGGCGCTGCCGACGATCGCGCTCGTGGGCTACACCAACGCGGGCAAGTCGACGCTCTTGAACGCGTTGACCACTCGCTTCGCGAGCGGTGCCCCGGCCTCGGGCGGCGGTGCCCGCACCGAGGTGAGCGTGCGCGACCGCCTGTTCCACACGCTGGACCCGACGACGCGCACGCTGCGCCTGGGTGGCCGCGCGCACCTGCTGACGGACACGGTCGGCTTCATCAGCAAGCTTCCCCACCAGCTGGTGGACGCGTTCGCGGCGACGCTCGAGGAGACGCGCCGCGCGGAGCTGCTCGTGCACGTGCTCGACGCGTCCGCGCCGGCGGCCCGTCAGGATGTGATGGAGCGCTCGGTCGAGCAGACGCTCGAGGAGATCGGCGCGGGTGAGCACCCGCGGACGCTCGTGCTCAACAAGATCGACCTGCTCGGCGAGGATGCGCGCGAGGAGCTGCGCTTCCGCCACCCCGACGCGGTGCTCGTGAGCGGCGAGAGCGGGGCGGGGCTGACGCAGCTGGGCGAGCGTCTCGAGCGCGAGCTCGCGCGCACGCTGCGCCCGCTCGAGCTGCTGGTGCCCTACGCCGACGGAGGCAGCCTGGCGGAGCTGCACGAGCTCGCCGGGGAGGTCAGGCGCGAGGACACCGCGGAGGGCGTGCGCGTGCGCGCGCTCGTCCCAGCGAGGCTCGCCGATCGGTTCGCGCGCTTCGCCCTGGAAGGCAGCTGACCGGCGCGCTAGTGCTCGCCGCCGATGACGGCCCGGCCGAGCCCGATGATCTCGACCTCGGCTTCGGGCGCGCACACGGCGATCTGCTCGGCCTCCTGGCGCAGCGTGCGCCGTAGCGCGAGGAACGCGATCCCGCCCGCGATCGCGGGCACGACGAGCGCGATCGCGCGGTAGGCGAGCACCGCCCCGGCGGCGGCGGTGATCGAGACGTGGTAGAGCACGAGCGCGCCGAGCAGCCCCGCGTCGAGGCCGCCGATGCCTCCCGGCACCGGGATCAGGCCACCGAGCTCGCCGATCAGGTACGCCATCGCGAGAACCGCGACCGGGGGCGCGGCGCCGAGCGCGCGAAAGCCCGCCCACAGGATCGCCACGTCGAAGACCAGGTACGCGAGCAGCCCGGCGACGAGCACCGCGTCGCCTTCGCGCAGCAGTCGCAGCGACTCGGTGACGCCGTCCGCCAGGGCGCGCAGGCCCTGCGCACGCAGGCGCACCCGGACCCCGGGCCAGCGACGCTCGCTCGACGGCGGGTGGTGCGCCGCGCGCTCGCCGAGCTCCGCGGCTAGGCGCCCGGCGAGCAGGGTCGCGACGACGGCCGCGGCAGCGACCGCTGCGGGCAGCGCGCTCAGCAGCAGGTTGTGCTCGCCGGCGAGTACGCCGAGCGCGAGGGCGCTGCCGATGAGGATCACGCCGAGCACGTTCGGCACGCTCGTCAGCAGGAAGAACGCGACCGTCCGCCGGGCGATCTCGGCGCCGCTCATCCCACCGCGTTTGAGCGCCCACGCGCCGAGCGCCAGCCCGCCGGCGCCGCCCGCCGGCAGCACCGCGTTGGCGCCGAGCTCGGCCATCCCGATCTCCGTGCTCACGCGCCAGCTCATCCGCCGGCAGAAGATCATGCGGAAGGCCGCGACGTAGCCGAGGCCCGAGAGCAGCTTGAGCACGACGCCGAGCGCCAGCCACGCGGGCTTGGCGTGCGCCAGGCGCGAGCGCAGGCCGGCGAGGCCGGGCAGCAGCGTGATGAGCGCGACGACGACGAGCACGACGACGATCACGAACGCCAGCCGCGAGCGCAGCTTGTGGCTGGCGAAACCCTCGGGCGCTTCGATCTCGGCGGCGCTCACACGCGCGGGGCTCTCGCGATCCACCTGCACGCGCTCATCCTTAGCAGCAACGCTCGGCGGCAGCGGAGAGCGCGCGCGAGAATGATCGCCGCGGCTCACACCCCCGCCGCGCGGCGCGCGCTCAGGTGGGTCTGGTGCTCGATCGCGTCATCCAGCGGCGTGAGCTCGCCGGGCTCGACGCCGAGCGCGCTCGCGATCAGCCAGTCGGCGAACCACACGTTCTTCGGCAGCAGCGGGCCGTGCAGGTAGGTGCCGATCGTGGCGCCCGTGCGCGCCCCCTCCACGCCGCTGCGCCCGTCGTTGCCAAAGCCCCTGAGCACGCTGCCGAGCGGCTTTTGCCCGGGGTCCAGGCGGGTGCGTCCGCCGTGGTTCTCGAACCCCGCGAGCACGCGCGGGCCGCCCTCCCGGGCGGCGCTCGCGAAATCGGTTTGCGCCTCCCGGCCACCCGTCCGTGCGCCCGCCCGCCGCGCGGGCTGCTCGAGCCGCACCTCGATCGCGACGTTGCCGATCAGCCGCGGCCCGTCCGCACGCACGGTGTGCACGTCGAGCAGCCCGACGCCGGGAATCTGCTCGCGCCCGAGCGTGTAGGAATGCCCGAGCAGCTGGTAGCCGCCGCACACGCCGAGCACGACCGCGCCGCGCGCAGCCGCCGCGTGCAGCCCCGCGCGCTTGGTCTCGATCAGGTCGCGCGCGCACAGGCGCTGGTCGCGGTCCTGGCCGCCGCCGATGTACACGAGGTCGTGGGCGCCGCCGTCGAGCTCCTCGCCGAGGCCGCTCGCGCTCAGCTGGAAGCCGATCCCGCGCCATGCGCAGCGGCGCTCGAGCACGATCAGGTTGCCGCGGTCGGCGTAGATGTTCATCAGGTCGGGGTACAGCGCGCACACGCGCAGCGTGCGCTCGCTGCGGGCGTCTGCCGGCGTGTCGCGCAAGGTGGGCGTCTGGCTGCGCTGCTCACGCACGAAACATCACCACCGCGCTGCCCGTGTGCTCCGCGGTCGCCGGGACCTCGCGGCTGCCCTCCGGGGCGAAGCCCGCCTCGCGGCCCTCGCGTCGCAGCCGCGCGACGCTCACGCGGTGGAGCTCGACCACGTCGCGCCTTGCGGCCGGCGCCGGTGAGCGGGGTGCGCCAGCGCGTCGCCCGCCGGACGCTCCCGCGCGGGCGTCGACGACGATGCTGCGCTCGCGCTCGATCCGCACCACGCGGCGCTCGATGCGCACGCGCGTGGGGCGGCTGACATAGCTCGCGCCGCCCACGCGCACGACGTCCGGGGAGGGCCCGAGCTCGCCGGCGGTGCAGTCGAACGGCTCGACCTCGGTGACGATCGCGCACGCGAGCAGCCCGCCCGTCCTCAGGTGTGCACGGGCGCGCCGCAAGAACGCGCGCCGGCCGGCGCCCGCGCCGAGCAGCTGCAGCGTCTGCATCGGCACGAGACACGCCGCGTAGTCCTCGCGCTCGAGCGCGAACGTGCGCGCGTCGGCGCACACCGTCTCGAGCGTGCCCAAGCCCGCCGTGGCCGCGCGCTCGCTCAGCGCCCGCAGGAGCTCGGCGTCGCGATCGAGGGCGGTCACGTGATGGCCCTCGCGCGCGAGCGCCAGCGCGACCCTGCCCGTCCCCGAGCCGATCTCGAGCAGCCTCGCCGGCGCGGCCGGACGCGCGCTCGCAGCGAGCTCCCGCCACAGCGGCAGGTCGGCGCGGTAGGAGCCGCACTCGAGGTCGTGCCATACGATCGCCTCGCTCGGCCGCGCCCCGGGAACGCGCGCCGGCGTCTGCGCGGCTCGCCCGCGAGCGGCGTTCACGACCACGCTCGGCTCGCCTCCCCACGTGCGACCAACAGCTCGCGCAGCGCGAGCATCGCCGTGTATGTCGGCAGCGCGAACAACGGCGGCGCGGCGCCGTTCGATCCGGCCGGCCGGTCGGCGCTGGCGGCATCGAGCGCGTCCGCGAGCTGCTCGTGCACGTGGATCCGCGCCGGGTCGACGCCCGCGTACTTCAGACGCGTCGCGAGGTCCGCCGCGCGCGTGCCCGCGCAGGTCGCGCGCCGCACGCGGCCCGCCAGCAGCTCGAAGTCCGCGTCCCAGATCCACGACACGTCGCGGCCGTCCGCGATGTGGTCGTTGAGCACTCCCAGCAGGTCGTGCTCGCCGGGCTCGAGCGCGAGCGTGCGCAGCACCTCGTTCGCGCCCGCGGGGTTCTTCACGAGCAGGATCCGCAGCTCGCGCTCCGCCGCTGCGACCGCGCGCGCGGCGCCTTGGCGCTCGCCGGCTGCGAGCCGGCGTCGGCGCGCCCGCCGCGGGGGGTGCGAGCCCACCGCGCGCGTGCCTTCGGGGACCGCGACGGCGACCGTCTCGGCGCGGCCGAACGCCGCGCGCGTTCGCTGCAGGCCGTCGAGGATCCGCTCGAGCGAGACGCCCAGCGCGCTCGCGAGCGCGGCGGCCGCGAGCGCGTTATAGACGTTGTACAGGCCGGGGAGCGCCAGCTGGACCTCGGACTCGCCGGCGGGCGTGCCCAGCGTGAAACGCGCGGCGCGCACGCCTTCCAGGCACACTTCGCTCGCGCTGAACGCGGGCGCGGGCCTGGCCTGTCCGCAGCTCTCGCAGTGGTAGCGGCCGAGGTGACCCAGGTATACGGCGTCGAACACATACGGCGCGCCGCATCGCCGGCAGTGCTTGGCGTCGGCCGCGTGCGCCATGCCGGGCAGCGCCAGCGAGTCGTCGTGGACGCCGAAATACATCGCGGCGGGATGCTCGCGACCGAGGTCCGCGACCAGCGGGTCATCGGCGTTGAGCACCAGCCGCGCATCCGCATGCTGCTCCAGCGCCTGGCCCCAGCGCGCGGCGATTGTCTCGAGCTCGCCGTAGCGGTCGAGCTGGTCGCGGAACAGGTTGCCGAGGAGGATCGCCCGCGGCGCAAGCGCATCGGCGAGCGCGCCGAGCCACAGCTCGTCGACCTCGAACACGCCGAGCTCGCCCGCGATCGTCCCGCCCGTGCGCGCGGCGGCGAGCAGCGTCGCGGCGATCCCGCCCGCCATGTTCGCCCCCGCGCGGTTGTGCACGAGCGAAACCCCGTCGCCCTCGAGAATCTCCGCGAGCATCCGCGCGGTGGTCGTCTTGCCGTTCGTGGCCGACACCAGCACGCTGCCGCGCGGAAGGCGCGCGCCGAGCGCCGCGATCGCGTCGGGCGCAAGCCACATCAGCACCCTGCCGGGAGCGCTCGTGCCGCCGCCCCGCGCGCGCGCGAGCGCGCCGACGCCGCGGGCGAGCGCTAGCTTGATCGGCGACGGCCCGGCCATCAGCCCGGGGCGGAGGCCGCCGGCCGTGCGCGCGCGCCGAACGCCGAGCCGGGCGCGGAGGGCGTGAGGGGCTCGCGCGAGGCCGGGGTGAGCATCGTGATCGCTGCGGGGAGCGCGCGCACGCGCACCGGCAGCTGCCCGATCGGGTCTCCGTCGGCGTACATCGTGAACGGCCGGTCGGCCTCGAGCACGAGCTCGCGCGCACGAAACACGTGCACGCCCGGCTCGTGCACGTGCGTGCCCTTGAACACCTTCGGCAGGATCTTGGTGAGGAACGCGAGCCTGCTCATGTCCTCGACGAGCACGACCTCGAGCAGCCCGTCGTCGAGCAGCGCGTCCGGCGCCGCCCACATGCCGCCGCCGTACGCCTTCGAGTTGGCCGCGCCGACCGAGAAGCCCGTGTAGGTGTGACGCTCGCCCGGCGGCTCCAGCTCGATCTGAAAGCGCGCGGCACGCCAGGCGAGCAGGGCTCTGAGCGCGCCGTACACGTACACGAGCTGGCCGAGCCGGGCGGGGGCCTCGTTGGCGATGCGGTTCGCGTCGCTGTCAAATCCCGCCGAGGCGATGCCGACGAATGCGCGGCCGGGGCTGTCGCGCCCGGGCTCGCGTGCGCCCGCGGGCTGCGCGCCGCCGGCGCCGTCGGCCTGCGAGCGGCGCGCGCCGCCGCCGGCGCCGCCGAGCTGCGAGCGGCGCGCGCCGCCGCCGGCGCCGCCGAGCTCCTCGACGAAGCCCAGGTCGAGCGCCAGCGTGTGCCCGGCGGCGATGATCTCAGCCGCCGCCTCGGCGTCCTCGGGGATCCCGAGCACGCGCGCGAGGTCGTTGCCGCGACCGCCGGGGATTATGCCGAGCACCGCCCGTGGCCGCTCACGCAGCCGGTCGGCGATCGCGCCGATCAGGCCGTCACCGCCGAGCGCCACGACCGTCTCGCCCAGGTCGGCGGCAGCGCCGGCGAGCTCGCGCGCGTGCTGCAGGCCGCGTGTGTCCTCGCGGCGCAGCTGCAACCCATGCCCGCGCAGGGCGCGTTCGCAGGCGGGCGCGGCGCGGCCTGCACGACCGCCGCCGGCAGCGGGGTTTACGATCAGGCACACACGCGCGGGCACGAGCGCAAGCCTAGGCGCTCGCGGCGCCCGTGCCCGTGCCCGGGCGCTCGCGGCCCGCTCCGCCGGCGCCGGACCCGCGCGCGTTCAGCCCGCGCGCTCGGCGAGCGCGCGTCTGCGCCGCCGGCGACCGATCGCGGCGATTATCGCAAGCGCGGCGATCGCCACGAACAGCCCGAGCAGGACGCCCGGCGCCAGGCCGAGACCGCCGAATGGCAGCGACACCAGCTCGACGATCCCCAGCCCGATCGCGAGCAGCAGGATCACCAGGAGGATGATCAGCAGCACTCCGCGCACGCGCGCGAGGATGCCCGCGGAGGCGGGCGGCAGGAGCAGTCCCATCGCGCGCAGCGCGAGCATCTGGCGTCCGGACGGAGGGGCCTGGCCGAGGCGCTCGACCGCCTCCTTGAGATCGCCGGCGCGGCGTTCGGCGAGCGCGAGCGATGCGTCGGCCATGCGCCTGATCTGCATCCGCTCCTGCGGGCGCGCCGAGGCGATCGCCCGCTGGAAGTAGCCGCGCGCCGCGTCCGCGTCGAAGCGCTCGGACGCGCGCGCGCCGAGGATGGCCATCGCGGCGGACTTGTATTTGGTCTCGGCCTCGAGCTCCTCGTCGCTGCGCTGCTCGAGCGCCTGGATCGCGTCGATCGCGCCGCGCTGCTCGACCCTGACCTGACGTTGTTTGGGGGCCATCGTCCGCCATTCTATGGGCTTGCCGCGCGCCCGCGCACGGGCCCCGGCCGGCCGTCGCCTGCCCGGCGGGGCGCCCATGTCCAGCAGGTATGCTCGCCAGGTGGCCAGCCGTGTTCGTCCCAGCTCAGCGCCGATGCGCATGCGCGCGTCGGCTGCGGCGCTGTGCCTGGCGCTTGCGCTGGCGGCGGCCGGCATTCCCGCGGCGGCGCTCGCGACCAGCGCGGGCAACTTCCAGAAAGAACTGACCGAAGGCGCGCCCGAAACGGAAACGACGAAAACCGCCACGACGAGCACCACGACAAACTCCGAAGGCGAAACCCACAACTCCAGCTCGGTCGTCACGATCGTGATCGCGGTCGGCGCGGTGCTGCTGCTCGGCGTCGCGTTCGTGATCGTCCGCGACGCCCGCAAGGTGGCGCCCGCGACCGACGGCGAGCTCATCCAGGGCAGCACGGCGCGCCATTCCGAGGCCGCGCTGCGCAAGCGCCGCCAGAAGGCCAAGGCGGCGCGCAGGCAGCGCAAGCGAAACCGCTGAGTCGCGCGTCAGTGGGTGACGCGCAGCGGTCGCGCGCGAAAGGCGCTGGTGCGCACGCGCGGGGGCGCGGGCGGGGAGGGGGAGCCGTGCGGGCCGCGCCGCGGCCGGCGCGGGCGGGGCGCACGCGGGTGGGGGTTCAGCGGGCCGCCCGGAAGCGCCTTGGAGCCGCCGTCCTCTTCCGAGGAGTCAGGCACGTCGGGGACGTTCGCGTTCTCGTCGTAGCGATACGGGATCCACAGCATCAAGCCCGCGAGCGGGATTTTGATGAGCGCGGCGAAGAAGATCACCCATGCCCACAGCGGCATCTTCCCAGCGATGGTACTACTGCCAATGTGCGTTCGCAAAGCCCCCGCTCGGGCGCGCGCGCAGACGGCGCGCTGGACGAGCTCGAGGAGGAGATCAGCCGCTGCCGGCGCTGCCCGCGCCTGGTCGCGTGGCGCGAGCAGGTGGCGCGCGAGCGCCGTGCGGCGTTCGCCGCGCAGGAGTACTGGGGCCGGCCGCTGCCGGGCTTCGGCGACCCGCTTGCGCGGGTGCTGCTGCTGGGCCTTGCGCCCGCGGCGCACGGCGGCAATCGCACCGGGCGCGTGTTCACGGGCGACCGCTCGGGGGACTTCCTGTTCGCGGCGCTGTGGCGCAGCGGCTTTGCCAACCAGCCGCTCTCGCGCGCCCGCGACGACGGCCTGCGCCTGCGCGACGCGTGGATCACGGCCGCTGTCCGCTGTGCGCCGCCCGCGAACCGCCCGACGGCGCAGGAGCGCGAGCGCTGCCTGCCGTGGAGCGTCGCCGAGTTGAAGCTGCTGAAGCGGACGCGGGTCATGGTCTGCCTGGGTGCGTTCGCGTGGGATGCCGCGCTGCGCCTGACGGGGGCGCTCGGCGCGCCCGAGGGCGCCGTGCCGCGGCCGCGGCCGCGCTTCGCGCACGGCGGAGAGCTCATGCGCGGGGGTTTGACGCTCCTCGGCTGCTACCACCCAAGCCAGCAGAACACGTTCACCGGCCGCCTGACCGAGCCGATGATCGACGCGGTGCTCGCCCGTGCCCGCGCGCTGGCCGATGCGCGCTAGCATCGATCGAGGATGAGGAGTGCGATCGCAGCGATCTTCGCGGTGGCGGCCGGGCTGCTGGTCGCGAACATGCTCGGCGTGGCCGCCGCCGAAGCTCCGACGACGAGCACCGCGACGCCTGTGCGCAGCGTGAGCGTCGAGGGCGTCGCCGACCAGCCGCTCGCCCAGGACGCGAATCTCGCCGCCTCCACGGCGGCCTATCGCCAGGCGATGGCCGATGCGATCGGCGACGGGCAGGGCAAGGCCGAATTCCTCGCGGGCAAGGCGGGAGCGACGCTCGGCAGCGTGCAGAGCATCGTCGAAGATGGTGGCTCGATCTCATGCACGGGCAGCGAAAACGAAGAATCTCGCTACGTCGAATATGAAGGCGAACAGCCGGACTTCGGCTCGGGGCGGTCGGTGGACGCCGTAGCGCCTGTCTCCGCGCCCGCGGCCGCGGCGGCGCCGAAACGCGCGAAGAGGCGCAAGAAGAAACAGGCCTCGGCGAAGGCGGCCGCGGCTGTGTCGTGCACGCTGGGCGCGCAGGTCTCGCTGGTCTACGCGATCGAATGACGCTTCGCGGCCGCGGAGCGCAAAGCCCGGCGGCTCGCGCGCCGGCGCTTGACGGCAACGGTGCGAGCGCGCTCTAACCTTGCGCTTGTGTCTTATACGAGCGCCGCGGGCAGGCAGCAGCTGCTCGACACGGTCGCCGCGGCGGCTGAACGGCTTGCGGCGGCGCTGGCCGCGCTGAGCGAGCTCTACGAACGGCTCGACGAGCGCAGCGCGGACGCGGTCGAGGAGGCGCTGTTTCGGCCCGTGCAGATGGCGTACGGGCGCGCGCAGCGGGCCCATTCAGCGTTCGCCGAGCGCCACGGGCTGGCGCCGCGCGTGTTTGCCGGCGCCCCTGCACCCGCGCCTGCGCTGGGAGTGAAGGGCTTTCTGGACAGCGCGCTCGCGGCGATCGGCGAGGCCGATCGGCTGCTGGCCGAGCTCCAGGACTCGCTGCTGCCGGTCGAGGTGGGGGACAGGGAGCTGCGCGGCGACCTCGAGCGGGTGCGGGCGCTGCTCGGCGGCCTCGGGGGCCGCGCCCGGGAGCTGCAGCGCACGCTCGGGCGCTGAGGCGATCCTGCCGCGCCGCCGACGAGCTAGTCGACGGTGGCGCCGTTGGCGGTGAGCGCCACCTCGATGTTCCCGCGGGTTGCGTTCGAGTAGGGGCACACCTGGTGCGCGGCGCGCACGAGCTCGACCGCCTGCGCGCTGTCGGCGATCGACGGCAGCGTCACCGCGAGCGCGACCGACAGCAGATACCCGCCATGGCCGTCGGGCAAGAGCGAGACCTCGGAGTCGATCGCGGCATCGCCCGTATCCGCCTTGGCGCGGCGCGCGACCACCCCGAGCGCGCTCTCGAAGCAGGCCGCGTAGCCGACGGCGAACAGCTGCTCGGGATTGGTGCCGCCACCCGGGCCGTTCATCTCGGCGGGGACGCGCAGCTGCACGTCGAGCGCGTCATCGCTTGTGTGGCCGTGTCCCTCGGTGCGCCCGCCGGTCACATGCGCGCGGGCCGTGTAGAGCTTGTCTGCCATCGCCGCCTCTCTTTCGGGTGCTACGGCCAGATGCTAGAGCGTCCGCGCGCGTGGCGACAGCGCGTGCCCGCGGCTGGCCACGCGCGTGTGCCGACAGCGCGTGCCCGCGGCCGGCTACGCGCGTGGCGACAGCGCGTGCCCGCGGCCGGCTACGCGCGTGGCGCGCGCTGATATTTTCAGCTGATGCTGTGCAGGCAACGCACGCTCGGCCTGCTCGCGGTGGTTCTCGTCCTCGGACCGTCGCTCCTCGGAGGCGTCCCGGGCGCGGCGCTCGCGCAGGCAGGCGCGCGGGCGCTGAACGCGCGCGCGGATCGGGGCAAGGGCAGCGCACGCGCAACGCATCCCGAGGCCAATGCGCCGGCGCAGGTGACGCTGACGCAGGGCGCGGGCACGCCCGGCGTGCAGATCACGATGCCGCCGGTCGGCCTCTCGATCGAGTACCCGGTGATGGCGCTCGACCTTGGCGCCGGCGCGTGTCCGCCGCCGGCGCTGATCGCGGCGCTGCAGCAGCTCGGCTCGCCGCCGCTGTCGCTCGCGGGCGACAGCCAGGACATGACGGTGCCCAGCGACGCGCTCAGCGGCGCGGCCAGCTCGTGGGAAACCGCGACCCTGTTCCCGCTGCCGACGAGCTTCTGGGCGCAGCTGCACTGCCTGCTGAGCGCCGCGCACGACCCGCTTACCGTCGGGCTCAACCTCAAGACCGGCCAGCCCTCGTGGGCGCAGCAGATGGTCGCGGGCGCGCAGAGCGCCGCGACCGACGGCCTTGACTTCTCGCTCGGCAACGAGCCGGACCTGTACCCGCTGCCCAACTACGCCTCGCTGGGCAAGCCGCAGCCAAACGAACAGGCGACGCAGGTCGCCCTGTACGTGCAGCTCGCGAGCGCCCTGCAGCAGACGCTCGCCGGCGCGCCGACGATCGGTCCGGAACTCGCCGGGGCCGAGCACTGGCAGCGCGAACTCCCGCACGTGATCGCTCAGCTGCACCTGGCGACGGTCGGCGTCCACGCGTACCCACTGACGGCGTGCGTCACGCCGAAGGCGGTGACCGTCGGCGGCCTGCTCACAGCGTACGCCGCCGATGAGCCGCGCAAGTTCGCGTGGGTGGTGGCGGACGCGCAGGCCGCGGGCGTGCCCGCGATCATCTCCGAGGCCAACTCCGCCTCGTGCGGGGGCGTCGAAGGGGTCTCCGACAGCCCCGCCTCGGCGGTCTGGGCGGTTCGCTTCGTGCTCAGCGCCCTGAAGACCGGCTTTCACGAGGTCCGCTTTCACTTCAGCGGCGATCCCTACGACCCGTTCGTGGTCCGCGGCGAAGAAGTCATCAGGCGTCCGCTCGACAGCGCGCTCGTCGCGCTCAACCAGTGGCTGCCGGTCGGCTCCTCGCTGCGCACCGTCGCGGGCGTGCGCGGGCTGCTCGCCAGCAACGTCACATCTGCGACGGGCGCGTCGCTGCTGATCCTCGAGAACGAGCGCGCGCACGCGCAGAAGCTCGTGTTGCGCGGCGCCCAGAGCGTGAACATGGAATCGTTGAGCGCCGCGCGGGGGGGAGTGGTGAAGACGCAGCTCTCGGCGGTGCGCGGGCGCATCAAGCTGCTCGTCGCGGGGAACAGCGTCGTGGCGCTGTCGGCCGCCGGGTGATCGCCGCCTACGCGAGCTCGTGCTCGTGCGCGTAGCGGATCGCTTGGGCGCGATCGCGCGAGCGGGTCTTGGCGAACACGTGGTTGATGTGGGTCTTGACCGTGTGCTCGCTGATGAACAGCTCGCGCGCGATCTCGCCGTTTGAGAGGCCGTCGGCGAGCAGCTTGAGCACCTCGGCCTCGCGCGCGGTCAGACCGTCCGGCAGCTGGGCCGGGACCGAGGGCTTGGCCTGCCGGGCGGAGGCGGCGCCGGTGAGCAGCATCGCGGTGACCTCGGGCGGGAGGATCGTGTGGCCCGCGGCCGCGCCGTGCAGCGCCTGGGAGATCTCGCGGCGGTCTGCGTTCTTGGTCAGGTAGCCGCGCGCCCCGGCCCGCAACGCGGCGATGATCGTCTCGTCGTCGGCGTAAGTGGTGAGCACGACGATCGCGACCTCGGGATGCTCGCGGGTCAGCCGCTCGGTCGCGCCGACGCCGTCGAGCACCGGCATGTGCAGATCGAGCAGGATCGCGTCGGGCTGGTGCTCGGCGACGGCGGCGAGCGCCTGCTCGCCGTCTGCGACCGCGGCGAGGACCTCCAGGTCGGGCATCACCTCGAGCACCATTCGCAGCCCCTCGCGGACGACGGTCTGGTCGTCCGCGATCACGATTCGCAGGCGCTCGGCGGGTGGGGGATCCACGTTGCTCACCGTGTTACCCGTGCCAGCACGATCCAGCGGTCGCCCACGGGGCCGGCGTGGAGCTCACCGTCGATCAGCCGCAGCCGCTCGTGCATCCCGGCAAGACCGTATCCGCCGGCGGCGTGGGGGTGCTCGACCGCGGCGGCGTCCGCGAGCGCGTTCTCGACGCGTAGCTCGACGCCCGCGTCGGTGTACTCGAGCGCGATCGCCGCCGGCTGAGCGCCGGCGTGCTTGGCGGCGTTGGTGAGCGCCTCCTGGGCGACGCGCAGCAGCGCCAGGCCGGCCGCCGGGCTGAGCTGGTAGGGCTCACCGCTGACGGTCAAAGCGCCGGGACGGTCATCGACGAGCGCGGCCAGCGCCTGCGGCAGCGGCGGCGTGTCGGCTCGCAGCGCCCGCACGGCGCGCCGCGTCTCGGTCAACCCCTCGTCCACGAGCCGCCGCGCGCTCGCCAGCGAGCGCAGCGCGCGGTCGACGTCCTGGTGCTCGGACAGCGTCACCTCGGCGGCCTGCAGCTGGATCCCGAGGGCCGAGAGCGAGTGGGCGAGCACATCGTGGATCTCGCGGGCGATCCGCGAGCGCTCCGTCAGCGCGGCGGCGCGCTCGGCCTCGTCCTGCGCCCGGCGCGTCTCTGCGAGCAGCGCCTGCGCCTGCTCGGTCTGGGTCCGGTAGGCGCGCCGGTAGCGGCCGGCGACGGCGAGGCCGGCCAGCAGCGCCGGATACCCGAGCAAGGTGCCGAGGTCCGTGTTGGAGTAGCTGATCGCGCCGATCTCGATCGCGAGCACGCCCGCGAGCAGGGCGACGAGCACCCCCGCGAGCGGCAGATCGACGCCGGCGGCCAGCATCCCGATGATCGCCAGCGCGAGCACGCTGGTGTCGTGGTGTGAGGTGGCGGCAAAGCCACCGACGGCGGCGATCACCGTCAGGCAGGCAAATAGCGAGCGCCCGGCCCACGGTTCCGCCAGCCGCTCGCTCGCCCGCCAGCCGGTGAGCGCCGTGGCCGCGATCGCGAGCTCCGCGACGCCGGCGGCGAGCGACCCGTGCGCGCTGAGCACGACCGCAGCGACGACCACGAATACGCCCGTGCGCAGCCGCCACTGCCAGGACGTCAGAAGCGCGAGGCTCTCGCCGCGATGCGAGCGCTGCCACCAGTTGGACACCGCCGCTCAGTCCTCGCGTCCGCTCGCGGGCGAGAACCAGCTGGCGCCGAATACGCTGCCGTCCTGCTCGGGCGCGAACGGGATTCCGGCGGCGATTGCGCGGGGCACGACGACCAGCGCCTGGGCCGCACGGTTGAGACCGAGCATCAACAGGATCGCGGCGGTCCCGGCGGCGACTTGCGCACCGCAGGCGTGGGCGAGGCCGGTGATGGCCAGGCGGCTGATGATTAGCGCGCCCCACAGCCACAGACCCCGTTTGGGGAGCTGCGCCCAGAGGCATCCGTTGCGCCGCTGCAGGCGCGTCATCGCGCCGAGGCCCGCGCCGGTCGCGATGGCGCTCGCCGCGCCGACGACCAGCAGCACGACATCCGTCGCGCCCAGGTGCGACCTTTGGCCGCCGACGTCGAGGATCCCGATCACGGTCAGGACCGCGGGCAGCACGAGCAAACGCTTGCCCTGCAGGGCGCCGCCGGCCAGCTGCTGCCCGATCACGTAGAGGATGATTGCGATTGCTGCGAGGACTGTCAGAAGGGACGTCACCAGATCTCCTTTGCGGTCGATTGAGTGTCCCTGACGCTAAGGCGCCGCGGCCCCGCGCACATCGCCCCGCGGCTTGATCTGCGGGGTTGATTGCGGGTTGAGACCCAGGTCGAGAGCGGGGTCGAGACCCGCGTTCCGATCGGCCCACGATCAACCCGCAAACCAGTCCATGCGGCGATGACAGGCCGCCCCTGGCCGAGCAGCATTGACGGTGCACACCGCAACCTTCTGAAAGCGAGAAGACAATGCTCACCAACGCCCTGATCGTCAACGGACTCGTCCTGTTCGCCGTGCTCGAGTCAGACCTCGGCCCCGCGCGCAAGCTGGGCCGCTTCCGCCTGCTGCGACCCCTGCTCATGTCCGCCTCGATCGTGCCGATGTTCCTTGAGGCCGTCGCCACCCACGGCACCGGCCTCGGCCTGGAGATCGGCGGCGGCGTCGCCGGCGTCCTGCTGGGCGCCGCCGCGGCCAGCCTGATCAGCGTCCGGCGCCAGGGCGCGACCGGCGCGCTCGTGACCCGCGCGGGCGCCGGCTACGCGGCGCTGTGGATCGCCGTGATCGCCGCGCGCAGCTGCTTCTCGATCGGCGCGGCCCACTGGTTCAGCCAGCCGCTCGCGACGTGGATGGCCAACCACCAGGTCAGCGGCGCCGCGCTCACCGACACCCTGATCATCATGGCGATCGCGATGACGCTCGCCCGCACCCTCGGCCTCGCCGTCCGCGCCGAGCAGGTCCGCCGCCAAGCCCCGATCGTCCCGATCGCCGCCTGAGCCACCCCGAGAACCGCCGGCCGGCCGCGCTCCCTCACCGCGTGGGGCGCGGCCGGCTCGTTGGCGCCGGCGCTGCGCGGCGCCGAAGAACTACTCGGGCGCGCGGGGAGCGAGGCGCTTCAGCGGGGGTTCTCGGCGCGCCACGCGACGTAGTCGGCGACCGCCGTGGACGATGTCGCTGATGTCGCGGCGGGCGGCGAGGGCGAGGAACGCCTTGCGGTCGGTGACGTCGAGGCGTTCCACGGCGATCCGGCCGGCGAGGAACGACGGGACGTCGGTCCGGCGGTCGGCGGTCACGACGACCTCATGTTCGAGGTCGACCAGCGCGCTGGCGGTGTCGGCGCCGATCATGCCGAGCCCTCCGGTGACGAGGATCATCGGACCACCTCGTAGTGCAGGTGGGTGACGCCCGGTGCCGGTATGGCTTGGACCAGGTCGAGGCGCACGTGCTCTGGCAGCGCCTGAAAGAACGGTCGTCCGCCGCCGAGCAGGATCGGGACCTGATGCAGAACGAGCTCGTCGACGAGCCCCGCCGCCAAGGCCGCCGTCACGACGCCGCCGCCCATCAGGGCCACGTCCTTGTCCCCGGCGGCGGCGCGCGCCGTCGCGATCGCGTCCTCGATCCCGGTGCTGATGAGCGTCTGAGTCTCGCTGATCTCCGGCGCCGGCCGATGGCTGAGGACGAACAGCGGGGCCGTGGGGTGGGGGCTGCCGCCTTTCCAGTGGCTGGAGTGCTCGTAGGTGGTGCGACCCGCCAGCGCCGCACCCACCCGTTCGGCGAGAGCGTCGAAGACCCGGGCGCTTGGCTCACTCAGCCGGAACCCGCCGCCGAACGCCTGGCTGGGCGTCTCGCCGTCGAAGTACCAGCCAAACAGCATCCGCGCATCGCCGAGGCCGCGACCAAACCCGCCGTCGCCGTCGCTTGGGTCGCGACCGCTGATGTAGCCGTCGACGGAGACGGCGTGGGCGCTGAAGACCTTGCTCATTTCTACGCTCCTCTCGGAAGTTCCTTCAAGAGACGCCGACACCCTAACACACAGAGTTCCTTGAGGGAACTCCAATTGCTATGCTGATCGCATGCAACGGACCAACTTCGGCGAGATGGCGTGCTCGATCGCGCGCACGCTGGACGTCATCGGGGAGCCCTGGTCGCCGCTGATCCTGCGTGACGTTTGGTCCGGGCTCACCCGGTTCGAGCAGATCCAGGCCGACCTCGGGATCTCACGCAAGGTCCTGACCGAGCGGCTCAACCACCTGGTCGAGCACGGAGTGCTCGAGCGCCGGCCCTACGACCGGCGACCGCGACACGAGTACGTCCTGACCGACAAGGGCACTGAGCTCGTCGACCTGCTGATGGTGATGGTGGGCTGGGCCGACAAGTGGCTCGCCGGAAAGCCCGGCCCGCCCGTTCTCTACCGCCATCACGCGTGCAGGCAGATCAGCCGCGCCGACCTGCGCTGCGCACACTGCGGAGAGTCGATGCACGCCGGTGACGTCGAGCTACTTCCGGGCCCCGGCGCCGCGGCCTGACCCCACGTGCAGTCCGGACAACCTGACCCCACGTGCAGTCCGGACGACACGCGTGTCGCCGCAGCTCGATCCGCTGCATCAGACCCTCGACCGCAGGTTGACATAACATGCATTATCGGGCGTTCGCAGGTCGACTCCTCAGCAAGCCGCGAGTGCTGCGGCGTCCCGCTCATCTGAGACAGGAATCACTCATGTGAGACAAGTTTGTCTCATTATGTGAGACTGGTCGCGGGCCGCGAAATCTCATCCATGTGAGACTGGAATGGTGGATCCCCGTGGCTGACGGACGGATTTGACTGGGGCCAGCTCAGTGGACGGCGTCGGCCCAGTCGCGCAGGCGGCCCGCGAACTGCGGCGTCGCTGCGCTCACCTCGACGACCGCGTCGGCCGGTACGTTCGCCTTCTTTGCGGCAGCCAAGATCGCGTCGGGCGACGGCGCCTCATACAAGCAGTAGGTGCGTCGCCGGTCGGCGCTGAGGAACGAGAACAGCCAGCGGACCCCCTCGTCGCCGTTGATCTCCTCGATCAGATCGACATCGGCGTCGGTGAGGTCGAGCTGATCGGCGAAGGTGCGCTCGATCACATACAGGGCCATCGGCTGATCGTAGCGAGCTCGCCCCATTCACCCGGAGACAAGCCCCTGCCGGTGCGCGTAGGAGGCGGCCTCGGTGCGGTTGGCGCAATCGGTCTTGCGCAGGATGTTTCGGATGTGGTTGGCGGCGGTGTGCTCGCTGATCGTCAGCTCTTGGCCGATCTCGCGGTTGCTGAGCCCTCTGGCCACCAGGTTCAGGATCTGCGCCTCGCGTGGCGAGAGCCCGCCGGGGAGAGCATCCGAGGTGGGAACGCCGAGCAGGCTGATCTTGCCGAGCAGTCCTTCCATGCCGATCCGCTCGGCCAAGCCGGCGGCCTCTCCGAGCAGGGCCTGCGCGTGCTCGTGGGTCCCGCGCCCCCGTCCGAGCAGGAAGCGCCCGTACTCGTACGCCGTGTGAGCTACCCAGGTCGACGCCCCCATCTGCTTGTTCTGCTCCATCGCCTGCTCGAAGTGCTCCTCGGCTCGCCCCGGGTCCCCGAGCACGGCGGCGAGCATGCCCAGATACCGATCGGCGGCGCCGTAGCACGCGACCAGGTGGCCGATCATCACGTTGGTCCCCGCAAGCGCCTCCAGCTCTGGGTACACGATCGCCGCCATCGCCTCGTCGTTGACCGCAGCGCAAGCGTCGGTGAGGTAGGTGAGCGTCGCCAGCCACAGCGATGCCTGGTAGCCGTCGATGCCCTCGGCGGCGATCCTCGAGAGCTCGCGCCCGGCCTCGCGCTCCATGCCCAGCTCGGCCAGCACCACGGCGAGCCCGGGTCGCCACGGGCCCTCACGGTCGGCCCCGCCAGCAAGGATCCTGATTACGGGCGCTAGCTCTGCCAGGCGTCCTTGCTCGCGGCGAACGCCGAACATCTGGATGCCGTGGGTGCCGGACGCATCGCGACCCGTCAGCAGCTGCGCCCAATCGTGCGAGCGCCCCGCCATCGCCTCGGCATCCTCGAGCTTCCCGTCGCATAGCGCGATCGCCGACCCGTAGTGCTCAGCCACGTGGTGCATGAACGGCTGCGCCGTGCGCTCGGCCAGCTCACGCAGGACAACCACCTCCGCCCGAGCTGAATCGAGGTCGCCGAGAGCCACGAACGTCGGCACGCGCCACGCCATCGCGTCCGTGTGGATCTCGACGTCTCCCAGCTCTTGTGCGAGGTCTCTCGCCTCAGTCAGCATCGAGAGGATCTCCTCCAGCGGCGTCGTGCCTCGCGCCCAGTAGGAGCCGACCAGCACCTTCGCGAGCCCCGCGCGATCCTCGTATCGCCTCGCCAGCGCGATCGCGTTGTCGCGCACGAGCGCGCCACGCTCGCGCTCCCCCGCGAAGTCGAGCCACCGCGAGAGCCCCGCCAGCAGGCCAATCCGCAGCTCCTCGCTGTTGTCATCAACCGCCGCGAGCGCCTCCTCGAGCAGCTCGATCGCATCGCGTCGTATAACCCCCGGGCGCCAGCACGCATCCTCATAGCCGATCGCTGCGCGGGCGAGCAGCTCCCCGCTGCCCAGCGCGCGAGCGACCTCCGCAGCGGATGTGAAGGCGTCCAGCGCATCGGTCGCCCTGCCCGCACGATGGCTGGCGGCGCCCAGCTCGAGCAGGGCGCCAGCGCGCTCAGGCTTGCCCTGGATCCCGATCTCGATCGCGGTTCGCAGCCGCATGGCGGCGTCGTCGAAGGCGAGCGCGTCGCTCGCCGCGCGCGCGGCGCGCAGGTTGTAGTCGATCGCTCGCTCGGCGCCGGCGAACGGAGCGGCCGCGCCGAAGTGATGGGCGAGGTCTGCGAGTGCGCGATCGGAGTCAGCCGCGGCGCTCTCGAGCGCCTCGCCGACGCGTAGATGCAGTTCGGCTCGCCGCAGCCGCGAGAGCCGATCGTAAAGCGCCCGTCGGACGATCTCATGGGTGAAGCGGCATGCCAGTCGCTTCGTGTGGATCTCCTCGATCATGCCGCTGCCCACTGCCTCCTCGAGCGCGGCGAGAAGCTCGGGCTCGGCGATGCCGGCGGCGCGACGGACCGGCTCGAGCTCGAACTCCGGCCCGGCAGCTGCCGCGAGCTCGAGCAGCTCGATGGTTCTCGGGCCGAGGCGCGACAGCCTTTGGCTGACCACCTCGCGGACGCTTTCAGGCGTGCTGAACTCGGTAAGCGGCCGGGTGACCCTCACCTGCCCACCGGCGACCTCGACGATCCCCGTCTCCACCGCCGCGCGCCACAGCTCGCAGACGAGGAAGGCGTTGCCGGCGGTGAGGTCGTGGATTGTGCGCGCAAGCGCTCGCAGCTCGGGGTCGTCGGGGTCGGGGTCGCTTCCGGAAGCACGGCTGACGAGGGCGGAGACCTCCGCCCCCGAAAGTCCCTCCAGGCGCATTCGCACGACGTCATCGGAGCGCCGCAGGTCGGCGAGCGTCTCCGAGAGCTCCGCGGGCAAATCGGCCTCGCTGTCGCGGAAGGTCGCGAGGATCAGCAGGCGCGCGCTCCAGGCAGAGCGCGCCAGGTGCCTGAGGAGCAGAAGCGTCGTCGGGTCCGCCCAATGTCCGTCCTCGATCACGAGCAGTATCGGTCTTGTGCGGCTGACGTTCGCGAGCAGGTCGGCAACCGCCGTATGCAGACGATGGCGCTCGGTATCGGCGTCGGCCTTCACCGGCTGCGCAAGCCCGGCCACCTGGACGGACAGGTCGGGCAGCAGCCGCGTCAGCTCGCCGCCGCCGGCGCCGAGCGCGGTACGCAGCTGCGCCTCGTCGGTTACTTGCACCAGGCGTTCGAGTGCCTCGACGAAAGGCCCGTATGGCGTCCGCACCACCGCGTCGCAGGCGCCGTAGAGGACGAGCACGCCTTCGATAGCGACCTGGGCGGCGAACTCACGCGCCAGACGGCTCTTCCCGGCACCCGGCTCGCCTGCGAGCAGCGCCACGCGACGCCTCTCCCCTTCGGCTCGCGGCATCAGCGTTCGGAGCTTCTCGAGCTCGGCTGCGCGGCCGACGAACGGGGACATCGAACTCAGGTGCAGTGGCTCCGGAACGTCCAGAATCTCCGCCTCCATAACAGGACGATAGTCAGTCTTGATCATCTCCACCAGGGATCGGCGGAGACCTGAGCGTTCAAATTGGGTCAGCTCGGGTCATGACAGCCACATTCGCGCGCCGTAGGGTCGGCCGTAACAACTCAGAGACTCCGATAGGGGGAACGCGTGAGCACCACCGACGCTTTGATGCAGACGGCCCGCAGCGGGATGCCCGGATTCCAGGGACGGCTTACAGCTCCCACGGACCCCGGCTACGACGAGGCGCGCGAGGTGTACAACGCGATGATCGACCGTCACCCTGCGTTGATCGCGAGCTGCGCTGATTCCGCCGATGTCGCGAAGGTCATTTCGTTCGCCGCCGACCATGACCTGTTGCTGGCGGTGCGCGGCGGCGCCCACAACGGCGGCGGTCTGGGTACGTGCGATGATGGCGTGGTTCTCGACCTCTCTGGCCTGAAGGGAATCGCAGTGGATCCCGGTGCCCGCACGGCCAGGGTCGGCGGTGGCTGCACGTGGGGTGAAGTGGATGCCGCGACGAACAAGCACGGCCTGGCGACACCGAGCGGGATCATCTCGACGACCGGCGTCGGTGGTCTCACGCTGGGCGGCGGTCTAGGGCACCTGACGCGCAAGTGCGGCCTCACGATCGACAACCTGCTCGCCGCCGAGGTCGTGCTCGCGAGCGGCGAGACGGTCCGTGCCGCCGCGGACGAGCACCCGGACCTCTACTGGGCGATCCGGGGCGGCGGCGGCAACTTCGGCGTCGTCACCTCGTTCCTCTTCCGACTGCACGAGGTCTCGACGATCGTCGGCGGCCCGACCTTCTGGCCGGTCGAGCAGGGCGCCGAGGTGCTGGCCGCCTACCGGGACTTCGTGCCGAACGCGCCGCGTGAGCTCAACGGCTTCTTTGCATTCGCATCGGTCCCGCCGGCGCCGCCGTTCCCTGAGGAGCTCCATCTGCGCAAGGTCTGCGGGGTCGTCTGGTGCTATGTCGGCGCTCCCGGTGACGCTGCCGAGGCGATGGCGCCGCTGCTCGACGCTGTGCCGGAGCCGTTGCTGCACGGCGTTCAGCCGATGCCCCTCCCCGCTCTCCAGGGCGCCTTCGACCCGGTCTATCCCGCCGGTGACCAGTGGTACTGGCGCGCGGATTTCGTCAAGGAGATCCCCGACGCCGCCGTCGAGGCGCACGCCAGGTTCGGCGCCGCGATGCCGACGTGGCAGTCGACGATGCACCTGTACCCGATCGACGGCGCTGCCCACGACGTCGGCCCGTCCGACACCGCGTGGAACTACCGCGATGCGGTCTGGGGCTCGGTCTTCGCCGGTGTCGATCACGACCCAGCCAACGCCGATGTCATCCGCAACTGGTGCGTTGACTACTTTGAGGCGCTTCACCCGTACTCCGCGGGTGGCGCTTACGTGAACATGATGATGGATGAGGGCGAGGAGCGGGTGCGGGCGAGCTACGGCGAGAACTACGAGCGGCTGGCGCGGATCAAGGCCACCTACGACCCGGACAACCGCTTCCGGGTGAACCAGAACATCCGTCCCGCGAGCACGCCAGCGGCGTCTTCGCCCGGCGCGACGCGCTGACTCTCGGCACGGACTAATCGCGATGCCCCTTTACATGGACCGCCACGATCTCCCCGACGCGACCGCTGCCGACATCGCCGTCGCCCACATGCGCGATCTCGAGGTTCAGGATGGATTTGGCGTGCGCTTCGTCACCTACTGGTTTGAAGAGGACGCGGGGAGTGGCTTTTGCCTCGTCGAGGCCCCGGACGAGGAGGCCGTTGAGGCAGCCCATCGGGCAGCCCATGGGCTGCTCCCGTCGAACGTCATCGAGGTCGATCAGGCCATCGTGCGCGGCTTCTTCGGTCGGCTCAATACTCATCCTCCTGGCGAGCCATATATAGAAAGCGCCTTCCGGGCCATCCTCTTCACCGACATGGTCGACTCCACTCGTCTCACCCAGGAGTTGGGAGACCGTGCAGCGATGAGGTTCCTACGGGTGCACGACTCGGTCGTACGCACGGTCTTGGCACGCTTCGGCGGCAGTGAGGTCAAGCACACCGGTGACGGGATCATGGCTGCGTTCACCTCGGCGTTCCAGGCGGTCTCCGCGGCGATGCAGATCCAGCGGGAGCTGCAGGAGCGCCGCGAACCGGCGCAGGGGCACCTGCACGTGCGCGTCGGGGTGGCGGCCGGGGAGCCCGTCACCGAGCAGAGCGATCTCTTCGGTGCGGCTGTGCAGCAGGCCGCACGACTGTGCGCGGTGGCTCAGCCGGATTGCATCGTCGTTTCGTCCGGAGTGCATGACCTCTGCCGCGGCAAGGGCATCCGGTTTTCCGACGGCGGTCCCATAGCCGTGAAGGGCTTCGACGAGCCGATCGGGCACTTCGAGGTCGAGTGGCGCGCTTGAGCGTCAGGACTTCGCGGCCGGCGAAGCCTTACCTCTTACGGAAGCGCCGATCAGGCCGCGGTGCCGGCCCATCTCGTCGTTCCCGCTGTCTCACTTGAATGAGACGCCGACAGTCTCACATGGCTGAGACGAGCTGTCTTGGATCGGTGAGACGCCGCAGCGAGATCGCGGCGTCTCATTCATCTGAGACCGGAGTCTCACTCATGTGAGACAGGTTTGTCTCATCTGTGTGAGACTCGGGGTGCGCTGGTCGACGATGATCAGCGCTCGCGCGCCGCAGCGAGGCGCGCGGCTGCACCACGACCAAGACCGGTAGAAGCTTCGACAACGCCTACTGCTACGTGTTCCACCTCGCCGACGGCATCGTGGACGAAGCGGTCGAGTACTGCGACACGCTGCACGTATCCGAGACACTCGACGCGCCACCCCGGCGCGCCGTCTGAGGCCGGCGGCCGAGCCGGGCTGCCGCGTGGCGGGAACCAGCACCTGGCGCCCCGCCGCCAGCACGAGACTGCTGCAACGCCCGGCCAACGGAGACGCCCCACGTCCGAGCCGACACTTCTGGTGCGGACGACCAGCAGCAGCACCCGGCGGACGGCGCTGGCTACCCGTCGTGAATCTCGAACACTTCCGCCGTCCTGTGTTCGCCCCGCACGCCGCTTGTCTTGCCGCGTCCAGTGCCCCTCGCGAGCACGAGAACTCGCACAGCGTGTAGCTCGCGATATTCCTCCGCTGCGGTGCGAACGTCCGCCAAGGCGTTGAAGATGCTTCTCATGGCTTGTGCCATTCCCTCCCGTCCCGTGAAGCTGCCAGGCTCGGGCCCGTCAGCCACTACATACTCAATCCGAGGGTGAGCCCACTCAGCCGTCCTATAGTCGCCGCGCTCAAGGGCCGCGTAGATCGAGCGCACGAGGTCCAGGTTTGACGACATCACTCACTCAGCCAGCCCCACAGCTTCGAGGGCCTCTTTGAGGTCGGAGCTGGGAGGACTACCCGTACGAGGAGGAGGAGCTCCTCGATCTCGGGCACGGCGTCGTGCTTGGCGTCCTTCGGGTGGTTCAAGCACTACCCTGACCCATACGAGGCTCGTGCCGCCGCCGAACGCCTCGCCAAGGAACGGGTCTAGGCGATGTCAAAGGACAACGTGAGGTTGGTCGAGCGCGCGATCGCGGCGATCAACGCGAGGGACATTGAGGGCTATCGCGCTTGCTGCACCGAGGACGTCAAGTTGGAGACGCCAATGGCCGCCGCCGGAGGCGTTTACGAAGGAATCGACGGCATCAGGCGTTTCCTGACGGACGTCGAGGATGCCGTACCCGATTTCCGGATCGAGATTGACGGCGTGGAAGCAGTCGACAGCAAGCGGGTGCTCGCGTTCCTGCGTACCAGCTCCACAGGTCGAGCCAGCGGCATTCGCTTCGCGGCGCCTGCGACCAACGTGTACGAGCTGATCGACGGCAAGATCAGCCACATTCGCATCTTCCTGAACCGTCAGCAGGCCCTCGATGCCATAGGCCTTGAGGGGTAGGCGATGTCTGAGGAAGTGCGGCAGTCTCGGAGATCGGCGACGCCGCTGCCGAAGGCCGGGACGATCCGCCTAGTGCCGTGCAGCGGCTGAGCCCGCCAGCTCGCGGGCGCGCGCGGCCAGGTGGATAACACCCAGCTCGTCGTACTCGCCCGCGGCGCGTTCCAGCGACAGGACGGCTGCCTGGCGGTCGCCCTCGAGCAGTCGTTGACCGAGCAGGAGCCCGCAGCGGGCGGCCTCCAGCGGGCGTCCCAGGGACTGCCAGGCCTCACGGGCGCGCTCTAGGTCGGCGAGTGCGTCCGGTAGAGCTCCGACGACGCCGGCGGCTTCGACCGCGGCTGCCTCGCCAACGGGGTGGCGCACGCGCTCGGAGAGCTCGATCGCCTCCCGCGCCGCCTCGCCCGCCCGATCGCGCTGGCCGGCGAGTGTACATAGGAGGGCCTTTGCTGAGTTGGCCTGGATCGATTGCGCGATCAGGCCGGCACGTTCGCAGACGTCAAGCGCTTGCGAGAGCGCCGTCTCTGCGCCTTGGAGCTCGCCCTGATCGCGGAGCGTGCTCGAGAGCCCGTAGAGGGCGTCGAAGCAGACCTCCGACCAGCCGATCTGCTCCGCGAGCTCGTGCGCGCGCCTGTAGGAGCTCTCGGATTCCTGCCACTCTCCGCTGCGCCAGTGTAGTCGTCCGCGAAGGACGTAAGGGAGGCAGAGCTTTCCGATCAAGCCCTCGCGCTCGGACAGCTCGGCGCTGGCGTCGCTCGAGCTCTCCACCCCCTCCCAGTCCGCGGCGTAGAGCGCGAGCTGTCCGACGGCTGCGTGCAGCTCGATCTCCGCAGGCACGTCCCCGATCTGCCGAGCCAGCGTCAGCGCTTCGCGGTATGAGTCGGCGGCGGCCGTGTAGTCGCCGTCCGAGCTCTTGAGGTGATGGCCGAGCGCCATCAGCGCAAGGACCGTCTCATGCGCGTCTGACCCGCGCGCGAGCTCAACGGCGCGCTCCAGGTTCTCGCGCGCCTTCACGGTGTCCCCGATGCGCCCGAAGACGCGACCGAAGATGCCGTGAGCACGGCTCGCGGCACGAACCTCACCGAGGCGCTCGGCGAGCCGCAGCGCCTTCTCCGAGGCGTAGATCGCCAGCATGTTGTCGCCCGTCTGCATGTACATCCAGGCCGCCTCCTCATACAGGCGCACGAGCGCGAGCGACGGCTCGCCGTCCTTGATCAGGTTGATGCCTCGCTGGTGGTGCTCGATCGCCTGCTTGCGCTCTCCCTTGTGGGCCAACCCGGCGCCGATCTTGCGGTGAAGCTCAGCGACGTGCTCGAGATCCTCGCGGCCGCTGTGGTGATCGAGCGCCCGCTCCCAGACGGCGATCGCGGCGTCTACGCGGCCGAGTCGCAGCGCGACATCGCCCTGCTTCTCGAGCAGGCGGGCGACCGCTTCGGCATCCTCGCCCGCCTGTTCGAGCGCGGCCTCGTAGTCCGAGTAGGCATCCGCGTTTGAGTAGAAGGCGGTTGCCGCATCGCCGGCGGCCTCCAGGTGGGAGAGCGCCTTTGCGCGGTAGGGAGCGATGTCGCCGGGCGCCAGGCCGATCTCGCTGCCGAGCTCGGCTGCTTTCCCATAGTGCTCGGCGAGCAGCGCAACGACCTCCTCGACGCGCTCTCCGGCACGAACCTCGATGAAGCGCGCCACCTCGAAATGCTTCTGCGCCCGCACGGCCCTCGGGAGCATCTCGTAGGCGGCGTCGCGAATCAGCGCGTGCTTGAACGCGAGCTCGGACTCGCCGGCAAGCGCACCGCCCTCGCCGGCGACGACGATGTCCTTGTCCCGCAACGCCCGCAGCGCCTCGGCCAGATCACCCCCCTCGGCTTCGGCGATGGGGGCGAGAGCACCCTCCCAGAACGTCCGGCCGATCACCGCGGCGTGCGCGAGCAGACGGCGCTGGAAGGGCTCGAGTGAGTCAAGGCGCGCCGCGAGCAGAGCCTGGACGGTCGCCGGAAGCTCGGCGGCGTCAGCGCCGTCCTCCTCTGACAGGCGGCGCACCATCTCCTCGGCGAACAGCGGGTTGCCCTCCGCACGGGCAGCCACGGCGCCGACCACGTTCTCGTTGACCCCATCGATGCGCATAAGCGACGAGATCAGCTCACGCGTCTCGCTCTCGCCGAGCGGCTCGAGAAACATCGTCGTGGAATCGCGGCGCACACCTCCCCAGCCGACACGGCGCTCGAGCAGCTCTTCCCTGGCGAGACAGATCTGCAGGACCGGCGCTCGCACCCACTGCGCGAGGTGCTCGATCAGATCGAGCATCCCCTCATCTGCCCAGTGGATGTCCTCCCACACGAGCACCAGCGGCCCGCCACGCGCCAGGCCCTCAACACATGAGCGCACAGCTGCGAAGAAGACTTCGCGCGCGCGCTGGGCATCCTCCTGATCTCCGAGCACCGGATCATCCGGTCCCTCGATCCCGAGCAGACGACCAACCACCGCCGTCTTTGAAGCCGAGGACCTGCTGCCTGACTCGGGGCCGTCGAGCAGCTCACCGATCCGCGCCGACAACTTCTTCCACGCCGCTGCCGGCGGATCGCCGTCGATGATCCCGCACTCGGCGCGAATGACCTCGCCCAGCGGCCAGTAGACGATGCTCGACCCATACGGCAGGCAGCGCCCGTGGCGCATCAGCGGCCGGGGGTCGTGGCTCTGCAGCTCCTGCTCGAACTGCCGCAGAAGCCGCGACTTTCCAACACCGGGATCGCCGATGACCGTGGCCAGGTGCGGTCCGCGCTTGCGCTGCACCCGCCTGAGCAGATCATGCAGCTGACCGAGCTCGGCGGCGCGGCCCACGAGCGGAGCTTGCATGGGGCCCGCCGAGGCGGCCACCGCCGGCTGCCCGTCCGCGGCAACCGCCTCCCAAGCGGCCACCGGCTCGGTCTTGCCCTTGAGCACCAGCGGCTCCTCCAGGGCGCTGTAGTCGATCGCGTCGCGGGTCGCGCGGTAGGTCGCCTCACCGACGGTCACGCTCCCCGGACGCGCCGCCGCCTGAAGCCTTGCGGCGACGTTCACGGTGTCACCAATGACGGTGTAGCCGTCTCCGACGTGACCCGCGAGCACACCGCCGGTATTGATACCCACACACAGCTCGAACGTGACGCCGTGCTGCGCGGCCAGTGGCTCGTTGACCTCGCCCATCGCGCCCTGCATACTCAGGCCGGCGCGCACCGCGCGCTCCGCGTCATCGCCGTGCGCGACCGGAGCGCCAAAGATCGCCATCACGTTGTCGCCCATGAACTTATCGACATACCCTCCGTAAGTCACCACCTCCTCACCGAGACGCACTAGAATCCGCTCGAGCTGACGCTTCACAGACTCGGGGTCCAGCCTCGCCGCAACCGCCGTGTAGCCGGAGAGGTCCGCAAACAGGACGGTCACCGTTCGGCGCTCATCGAGCGTCGGCGATGCAAGAGCGACACTCGGCTCATCCGCGTCGCCCACGCGCGCGTGCGCTCCGGCTGGCTCGCCTGCGGCGCTCACGTCATCCAGCGCGCCGCCGCAAGCCATACAGAAACGCGCCCCCTCCGGCGCCGGCTCACCGCAGGACCCGCAGCGCCGCTCAAGCGCCGCTCCACACCCCATGCAGAACCGCGCCCCGACGGGATTCTCAGCAGAACACGCCGAGCAGTCGACCATCGGCGCTCGACTCAGGACTCGGGACAGGATCTGGACATCGCAGCGAGTATCAACGATCCGCGAGGTACTGTCCACGCAGTCTGATCCCGACGTCGCCACGGCCCTCGCTTGCGAGATGCTGGCTACACGTCTCTGGGCAGTCCACGACCCCCCCTCCCGAGGTCGAGCTTACGCGGCAGGCGTTTGACGCCGCAGCTTCGTCCAACTCAGGACTGAGGGAGTTCGTGATTGACGCGGTCGCTCACGGTCGAAGGCAACACGGGCGTCGGCGGTCGGCTACGTCACACTATCGATGCGGACAGCCGGCGCGCTCACGGCGATCGGCGGCAGGCCGCGCAATACTCCGACATGGATGCCCCAAGACAAAGTAGACGTTGCCAAGCGAACGGTTGACGCCTACAACCGCCGTGATGTCGATGGCGTGTTCGCCGAGCTCGCGACCCCCGACTTCGAGTGGTACCCGGGAATCGTCAGGGCCCTCGATGGCAGCGGCTACCGCGGACGCGAGGGCGTCGAGCGGTTCGCCGCCGACACCAGCGAAAACTGGGCAGAGCTCCAGATCATCGCTGAGGAGTTTCGCGATCTCGGCGATCGGGTGCTTGTGCTGGGCAGGATGGAGGGACGCGGCAAGGGCAGCGGCGTCCCGGTCGATCAGCCGTTCGCGACCGTCCTCGATTTTCGCGGCGACAGGATCTGGCGCTCCCGGGTGTACCTCGATCGCGCCGAAGGACTGCGGGCGGCAGGACTGTCCGAGTAGACGCTCGCACGCTTGCGAGACCGGCTCGAGACGACCGCACGGCGTAGCCGACCGACCCGAGTTTCCTCCCGTCGCCCGGGCTTGACTGGGGTTCGCCGGGCTTGACGGGGGGTTCGCGCATTTCCGGCTCGCGTGAAGGCTGTCCCCTGAGCGTGCGCCCGTTCGTCGTTGGGGCGACAATCCACTCCCCTGGGTAGGAGGTTTTAGATGAAGTACGCGATGTTGATCCACGAAAAGCCCGGCTACACCGACGCGCTGGGCGAGGACGAGCGAAAGGACGTGTTCGCCGAGTACATGGCGCTGACCGAGGATCCGCGCGCCCGGGGCGGCGCGCGGCTGCAGCCGGTCGAGACCGCCACGACGGTGCGTGTGCGGGACGGCCAGACGCTGAGCACCGACGGCCCGTACGCCGACACCAAGGAGGTGTTCGGCGGCTACTACGTGTTCGAGGCGGAGGACCTCGACGAGGCGATCGAGCTGGCGGCGCGGATCCCGGCGGCGCGTCTCGGCGGCGCCATCGAGGTCCGGCCGTTGGTGGAGCGCTAGCGCTGCTGGACGAGGTTTTCCGGGACGAGTGGGGGCGCGTGCTTGCCTCGCTGGTCGGTTTCCTTCGCGATTTCGAGCTCGCGGAGGAGGCCGCCCAGGAGGCGTTCGCCCTCGCCGCGGAGCGCTGGCCCCGCGACGGAGTCCCGGCCAACCCCGGCGCTTGGCTGACGGTCACCGCGCGCAACCGGGCGATCGACCGGATCCGCCGCGAGCGCACGCTGGCCGCCAAGACCAGGCAGCTGGAGGTGCCCGAAGTGACGATCGACGAGCTTGACGAGACGGTGATCCAGGACGAGCGGCTCGAGCTGATCTTCACCTGCTGCCATCCCGCGCTGGCGCTCGACGCGCAAGTTGCGCTGACGCTGCGGGCGCTCGGTGGGCTGAGCACAGAGGAGATCGCGCGCGCGTTCCTGGTCTCCGAGGAGGCGATGAAGCGGCGCCTATCGCGCGCGAAGACGAAGATCAAGGCGACGGGGATCCCGTTCGCCGTCCCGGCCGGGCACCTGCTGGCAGACCGCCTGGACGCGGTGCTGGCGGTCGTGTACCTGATTTACAACGAGGGGTATTCGGACCTGCCCACCCGCGTCGACCTGGCCGGCGAGGCGATCAGGCTGGGCCGTGTGCTCGCCGCGCTGATGCCCGACGAGCCGGAGGCGCACGGACTGCTGGCGCTCATGCAGATCCAGCACGCGCGACGGGAGGCGCGGTTCGCCGGCGAGGAGCTGGTGTTGCTCGCCGACCAGGACCGCTCGCTGTGGGACGCCCAGGAGACCGCCGCCGGACGCACCGCGCTACAGCGCGCGCTCGCCCTGCGCGGCCGCGGGCCGTACGTGCTCCAAGCCGCGATCGCCTCGCTCCAGACCGAGGAGCGGATCGACTGGAACGAGGTCGCGGCGCTATACGGCCAGCTCGCGCAGCTCACCCGCTCGCCGGTGGTCGAGCTGAACCGCGCGGTCGCAGTCGCCCAGGCCGGGGCAACCGAGCAGGCCCTCGAGATCGTCGACGGCCTCGACCTCGACGACTACCAGTACCTGCACTCCACCCGCGGCGAGCTGCTGCGCCGCCTCGGCCGGACCGTCGAAGCACGCGCGGCGTACGAACGGGCGCTTAGGCTCGCCAGCTCAGAGCCCGAGCGTCGCTTCCTCGCGCGCCGGATCGCCGAACTGTAGACCGCCCCTACGCGTCCGCGGCGCGGCCACAGCGTCGGCGTGTCCCGATCACGGCGTCCCATTCGTCGTAGCGACAACAACCCCGAGAGGAGGCACTGATGCAACACCACACCGACACCCAATCTTCTGTCCCTGTCCCGACCGCTGGAGATGCGATGACGTCCACATCCCCGAATATCGATCGTTGGCGCGCGTTCGTGCTGTTGGCGGTGTCGTTCTTGATGACGGTTATCGATCTGACGATCGTCAACGTTTCGCTGCCGACGATCGGTCGCGATCTGCGCTTCGGCGCGACCAGCTTGCAGTGGGTGGTGACGGCGTACGCGCTGATGTTCGGCGGCTTCATGCTGCTGGGCGGTCGCGCGGCTGATCTGTTGGGCCGCCGCCGGATCCTGATGGTCGGCCTGTCGTTGTTTACGGCGGCCTCGCTTGCAGCCGCGCAGTCGACCGGCGAGGCGTCGCTGATCGCGGCGAGGGCCGTTCAGGGGCTTGGCGCGGCGCTCATGCTGCCCGCGGCCCTGTCGATCGTGATGAACATGTTCGCCGAGGGCGCCGAGCGCAACAAGGCGCTCGGGATCTGGGGCGGGCTCGGCGCCGGCGGGGCGACCGTCGGTGTGATCGCCGGCGGCCTTCTCACCCGCTATGCCGGATGGCAGTATATTTTCTATCTGAACGTCCCGATCGGCGCGATCGCGCTGGCGCTCGCACCCGGGATCGTGCCCGACAGCCGGCTCGCCACCACGCACCGGCGCTTTGACGCGCTCGGCGCGATCGCGGGCACCGGCGGGCTCGTGCTGCTGGTCTACGCAATCTCCCAGACACCGCAGTACGGCTGGGGCGCCACCAGGACGGTCGCGCTGCTGGCTTCATCGGCGGCGCTGCTCGCCGCGTTCCTGGCGATCGAGGCGCGGGCGACGGAGCCCGTGCTGCCGCTGTCGATCTTCCGGCTGCGCACGCTCGCCGGCGCGAACGCGGCGGGGCTGTTGTTGGGCGCCAGCTTCTTCGCGTTCATCTTCGTCGGCACCCTCTACATGCAGCAGGTGCTGCACTACAGCGCCCTGCAGACCGGTCTCGCATGGCTGGCGGCATCGCTGACATCGGTCGCCCTCGCCGGCGTCTCGCAGGCGCTGGTCACCCGCGGTGGCGCCAAGATCGTGATGGCGGTCGGAATGGCGCTGATCGGCGCGGGCGTGCTGTGGGCGACCCAGGCGCCCGTCCACGGACACTTCCTCGCGAACCTCGCCGGCCCGTTCGTCATCGCCGGCGCCGGCACCGCGTTCGCGTTCATCCCGATCTCGATCGCCGCGCTC
>DATJTT010000006.1:0-46756 GCA_035503075.1 Solirubrobacteraceae bacterium
CGCACACTCCCCGGCCTCAGAGAGCGCATCCTGCAACGCCTCCTCACCCTCGCCGCCGCCATCACTCTCAACCACCAACTCGGCCGCCCCAGCCGCGCACTCGCCGACTACTGCGCCTAAACCGTGGAATCAATCATCTAGCGGCGTGAGCCCGGATCGCGCTGCGGTACGGTCATCTGGTTGATTGCGTTGGGAGGATGGGCGTGCGCTGTCAGGTAGGCGAGGTGTCGCTTGATTACGAATGCTTCGGCGCCGGTTCGGCGTTTGTGGGCTTGCATGGCATGCCGATGGACCGACGCGGCCCTATCTACGAGTTTGAGCCGCTGTTCGCCGGTCGGATGGGTTGGCGACGGATCTACATCGATCTTCCGGGTCACGGCCGCTCACCGAAGGCACCGTGGCCGCGGGACGACGCGCGCGTCGTGGAGATCCTCGTTCAGTTCCTCGACTCGGTGCTGGGCGACGCCAGGCTCGTTCTGGCCGGAGGCTCTTACGGCGCCTTCATCGCCCGGGGACTTGCTCATCGCGTGCGGGATCGAGTCGACGGTCTGTGCTTGCTCACCCCCGTCGTCAAGGTCGGGTCTCGGCAGCTGCCGCCGCGATCGGTCATCGGCAACCGCGATGAGATCGCGCGGATGGCGGAGCGTGGCGAGATCCTCGGAGAGATGCTGGTCGCCAACCCGCCCGCAATGAAACGCTACGTCGAAGCTCTCTCTCAAGGGATTGCCGACACGGAGTACCTCGACGAGATCACCGACGCGCGGAAGAGGGTCCCGATCCTGGAGACGGACCTGGAGACCTTGGATGCGCCGACGCTCATCATCACTGGGCGTCAGGACACCACCGTGGGGTATCGCGACCAATGGGAGCTGCTCGAGCTCTACCCCCGGGCGACGTTTGCGGTGTTGGACCGCGCCGGTCACCTGCTCCGCGGCGAACAGGAGCAACTATTCCTCACGCTTGGCCGCGAGTGGCTTGACCGTGTCGAGGAGCGGATCCGGCTCGACAGCGACGAAACGCTCGACAGTGAAGAGCCCCCGACCACGTAGGGAGTGTCCACACGTAGTAGTAGGAGCGACCAGCTCCCGCCGCCAGGGCCGGCTGGCAGAAAGACGCACTGGTCGCTGTCGCCCTCGACATTGCCAGCGTGACAGCTTCGGACCCACTCGCGGTGGTCCGCTGGTCATGGCTGTCAGGCGAGAAATCGGTCGCGGGAGCCCTGCTCTACGATTGCCACGAGCATCTCCGCGCCGACGTCGGCTTCCCTCGGTTGCGCGGACTACATGGGTCCTGGGTCTCGTCGGGTTATCGGAGCGGATCCGCAAGACGAGACGTGACCGCCTCGAGGACGGGCTCGGCTGCCGCGAAGAAGGCTCCGACATGCGCATGTCCCGGGATCACGTCGAGCGTGGCTCCGAGCGCGTCGACGTCAGCACGAACATGCGGAACGATCCAGTCCTCCGAGCCCACATAGTAGGCAGCCGGGCAACGCACGGCCGCAGGGTTGATAAGTCGTGTGGGTCGGAGCGAGCCGTCGATCGCGGCCGCGACCGCGCGCGGATCATTGGTGTCCTCGATCATCTGCTCGAAACCTGCGTCCCCGACGCCGAGCGCCCGCCAGAGGCCCGCCCAGTCACCGCGTCGTAGAAAACCGGCAAGCGGCGCCAGGAGCCGCGCGACCTCTTCCTCGTGGGCATGCATCGCAAAGCCGCCGACAACGATCCGATCGACGCGCTCGGGGTGGGCGGCAGCCAGGCTGCACGTCAACCAGCCGCCCCGCGAGTACCCCCAGACCGTCCCCCTCTCAACGCCCTCGGCGTCGAGAACCGCGACCAGGTCTTCCGTGACGCCCGCCGCCTGGTACGCCTCAGGGTCATGAGGCATGTCGCTGCCGCCATGCCCGAGCGGATCAACGTTGATCACCCGCCAGCTCGAGGCGAGCGGTGCTACGTAACCAACGTCGCGCCATTGCTGAGCCGCGCCAAGCGTCGGCGCGACAAGCACCAGCGGCGGCCCGTCGCCGTCCACGGTGTAGTGAATCGTGAAGCCGCGCGAGCTCGTCTCCATCGGCACGGCCATTCAATCAACCCGACACGGACCCTGCACGCCGGACCGGCTGAGTTTCACTCGCCCGGCTTCCCTCCCGCGCGCTGGTCGCGGGCCTTTCTGGCGGCACGTTCGAGTCGAGGAAGCTAGCCCCGCTGAAGCCGGCGCCGATGATGAATCCGAGCCATCTTGGAGCGCTAATATCATCGGATGATGAATTATCAGCCGGCGATCACCGCGCACGACCTTCGGGTGCACCGGGGCGGGCGCGAGGTTCTGCACGGCGTCACGTTCGAGTTGCCCGGAGGCCGCATCGCCGGACTGATCGGGCCGAGCGGTGGGGGCAAGACGACGCTGATGCGTGTCGTCGTCGGCGTCCAGCGCGGCGTCAGCGGAGAGGTCAGGGTGCTTGGCGAGGTGGCGGGCGCGGCGGCGCTGCGGCGGCGCGTCGGGTATGGCACGCAGGGCCAGTCTGCGTACGAGGACCTCACCGTACGCGAGAACCTCGAGTACTTCGCCGCGATCGTGGGCGCGCGCCCGGAGCAGGTCGGCGAGGTCGTCGAGCAGGTCGACCTCGGCGACGCGGCCGGGCAGCTGGCGCGCTCGCTGTCGGGCGGTCAGCGGTCGCGGCTCTCGCTCGCCGCGGCCCTGCTCGGCCGACCGGAGCTGCTCGTCCTCGACGAGCCGACGATCGGCCTCGACCCGGTGCTGCGCGAGCGCCTCTGGGGCCTGTTCCGGGCGCTGTCCGATACGGGTAGGACCTTGCTTGTGTCAAGCCACGTCATGGAGGAGGCGGCTCGCTGCGACGAGGTGCTGCTCGTGCGCGAGGGGCAGGTGTTGGCCCACGGGACCCCGGCCGAGCTCACCGGTCGCACGGCTACCGACGACCTCGAGCAGGCATTCCTGCGGCTCGTCGAGGAGGAGGCGTGACGAGCACCGGCGCCACGGCGCTGCGGGTCGCGCGGCAGCTTCGCCACGACCCCCGCACGATCGTCCTGCTGCTTGCCGTGCCGGCGCTGCTGATGACCATCCTGCGCTTCGTCTACGACCACCGGCACGTGGCGTTCGAGCGGGCCGGCCCGGCGCTGATGGTCCTGTTCCCGCTCGTCACGATGTTCCTGGTGTCCTCGGTGGCGCTTCTGCGCGAGCGCACGACCGGGACGTTCGAGCGTCTCATGACCACCCCGCTCAGCCGCTTCGCGCTGCTCGGCGGTTATGGCCTCACGTTCACGCTGCTGGCGGTGCTTCAGGCCGGCCTGGTAACGGCGCTCAGCCTGGGCGCGCTCGGGCTCAGCCTGGCCGGCAGCACAGCGCTGGTCGTGATCCTGGCCGCCTCGGTGGCGCTGCTCGGGCTCGGCCTGGGACTGCTGGCCAGCGCGTTCGCCCGCACCGAGTTCCAGGTCGTGCAGTTCATGCCGGCCATGATTCTGCCCCAGCTCTTGCTCTGCGGGCTGCTCGTCCCGCGGGCGCAGATGGGGGCTGTCCTGCGCGCCGTCTCCGACGTGCTCCCGATGTCCTACGCGGTCGACGGCGTGCGTCACCTGGCCATCGAGCCGGGCGTTAGCGGCGCCGCCTTCGGCGACGTCGGCATCGTGCTCGCGTTCGCCGTGGGGGCGATCCTCCTCGGCGCCCTTACTCTGCGGCGGCGCACCGAGTGATGCCCCGCGGACGCCGGGCCGGTCCCACGCGCACGCGCCAGGCGATCGTCGAGGCGGCGCGCGGGGCGTTCGCCGTGCGTGGCTACGACGCGGTCAGCATGCGCTCGATCGCCCGCGCCGCGAGTGTCGACCCGGCGCTCGTGCACCACTTCTTTGAGAGCAAGTCCGCGCTGTTCGCCGCAGCCATGTCGCTGCCTGTCGATCCTGAGCCGTTCGTCGCCACGTTGCTGGCCGGCGATCGCAACACCCTTGGGGAGCGCCTCGTCCTTGCCCTGGTCGAGCTGTGGGATCGGCCCGACGGCTTCCACGGGTTCCTCGGACTCCTCCGCGGCGCCGTGTCGCACGCCGACGCCGCGCGGATGCTGCGCGAGTTCGTGACGCGCGAGATCCTCGGGCGCGTGGCCGCGGCCGCCGCCCCCGACGATCCGCAAGCACGCGCCGCGCTGGCCGGCACGCAGATCATCGGCCTGGCGATGGGCCGCAAGATCGTGGGGATCGCGCCGCTGGCCGAGGTCCATCCGGCGTGGCTGGCGGCGACGGCCGGCCCGACGATCCAGCGCTACCTCACGGCGCCGCTGCCCCGCCGCGAGGCATAGTACGCCGGCGCCGCGCCGTTGTGCTGCTCGGCCCGGTCGAGCGCGGAGTCGCCCGCCTCCTCGAGCTCTTCTAGGGATTCCGACCACAAGTCTGCGAGACCCAACGCTCAGCTTTAAGTCGCCGCTCGCGTGAGAAATGCGGAGCGGGCGTGCATGACACCACCTGCCCGCGCCTGGATCTCGCGCCACGGCAGTCCCGCTTTCGTGCTCCTACGCGCCTCATCGGTTAGGGTCGGAAGAGCCCTCCAACTCGGCGCAACCAGGTCGCGGTGGTAATAGAGCTGTGGCTCCGCTCGCAGCGGGCTACGCGGCCGACCTAATGGCACGCCCGCACGGGCGCGGCTGTCATTGCTCCCCGTCCCAGTAGTCGAGCGGCTCGATGCGGCCGATGATCCCGATTCCCCGGAGGTTGACCTTCTTGGAGTCCGGATACCACACTGTGTCGTTGGGCTCGCGGGTACCCCAGGCGAGCAGCGTGAGTCCGTCCTCGCTGGCGATGAACTGATGGGCGATTCGGGTCGCGGGCGGTCGCGCGACGACATGGCCGGCTTGCACGGCATGGCGCTCGTCGCCGAGGCGCAAGGTCCCGCTGCCGGCGAGCACGACAAACAGCTCCTCCTCGGCGCCATGGCAATGAAACGGGCAACCGCTGGCGCCGGGCGCGACTTTGACATGGTTCATGCCACTCGCGACCGAGCGTCCGGCGACCCCCAGGTCGCGCCACTCGCTGTCCACCGCGCCGTGGCGCATGGGCGCCGGCTGAACGTGACCTGTTGCGACGATCGTCGGCGGGCGGTCCTGCTCGGGCTCGGGCAACTCGAGTTCGCCGGCCTGCGCCTCGAGCCGGAAGGGATTCGGCCCGTCGCTCGGCAACCACCGCGGCCCCATCCACCAAGCATTCGCGCGCGGTAGCCAGGTCATCCCCGTGTTGCTGCCGCTGGAGAACACCAGCACCTCCAGACCGTCATCGCTGGCGATGATCGTGTGCGACTCCGCGCCCGCGCGATGGATGATGCAATCGCCTGCAGCAACGCGATAACCGCGGCGATCCTGCCAGGACAGGCCGCTTCCGCCGAGCACATAGAAGAGCTCCTCCTCGTCGGCGTGCAGGTGCACAGGCATCGCGCGCTCACCAGGGCCCATCCGATATCGGCTCAGGCCGCCGCCCGCCGCGCCCGCCGCGGCGCCCAAACGCTGGCGCAGGCCACGAAGCGGGCCGCGGTTGATCTCAGTCCACTCAACCTCGTCCCAATGGACCAACATGGCCCCGACAGGCTAATGAACTCGTACCGGGGATGCCCGGAATGAAAGCCCCTCCTTTCACCCGTCGCCCGGCACCTGCCTTCGCGTCAGCGCATGCACTCGACCTGTCCCGGCCGAGCGTCCCCCGTTGCGCGGACAGCAGGAGTGCCGGCGCCGTTCGATCGGACCGAGCCGAGCGCCGCCTGGACGCGTCGTGCTCCTGGCGAATCGCGGGTGCCGACCGCGGCTTCTCAGGGGACCTGCTCTGGCCGCGGCTCGGGCATGTCACTCCCGGTGCGCCGCGATGGCGTCCGTAGAGCCTTCCGGTCCCGGGACGCGTTTGCGGACGGGTCTTGCGAGACGCCTGGACACCGGACCGCTGTGAAGGTCCGAACTGCGGGGAGCTTGCTAGATGACGTTCCGGTTACTGACCGGTCCCTGCCGGGCGTCGGGCGCTGACACCCCGCGCGACGCGGAACTCCGCGGCGACCTCGCGTGTCGCGGCCTCGGCTCCGAGCGGGAATACGTGAAGCGCATCTACGCGCGAGACACTGGCAACGCCGGCCGCCAGTTCGCGCGCCAGGTCGATGCCGCCGCCGCGACCGATCTGCGCCACCGCTCGCTGAGGAATCGCGACCCCCGGCAGCGCGCAGGCGCGCTCTGCCATGCGCGCGCTGCGCAGCAGCGCGACGCTCGCGTAGAACCGCACGTCCGCGAGGATGTCCTCGGCGGCCGAGAGGAACTCTTGCAGACGCCCGAGGTCGAAGATCATCTGCGACTGCAAGAAGGTTGCTCCAGCGTCGATCTTGCGCCGCAAAAGCCGCAACTCCCGGTCGACGTCCTCGGCGAAGGGATTGACGACCGCCCCGACCGCCAACGGGTGCGGGGCGCTCCATGCCGACGCGCTCGCAATCAGCTGCGTGGCGGTCATGTCGCCCACATGCTCGATGCCACGCACCGGATCGCCCTGCATGCACAGGACCGCCTCAGCGCCGAGCGCCGCCGCGCCCACGACCTGGGACTGCAGGGCAAGCCGGTTGCGATCGCGGCAGGAAACGTGGACGATCGTCCCCACGCCCTGCTCCCGCGCGAGCGCTACCGCAGCCAACGGCGACATCCGCGGCCGGCCGGCGTGATTGTCGGTCAACCCGACCACCTCGACGGTGTCGGCCAGAACAGCGATCCGGTCGCTGACGCGCGCGCCATCGGCCTCGCCCGGCAGCGAGATCTCCGCAGACGTCAGCGCGGTCAGCGACACGACCGCTGAGCCTACCCCGTCGGTCCGTCAGGCCGACCCATGCCTCGTTAGAGGATCGGCTATCGGGACACTCGCTTTGCCCGGCAGGGCGCGCATCGTTACCCCGGTCGACAGCTTCCCGGCTTTGCGCGGATCTGGAGAGGCGGTATAGCGAAGCGCTGGCGGGCGACGGCCGTGGCATAGCGGTCGTCTCGCGGTGAGTGGATCGAGCCGCTGTTTCTCGTCCAAGACGTGTGTTCAAGTTGAGCGGGCGCCGCTGCCTTCTCGCGGGAGCCGGATGTGGGCGCGCGACATCGGCGCTGGTGTAGGCTGCGCGTCGTGGAGCGACCGTCCGCCGATGCGGATGCGGCGATCCCGCGGGGGCGGTAGTTTGACGGCATGAAGACGATCCGGAGTAATCTCAGCCTGGCGGCCACCGTGCTGCTTGCGTTGGCCGTGTTCGCCGCCTCGGCTGGCGCTGCCAACAGCAAGCCGAGGTACCCGCCGTGCACCAAGAAGGCGCTCAGCGCTGGACTCAAGCGCGGATCGGCGCAGCCGAAGAACGCGAAGTTCGAGGGGTCGTTCGGATGCGCCGTCGGCTGGGCGTACTCGGGCGTCGTGGTCGGCGGTAAGAATGGCTTCGACGCGATCGCCGTTTATAGGGCCGAGAACGGCGTGTGGGTGACCGTCGACCGTGCCAAGCCGTGCCGGACGCACGCGATCCCGAAGAAGATCTACAAGGGCGCTTGCACCACCAGCTGACGGGCATCGAAGCCCGCCGGTGACCGGCCGTGACTCGCCTGCTCTTGAACGATGAGCTGCTTGATGCGCAGCTGGTGCGGGCTGTCGGCGTGGCCGGGTACGGTGGATCTGACCTGGGGGAATGTCTGGCGACGGCTCGCCGGATCGACGAGCGCGATCTGGACAGCTGGTTTGCGCAGTGGACCGCGACCGCGACCGCGGTCGCGCGGCTGGCTGAGGAGGAGACCGCGGCGGGCAGCCACACGTCGGCGCGGCTGGCATTTCTCAGGGCGTGCACGTATCACCGCACGGCCGGAGTGATGCTGCTCGGGACGCCGCTGGATGAGCGGTTGGTGTCGGCCTACCGCGCTCAAGCGGAGATGTTCGCCCGGGCCGCGGCGTTGATGGAGCTGCCCGTCGAGCGGATCGAGATCCCGTTCGGGGCCGGTACGCTGTCCGGCTACTTCTTCTGCGCGGCTGCTGATGGCCGCCGGCGCACGACGGTGATCTTGACCGGGGGCTATGACGGGACGGTTGAGGAGCTGTATTTCGCCAACGGAGCCGCCGCGCTGGCTCGGGGCTACAACGTGCTCGCCTTTGACGGTCCCGGTCAAGGACGGCTCTTGACCGAGCGGCGGCAGGTAATCCGCGCCGACTGGGAGAACGTCATCACCCCGATCGTCGACTATGCGCTAGGCCGTGACGATGTCGACGGCGAGCGAATCGCCCTGATCGGCCTCAGCCTGGGAGCCCACCTCGCCCCGCGGGCAGCCAGTCAGGAGCACCGTCTGGCCGCCTGCGTGGCTGACTGCGGTGCCTATGACCTGTACGCGGCGTTCCTCGACAGGTTGCCCGCGCCGCTTGCCAACCCGAGAGTGATCAATCGCCGGCGCGTGCGCCTCGCTCTGGCCCGGCTCCTCGAGGGCGTAGCTGCAAAGCCGACCGCGGGATGGGCACTGCGACGCGGAATGCTTGTACACGGTGTTGACGATCCGCTGGCCTACGTCGACGCGCTGCGCGAGTTCACCCTCAAAGACCGGGCTGCACAGATCAGATGCCCGACCTGGGTGTGCAGCGCCGAGGGCGATGACATCAGCGCCTCAGCGCCGCAACTGGTCGATGCCCTCACCTGCGAGAAGACCTACGTGCGCTTCACCGCCGCTGAGGGCGCCGATGATCACTGCGAGCAAGCCGCCCGAGCGCTCTACCATGCCCGCTCGTTCGCGTGGCTGGACGACCGGCTGCGGCCCAGCCAGGCGACTTAGCTTAGCTTTGAGCCTAATCGCCGCGATGGCCCTCAGCGCCGACGAGACGGCCGCTCACACCCGAGTCCCGGTGCAGAAGCTCTCGTGTCGGTCGCTCGCCGGTCTCGGCCGCCGCGGGCTCACGACTCCGGTCGCTCGTGGGCAGTAGGCTCATGAGAACCACCCGACCGACTGGAACGATGCACGCTCCTCACGAACTCCGCGTCAGCGTCGTGAGCCCCGAAGAGGCCGAGCTCGGCACCGCCGAGTTCTGGGCGGACGACAGGCGCTTTGGCTTCACGCGGCTCGAGGACGGCGAGCTGGTGCTCAGGATCGAGCCGCGAAGCGATGGCGCCGCGGTCGTCGTCAGCGCGCACAGCTTGGCCGAGGCGCTGGCGCGCGCCAAGCAGCTCCTCGAATCTCCGTGATCCGCACTACCTCGCCCTTGCTGGGTGAGTCGCCGCTCGGACCAGGCCCGGACCGGTGCTCACGCCTCCCCGGCCTTGAGACGCGTCGCGTGGACAGCCCAAGCCTCTGAGGCACAAGGCACCGCTATGGAATCCAATTCGCAAGGGAGGTCAGCATGAGCACCCCCGACCAAGAGCTGGTCTTGACCCACTTCATCGTCTCCGATGACGTCGAACGTTCCCGTCGCTTTTACACCGACGTGCTCGGCGGCACGGTCGCCCGTTCGGGAGAGCCGACCAACGTCGCGCTCGCCAACAGCTGGATCGTCATCAACCGCGGCGGAGGCCCGACCGACGACAAGCCGGCCGTCACCCTGGAGACGCCCCGCGACCTCGACCGGGTCAGCAGCTTCCTCAATATCCGGGTCAAGGACATAGAGGCCGTCTACGCCGAATGGAGCGCCCGCGGTGCTCGATTCCTGACGCCGCCGAAGCAGCACCGGTACGAGATCCGTTGCTACATCCGCGACCCCGACGGTCATCTGATCGAGGTCGGGCAAACCACCGACCCAGAGGGAGACTGGACGCCCCCTCAGTGGCTGTCAAACACGCCCGCCGAGGAGTCCGAGTGAACGCTGCGATCAGCCCACGACGGAGGCGGATCCCCAGCGCGATCCGCAGCGATTCTCGGCTACGTTCAAGATCGTCGCGCAGACCGGCGGCTCTTCTCGTACACGGCCGTCAAGAACCATGCCTCGACCTGCTCGACGCCACGAGGGCGCGTAACGGTGGAGCTGTGGTTGTCACGGGGTCGTGACGTGGTCTTGTCCTTCCGTGTTCCGTGGATCGTCTTTTGGATCCAAGTATTCAAGTCCGAGCGGCCCAATCGCCGTCACCTGACTGACATACTCGCCGGACTTCGCCCAGTGGAAATGGCCGGTGTCGCCAGGTAGAACGATGACGCTACCCGGCGGATACGCTTGCAGCTCGTTTTCGTCGAAATGATCCCCGAGACCGATGTAGAAGACTCCGGAAATGACTGCGTACACTCGGTCCTCGGGGTGCGTGTGTGGCATGAGCTTCACGCCGCCGGGCACTGAACGAGCGGGCGCGCAAAGCGGTGCCCGCCCGCTCATCGGGTGTGCTAGCGCAGCGACCTGAACGCCGCCCGCATCTCCTCCGCGAACAACTGCGGCTGTTCCCAGGCCGCGAAGTGGCCGCCCCGGTCGAGTTCGTTGAAATACATCAGGTTGTCGGGATATGCCCGTTCCGCCCAGCTCCGCGGCGCTTGATAGAGCTCGTCGGGAAACACGCTTATGGCAAACGGGATCGAGATCTTCTTGGCATCGAAGAACCCCGCCTTGTTCTCCCAATAGAGCCGAGCCGAGGAAACGCCCGTGTTCGTCAGCCAGTAGAGCGTGATGTTGTCGAGGACGTCGTCAAGCGTCAGCTCGCCCGAGGGGTCGCCCCGAACGACTCCTTCTACGAGCCCGGGCTGTCCGGCGCCGTCACCGTGGTCGAGAATGAACGCGGCGAGGTCGATCGGCGAATCCGCCAGCCCGTACAGCGTTTGCGGGCGCGTCGTCATGATCAGCGCGTACGCGACGTGCTGCGCATAGAAGCTGCTCAGCTGCTCGTACGCGCGTCCCTCCTCGGCCGAGAGGCCGGACGGCGGCGGGTCGCCGTGCAGGAACCCGTCTACGAGCTCGGGCGGAGCCGTGCCAGGCATGTTTGAGTGAATGCCAAGCAGCCCCGGAGTCGCCTGTTCTCCCATGGTTTGCGTGACCGCCGCACCCCAGTCGCCGCCCTGCGCGACAAACCGCGTGTATCCAAGGCTCCTCATGAGCTCTGCCCATGCCCGGGCGATGTGAGCTGGATCCCACCCGCTAGAAGTCGGCTTGCCCGAGAACCCGTAGCCCGGCAGTGAGGGAATCACCAGATCGAAGGCGTCCGATGCGCTCGCGCCGTGTGCCGTCGGGTCGGTGAGCCGACCGATGATCTTGATCTGCTCGATGATCGAGCCGGGCCACCCGTGCGTGATGATCAGCGGCAACGCATCCTCGTGCTTTGAGCGAACATGAATGAAATGAATGCCCAGCCCATCGATCGTGGTGATGAACTGCGGGAGCGAGTTCAGCCGCTCCTGGCACCTGGACCAGTCGTAATCCGTCCCCCAGTAGCGCGCGAGCTCCTGAATCGTCGCGAGCGGCACGCCCTGCGAATCGTCCGTAACAGTCTCCCGCTCGGGCCACCGTGTCGCGAGTATTCGCCGGCGCAGCTCGCTCAGCTCCGCCTCGGGAAAGCCCACCCGAAAGGGACGAACCGCGGTCTGGTCGCTGCTCGCCTGTCGCCCGACGTCATCTTGAGTGGCGATCGTGCTCATTGCCTGTGCTCCTTTGCTTGGGTGATGGGGAACGCGTCGGCTTGGCCAGCAACGCGCCGGTAAGGAGGCTCTGTCTGTAGACGCAAGACCCCCACGATCAGGACGAGCCTTGCTGGCCGGATGGCGTTTCTGTCGCTACGGACGAGACAACCCGTGAGGTCGGCGGGCGCTGGCCCTCCAGGAGCCTCCGCGAGAGATCCGAGCAGAAGCGGCCGATAACGGTCCCGCGTGAACGCTACTCCTGCCTTGCGGGTTTGTAAGGGCCGCCAACAGCGCCGCCGCGGAAATTGCCGCAAAGAGCGCTGTTTATATGTTTATCCGTTATCAAAGGCGGGCTGCGGGGATCGCGTCGCCCTCGACGCTAAAGCGCCGCAAGCCGTCGCGACCGCGGAGGGTGGGCGCGCGCGGCCTGCCGTCGTGGCAGCGGCGCTGTCAAGAAGAGTAAGACGACGGCGTCGACTGCGGGGAGCGCTTGTCCCATCCGTGAAATGACCCGTAGTCAGCCGCATCCCACGCTTCGCGCAGCCCGGGCTTGCTTAGATCCCAGTCGGGGCGGATCTCGCTGCTCACGACCCGCAGGTCGCGCCAGAGATCGGCAAACGAGGGACGTCCCCAGAACCAATAGCCGTTGTACACGCTGTGGATGACCAGCCCGGGCTTGAGCACGAGCGTGTGGGGGATCATCGGGTCGTGCTGGGGATCCGTGTACTCCTGGATGTCGAGGTCCTTTTGGACGATCCGCCCGGGGTCCGACAGGAACGTCCACTCCGCGCCCAGAGACGCCCTGAACTCTTTGAGCTCGTGGTCGGCGTCCGTCGCGATCGTGGCCACGTGCGTGTAGGAGACAGCGATCTTGGGGTAGTTGGCGGCGAGTTCGAGGTGCTGCTGGTGCTCCTTCGGGCAGTAGTTCCCGCGCGCGAGCGTCAGGATCAGGGGATCGTCGCCTTGTAGCTCGCTCAGCCGGCTCGCGGTTTTGGTGTGATCGGGCAACTCGTAGTCGGGGAACTTGCCGCCCGGGACAATGTCGCTGCGCATGATCTGCTCCTGTCCGTGGTCGAGGAATGACGAGAACGATCGCTGTCGTCCCGCCCACTCGCGCCCGGTGGGCCGCGCGTCCGGACCCCTGGTCCGCGGCACGGGCGCAGACCAGCGGTAACCTGGGCGCCAGCGGAGCCTTTAGGGCGCACATTGAGCCTAGCCAACCGGCGCCGCGGGCGCCAGAAAGGGGCCATTCCTGATGAGTAGCCACACGCCGGTGTGCGAGTTGCTGGGGATTGAGCACCCGATCGTGCAGGCGCCGATATCTGCCGATCCACGCCTGCCCGCAGCGGTCTCCAACGCCGGCGCTCTCGGCAGCGTGGCGCTGGCATGGGCCGATCACGCCGGAGACCTGGTTCGTGAAACGGCGGCGCTCACCGACCGGCCTCTTGCCGGCAATTTCGTCCTCAGCCGCCCCGATCAGCACCACCGACTCGATCAGGCGCTTTCCGCGGGTGTGCGGATCGTGTTGCTTTTCGCAGGCGATCCCGCAGGCTATGTCGACCCGGTGCATGACGCCGGAGGGCTCGTCATGCACACGGTCGGGAGCGCCGAGGAGGCGCGCCGCGCAGCCGGATGTGGAGTGGACATCATCGTTGCGCAGGGCTGGGAGGCCGGCGGGCACGTGTGGGGCGGTGTGGCGACGCTCCCATTGGTGCCCGCCGTAGTCGACGCGGTCGCGCCGGTACCGGTGATTGCGGCCGGCGGGATTGGCGACGCTCGAGGAGTCGCCGCCGTGCTCGCCCTCGGCGCGCAGGCCGCCTTGCTTGGCACCCGGTTTCTCTTCGCCGAGGAGATGCCGATCCACGAGGAGTATCGGCGCCGCCTGATAGCCGCGACCGAGACCGACGCAGAGTGGTATCCCGACCTCTACGACGTGGGATGGCCGGACTCCCCCCACCGCGCGATCCACAACTCGACGGCCGAGATGTGGGAGGCCGCGGGCCGGCCGCCGCTGGGTGCTCGACCGGGAGAAGGGGTGATAGCGCACTTCGCTTCGGGCGAACCGATCCTTAGATACTCCCCCGCGCCCCCGCTCGTCGGAACGACCGGTGAGATCGAGGCGCTCTCGCTGTGGGCCGGACAGAGCGTTGCGCTCGCCAAACAGCCACAGTCTGCCGCGGAAATCGTGGCCGAACTCGTCTCGCGCTTGTAGCCCCCACCCGCGTCAAGCCTTCGCCTCGCCCGTGCGGCACCCAGGCCAACGCGGCGTCCGCGCCGGCGCGCGGCGACTCGCGCACCGCCCCGCCGAATATCGCTCCAGGCGAGCCGCGACGATGACGTCGCCCCGACCCTAGAGCGCCGCCAGGCGATCGCGGCAACAGAGGGCCCGTAGTCGCTTACCCGGACCGAGCGGGGGCTCGATGTCGTCGTAGATGCGGGCCGCAGCAAGCTTGCCGCTCGTTTCGGAGGCGAACGCCTCGAAGGGCTCCTGTGCCCTTCACGCGCCCGCGTATGGGGTCGTGCAGCTCGGGCACGACGGCGAACGACTTGACCAGCGCATCGGGCTCCCCCGCCATCAAGCCATCGAAGAAGGGGACCCTCACGAGCTCGCGCTGGCGCGTCTCCTCCAGTCGCGCCAGCGCTCGCGCGGAGAACAGTTCGTTGTCAGCTCGACATTGGCGGTCGCGCGCCGACCGCCTTGGACGCCGCCGCGATCTCGCCGCGCAGCGCCTTCAGCGCGGCGACGTAGATCTCGGAGAAGGTCGGGAACGGCTGGATCGTGTCGGTGAGAACGTCGAGTGGGACGTGGCCGCGGATCGCCAGCGTCGCCTGCTGCAGCCACTCTCCTGCCTCGGGGCCGAGCGCGTAGGCGCCCGTCAGCCGCTCGCCGTCGCTGAGAAGCGTGAGGAAGCCGTTGCTGTCTGCGGACGCGCGTGTGTAGGTGGCGGTCTTCGCCAGCGCGGACACCGGGACCATCGCACTGAAACGACCCGCGCCGGCGCCCACTGCCGCGGCTTGCGGGTCGGTGTAGACGACGCGGGGAACGGCCTCGTAGTTGGCCTTTCGCGGCTCGCCGAGGATGTTCGCGGCGACCACCTCGCCCTGGTACTTGCCGACGTGGGTCAGCGGCCAAATGCCGTTCACGTCGCCGATCGCCCACAGGCGCTCCGCCGCACGTAGGTGCGCATCGACCGGAACTCCGTGTGCGTCCGCCTCGACCCCCACGGTCTCAAGGCCGAGTCCCTGCACCCGTGGACGCCGGCCGGTGGCGACGAGCAGCCGGTCACCGCGCAGCTCGCGCCCGTCGTCGATCTCGAGCACGTAGTCCTTGCCCTCGCGTCGTGCGGCGGTCGCGTTGGCAGAAAGCACGAGCTCGACGCCCTCGCGGCCTAGAACCTCTCCGAGCGCCTCACCCAGCGGCTCCGGCTCGTGCGCGAGGACGCGCCCGGACATCTCGACGATCACGGTCTCGCCACCGAGCCGACGGACGGCCTGCGCCATCTCCACGCCGACCGGCCCGCCACCGAGGATCAGCAGACGGCGCGGAACCGCCTTCATGGATGTCACCTCGCGGTTGCTCCAAACGCCGTCCAGCTCGCGAAGGCCTGCCACGGGCGGCACGACCGGGTCGGCGCCGTTTGCGAGCACCACGTGGTCTGCGGTGTGCCGCACGCCGTCCACCTCGACGACCCCCGGGCCGGCGAGCCGGCCGCTGCCGCGCAACAGGTCGATGCCGCGATCGGCCAGCCAGCGCTCCTGGCCGGCATCGGAGTAGTCGGAGACCATGGAGTCACGCCAGGCGAGCGCCGCCTCGACATCGACCTCGGCGCTCGCGGCGGCCTCACGCGCCCCGTGGACAGCCTCGCCCGGCCGTAGCAGCGTCTTTGACGGAATGCACGCCCAGTAGGAGCACTCCCCTCCCACGAGCTCGCGCTCGACGACCGCCACGCGCAGGCCGCCGTCCGCCAGGGCGCCCGCGCAGTGCTCGCCCGGCGAGCCGCCGCCGAGCACGATCACATCATAGTCGCCGCTCATCTCGGCAGCTCCCCGCGCCCAGCCTCGATCTCGGGAACGACCAGGTACGGGCCCTGTGCCGAGCCGGGCGCCGGCGACGGCAAGAAGGCCGACGCTGCGAGCCTGGACTGCACAGGGGATCTACGCACGTGCCCTTTCCTGGTCCCCCCGGGCCTCCGACCGAGGAAGCTCCCGTCGGGTCACGGACATCTTGCTCTCATCCGAGCGGAAGTCAAGTCCGGGATCTCGAAGCCCGACCCAGGAAGACGGCGGGCCCGATGCGGCGTACCGTTAGCGCGACACATCGGACGCGCTATCGGCTAGCCCTGACAGGAGCGAGCATGAGCAACGAACTTCCGGATCCTCGCCTGCGCATGGTCTATCGCTTGGAGGCGACGCTCGCGCCGGCGCTGGATCTCGGCGACAGCTCGCGAGGTCGCCGGCGGATCGTTCCCCTGACCGGCGGAGCGTTCACCGGACCCGAGCTCAACGGCACGCTGCTGGCGGGCGCCAGCGCGGACTGGCAGATCGTGTTGGCCGACGGGACCGCGCTCGGCGACATCCGCTACACCCTGCAAACCGACCGCGGCGATCTGCTCTATGTGCAATCGCGAAGCGTCCGCCACGGCAGCCCCGAGGTGCTCGCCCGCCTCGGGCGCGGCGAGGACGTCGATGCCCGCGAGTACAGCTTCCGCGCCTTGACCCGGATCCAGACGGCCGCGCCCGGGCTCGACTGGCTGAACAAGGGCGTCTTCATCGGCGTCGGCGGACGCCAGGCCACAGGCGTGATCTACGAGACCTACCTCGTCGAATGATCACGCCGCCCGGGCACAGCAACCGTAAGGTCGCGATCATCACCGGCGCCTCGCAGGGCATCGGCGCCGGGACCGTCAAGGGATACCGTGAGCTCGGATATGACGTGATCGCGAGCGCCCGATCGATCGAGTCCTCTAGGGACTCCGCGGTCGTGGCCGTGGCGGGTGACATCGCCGACCCCGACACCGCCGAGCGCATCGTCGATGAGGCGCTGAAGCGCTACGGCCGGATCGACACCCTGATCAACAACGCCGGCATCTACATCGCCAAGCCCTTCACGGACTACACCCTCGAGGACTTCAACGCCCTGGTCGCCGTCAACCTCGCGGGCTTCTTTCACATCACAACCCGAGCGATCAAACACATGCTCGACCGCGGCGCCGGGCACATCCTCAACGTCTCGACGACGCTCGTCGAGCAGGCGGACAGCAGCACGCCAGCCGCCCTGCAAACCCTCACCAAGGGGGGCCTGGTCGCGGCCACCAGATCGCTCGCGATCGAGTACGCCTCACGCGGCCTGCGCATAAACGCCGTCTCCCTCGGCGTCATCAGGACGCACCCGCACGACCGGAGCGCCTACGCCGCGCTGGGCGCCCTACAACCCCTCGGCCGGGTCGGCGAGATCGAAGACGTCGTCGGCGGCATCCTCTATCTCGAGTCCGCGCCCTTCGTGACCGGAGAGATCCTCCACATCGACGGCGGCCAGAGCGCAGGACACTGACCGACGCGCCGTGTAACGCACGACTATCAAGTCAATTCCAACAACGGAGGTCAGCATGAGCAACATCGACGAGCAGCTGGTCTTGGCCCACTTCATCGTTTCCGATGATGTCGAGCGTTCGCGCCGCTTTTACACCGAAGTACTCGGCGGCAAGCTGGCCTTTTCCGGCCCGGGAGGGCTGACCTATGTCGCGCTATCCAACAGCTGGATCATCATCAATGCCGGCGGGGGCCCGACCGACGACAAGCCGACGGTCACGCTAGAGACGCCACGCGATCCCGACCGGGTCAGCAGCTTCCTCAATATCCGAGTCAAGGACATCGAGGCCGTGTACGCCGAATGGAGCGCCAGGGGCGCCCAATTCCTGACGCCGCCCAAGCAGCACCAGTACGAGATCCGCTGCTACATCCGCGATCCCGACGGCCACCTGATCGAGGTCGGACAAACCACGGACCCAGCGGGAGACTGGACGCCCGCCCACTGGCTGTCGAGTACGCCCGCCGAGCAGTCATGACGACCGCGGTCATCGGCACCGGAGTGCTCGGGTCGGTCATCGCACGCCTGCTGGCCTCAGGCGGCGAGACCCTGCGGCTCTCGAGCGCCGACAACGAGTCGGCACGAACGCTGGCTGCACAGATCGGTCCAGCCGCGCTCGTCGCCGTCGACAACCACGACGCGTTGCAGGACGCCGATGCAGTCGTCCTCGCGCTGCGGTTTGCCGTGCTGAAGGGCGTCATAGGCGAGATCGCCGACCGGCTGACCGACAAGCTCGTCGTCGTTCCGAGCAACCCGCTCGGCACCGACGCACAAGGTCACGTCTCACGTCTCCTGCCGAGAGGGCAATCCTCCGGCGAGGTCCTAGCCGGGTGGTTGCCGGCGGGGGCGCGCCTGGCGATGGCGTTCGGAACCCTGTCGGCCGATGTCCTCGAGTCCTCCAGCACCCGCTCACCGGAGCCGGCGGTCCTCTTCTACGTGACCGACGACGACCGTGCCGGCGAGCAAGTCGAGCGGTTGATCCGAACAGCCGGCTTCGAGCCGTTGAAGGCCGGCGAGCTCCGACAGTCCGGCCGACTCGAGGTGGACGGCGACCTTCACGACCTCGTAGTCGGCCCTGCAGAGGCACGGTCGTTGACCAATGGGACCTGATCGCTTCGCGGCCCCTCGCCGGGGCCATCTCCTCGGTCGGGCCCATCGCAAGGGCGGGCTTGACGACGCCGAGGACCGCTCATCGCTTCACCCCCACCTCAGTCCCCTCGGTGTAGCGAATCGCCGCTCCTTCGACCGGACTCACCAGGAACTGCTCGCGCTCACCGCGATCCCAGGCCTCGCGCAGCCCTGGTGCGCCCAGGTCGAAGTCGGGGCGCAGGCTGCGCATGACCTCGCGCAAGTCGCGGTGCAGCTCCGCGACCGTCGGGCGCCCCCAGTACCAGTAGCCGTTGTAGATCGCGCGGATCTCGAGCCCAGGGGCGAGCACGAAGGTATGGGGGACCATCGGGTCGTGGACGGGATCGGTGTACTCGACGATGTCGAGATCGCTCCGCACCGTTCGCTCCGGGTCAGACAGGAACGGGAACTGCGCGCCGACGCTATCGCGGAACTCATTGATCTCGAGCTGGTTGTCCGTCGAGATCAGGGCCACGCGCGTATACCCGACCCGGAAGTCGAGGTATGCGTCGACCAGGCGGTGAAGGAAACGGTGCTCCTTGGGGTCAAACCCGCCGCGGGAGAGGTGGAGCACCATCGGGTTCGAGCCCTGCAGGTCCGACAGACGGCGCACGACGCCGTCCTGGTCGGGCAGTTCATAGTCGGGAAGGCGTGCCCCGACCTCGATGTCGTCGCGCATAATGGGCCTCCAATCGAATCCAGTCAGAACTTCGTCGCGGACCGCTCGCCCAGGATATGACCGCGGAGCGCCCGCCGGCCATCGGCCCCCAGGTACCGCGCACGGTTGACGGACGTCCTCAGGGGATCGGCGGGGCGCGACACACCGCCGAACACGTCGCCGCGACCGGCGCAGATCCGCGCGTTATGATGCCTCTCGATGGCGAGCCGCGCCAGCGATCCGCGCTTGGCTGGAGCCCAACCGCAACTCGGAATCCAGCTCGTGGGAGGACCGACCGCGATCCTGGAGTATGGCGGCCTTCGCTGGCTGACCGATCCCACGCTCTCGCCCCCCGGTGAATACGGAGGTCTCACCAAGCTGGCGGGCCCCGCACTCGACATCTCCCAACAGGACCCGATCGATGTCGTGCTGCTCTCCCATCATCAGCACACCGACAACCTCGATCCAGCCGGAAGAGCGTTCCTTTCCTGCGCGAACCGCGTCGTCTCCGCCACCAAGGCGGCCGAGGACCTGGGCGGCGATGTCGTCGGCATGGAGCCCTGGTCGCAAGCCGAGCTCGAGAGCCCTCGCGCAGGCACCGTGAAGGTGACCGCCGTGCACGCCCAACATGGCCCCGACGGCAGCGACGCGATCCAAGGCCCGGCGCTGGGGTTCGTGCTGTCGGCCCCTGGCGCACAGGAGGTCTACCTCTCCGGCGACAACGCCTCCCGAGACGTCGTCCGCACTATGGTTCAGAAGACCGGTGAACTCCCAATCGCGATCCTCAACGCCGGCGCGGTCCAGCTACCGAAGTTCGACCACGCTTACCTGACCCTGTCCGCGGATCACGCCGCCGATGTCGCCGGGATCCTCGGAGCCCGGATGGTGATCCCCCTGCATTTCGAGGGCTGGGCCCATTGCACCCAGGGAGCCCGCGAGCTCCAAGCAGCGTTCTCAGGCAACGGGATCGCTGATCGTCTGCTCATGCTCGAGCGCGGTCAACGCGCCGAGGTCTGAAAGAGTCCCGCAACGACCGCTGCGAGAACGCCGCGGCTGCCCAACGCCGATCTCCGCTAACACCCCCAAGTCAGTGAGCAAAACAAGCGGCGCATCAAGACTAGGCCCTGTGCTTCTAGCATGTGCAATATTGGTCAGCGCCTGCGGCGGTAGTGCTACGGACACGGCTACGCCAAACCTCGCCAAGCGGATCTTGCGGGCGGCAGAGGTTGGTCCGGGTTATCAGCCCGGACCACCGCATCAAACGCTCGCAACAGCTTCCGGTGGGCTGTGCGCAGTGCGCTTGCAAAGCGAATCCCTGCGGACCGCGCGCCTCCAGATCGTCTTCACAAATCCGCATCTCCCGAAGGACAAGCGACACGTGTTGTCCAATGAAGTGATCGCATATCGTTCTGGAGGAGCACAGCGGGCGATGCGTGAACTCAGCGCCGCGGCAACAACCTGTCCGCCCAGTTACCATATCGATCGTATTGTCGGTCCTCACCTGCTAGCTGGTTATGTGGCTCTCAAAGTAACACCGGGGACTGAGAATGTGATTTGGATCTACCAAGCGAGGAATGGCATCCTGTCGCAGATGCTTGCCTTCGGGCATAAAGGCGGCTCCGATGCCGAACTGCTGCGGTTTGCGCTCCATACCGCAGAGGAAAGCGCTCGGAACCTCGGCTGACGCTGGGAGCCGCGGTGCGCCTGCGAAGCCACACGAGGCCGACGCCGGATTAGGCCGCCGCCCCACCCGATCGTCTCCGAACGCTGCTCGCGTGTCCTTGGTAGCATCCCTGCTCGTGACAGCGGCGCCTGCGGGCTCGGTGTCCGGCGGAAGAGGCGAGCGCCGCGGGGTGAGCGACGATGATCTGCGAGGCACACGGGAAGGACGAGGTTGGGAGCGCACAGCCGCGCGGCGCGGCCGCCGGGGCTCGGGGCCTCATCGGTCGGTGGCTCGTGCTGATTGGGCTGCTCTGCGCGCTCGGCATCGGCGCGCAGAGCGCCTCGGCGGAAACCCTGGGGGGAGGGGTGATCGCCTCCTACGGCGGCACGTGGACCGTGCACCGCCAAGGTGGAGGAATCACGGACGATCTCACACTGACGTGGTCTGAGACCTATCCGGTGCCGGCTGGCGAAACGGGCGCCGAACCGCATTGGAGGCTCACGAGCGCCCACGGCGAAGTGAAGCAGGAAGGGGAAGCCGCCGGCTACAGCTACAACTGCAACGCGACGCTCAGCGTCAATCCCGCCGGCGCAACCTCGCCCGCGGGCAACGGTGGATGGGGTGCGGGGATCTTGCAGGACAACGTCGTCGAACCCGCGTACTCGTGGCCGGACTACTGGACGGTATGGGACCTCCAGCCGCCGGTGTACTACTACTACGGCTACCCCAACGAACCGCTGCTGAGCTCGGACACAGAAACTGAGACCTCACAAAACACGGCTTGTGTCTTCAACGCGGGATATTACGCCCTTTTCGGCGAGGGTTACTACCGCACCGAACTCGCCGGCGCCGAATGTCACTTCGACACCAATCCCGAAGTCGAGTTCGACTGGATCTCCTTCCCGGTCGGCACGAGCAACGAAACCGACGACAACTGCGAAGCCAAGGGCAGTCAAGGCGGACTCAGCTGGGAAGCGACGCTCAAGTCCAAGATCAGCTTCTACTCTCCGGGCGGCCCCTCGCCGACCTCGTTCGGGAGTGGCCCGTCGTCGCCGCCGCCGCCGCCGCTCCCCTCGCAAAAGCAACAGGCGGCGCAAGAAGCGCTCCAAGACATGCGCAACACTGCGATCCCCAACCTCGAGCGCTACTGCGGGTCGGCCGCGGCCGGCCTGTTGGGCGTGGGTGCGGGCGTGGCGAGCGGCAACGCGTACCTGACCGTCGCGGGCGGCCTCACCGCGGGTGCCATGAACCCCTTCTGCGGGGCCGCGCTGACACGCGTGGTCAATGACTACAAGATCCACAACGACCCTGCGCTGGCGAGCATCGGCGTAATCGCGCGACCAGCCGCGACGAGCACGGCGAAGCTCCCGTCGTGCAAGCGCTACCGCGGCGACCCGGCGCGCTTCTGCAAGCGCCTGCGCTCCACCTACACCAACCTCGACGGCGCCGCGCAGAAGGTGGCGTCGATCGCGACGGCGATCGAGGAAACGGTGAGCCGCGAGCGCGCGGCATACGAACAGGACGACGACACGACCATGGACGCGCAAAACTCGAATCTTGTGACGCTGATGGGCGAGGAGCCGAGCGCCGCTGCCGCCGAAGCGAGCGCCGGCAAGGACGTCGCAAAGGTCCTAAAGGACGCGCACATCCGCTTCAAGCTCTCCAAGAAGCAGTCGGCCAAGGGGATCGCGCTCGCCGAGAGCCATCTCGCCGAGCAGGGGATCAGCACGAGCGAGCTCGGCTCGGTTGACAGCGCGGCGTTGCAACCCGCCGCGACCGACCTGCTTTCCGACCTCGAACATCTCTAGCCATGCGCCGGCTGCTGTGTCTGGCGCTCACGCTCTTCTCGCTCGCGGTTCTCCTGCTGCCCGCCGCGCTCTCGGCGGCGCCCGTCGCGAGCGCAAGGGGCACGGCGCACAGCGCTAAGAAGAAGCGCAAGCCAAAGTGCCACGCCAAGGGCAAGGCGCATTCAAAGCACGCCAAGAGCTGTAAGAAGAAGAGGCACACGAGCGCTGGCAAGACGACGAAACCGAGCACGGGCAAGACCACGACCCCCAGCTCGGGCAGCGGCCCGCCGAAGCCCACCCTGACCGCGTCGGCGGTCAGCCTGACGCCGGAAGAGCGAGCGCTCTTCGAATCCGTCAACAAGGAGCGCGGCGAACATGGCGTCGCGGCCCTGTCGACCTCCGCGCAGCTACAGCCGATCTCCGAAGCGCGCGCCAAGCAGACCGCGCAAGAATACGCCACCAAGGAATCGACATCGGTCGACGACATCCGCGTCGCGATAGAGGACGCCGGCTACTGCGTCACCAGCCAGCGCGAGATCGAGAGTGGCGGACCCTCCCGCGCGGAGAAGGAACTGGAAGAAAGCCGCAAGCTGGGCGAGCCCGGCAGCGACATCGCCCCGCGAGCGACCGGCAGGCTCGCGCTTCCCGGCGTCGCGACCCCTGCATTCGCGGCGAGCCTCGACTCAGACGAGACGATCGAAGAACAGGAGATCGAAGAAGAGGAAAGGATCCCGTTGGAGTCGCAGTGGACGCTGCTCGGCGTCGCCGTCGCCGAAGCCGGCGCCGTGGCGGTCGAGCTCGAGGACTTCGTGGAGCCCTGCTGAGCCGCGCTCCCGCTCTCGTCTCTGACGGACGCAACTCTCGCGGGACCTAGTGGCTGCGGTACCTTCCTCGCGGCTGTGGTACCTTCCTCGCGGCTGTGGTACCTTCCTCGCGATGCCCGGGGGACGACTCCTGAGGGGTGCAAGAGCCGCCGACCGGCGTGGGCGCATGCGCTTGGGGCTTTATCGCGGCGGCCGGCTTCAGCTCGCGAGGTGGTTGCGGGCACTGGCTCTGCCATTCGCAGCGACGACGATTCTGTGGCTCGCGGGCGGCGCGGCGCAGGCCCAGGCCGGCGAATGCGCTGAATGCGTGCGCCTCGCTCAGGGCGTGAGCGCACAGGTCGAAAACGCCAAATACGAAATCACTGTCAAGAACAAGGGAGCCTCTTCCGAAGAGACACGCAAAGTCATGCTCGAATGGGATGAGTCCTTCAACGGCAGGTACTGGACCGTCTCCAAGCTGCAAGGCGGCGTTTTGGTTTCTGACACCAGCGGAGAACCCTACCTCAACTGCACGGGTAAACTCACGGAGTCGCCCAACGGAGAAGCCTATTTCACCGAACATCAGACCGAAGGGCGTGGTGGTGCCCCGGCCGACCAAATCAATCTCCTCAACGACGCTTATGAAAGCGGCAACTGGCTGGTCACGCTCTCGGTTCCCTTCGGCATTGAAATCCTCCAGAGCGATGCACAAAGCAGTGCCTGCGACACGCAGGAACTCACCAGCGGGGCATGGCTGTCGCCTCCGGAAGGTGATGAAGTCGGCGAAGCGTTCTTCGCGGAAGCGACGAAAGGCGCCAAATCGTGCCTGTTCGTAGGCACTTATGTGGAGGACATCGAATTTCCCCCCGGATCGAGTTACACGGTCCCGGAGAAATGCGAAGCGGAACGCAAAGTCCCTGGGTATGAATGGAATGCGACGCTCGCACAGACGCTTACCTTCTCCTCTCCAGGCGTGGTGTCTCCGCTGTCGACGGGGCCGACGTCGCACCCGAGCCAGCCGCCTCCACAGGCTCCATACGGACCCCAGTTCTGGAAAGGCAAGGAAGAAGCCCTCGAAGACCTGCGCGAGCATGCGCTTCCCGATCTGCAGCGCTACTGCGGGCCGGCCGTGGCGGGACTGTTGGGTGTCGTCTTCGGCGGCCTGACCAACAACATCTACTTCGCCGCCGCCGGCGGTTTGACGGCCGCCGCCTACGGTCCGTTCTGCGGCCCCGCCGTCGCGCGCGCGGTCAAGGACTACAAAACACACAGCGACCCGCCGCTTGCGAGCATCGACGTGCTCGCGAGGCCCGCGGCGTCGAAGGCCGTCACCCTGCCTTCCTGCCGGCGCTATCACGGTGACGTTGCGAGCTTCTGCAAGCGCCTGCGCTCGGCGTACACGAGCATGGTCATGGCGGCGCAGAGACTCGCAGCGATCACCACCGCGATCGAAGAAACGGTGAGCCGTGAGCACGCCGCCTATCTCGCAAACGACGAAGCTGCGATCAACGCGCAGGACTCTGAGCTCAAGACGCTCACCGGCGAAAGGACGGGCGCAGCGGCGGCAGAGGCGCGCTCGGGCAAGGGCGTCGCGAAGATCTTGCAGGCAGCTCACATCAGTTTCGAGATGTCCAAGAAGCAGTCGGCGAAAGCGATCGCGCTGATCGAGCACGACCTCGCCAAAGCGGGCATCACCGCCAGCCAGCTCAGCGCCGTCGACGGCGCCGCCCTCAAGCCAGCGGCCACAAATCTCCTGAGCGATCTCGCCCACCTCTAGCCGAAGCGGAGAGCCTCGGTCGAGGATCCGAGCACGCCCGCTCTCGCCCGGCGAGCGGGCGTCAGCCCGGTGCCTGACGAGACGCTCGCGGCTCGCCGACGGCGGGATCCGCAGCGACCCGCAGCGAACGGCGGGGAAAACCCCGATGACCGGCCGCGTAGGCGGACCTAGCCTGGGGGCAACTCCTAAGCCAACTTAGAGACACTGGCGCCGCGTGCGGGCACAACCCCGTCGGGCGCCAGAGATTGGAGAAGGACATGAAAGCTCTTGTCTATCACGGGCCCGGTGAGCGTGGCTGGGACTCGGTCGAGGATCCGCGCATCATCGATCCGGCCGACGTCATCGTCCGGATCGACACGACGACGATCTGCGGCACCGACCTGCACATTCTCAAGGGCGACGTGCCGGAGACCACGCCGGGAACGATTCTCGGACACGAGGCGGTCGGCACCGTGCAGGAGGTGGGCGCCGCAGTGACGACGGTCGCCGCTGGCGATCGGGTGCTGCTGTCGTGCGTCAGCGCGTGCGGCCGGTGCCGATACTGCAAGGAAGGCCGTTACGGGCAGTGCCTGGGTGGCGGCGGATGGATTTTCGGCCACACCATCGACGGCGTGCAGGCCGAGTACGCGCGGGTGCCGTTCGCCGATGGCTCTGTCTATAAGATTCCCGCAGGGCTGACGGACGAGCAGGTCCTGTTCCTGGCCGACATCCTCCCGACCTCCTACGAGGTGGGCGTCCTCAACGGCATGGTTTCCCCGGGGGATATCGTCGCTATCGTCGGGGCCGGCCCGATCGGGCTTGCCGCGATCCTCACCGCCAAGCTGTACACGCCCGGCAAGATCGTCGCGATCGACATGGCCGACAGCCGGCTGCAGGCCGCGCTGCGCTTCGGGGCCGACGTCACGATCAACAACGGCCGGACAGATCCGGTCGCGCAGATCATGGAGCTGACCGACGGGCTGGGCGCGGACGCGGCGCTCGAGGCAGTGGGCGTCCCGCAGACGTTCGAGCTCGCGGCCGACCTGATCCGCCCGGGCGGCCGGGTGGCCAACATCGGTGTTCACGGCAAGCCGGCCACGCTGCACCTCGAGAAGCTGTGGATTCGCGATGTCACGGTCACGACCGGGTTGGTCGACACGTTCAGCATCGCGCAGCTGATGCGGCTGATCGTCAGCGGCCGGCTCGACCCGTCGATGTTCGCAACTCACCGCTTCGCGCTGGAGGACACGATGGCGGCGTACGATACGTTCGCCGACGCGGCCAACACCGGCGCGCTCAAGGTCGTGCTGTGCGGAGCGACCAGCACGAGCAAGCCGGCCGAAAGCCTCGCAGCCACAGCCAACGTCTGAGCTGTCGCCCACCCGTTCGGGCCACGAGCCCCTCGTACGCACAGCCCTTGCTCCTCGGCTCGCTCTTTGACCCCTCGGTCCAAGAGCGAGCCGCCTGTGCCGTCCTCGGAAAACTTTGCGTATACGAACGTCTGGGTCTACGAGCGAGCCGAGCGCTTGCTCAGTCTGACAGCGACGGCCTGGGCGAGCTCGCTCGCCTCACCGTTGCTCCCGGCCGCCTTGACGGTGACGGAGCCCTTCAGGCGACCCGAGGCCCGCACTAGCTTTGCGAGCGACTTCGACAACGCCAGTGTCACGTTCGTCCGGTCGCCGGCCGCGACCGTGAACGAACTCTTCAGGCGCGCCGCGCTGCTGTGAGCGGCGGAGGCCGACGCGTCCGCCGTGAGCGTGACCGTGCCCGCGCAAGATCCCTCGCCAGGCGGGCAGTAGACGGCTATCCCGCTATTGAGCTTCAGCTTCGAGCGCCCTGAGAGGCTGGGCGCGCCGAGCAGCTCGAGCACGGCCGACGCGGCGGGCGCGCTCTGGCTCGATGCGGAGGAGCCACCTTCGGCGACGGTGCTCGTGATCGTTTCGGTGGCTTCTGTCGGAGGTTCGTCAGAGACGCTCAGCCCTGCTCCGCCCGCGCCGATGGGGTCGACTCCGCCGGCCGTGTAGTCCTCGGCGTATAGGTTGAGCTTGAATTCGCCTTCGGCATTGCTTTCCGATTCCTGCACGAAGAATGCCCACGGCGTTCCCGAGCCTTCGACCAGCGCCGCCGGCGTGAGGATCGCCTCTTCGAGCGTGAGCGGCGGCGCCCCGAGCCGGCCGCCGAGCATCGACCAGGAACTGCCGTCGAAGGTCTTGGCCGTGAGCTCGTGTTCGCCCGAGGTGAGCCCGTCGAGGCTCAGGGCGAGCGGCTCGCCTTCGAAGACGCCGAGCGCGGGCATCTGCGCGCTGTCCCCCGACGAGAGCTTCCCGAGTGCTTCCCCGGCCTGCGACCAGTCCGTGCCGTCGAAGGACTTCACGTAGGCGTTGATCGATGTTTGCGACGCGTTCTCCTCCGCGAAGGCGACGTAGGGCGTGGCGCCGTCCATGATCAGCGCCGGCGCCGTTTCTTCGGGAAAGAACGGCGTGTCGACGCTCGTGCCTGCGCCCACGTTGAGAGGACCGGATTCCGACCAACTGCTCCCCGTCCAAAGAGCGGAAAAGAGCTCCACTTCCTGTTCGAGGCCGTAGAACGTCCCCTGGTCCCAGGCCAGGAGCGGCTCCCCGCCGTCGTCAACGACCGCGGGATAGCCCGCGAATCTCCCCCCAGCCGAGGCAAGAAGCGGGTTGCCAAGTTTGTCCCACGTGGTGCCTGACCGGCAGTAAGCGTAGACCTTCGTTTCCTCCGAGTTGCCCTGCTTGAAGGCCACGCAGGGTTGCCCGCCCACGCTGGCGAGGCTCGGCTCGGAGGCCAGTTCCGAGCCGACGGCGGAGCCGACGAGCGTCCACGCGCCGCCGTTGAGCTCGTAGACGTGGATCGCACCCCCTTCGGGGATCGCTACGTAGGGGACGCCTCCGACTTCGGCCAGGGCCGGCGTGCTGCCTTCGGGCGTCGTCCCGACCGCTTCGCCGACCTGCGTCCAGGCGCTGGCGCTCCAGCGCTCGACGATCAACGACGTAGCGCCGGCGGACTGTTGCACATACGCGATGTAGGGTTTGCCGGCGACGCTCGCCGCGGCGAAGCCGGCGACCGAGCTGCCGGTCGCGTTGAGCTGACCGGCCTCGGGAAAGGACCAGTCCGCGAAGGCGGCGGAACTGGCGAGCGCACTCGCCACGAGTGCGCAGACTGCTACGGCGAGACCCACCACGGCGGAGCCGACGTGTGCTTTAGCGGGCATGCAGCGACACCTTCTGGGTGCTCACCGGCGTGCTCTTCCCTTCCGCGAGCCGCGTCACCCGCACCGCGACGGGCAGGGTGTGCCGCCCGCGCAGCAGCGCCAGCCCGGGGCCGTTAAGCGCCACCGGCACGGTCTCGGACTCGGACGGCAGCAACGTCACCGTCGCACGGCCGAGCACGACGGTGCGCATCAGCGTCCGCTTGCGCCGAGCGGCGGCGGAGGAGCTTCGGGTGGCGGAGACCGCCACAACCTTGCCGCGCTTGATCGACTCCACCGTCGAGAGGCCCACCGACAGCTGGCAGCTCGAACCGGCGGGTCCGCGGCAGCTCAACGGCACGCTCAACCCTGTGCCGCTCCCGGACGCGGCAGCGGCCCCGGCGCTGGCGATCGATGACCCGCCGCTCGCCGAGTTTGCGTTCTCTGTGCTGGACGCGGAGGAGCTGGCGGGCAGCGTATTCGTCGTCGTCGTCGTCGTGACGTATCCGATCATCACCGTTGGCGGCGCCGTGGTGACGCCTTCAACCCAGCCGAACCCTGGGGCCGCGCAGCTCGATCCGCCGCCACCCCCGCCGCCGCCGCCGACGCTCAGCGCCAATCCACCACCGCCGCCTCCACCCCCGCCGAAGCAGCCGCCGCCTCCGCCACCCCCGCCCCCGCCGCTTGCGGCGGCTCCGCCGGCGCCGCCGAATCCGGCTCCGAGGGTTCCGAACGCGATCAGCGCTTCGCCTGCCTGTCCGTCCGCGCCGGAACGGCTTGAGCCGGTGCCGCCCGCCCCTGAGATGCCGTCGTCATCGCCGCCGCCACCACCGCCCCCGCCGGCTGCTTCCGGCGAGGCCTGGGTTCCCGCCTGGCCGGATTCAGCGTGGCTCCGGCCGGCCCCGCCTGGAGCGAACATCGATCCACCGCCACCACCGCCTCCGCCGATCACGACCAAACAGCCGCTGTTGACCAAACTGGCCCCCAACAGGCTTACTCCCGGGACGCAGATCGCGCTGAAACCGCCGCCCCCTCCGCCGCCATAGAGGCCTGCCCCACCTGCGCCCGGAATGCCGCCCTTAGCCAACCCCGCGGCCGTGCCGTCGGCGCCCGCGGACGCGACGACAATCAGTATCCGGATCGTCTGCGAGGTGACGGCGGCCGTGCTCCCGGTCGCCCTCAGGCCCAGTCCGCCCGGAGCGGGAGCGCCGGCTTCGCTCGAGCCTGACCCGCCGGCCGCGCTGGCCACTTCGAATTCCAGCCCGTCGCTGAGGGGTGGCAAGGTGTATTCATAGGTGCCGGGCTTGCTCCAGCGCACCGTGACGTGATGGCTGTCGGTCACCACTTGAGCGCTCGCGCCCCCGGGCAGCGAGCCGGCGAGCAGCGTAGCCAGGATCACGCCCTGCAGACCACGAGCGACGGCGCGACGGCTTCTGGATGCACGCAAGACCCGTTGCCGCGCGCACCTGGAGGCGCTCGGCCGGAGACCGCGTTGTGTCTTCCTGACCGTTTCACTCACCCCTTGTCGGCCGTCCGCGAGAGCCGGACTCGGCACGGGCGGCCGTCCGTTACCAGGCGACGCAGACTACCAACTCGGTGCGGTCGGTGGGGACCTCCCGCGCTGCCTCGCGGTGGCCGTGTCGGTGCTCGCCGCGCGCACGACCGTGGCGCGGGACATCGCCTGAGCCCGGCAAGTCACTAGTCAACCACGAAGCTCCAAGGAGCGCAGCCTCGCCGCATGGTGGCCCGGAGCCCGCGGGCGCCCGAGAGCGCCTGGCTTGCGCCGGTCGCGTGCGCGCGTCAGCGCAGCCGCACGCCCCAGCGGCCGATCAGCGACCGCCCGGGCTCGAGCGCGACGAGGCCCTCGCCGCTCTGAAAAGCGTTGGGGGCGCATGTCATCGGCTCCGTCGCCAGCCCGCGACGGCGGCGGTCCGGGCCGAGCGTGTCGCCGGTGAAGATCTCGATCACCGGGTAGGCGTCATCGACCCACAGCTCGGCCGTGGCGCCGTCGGGCGCCGCCAGCCTGGCGAAGGCCAAACCCGACCGGTCACGGCTGAGATCGGTGAACGCGCAGTCGATGCGCCGGCCGGCGAGCGCGCGCGGGCTCCTGAAGTCGAAGTCCGTGCCCGCGACCGCCTCCCGGCCCACCGGCAGCTGGCGCTCCTCGTCGGTCACGATCCGCGTCGCGGCCGCGAGCTCCAGCGTGCACTCGTCGATCGCACGCTCGCCCGGGGAGAGATAGGGATGCTGGCCTGCGCCGTACGGGCAGGCACGCTCGCCGAGGTTGGTCGCGCTCGTCGACACGCTCAGCCCGCCCTCGCTCAGCGCGTACTCGATCTGGACCTCGAGCGTGAACGGGTAGCCGCTCAGCGGATACAGGCGCGTGCCCATCCTCACGCGGTCGGGCTCGTGCGCGAGCGCCCGCCAGGGCCGCCAGCGCAGCAAGCCATGGATCGCGTTGTGCTTGTCGGGCTCGCTGAGCGCCACCTGATAGTCGACCCCGCCGAAGCGGTAGCGGCCGTCGGCGAGCCGGTTCGGCCACGGGATCAGCGGCGCCCCGTGCCCGCCGTCGCAGATCGCGTGCAGCGGGTAGGGGTCGAGCACCGGCCTGCCGTCGACCGCATACGCGCGCACCCCGCCGCCGACCTCGACGATCGTCGCGCGCTGCCCGCCGTGGACGATCTCGAACTGCTCGCCCGAAGGCGGGATCGAGCTCACGCTCACCGTCCAGTCGCGCGCATGCCCGCCGCACCCATCTCGCCCACCCTAGCGGGGGCGCGCTCGCGAGGACCGAGTGGCCCGCATGCGCGAGCGCGTCGCGCTCGGCCGCAGGTGTAGCGTGCGGGGCTCGAACCTACGGACGCCGAGGAGGGCTCGATGAGCACGACCGCAAGACCGACCACACCGCTGCGAGAGCGCGCGGCCTGGCGGGCGCTGAGCGCGCGCTACGAGCAGATCCGCGAGCTCCGCCTGCGCGAGCTGTTCGCGGCGGATCCCGGGCGGGGCGAGCGGCTGTGCGCAGAGGGCGCGGGCCTGCACCTCGACTACTCCAAGAATCGCGTCGACGAGCAGACGCTCGCGCTGCTCGTCGCGCTCGCCGAGGAGTCAGGCCTGCACGAGCGCACCGAGGCGATGTTCCGGGGAGACCGGATCAACGTCTCGGAGAATCGCTCGGTGCTGCACGTCGCGCTGCGCATGCCCAGGGGCGAGTCGCTGATCGTCGAGGGCGTGGATGTCGTGGCCGAGGTCCACCAGGTGCTCGATCGGATGTCCGCGTTCAGCGAGCGGGTGCGCTCGGGCGAGTGGAAGGGCCACACGGGCAAGCCGATTCGCAACGTCGTGAACATCGGCATCGGCGGCTCGGACCTCGGCCCGGTGATGGCGTACGAGGCCCTGCGCCATTACTCCAGGCGCGATCTGAGCTTCCGCTTCGTCTCGAACGTGGACGCGACCGACTTCGCCGAGGCCACGCGCGACCTCGCGGCCGAGGAGACGCTGTTCGTCATCTCCTCGAAGACGTTCACGACGCTCGAGACGATGACCAACGCGCGCACCGCGCGCGAATGGGCGCTGGCTGCGCTCGGTGACGAGTCGGCGATCGCCAGGCACTTCGTCGCCGTCTCGACCAACGCGCAGGAGGTCGCCAAGTTCGGCATCGACACCGAGAACATGTTCGGCTTCTGGGACTGGGTCGGAGGGCGCTACTCGATGGACTCGGCGATCGGCCTTTCGACGATGGTCGCGATCGGCCCCGAGCGCTTCCGCGAGATGCTCGCTGGCTTTCACGAGATGGACGTGCACTTTCGGACCACGCCGTTCGCGCGCAACCTGCCGGCGCTGATGGGGCTGCTGGCCGTCTGGTACGGCGACTTCTTCGGCGCGCAGACAGTCGGGGTGATGCCCTACTGCCAGTACCTCAAGCGCTTCCCCGCCTACCTGCAGCAGCTGACGATGGAGTCCAACGGCAAGCACGTAACGCTCGACGGCCGGCGGGTGAGCTGCCAGACGGGGGCGGTTTACTGGGGCGAGCCCGGGACCAACGGGCAGCACAGCTTCTACCAGCTGATCCACCAGGGCACCAAGCTGATCCCGCTCGATCTGATCGGCTTCGCCAAGGCGCTGAACCCGATCGGCGATCATCACGACCTGCTGATGTCCAACGTGTTCGCGCAAGCCGAGGCGCTCGCCTTCGGCAAGACCGAGCAGGAGGTGCGCGCCGAGGGCACAGCCGAGGCGGTCGTCCCCCACCGCGTGTTCGAGGGCAACCGCCCGACCAACGTGATCCTCGCCGAGCAGCTGACGCCGCACACGCTCGGGGCGCTCGTCGCGCTGTATGAGCACAGCGTCTTCACTCAAGGGGTCGTCTGGGACATCGACTCCTTCGACCAGTGGGGCGTCGAGCTCGGCAAGGTGCTGGCCAAGCGGATCATCCCCGAGCTCGAGTCCGAGCAGGAGCCGCGGCTGGCGCACGACAGCTCGACCAACGCGCTGATCCGCCGCTACCGAAAGATGCGGTGAGCGCGCCCGCGCGCTCCCGACGGTCGCGCCCGCGAGCGCGCCCGCCCGCCGGCGCCCGCGCGGGGGCGCTCGCGTGAGGGCGCTCGCGTGAGCGTCGAGCGCGAGAAGCAGCTCGCCGCGCGGGCGGCCGCGCAGCTCGTGCAGGACGGGATGCTGCTGGGGCTCGGCACGGGCTCGACCGTCGCCTACCTGCTGCCGGCGCTGGCCGAACGCGGACTCGAGCTGCGCTGCGTGTCGACCTCGCCCGCCACCGAACGGGCGGCGGTCGAGCTGGGGCTGCACGTCGAGAGCTTCTGCGGGGCGGGTGCGCCCGCGCGGCTGGACATGGCGATCGACGGGGCCGACCAGGTCGATCCGGCCGGCTGGCTGGTCAAGGGCGGCGGCGGCGCGCACACCCGCGAGAAGGCGGTCGCGGCGGCGGCCGATCGCTTCGTCGTGATCGTCTCGGCGAACAAGCTCGTCGAGCGCGTGCGCGCGCCCGTGCCGCTCGAGCTGCTCGAGTACGGCCTGCAGGCGACCATCCGACGTCTGGGGGCCGTGCGCCTGCGCGCGAGCCCCCGCAGCCCCGACGGCGGTGTGATCGCCGACTACGCCGGCGAGCTCCGGGACCCGGGGGCGCTCGCCGAGCGGCTCTCATCGACGGTGGGCGTGGTCGAGCACGGGCTGTTCGCGCCCGAGCTCGTCTCGGAGGTCGTGATCGGGCGCGGCGAGCAGGTAGAGCGGGTCAGCTTCGCGCGGACTGCCCCGCGTTGAGCGCGCGGCGCGTTTCCGCCGAGCGGCCAAGCGCACGAGCTACAGCGCGCACGAGCCACGGCCCGCACGAGCTACAGCGCGCACGAGCCACGGCCCGCACGAGCTACGCCGAGGAGGTCGCGGCGGCGAGCCGCGGACGCTCGAACAGCGCACGCGCGTGCTCGACGACCACCTCGGGGAGCTCCTCGGCGATGAAGTGCCCGGAGTCATCGCGCAGCTCGACGCCCATCTGATCGGCGTGCGCCGGCCACCGCCCGAGCGCGCGGTGGTCGATCGCGAGGTCGCGGGTGCCGTGCAGCAGCAGCGTGGGCACGCTCAGTCTCTGTCCGTCGAACTGCCCGCGCAAAAACGGGCCGAGCTCGCGCAGCAGGAAGGTTCGATACAGGTGCACTGACGCGTCCGCGCGCTCGGGCGCCCGTAGCGCCGCGGTGAACGCGTCGAGCTCCTGGCTGCTCCACGTGTGCTCGTGCACGGCGCCGGCGGTGATCAGCCGGCGCACGAACTGCGTCTCGCGGATCAGGCGCCGGCCGAGGCCGGGTGTGGCGATCAAGACCTGATACCAGAGGCGGGCGAGCACCGTCAGGCCTCGTGGCGAGGGCGGTTCCGGCCACGGCGTGTAGATGTTCAGCGCCAGGTAGTGCGCGAAGCGCTGCGGCTGTTCGAGACACAGGATGAAGCCGATCCAGGCTCCCCAGTCGTGCGCGATCAGGTCGACGCGATCGAGCTCCAGCGCGTCGAGCAGCCCGACGACGTCGCGGCCGAGGCTCGCCTTGTCGTAGGGCCCGGGCGGAGCCTCGCTCCAACCGAAGCCACGCAGGTCGGGGCAGATGACGTGGTGATCGACGGCCAGCAGCGGAATCACCCGGCGCCAGGCGTACCAGTGCTGGGGCCAGCCGTGCAACAGCACGACCGGCGGGCCGGAGCCGGCCTCGGCGACGTGCAGGGCGACCCCGCCGACCTCGACCGTGCGATGACGCACCCCCTCGACTGCGGGCAGTGCGATCTGCTGGGCGCTCACGTGCGAGCCTCCTGACGTCTGGACGGCGAGCCGGGTGCCGCCAGCATAGCCGTCGCGCCCGCGCGCCGGCCCCGAGCGGAGTGCTCGCGCCGGGCGCCGACCGGCGGTGCGCATCCGGGTAGGATTGCCTGCGTCCGGTTCCCGACAGACGAGGTGCGAGCGCACGTGGCGATCGATCTTCAACAAGTTTCTGCGATAGACGCCGAGCCCGGCGAGCTGCCGGGCACGATGGCCGCGTGGGTGATCCGCGAGGAGCGCTTCGGTGAGCCGAAGGACGCGTTTCAGATCGAGGAGATCGAGGTTCCCGAGCCGGGCGCGTTCGAGGTGATCGTGCGTGTGATGGCGGCGGGCGTGAACTACAACAACGTGTGGGCCGCGCTCGGCAAGCCCGTGTCGGTGATGCGCTACGGCGATCACCCGCAGTACGGCCACCACATCGGCGGCTCCGACGCGTCCGGCGTCGTCTGGAAGGTGGGCGCGGGCGTGACGCGCTGGAAGCTCGGCGACGAGGTCGTCGTGCACTGCAACCAGGCCTCCTACGAGGACCCCGAGGTGCACGGCCTGGACCCGATGGCGGCGCCGTCGCAGAAGATCTGGGGCTACGAGACGACCTGGGGCTCGTTCGCGCAGTTCACGAAGGTGCAGGCCCAGCAGCTGCTGCCCAAGCCCGCGGCGCTGACGTGGGAGGAGGCCGCCTCCTACGGCCTGGTGTACTTCACCGCCTACCGCATGCTGATCACGCGCTGCAAGCTGCAGGCCGGGCACAACGTCCTGATTTGGGGCGCCGCGGGCGGCCTCGGCGTGTTCGCCACGCAGCTGTGCGCGGCGGCCGGCGCGCACTGCGTCGGCGTCGTCTCCTCGGCCGAGAAGGGCGAGCTCGTCAAGCGCCTGGGCGCCGTCGACTTCATCGACCGGACCGATTTTGAGGGCATGATGCGCAAGGGCGGCGAGTCCGAGCAGGAGGAGGCCGAGCGCTTCAAGGTCTCGCGCGCGTTCGCGAAGCGCGTCAAGGAGATCCTCGGCGATGCCCCCGAGATCGTCTTCGAGCACGTCGGCAAAGCGACGTTTCCGACCTCGGTGTTCACCGCCAAGACGTTCGGCAAAGTCGTGATCTGCGCGGGCACGACCGGCATCGACCTCGACTTCAACGTCGCCTACCTGTGGATGCGCCAGAAGGAGATCCTCGGCTCGCACTTCGCCAACGCGTACGAGTGCATGAAGGCGAACGAGCTGATCGAGTCGGGCCAGATCCGCCCGGTGCTGTGGCGCACTCTCGGCTTCGAGGGCGTCGCCGAAGCGCACCAGCTGATGCTCGAAAACAGGCACCTCGGCAAGATCTCGATCCTCGTCGGCGCCGAGCGCGAGGGCGAGGGCAAGAGCGCAGAGGGTCCCGGCGCGATCCACGCGGAGGTGGGCGCCTGATGGCCGGCACGGTGATCGTCCCGTGGTATGCGACCGGCTTTCGCGCGGACGCGTTCGAGCAGGCCGTGAACGAGGTCGCCGCCGTGGCGCTCCGCTACGGCGCGAGCTCTTACGCGGTGTATCGCTCACGCGACGACCGCTACCGCTTCCAGCAGCTCGCGGCCTTCGAGGAGTACCTGGAATGGGAACGCTACTGGGAGGGCCCGGAGATGGTCTACTTCAGGGCCACCCACTCGAGCTGGTATCAGATTCCGGTGCTCTACGGCTGGTGGGACCGCACCGCCGCCGGCGCGGTGCTCACCGGCGAGGGCGCAGCCGAGGACGGGCACGGCAACGGCCACGGCGCGGCGCTCGGCGAGATCGCCTGAGGCGCCCGAGAGCGAGCGTCCCTCAGCCCTGCTCGAGCGGGGCCATCGTGAGGCCGGCGCCCTTGAGCTGCTCCCAATAGTGCTCGGCGGTCTCCTGGTGGCCGCTGTAGACGATCGCCCGGCCGGAGGCGTGGATGACGCCGGCGATCTCGTGGCCGCGCTTGAGCGTGATGCCCGGGATGAAGCGGGCGAGGGTGCGTGCGACGTGGTCGAAGGTGTTGTGATCGTCGTTGCAGACGATCACCCTCCAGGCGCCCCCCAGGCCGCTCCCGGGCCCGCCCGCGCGTGGTCTCTCGAGCGTTTGGTCCATGGCTCGCAGGATAAAGCCCGCGGCTCGACCGTACAATTGAGACATGAGCAGCGAGCACCGTGCACGGCTGCCCGAGCGCGACCGCCCGTGGATGATGCGCACCTACGCGGGCCACTCGACGGCGAAGGCCTCCAACGAGCTCTACCGGCGCAACCTCGCCAAGGGCCAGACGGGGCTGTCGGTCGCGTTTGACCTGCCCACCCAGACCGGCTATGACCCCGACGACGAGCTCGCCCGGGGAGAGGTCGGCAAGGTGGGCGTCCCGATCTCCCACCGCGGCGACATGGCGGCGTTGATGGACGGCATCCCGCTGGCGGAGATGAACACGTCGATGACGATCAACGCGACCGCCGCGTGGCTGCTCGCGCTGTACATCGTCGCGGCCGAAAATCAGGACCCACCCGCCCCGCAGGAGCGCCTCCAGGGCACGACCCAGAACGACATCATCAAGGAGTTCCTCGCGCGCGGCACCTACGCGTTCCCGCCGGCGCCGTCGATGCGCCTGATCGCGGACATGATCGCCTACACGGTCGAGCACGTCCCCAGGTGGAACCCGATCAACATCTGCTCGTATCACCTGCAGGAGGCGGGCGCGACGCCGGTGCAGGAGATCGCGTACGCGATGAGCAACGCGATCGCCGTGCTCGACGCGGTGCGCGAGCGCCTCGGCGCGGCCTCCCCGGGAACGTCCCCGAAGGCGGAGGGCGAGCGGGCGCGGGAACGCATGGAGCAGGTCTTCGGGCGGATCTCCTTCTTCGTGAACGCGGGCGTGCGCTTCGTCGAGGAGCACGCGAAGCTGCGCGCGATGGCGATCCTGTGGGAGGAGCTCGGGCGCGAGCGCTACGGCGTGCAGGACGCCCGCAAGCTGCGCTTCCGCTACGGCGTGCAGGTCAACTCGCTCGGCCTGACCGAGGCCCAGCCCGAGAACAACGTCCAGCGGATCGTGCTCGAGGCGCTCGCGGTGACCCTCGGACGCGACGCCCGCGCCCGCGCGATCCAGCTGCCCGCGTGGAACGAGGCGCTGGGGCTGCCGCGACCGTGGGACCAGCAGTGGTCGCTGCGGATCCAGCAGGTGCTCGCGTATGAGACGGACATCCTCGAGTACCCGGACATCTTCGAGGGCTCGAAGGTGATGGACGCGCTCGTCGCCGAGCTGCTGCGGGACGCGCGCGCGGAGATGGCGGTGGTGGCCGAGCACGGCGGCGCGGTCGAGGCGGTCCCGTACATGAAGGCGGCGCTCGTGGACTCCCACCGCGAGCGCATCCACCGGATCGAGGAGGGCCGGCAGGTGGTCGTCGGCCAGAACCGCTTCACCGAGACCGAGGACTCGCCGCTGACGGCGGACGCCGAGGGCGGCATCCTGGTGGTCGACCCGGCGATCGAAGCGCAGCAGATCGAGGATGTGCGTCGCTGGCGCGCCGAGCGCGATCAGGCTGCTGTAGAGGAGGCGATCGCAGCGCTGGCCGCGGCGGCGCGCGACGACAGCGCGAGCGTGAACCTGATGCTCCCGACGATCGCGGCCGCGCGCGCGGGCGTGACCACGGGCGAGTGGGCGCGGACGCTGCGCGGTGTGTTCGGCAGCTACCGCGCCCCGACGGGCGTCGGCGAGGCGGCGGGCACCCCGGGCGATGAGGAGCTCGACGAGCTGCGCGAGCAGGTCGCGCGCCTGCACGAGAAGCTCGGACGCCGCCCGAAGATGCTCGTCGGCAAGCCGGGGCTGGACGGACACTCGAACGGCGCCGAGCAGATCGCGGTGCGGGCGCGCGACTCGGGCATGGACGTGGTCTATGAAGGCATCCGCCTGACGCCCGCGCAGATCGCCGCCTCGGCGCTGCAGGAGGGCGTGCACGTCGTCGGCCTGTCGATCCTGTCGGGTTCGCACCGCGAGCTGATCCCGGCGGTGATCGACGCGCTGCGCGACGCGGGCGTGGCCGCGCCGGTGGTGGTCGGCGGGATCATCCCCGAGCAGGACGTCGCGGCGCTCGAGCGGGCGGGCGTGGCCGCGGTGTACACGCCCAAGGACTTCGACATCACGCGCATCATGCGCGAGATCCTCGCGCTGCTGGACGCCCGCGCGGGCGCCTCGGGCAATGGCGCGGGCGGCGGCTCGCCGGGCAACGGATCGTCGGCGAGCACGCCGCGCGGCGACTCGCCGGCCGGCTCGCGCGCGATCGGCTCATCCGCAAGCGGCGCGTGAGTCGCGAGCAGGATGGAGTCGCCCTGGGCGTGCGCCTGCGCGCGCGCGAGTTGAGCGCGGCCCCGGCCGCGCTGAACCTGCTCGAGAGCACCGCGCCCGGCGAGCGCGAGCAGGCGAGGGCGCTGCTGCGCGAGGTCTCGCCGGGAGCGCTCGGCGGCGAGGCGCCGGCGCACGTGATCGGCGTGACGGGGCCGCCCGGCGCGGGCAAGTCGACGCTGCTCTCAGCGCTGCTGCGCGTCTGGCGCGGCGGGGACGGCGGCGACGGCGGGGCGCACGCGGCGCAGCGCAGCGTGGCGGTGCTAGCCGTCGACCCGAGCTCGCGGCGCTCGGGCGGCTCGCTGCTCGGCGACCGCGCCCGGATCGACTTCGACCCGACCGACCGCGGCGTGCTGATCCGCTCGACCGCCGCGGGCACGCGCCTGGGCGGGCTCGCGCACAGCACGCGCGGCGCCGTGGACGCACTCGCGGCCGCGTTCGACGTCGTCGTGATCGAGACGGTCGGCGTGGGACAGGCGGAGACCGACGTCGCGGACATCGCCGACACGGTCGTCGTGGTCGTGCAGCCGGGCGGCGGCGACGTGCTTCAGTTCCTGAAGTCGGGGATCATGGAGACCCCCGACGTGCTCGTCGTGACCAAGTCCGACCTCGGGCAGATCGCGCTGCGCGCGAGGCGCGACCTGAGCGCGGCGCTGCGCTCGCTCGGCTCCAAGGACACGCGCGTGCTCGCCGTCTCGGCGCTGTCACCGCCGAGCGGGATCGACGAGCTCGCGGCGGCGCTCGAGGAGCACCGCGCACGGCTCGACCTGCCCGCGCGGCGGCTGGCCGCGCGCCGCGCTGCGGCGCTCGCCGACTTCACGGTCGAGTACGGCGACAGCGGGCTGCGCGCGCTCGGCGGGCGCCGCGCGGCGCAGGCGCTGCTCGCGGATCAGGACCCGGCGATGGACGTCGCGACGCTGGTGGGCGCGCTCGAGCGAAGCGCCGGCTGAGCGCTCAGCTGCGTCGAGCTTTCGCTTTCGCGCCCGCTTTGGGCCGCGCGGCTTTGGCTCTCGCGCCTTTCGCTTTCGGTTTGGCCGCGGCTTTCGCTTTGGCCGCGGCTTTCGCTTTGGCTTTGGTCGCTTTGGCTCTCGTGGCTTTCGCTTTGGTCGTCGCTTTCGCTTTGGCTTTGGTCGCGGCTTTCGCTTTGGTCGTCGCTTTCGCTTTGGCTTTGGCTTTGGTCGCGGCTTTCGCTTTGGCGGCTTTCGCTTTCACGGCCGATTTGGCTTTCGTAGCTTTCGCTTTCGTCGTCGCTTTGGCTTTCGCGGCGCTCGTTTTCCTGCGTGCTGATTTCGCGGCTTTCGGCGTTGGTGACATCGATGCTCCTTTGCGGTTCGTGACGATCGAGGCCGATGGCTGGTGCGTACATCAACCTACGCACCGGACGGCATGGTGGCTAGAGTCGTTTCCCCTGTTTGGGCCGAAGGATTTGCGGGTCGAGGGATAAGGATTCCACGGGCATGCTCGCGAACCTCCCCGGCGCCCCGCCGGGCCGGCGCCGGCTCGCCGAGCGCGGATCGCGCAGCGCCGCGCCTTAGCGGCGCATAAGGATTGGCCCGGCGTTTGTAACGAAGTCGAGGCAGCGCAGTCTGTACGTGCGAAGACCATGATCGTCCTCCTAGGCTTCGCGATCCTCGCCGGAGCGGGCACCGCGCTCTCGCCGTGCGCGCTGCCCGTGCTGCCGGCGCTGCTGTCGGCGGGCGGAGCGGGCGGGCGGCGGCGACCGCTGGGCGTCGTGCTCGGGCTGTCGGTCACGTTCACGGTCACGATCGTCGGCCTCGCAAACGTGGTCGACGGCGTCGGGCTCGGCGACGACCCGCTGCGCGACCTCGCGATCGCGGTGCTGCTTGTGTTCGGCCTCGCGCTGCTCGTGCCCGACGCGGCCGCGCGGATCGAGGCGCCGCTCTCGCGCCTCGCGCGCTTCGGGCCGCGCGGCACCGGCGACGGCTTCCTCTCGGGGCTGCTCGTCGGCGGCGCGCTCGGCTTCGTGTACACGCCGTGCGCGAGCCCGATCCTCGCGGCGGTCATCTCCGTGAGCGCCGCGTCGGGCAAAACGATCGCCTTGGCGATCGCCTACGCCGCGGGCTCGGCGTTCGTGCTGCTCGCGCTCTCGCTCGGCGGCAGGCGCGTGTTCGACCGCGTGCGCAAGGCCGGTCGCGGACCGCTGCTCGGCCGCGCGCTCGGCACGATCATGATCCTCACGGGGATCGCGATCCTGACCAACCTGGACGTGAGCTTCGACAAGCTGGTCGCCGAAAAGATCCCCAACGTCAACCTCACCGCCTCGCTCGAGTGCTCCAAGACGGTCACCGGCCGGCTGCACGAGATCACCGGCCACGAAGCCAAGTTCGTGCCCAAGAACGGGGTCTCCGACTGCGAAGGCTCCGGCACCTCGAGGCTCCACATCGCCCCCCGCGACGCCAGCCAGGCGAGCCTGCTCGCGGACGCGCGCTCGCTGCCGGACCTGGGGACCGCGCCGGAATTCACGGAAACGGAGGACTGGTTCAACACGCCCGGCGATCGTCCGCTGACGCTCCCGGGCCTGCGCGGGCGCGTCGTGCTGGTCGACTTCTGGACGTACACGTGCATCAACTGCATCCGCACGCTGCCCTACCTGAAGGCGTGGAATGCGGCGTACGCGAAGGACGGCCTGACGATCGTCGGGGTCGAGACGCCGGAGTTCCAGTTCGAGAAGCAGGCGAGCAACGTCGAGGACGCGATCGGGCAGTTCGGGCTGCGCTACCCGGTCGTGCAGGACAACAACATGGGCACGTGGAACGCGTACGGCAACGAGTACTGGCCGGCCGACTATCTGATCGACGCCAAGGGCCAGGTCCGCTACGCGACCTTCGGCGAGGGCGACTACGAAAAGACCGAAACCGCGATCAGGGCGCTGCTCGCGCAAGCCGGCTACCAGGTCGGCGGCAAGAGTCACCCGACCGGCGTGATCGTGCCCTCCGAAGTGGCCACGCCGGAGACCTACACGGGCACAGCCCGCGCCGAGGGCTGGATCAACGGCCCCAAGACGGGCACGCACGACTACGGTCCGCCCCCGAGCAAGGAACTGGCGCTCAACGCCGCCGCCTACAGCGGCACCTGGGACATCGGCGCCCAGCCCGCCGAAGCGGTCTCAGAAGCGGGCATGAACCTGCACTTCAAGGCCAAGAACGTGTACCTGGTGCTGAGCTCCCGGGACGAACGCCCGCTGCGGGTGCACGTGATGCTCGACGGGCACCCGATCCCCGCGGCGGACTCGGGCGCGGACGTGCACGACGGCGTGGTCACCGTGCGCCGCCAGCGCCTGTATTGGCTCGTGTCGCTTCCGGGCGATGAGAGCGACGAACTGCAGTTGCGCTTCCAGGACGGCCTGGTCGCCTACGACTTCACGTTCGGGTAACCGGCGCCCGCCGCGCGGGCGGACGCCGGACACCGCGATCATTTTTTCTTGTGTTTGGCCCGCGGGCATCTGTGGAACTTGCGCAGCTGCTCATACAGCTTGCCGCGCGAGGACTTGGTGATCAGCGCGAACACGAAGCTCCCTTTCGGCAGTGGCGAGTAGCTCACCGTCGACTGGTGCTTGCGGAGTTTGCCCGACTGCACGGTCACGCCATTGATCTGGATCTCGTAGCTGACGAACCGCACTTTCTTGGGCGCGCTCAGATGCACGGTCAACCCGCGCCTGGCCAGGCACTGGCTGGCGGCCGGCAGCCCGAGACTCGCTTTCAAGGCCACCACCAGCACCTCGCTGCCACAGGTGCTCGCCGACGCGGCGTTGGCTCCATCGCCGCTATAGCTCGCCCTCCAGTAGTAGGTGCCGACCTTGGGCACGATCGCCGTCGAGACCGCGGCAACGCCCGCCGCGACCGTGACCGTGCTGGTGGCGATCGTGGGGCCCGTGCATGTGCTGTCGTCGTAGAGGGCGTATGTGACCGTCCCTGTAGCGCTGGCGGCCAACGAGCCGGCGATGTGAGCCTGGTCGGTGACCGTCGTGCCCGCCGGCACCGTCAGCGATGCGCCGCCGATCACCCCGGCCGACTGCGTGGTGGTGGTCGTCGTCGGAGCCAGCACAGTGAGGACCTCGCTGCCGCACGCGCTCGACACTTTCTGGTTGTTGACGTCACCGCTGTAGTGGGCCACCCAATAGTATTTGCCGGGCGCCAGCGACCCCTCGGCGACCGAAGGCCCGACGCTCGGGCCGCTGACCGCCGCCGATCCGGCGGATGTCGCGCCCGCTGTGCAGGTTTCGTTTGTAAACAGTTCATAGCTGACTTCACCTGTCGCCACGGCCGCGCCGCTGCCAGCGAGTGTCGCCGAATCGGTGACCGGGGTGCCCTGGACGACCGTGATCGAGCTGCCGCTCTGTCCGCCTCCGGATAGGCCGGTGGAGATTGTGGTGCCGTTGCCGATCGTGAGGATTTTGCCGGTCAAGGCGGACTCCAACCCGAAGTAGGTCGATTCGCCGGGCGCGAGCGCAGGTGAGAAGTTGACGACACCGCTGTTCGCGCCGACACCGATGTTCGAGTACCAGTTGCGCGGTCCCTCATAGCCGGTGACCTCGTCGCCGCTGGAGCTATAGCCATCGAATGCGCCTGCTTCGAAGGTCACGCCCGCGGGCTCACCAGAAGGCGATGGGAAGCCGCAGGGGTCGTCATATTCTTCTTCTGCTTCAGCTTTTTCTTTTTCTTCTTTGACCGTAGGCGTTTCTTTGAATTTGCGTTCTTCGGTGGGGCACGGCTTGCCCGCGGCCTTGAGTGCTTCGCCGGCGGCGTTCTCCGCGTCGATCACGCACCCCGGGCCCTGCACGCGTTTTCCTTCTTCAAAGTATCCGACGAAATTAACGCCGACGTATGGGTTGCAGGGTCCATCGCCGTCAAAGCCGAAGACGTCTTCTTCGGCGGAGATCGGGATCGAGGAGATTGATTTCGACGAGTTGTTCACAATCCCGACCAGGGAGTCATCGTCACCGTCGTAGGGGCCCTGGGTCGAGTCTTCGGCGACCTGGACGCCACTGTTGGTGACCGTGATCAGGAACTGGCATCCAGTGTCTTTGTAGGTCGCCGGACACTGCCCAAAGGCCGCGGCGCTGGCGCCGGACGGCGCCGTCCACGCTATGCCGAGTGCCAAGCCCACCAGTATCAGAACCGCGCTACGTCGCATAAGACCCCCCCTGGGTGCCGGTGTTGGTCGGGCCTCGCGAGCTGGCGCGAAGCCATCGGGATGTGGGCAACTTACACCTTGGCCGCCGACTCGGTCCGCTCGTCGTGGCGGCGGGCGTCGGGACGCCCGCCCTGAGCAGAGGACCGGACCCGCCTACAATACCCCGCATGGAGGGCTCGATGGCAGAGACGAGCGCGCGCAGCTGGCTGCGCTGCTATCGCTGTTGGTCCCAGGACCTCGAGGTCCAGGTCCACTACGAGGGGATCCACAAGATCGACCCCGACTCGGGCGAGCGCGCGGAAGTCGTGGACGAGCTCCAGGAGGCGGTCGTGCAGTGCCTGGACTGCATGCACGACCAGCCCCACCTGGGCTTCAACAACGGGCGGGTCGAGCCGATCGAGGACCGCTGGGAACGGATGATCGCGGGCACGCCGTGGGTGGCCTCGTGCACGGTCACGGTCGACTCCGAAGACGTCGAGAGCTGCTCCGGGCCCGAGGCCGGCGACGCGCTGTCCTACGCGGCCTTCGGCGAGCACGGCGTGCGCGAGTTCTTCACGCACGTGCGCTTCCACAAGCACGAAGACGACGCGCGCATCATCGTGCACCTGCTCGTCGAGCTGTACGCGCGCTCGCTCGAGGAGGCCACCGAGGTGCTCGAGTCATCCGCGCGCGGGGCGCTCACGATCACCTCGCTCGCCGAGGAGTCACGCCCGCCGGCGGCGGGCGGCGGCGAAATCCACCCTCACGACTAGAGTACGGCCGAGCGACGCCCGGGCTTCGGGCGCCGCTATGCCCGAGTGACGCCCGGGCTTCGGGCGCCGCTATGCGAGTCTTTGCTCGAGCGCCTTGAGCTGCGCGTGCAGCTCGTCCGGGAGGTTGTCGAACTTGCCGAAGTGCTCGTGGAACTGCGGCAGCTGGGCGCGCCACTGCTCGACGTCGACGCGCAGCAGCTCGGCCATGTCCTCTTCGCAGACGTCGAGGCCGCGGGTGTCGATGCCCTCGCCGCCCACCGGCGGCATCAGGCCGATCGGCGTTTCGTGCGCCGCGCCGTGTCCTGCGCAGCGGGCGAACACCCACGCGAGCACGCGCGAGTTCTCGCCGTAGCCGGGCCACAGGAACTTCCCGTCGGCGTCCTTGCGGAACCAGTTGACGTAGAAGATCTTCGGCAGCTTGGCGGGGCGGGCGGGATCGGATCTGCCCATCTTCAGCCAGTGGGCGAAGTAGTCGGCCATGTTGTAGCCGCAGAACGGCAGCATCGCGAACGGGTCGAAGCGCAGCTCGCCCACGGTGCCCGCCGCGGCGGCGGTCTTCTCGGAGCTCATAACCGAGCCGAGGAACACGCCGTGCTCCCAGTCGAGCGCCTCGGTCACGAGCGGCACGACGGTCGAGCGGCGCCCGCCGAACAGCATCGCGTCGATCGGCACGCCCGCCGGGTCCTCCCACTCGGGGGCGATCGCCGGGTCCTGTGCGGCGGGCGTCGTGAAGCGCGCGTTGGGATGCGCCGAGGGCTTCTCGCTCGCGGGCGTCCAATCGTTTCCCCGCCAGTCGGTCAGGTGCGCGGGCGGCTGCTTGGTGAGACCCTCCCACCACACGTCGCCGTCGTCGGTTTTCGCGCAGTTGGTGAAGATCGTGTTGCGCTCGATCGTGCGGATCGCGTTCGGGTTGGTCTGCTGGCCGGTCCCGGGCGCGACGCCGAAGAAGCCCGCCTCGGGGTTGATCGCGTACAGGCGGCCGTCGGCGCCGAACTTCATCCACGCGATGTCATCGCCGATCGTCTCGACCTTCCAGCCCTCGAGCGTCGGGATCAGCATCGCGAGGTTGGTCTTGCCGCACGCGCTCGGGAACGCGCCGGTCACGTACTTGACCGCGCCCTCCGGGGAGGTCAGCTTGAGGATCAGCATGTGCTCGGCCATCCAGCCCTCGTCGCGCGCCATCACCGAGGCGATGCGCAGCGCGAAGCACTTCTTGCCGAGCAGCGCGTTGCCGCCGTAGCCCGAGCCGTAGGACCAGATCTCGCGCGTGTCGGGGAAGTGCACGATGTACTTGTTGTCGGCGTTGCACGGCCACGGCACGTCCTGAGCGCCGTCGCTCAGCGGCATGCCGACCGAGTGCAGGCACGGCACGAACTCGCCGTCACCGAGTGCGTCGAGCGCCCCCTGACCCATCCGCGTCATGATGCGCATGCTCACCGCGACGTACGTCGAGTCGGTCAGCTGCACGCCGACGTGGCTCTTGTCCGAGCCGAGCGGCCCCATCGAGAACGGCACGACGTACATCGTGCGGCCCTTCATCGAGCCGCTGAACAGGCCGTTCAGCTCGGCGCGCAGCTCGGCCGGCGGACGCCAGTTGTTGTTCGGGCCCGCATCGACTTCCTTTTCGGACGCGATGAAGGTACGGTCTTCCACGCGCGCCACATCGGACGGATCCGACCACGCGAGGTAGCTGTTCGGCCGCTTCGCGTCGGAAAGCCGGCGGAATGTGCCCGCATCGACGAGCTCCTGGCAGAGCCGGTCGTACTCCTCGGCCGACCCGTCGCACCAGGCGATCTGGTCAGGCTGCGTGAGCTGGGCGATCTCGTCGACCCAAGCCAGCAGCTTGCGGTTCTCGGTGAGCACAGATGTGTCGGGCACTAGAACATCCTCCTGAGGTCCAACAGGGAATTCGAAGGATTCAAGCGGATGGCGGCGGGTCGCGCGTTCTGCATCGGCTCGACCCCCGTTCCTCCGCACGTTTCGGGCCGACTTGCGACGATGTCGGGGTGCCTTCGCGGCAGCCTCCCGAACCGGTCCTCGAGACCGTCCTGATCGAGGACGGCCGGATCCGCCTGCTCCACCGGCACCTGCTCCGGCTGCGC
>DATJTT010000007.1:0-114508 GCA_035503075.1 Solirubrobacteraceae bacterium
CACTTCCCGCCGCCGATCGTCCGGCCGTTGATCGCGGCCTCGCGTTCGCTGAGGCTCTTCAGGGCCGCCCTGACGCCCCTCGCCACGGAGCTCGGGCGCCGCAGGGGCTACGGCAAGCTCGCGCACGCAGACCTCAGCGCGCTGGCGCACGAGGCGAGTTCGCAGTGGCTGGACCGCAGCCAGGAAAGCCGGTCTCGACCTCGCGGCGGCGATGAACGGCTTGAGGATCGGCGGCGGGAAGTGCTCGAAGGCGTCGCAGCTCGTCAGCACGAGCGCCCCGAGCCGTTGTGGGCTGGTCGTGGCGAGGATCTGCGCGAGCGCGCCGCCGGTGTCGTTGCCGACCAGCACCACGTCGCTCAGCTCGAGCGCGTCGAGGAGCTCGCCCACGATCGCAGCCTGTCCCTCCATCGTCAGGTCCGCGTCCTCGCGCATCGGCTCGCTGTGGGCGCCCAGCGGCCATGTCGGCGCGATGCATGCGAAGCCCTGCGCGCAGAGCCGCTGGCTCAGCGGCCGCCAGAGCGATGAGCCCATCGCGTAACCGTGGACGAACACGACCAGGCGCCCGTCGGACGGCCCGCCTTGCTCGTAGTGGATCGTTCCGCTGCTGAGAGTGACCTTGGGCATGATCTCCTCCTATACTCGTTTACGTGCAGTCTGCCCGTAATATACCAACAACCTGCCGGTAAGTGCGCCGCACGCAGACGGAACGATCCGCCGCGACGCGGCTGGCGCTGCTGTCGGCGGCGCGCCGGCTGTGGGGCGCGCGCGGCTACAGCGCCGTCTCGACCCCGGAGATCACCCGGGCTGCCGGCGTCACCCGCGGCGCCATGTACCACCAGTACGCCGACAAGGCCAAGCTCTTCCTCGCCGTCCTCGAAGCCGTCGAGACGGACGTGATCGAGCGGCTGGGCGCGGCGGTCGCCGCCGCCGAACCGAACACGCCGGCCGCGGCTCTGCACATTGCCGCCGACGCGTGGCTGACGATCGCAAGCGAACCCGAGGTTCGACAACTGGTGCTGCTCGACGCGCCCAGCATCCTCGGCTGGGCGGGCTTCCGCGAGATCTCAAAGCGCTACGGGCTGGGCATGACCGAGCAGCTCCTGAGCGCCGCGATCGAGTCGGGCGAGCTTGCTCCACAACCCACGCGTCCCCTAGCGACCGTCCTGATCGGGGCGCTCGACGAGGCCGCGATGAGCATCGCCAACGCCGCCGATCCCGCGCAGGAGACGGAAGACGTGCGGACCGTGATCCACGACCTGATCGACGGGCTGCTGAGAAGCGGCCGCCGGCCGAAGCGTCGGCAGACAGCTAGGGATCGTGCGCGATGACGGGCGTCGTTCGGCGAGCGCTGTCGTTGAGCCCGCTCTCGTAGGCGTAGATCACCGCCTGGACGCGATCGCGCACGTCGAGCTTCATCAGGATTCGCTTGACGTGGGTCTTGACGGTCGACTCCTCGACGACGAGGGTGGCGGCGATCTCCGTGTTGGAAAGCCCGCGCGCGATCAGTTCGAGCACCTCGCGCTCGCGAGGCGTCAGCTCGGCGAGGTGGTTGCCGATGGCGGCTGGCGCGGCCGGCTCCCTGGCCATCCCCTCGATCACGCGGCGGGTGACCGACGGTGAGAGCAGCGAGTCGCCCGCGGCGATCGTGTGCACCGCGGCGATCAGCTCCTCCGGGCGGGTGCGCTTGAGCAGGAACCCGGAGGCTCCGGCACGCAGGGCTCCGAAGATGTAGTCGTCCTGCTCGAAGGTCGTCAGGATCAGGATCCTCGGTGCGGGCGATGCGCTGGTGAGCTCGCGGGTCGCGGCGATCCCGTCGAGGTCGGGCATGCGCACGTCCATCAGCACCACGTCCGGGTGCAGGCGTCCTACCCGCTCCACAGCCTCGCGGCCGGTCGAGGCCTCGCCGACGATCGCGATCGTGGGATCGCTCGAGAGCACGGCCGCTAGGCCGGCTCGCATAAGATCGTCGTCATCGACGATCAGCACGCGGGTCATTCAGACCGCTCGTCGTAGGGGAGCTCGGCGTTCACCCGGAAGGCTGCGTCTTCACGCTTTGCGGTCAGGGTGCCGCCGAGCAGCGTCGCACGTTCGCGCATTCCGATCAGGCCGTGCCCGCCGTTTGGAGATCCGTCGGCCACGGCAGAAGCGGGGTTGGTGACGGCGAGCCGCAGCGCGGATCGAGCGAAGTGGAGGTCCACACGCGTGTCGCCTGCGCCGTGGCGGGCGGCGTTGGTGAGCGCCTCTTGGAGGATGCGGTAGGCAGCCTGGTCGACGGCGCCCGCGAGCGCGCGCGGCTCGCCGCCGATATCGACGGTGACGGTCAGCCCGGTCGCGGCGTGCTGGGCGACGAGCGCGTCGAGGGACGCCAGTCCCGGTGGCGTCTCGACCTTCTCGTCGGGTGCGTCAGCGCTGCGCAGGGTGTGCACGATCCGGTCGATGTCGCCGACGGTTTGTCGCGCGACTTCCTCGATTGTCTGTAGCGCCTGTCTGGAGCGGGCGGGGTCGCGGTCGTGCAGCAGCCGCGCGGCGCCCGCCTGGACGCCGATCACGTTGATCGCGTGGCCGGCGGAGTCATGCAGGTCGCGCGCGATGCGGGCGCGCTCCTCGGCGGCTGCGAGCCGCCGGTCGCGCTCGGCGTCGCGCTCGTTGCGCAGCGCGCGCTGGCGCAGCTCCTCCAGCTGCGCGCGCCGCAGCCGCGTGCGCTCGCCTGCAAACCACGCGATGCTCCACAGCAGGATCGCCGCCGCCAGCGCCGTCAGCGGGAACTTCCCGCTCGCCAACCCGTATGCGCTCACGTGGATCGTCAGCAGTGCGCCGACGGTGAACGTCGTGCGCAACCTCCACGGATCTGAAGCATCGCGACTGGCCGCGAGCAGGTACAGCGCGGCGGTCGGGCCCAGCGGCGGCCCGGCCGCGTAGCCGGCGCCCATCAGGGCGGCGCTCGCAAGCGTGCTCACCACGAAAACGCCCAGCGGCGCCCGGCGCCAGGCGAGCAACGGCAGCGTCGCGCAGGCGGCAAGCACTCCTCCGAGCAAATCCAGATGATGCGCCGCGCTGCCCGAGTTGCCGAAGCTCCCCAACGCAAGCAGCAGCAGGGTGCCGGCGAACGCCACAGCGGCGATCACGGCATCGACTAGCACCCCGGGCCTCCGCGGGGTTACGAAGAGCCGATCGGCGGTGGTCGCGTCTGACACGAGCACGGCCAGCGTAGCGCCGCTCAAAACCGCGTGAATCCCCCGCCGGGGGGACATTGCTACCCCGCTGGGGGGACCCCTGATTTCCTCCTGTGGGGTGTTTCGAGCGGGCGCCTGACGCCTTAGCGTGACGGCCATGTCGGTTATCGAGATACGCGGCCTGACCAAGAGCTTTGGCGAGGTGCTCGCCGTCGATCACGTGAGCTTCACGGTCGAGGAGGGCACGGTGGTCGGGTTCCTCGGACCCAACGGCGCCGGTAAGACGACGACGCTGCGCATGCTGCTCGGACTGGTCACGCCCAGTGACGGCAGCGCTACGATCGGCGGGCAGCTCTACCGGGATCTGCGCTCGCCGCTGCACGCGGTTGGCGCGGTGCTGGAGTCCGCGGGCGCCTACCCTGGCCGAACCGCGCGCAACCATCTGCGCATCCAGGCGACCGTCGGCGACGTGCCCCGTTCGCGCGTCGATGAGGTCCTCGAGCTCGTCGAGCTCAGCGACGCGGGCGATCGCCGCGTGGGCCACTTCTCGCTGGGCATGCGTCAGCGGCTGGGCCTCGCGACGGCGCTGCTGTGCGACCCGGAGGTCTTGATCCTCGACGAGCCAGCCAACGGACTGGATCCGGAGGGCGTACGTTGGCTGCGCGAGCTGCTGCGCAGTCTCGCTGTCGAGGGACGCACCGTGCTGGTCTCCAGCCACATTCTCGCGGAGGTCGCCCAGACGGTCGACAGTGTCGTGATCCTCGATCGTGGACGCCTCGTCTCGCATTCGACGCTCGAGGAGCTGACCGCGCGAGCCCAGCAGACGGTCCGTGTTCGTACCCCCAACGCGCAAGAGCTGGCCGCGACGCTCGCCGCGCACGACGCCAGCGCCGAGATCGTCGGCCCCGACCAGCTGAGGATCACTGGCGCCAGCAGCGAGAAGATCGGGACGCTGGCGTCCGCGCACGCGATCCCCATCTTCGAGGCCACCACCGAGGCTCCAGACCTCGAGGACATCTTCCTGGGACTGACCGCCGCCGGAGAACGGAACGGCAAGCGATGAGACGTCTTGTTCACGGCGAGCTGCTGAAGCTCGTCACGATCCGACTTACCCATGGGTTGCTCGCGACCGCCGCTGTGTTGACGGTGCTGTTCGCCACGCTCGAGGCCTCCCGCGCCGGCAGCGCCGGCACCGGCGTGGCGCCGATCTCCACCGCATCGGGTCTGGCGACCGTGACGACCGTCACGGGATTTGCGATGCTGTTCGCCGCCGTGCTCGGCGCGATCCTCGCCAGCGGCGAGTTCCGTCACGCGAGCGCCACGCTCACCTACCAAGCCACGCCCCGACGTGGTCGCGTGCTCGTCGCAAAGGTGATCGTGTCAGCGGCCGCGGGCGCGCTCTTCGGCCTAGTCGCAGGCGTGACCGCGACGGGTGTCGGCCTCGCGTTCGCGTCAAGCGACAGCGCGCATATCGCGCTGGGCGCTGGGACTCTCCTTGGCCACATCGGTGGCGCGATCTGCGGAGCGGCGGCCCTCGCCGCGCTCGGCGCCGCGCTCGGCTCGCTCGTGCGCTCACAGCTCGCGACGGTGATCGGCATCTTCGTGTGGGGCATCGTGATCGAGTCGGTCATCGGCGGCCTGTTCACCTCCGTGCGCCCATATCTGCCCTACACCGCGGCGACCACGCTCGCCGGCGTCAAGCTCGGCAACGCAGCGTTCGGTCCCGCACATGGAGAGGCGGGTGCGGCCGGTTCGCTGCCGTTCATCGCCGCCCTCGCGCTGCTCGCCGCCCTCGCCCTGACGGTGTCGGTGCTCGCCGCCCGGACGACGGTGGAGCGGGACATCGCCTGACCACTACCCCTTCGGCAAGGCTAGCGCGTCGAATCGACCTCGACCTATGAGGGCCGGCGTTGCTCAACCGCCGGCGCTATCTCGCGCGGGAACTCGCGCAGCAGCTCGAGCAGCGACCGCGGGTCCGGGGCGTCGTGCCTGCTCGCGTGCGCCTCGGCGGCGAGCGCGAATAGCCTGCGCACGAACTGCTCCCACCCAAGCGCGGGGCGCATCTGGATGCGTACATGGACGGGCTGGTCGGTGGGGTTCCACGCCTGGTGGGGCACGCCGGCGGGGGCGGTGACCGTCTCGCCCGACCGCGCGGTGCGCTCCCGCCCAGCGATCCGAAACGCCGCCGTCCCCGCGATAACCTGCCAGCGCTCAGCGGGTTGACGAGCTCCTCGCCGGCGCGTGCCATGCGCGTGATGCTGGCACAAGCTAGCCGTCGTGTCGGCGGCGAGGGCACGCGCGCGGCGTCGTCGGCGGTCAGGTTCTGCGCGCGAGGCGTGTCTAGGAGGTATGCACGTCAGCTACCTGATCGCAACGGTCCTGGCGGCGCTCGCGAACGGCTACGCCGCGTCGTTGAACTTCGCGGGCGCCGCGTCGGTCAAGGTGGTCGCTGAGCGGGTGCGCGTCTCCACCCGTTGGATGGTCCCGCTGGGCGCATTGCTGGCGTCGGGCGCGGTCGGACTCGTGACAGGCTTCGCGGTGCCGGCGATTGGGACGGCTGCGGCGATCGGCCTGGTCGTGTACTTCACATGCGCTGTGAGCGCTCACCTGCGCGTCCGCGACCGCCAGATCGGCGGAGCCGTGTTCTTCCTGGCGCTGGCGGCGGCGGCGCTGGTCACCGACATGGGCTATCACAACCACTGGTGAGCATCTGAGGGCGACAGCGGAGAGCCGGCGATGGACGAGTGCGACTGGCTGACCGAGCGATTCGAGCAGAGCAGGCAGCATCTGCGGACGGTCGCCTACCGGATGCTCGGGTCGGTGAGCGAAAGCGACGATGCCCTGCAGGAGGCGTGGCTGCGAATTCGCGATCACGATCCCGCGACGGTTGAGAACATGCAGGCCTGGCTGACGACGGTCGTCGGTCGGGTGTGCCTGAACATGCTGCGATCGCGCAGGGCGAGGCGCGAGGAGCTCTCAGCGCATGTCCCGGATCCGGTGGTCAGCTTCGAGCGGGAGGGACTGGCGCACGAGGCGCTCATGGCCGAGTCGGTGGGCCTGGCGCTGCTTGTGGTGCTCGAAGCGCTGACTCCCGCCGAGCGACTCGCGTTCGTGCTGCACGACGTCTTCGGGGTGTCATTCGCCGAGATCGCGACCGCGCTCGACCGCTCCGAGGCGGCGGCTCAGCAGCTCGCCAGCCGCGCCCGCCGGCGCGTGCGCGCCTCGCCGCAGCCGGACCGTGACCTCGCGTCGCAGAGACGCGTCGTCGACGCGTTCTTCGCCGCCTCGCGCGACGGCGACTTCGACGCGCTCCTGGCGGTGCTGGACCCGGAAGTCGAGCTGCGGATCGATGGCGGCGTCCTGCGCGCAGACGCCTCGCTCGTGTTGCACGGCGCGCAGGCCGTGGCCCGGCACACGGCCACCTTCTCGAAGCTCTACCCGTTCGTCAGACCCGCGCTCGTGAACGGCGCCGCGGGGGCGGTGGTGGCGCCACGCGAGCGCGTGTTCTCGGTGATGGCCCTCACCGTCACGAACGGGAAGATCATGCAGATCGACGCTCTCCTGGACCCGGAGCGTCTGGAGCGACTCGATCTCCACATCCCGCCGAGTCCGGTACGCCGTTGACCGGCGCCGGGCGCTGAGCCGCTTAGCTCTTCTGCCTCGGGCCGCTGGGGCCCCTCAGCGCACAGTCGGACTAGCGCCCATCAATGTGCTGATCACCGCCTCATACACCCCCCGCCCGTGCCCCGACTCGCACACGCGCACGTTCGCATACGCCGCCAGCGCCTCGCGAATCGAGGGGTCGCGCTCCAGCCCGTTGGCCACCAGCCAAAACGCGTCGACCTCGCGCGCGCACTCCATGTCCTCGCGCGAGTCGCCCACCGCGAACGTCTGCGCGCGCTCGTAGCCGCGCGCTCGGCGGTGGAAGCCCACCGCCGTCGCCTTCGCCGCCGCCGCCGGGACCAGGTGATAGCAGCGCACGCGCGGCAGGCCGGCGAGCGCCGGCGAGCGCCGGCGCACGACGCCGTTGTCCACCAGGCGCAGGTCGCCGTGGCCGTGCTCGGCCAGCACGCGGTCGACCTCGCTTGCGTCGACCAGGCCGCGGAACAGGTGCGAGACCGCGCGTTCCAGGTGCCACGGCTCGTGGTACTCCAGGCGGCCCGCGTAGCGCTCGAGCAGCAGCGCCGGCGCGCCCGAGCGCTCGATCTGCTGCGCGATCGTCAGCTCGCCCGGGAGCAGCTTGCCCGTCAGCCAATGCTCCTCGCCCTCGAGCACCACGCACGCGCCCGCCTCATAGATGTAGGAGGACTGGCCCAGCAGGCGCGCGTCCTCCGCCACCTGGATCTCGCGCCTGCCCGACATCAGCACGACCTCCACGTCCGCCCGCAGGCACGCCTGGACCGCGCGCACGCCGTCGATCGTCACCGTGCCCTCGCCGTCGTGCAGCATCGACGCGCCGCGGCCCAGCAGCGTGCTGTCCAGGTCCAGGTACAGGCAGCGCGTCCGCCGGCAGCGCGTCCGCCCGCTCTCGCCGGCCGGGGCGTTCACCGGGCGGCGCGCGCGACGCTCAGGCTGGCCAGCGGCGGGCGCTCGAGCGGCGCGTCCGTCACGTCCGCGAGCAGGCGTCCCTCCCGCTCCATCCGGCGCGCGATCGTCGCAAGCACCGCGCGCGCCATCGGCTCGAGCGCCGACAGCGGCTGGTGACGGTTGCGGTGCTCCTCGAGGTCCACCTGCGCCATGCCCTCCAGACCGACGGCGCGCCACGCGTCGATCAGCATCGCCACCTCCACCCCGTAGCCCGTCGCGAACGGCAGCTCCTGCAGCAGCTCGCGGCGCACCGCCACCTCGCCCGCCAGCGGCTGGCGCACGCCCCGCAGCTGCGGGTAGAACAGCGCGAGCGCAGGGCGCGCCGCCAGGTGGTTGACGCGCCCGCCGCCCCCGCCCCCGCCCTCGCGCTCCGCGGCGAGCGGGCGGCGGTAGAAGGCCTTCACGAACGAGACCTCCGAGGCGTGCGGCTCGCACACGAGCGGTCCGAGCAGGCCGCTGACGAAGTGCGCCGAGAAGCCCTCCGTGTCGGCGTCGACGAAGCACACGAGCTCGCCCTCGAGCGCCGCGCTCGCGCGCCACATCGCATCGCCCTTGCCCAGCACCCGCCCGTAGGAGGGCAGCAGCTCCGCCTCTTGCCAGACGGTCGCGCCCGCGCGCTCGGCGAGCGCCGCGGTGCCGTCCGCGGAGGCCGCGTCCACGACCACCAGCTCGTCAATCGCGCCCTGCTCGCGCAGCGACACGAGCTCGCGCACGACCTCGCCGATGGTCTGCGCGCATTCGCGCGCGGGCACGCACACCGACACGCTGCGGCGGCGCTCGGCGGCGATCCGCCGCGCGGGAAACAGCGAATGGTGGAAGGAGCGGGCTTTCGCCCAGCGCTCGGCCGCGCTCGCGGACATCGCCTCTACTATCTCAAGTCCTTGGCCCTCGACCGCACCATCGAGCCCTGGAGCGCGCTGCTCGACGCCGGACGCGAGGACGGGCGGCTCGTGCGCGAGGCAAACGAGGGCCCGGGGCGCGCGAAGCTAGTCGCGCCGCCGGAGCTGCATCCGGAGGTGCTCGCCGCGCTAGCCCGGCTGGGGATCGAGCGCCTGTACGCGCACCAGGCGCACGCGGTCGAAGCGGCGCGTCTGGGCACGACGATCGTGACCACCGGGACAGCCTCGGGCAAGTCGATGTGCTTCAACCTGCCCACGCTCGATCTGCTGTGCTGGAAGCCGAGCGCGCGCGCCCTCTACCTGTACCCGACGAAGGCGCTCGCCCAGGACCAGGCGCGAGCGCTCGCGGGCTTCGCGCTGAGCACGAAGGTGCGACCGGCGATCTACGACGGCGACACGCCGCGCGAGGCGCGCGCGCAGATCCGCCGCGGCGCCAACGTCGTGCTCACCAACCCCGACATGCTGCATCTCGCGATCCTGCCCAACGACGGCGCCTGGGGCGAGCTGTTCGCCAACCTTTCAGTCGTCGTCGTCGACGAGGCGCACGTCTACCGCGGCGTGTTCGGCTCGCACGTCGCCAACGTCCTGCGCCGGCTGCGCCGGATCGCCGCCGCCTATGGCACCGAGCCGCGCTTCGTGCTCGCCTCCGCCACGATCGCCAACCCCGTCGAGCTCGCCCAGCGCCTGACCGGCCTGGAGGACGTGACCCTGATCGACCGCGACGGCTCGCCCGCGCCGCGCCGGCGCATGGCGATCTGGAACCCGCCGCTCACCGACGAGCCGCTCGGGACGCGCCGCTCGGCGCTCGGCGAGGCCGCCGAGCTGCTCGCGCGCCTCGTGCGCGAGGGCGCGCGCTGCATCTGCTTCATGAAGTCGCGCAAGGGCGTCGAGGTGCTCAGCCGGCTGGTCAAGCAGGACCTGCTCGACGGCCACCCCGAGCTCGCCGAGCAGGTCGAGCCCTACCGCGCCGGCTACACCCCCCAGCAGCGGCGCGAGCTCGAGCGGCGCCTGATGCGCGGCGAGCTGCGCGCGGTGATCACAACCGACGCGCTCGAGCTCGGCATCGACGTCGGCGAGCTCGACGCCGCGCTCGTCGTCACCTTCCCGGGAACCGTCGCCTCGCTGCGCCAGATGTGGGGGCGCGCAGGGCGGCGCGGGCGCGGCCTGGCCGTGTACGTCGCCGGCGAGGACGCGCTCGACCAGTTCTTCTGCCGCCACCCCGAGGAGTTCCTGCAACGGCCGGTCGAGGCCGCGATCCTCGACCACGAGAGCCCGCTGATCCACCGCCAGCACCTGCTGTGCGCCGCCCACGAGCGCCCGCTCACCCGCGCCGACGCCGAGTTCCTCGGCCCGCGCTGGGAGGCGCACGCGGAGCTGCTGCTCAGCGCCGGCCAGCTGCGCCGGCGCGAGGGCACGCTGGCCGGCGCCACCTATGTGCCCCGCCGGCCCGGCGACTATCCCGCGGCCGACGTCTCGCTGCGCTCGGCCTCGCCCGAGAGCTTCGCGATCGTCGACGTCGCCACCGGGGAGCTGCTCGGCACGACCGAGGCCGCGCGCGCCCACACGACCGTGCACGACGGCGCCGTCTACATGCACCAGGGGCGCTCCTACGAGGTGCGCGCGCTCGACCTCGAAGGGCGGCGCGCGCTCGTCGCGCCGTTCGACGGCGACTGGTACACGCAGCCCAAGTCGCAGACCGACACCGAGATCGTGCGCCTGCTCGAGCGGCGCACCGCGCTCGGCGTCACCCTGTCCTTCGGCGAGGTCAGCGTCACCGAGACCGTGCTCGCCTACCAGCGCCGGCGGCTCTCCGACCACGCCCAGACGGGGATCTTCGCGCTCGAGCTGCCGTCCACGAGCTTTCCCACCCAGGCGCTGTGGTTCGAGCTGCCCGCCGGATCGTCCCCGCAGGGGGACGACGCCGTTCCACTCGAGCTGCTGCTCGGCTCGCTGCACGCGACCGAGCACGCCCAGATCGCGGTGCTGCCGCTGATCGCGATGTGCGACCGCTGGGACATCGGCGGCCTGTCCACCAACTTCCACCCGCAGACCGGTTGCCCGACGATCTTCCTCTACGACGGGCACCCCGGCGGGATCGGCATCGCGCGCACCGCCTTCGCGCGCTTCGAGGAGCTGTGCGAGGACGCGCGGCGGCTGATCGCCGGCTGCCGCTGCGCGAGCGGCTGCCCCTCGTGCGTGCAGTCGCCCAAGTGCGGCAACCTCAACGAGCCGCTGCACAAGGCCGGCGCGCGCGCGCTGCTCGAGCGCCTGCTCGCGGGCGCGGGCGCGGGCGGCGCCGTCGATCCGAACGCGGGCGCGACCGACGCGGGCGGGCGCGAGGGTGCCAGGCCGAACGCGGGCGCGAGCGTCGCTGCGCTCTGACGGCGTCCGGCGGTTGTTGAAGGATCATGCTTGGAGCCATGAGCAGAGCGACACTCGCGATCGCGCTCGCGTGCGGCGCGCTGGCGGCGGCGCTCGCGGCGAACGTCCCGGCCGCGCTCGCGCCGCCGCTTGCGTCGGTGATCTTCGAAGGACCCGGCGGGCGCACGCCGCTGACGCAGTGGACGCTGCGCAAGGACCCCGCCAACCGCGGCCTGTCGCTTGGCTGGCAGCGGGGCGGCTTCTCCGGCACGGCGGTGAGCGTCCCGAACGTCGTCGACCCGAGCCCCTACACGGGCAAGCCGGGCGGGCGCAACTACGAAGGCTCGATCGCGTGGTATCGCACGAGCTTCGACGCGCCGCAGGCGGGCCTGTACGCGCTCACCTTCCAGTCGGCCAACTACAAGGCGAGCGTGTGGGTGGACGGCCGCGCGCTGGGCTCCCACCACGGCTCCTACCTGCCGTTCGAAATGCGCGCGAGCCTGACCGCGGGGACGCACACGGTGGTCGTGCGGATCGACTGGGAGAACCCCGGGCAGCAGGCCCGGGAAGGCTTCCACCGCACGTGGTTCAACTGGGGCGGCCTCGACGGCGAGGTCGACGTACGCCGGATCGGCGAAAGCGAACTGTCCGAGCCGGCGATCCAGACGACGCTCACGGGTGGGAGCGATTCGAATCCGTCGCAGGCCGCACAGGCGAGCGTGCGGGTGAGCGTGCAGGTGCGCAACTACGGCCCGAGCCGCACGATCCTCCCCGAAGGCTCGCTCGCGCGCGCCGGGCGGACGATCCCGCTGAGCTTCACCGGCGTGACGCTCGCCCACGCCCAGTCGGCGACCGCGATCGGGACGGCGAGCGTATCGGAACCGGCGCTGTGGGCGCCGACGCACCCGAACCTCTACCAGCTGAGCCTCGCGATCGCCGGCCAGAGCAGCTACTCGGCGAACGTCGGCCTGCGCGAGCTGGCCTGGCACGGCGGCTTCGTGTACCTCAACGGCACGCAGCTGAAGCTGCACGGCGCCTCGATCCAGGAGGACGCGAAAGGCCACGGCGACGCGCTCACGGCCGCAGACCAGGACACGATCGTCAGCGAGCTCGAGCAGATCCACGCGAACGTCGTGCGCTCGCAGCACCCGCTCGACCCCGCGCTGCTCGAACGCCTCGACGAAGCCGGGATCCTCGTCTGGCAGGGCGTCGGCCCCGTCGAAGGCGCCGGCAACTGGCAGTCGAACACGCCGCGGCTGCTCGCCGAAGCCGAGCAGCAGGCCGAGACGGCCGTGCTCGCGGCGCGGCTGCACCCGTCGATCTTCGCGTGGAACCTCGTCGACGAGGTCGCCGGCGAGGGGCGCGACCAGCAGGAGGTCGCGTACGTGCGCACGGTCGCGCGCTGGATCCACCAGCACGACCCGACGAGGATGGTCGCTGTCGACGTGTGGGGCGATCACCCGCCGACCCACGCCGGCCCGCTGTACTCCGAAGCGGACGCGATCGCCGAGACCGACTACTCGGGCTGGTATGACTACCCGCGGGACACGCCCGCGCAGCTCGCCGCCAAGATGCGCGCGCGGCTCGCCGCGATGGAAAGGACGTTCGCCGGCAAGGTGCTCGTGATCAGCGAGTTCGGCGCCGAATCAAACGACCTCAATCCCCCGGGCGCGCCCGGCAGCTACGCCTACCAGGCGAAGCTGCTCGCCGAGCACATCGCCGTGTACGAGGCCGACCCGCGCCTGAGCGCGATGATGGTGTGGGTGCTGCGCGACTACCCGCTCACGCCGACGTTCGAGGGCGGCTCGATCAAACAGGTGCTGCCCAAGCTCAAACTGATCGAAGGGCTCAATCAGAAGGGGCTGTTCACGTACGGCGGGGCGCCGAAGCCGGGGGTGGTCTCGACCGTCGCGCGGCTCTACGGGGCGCTGCCGCGGGAATAAGGCGCGGTCACCGCCCAGCTTGGCGGCAGCCCGCGGGCGACCTCGATCTCGCCCGGGAACTCGACCGGGTTGCGGGCGCCGTGCTCCTTGACCCATGCGACCATCCTGCGGATTCCCGTATGCAGGTCGATCGGCGGCGGCGGGTCGAACACCTCCCGCAGCTTTGCGTGGTCGGAGTAGGCGTGCGCGACCTCGTTCCGTGGCGGCTCGTGCTCGACCCGACATTCCACCTCGAAAGCGTCGGCCACGCTGCCGGCGAGCTCGAGCACCGAATAGGGCTGGTCGGCGCCGATGTTGAAGGTCTCGTTGCACGAGCGCTCGATCAGCGGAGACCGGCTGATGATCGGCGCTACATCGGCAATGTGCGAGAAGGCGCGAGTCTGGCGACCATCGCCGAAAATCCGCATCGGCTCATCTCGCAAGACCGCGTTCATGAAGATGCCGATGACGTTTCTGTACTTGTCGGCGATGTTCTGACGCTCGCCGTAGACGTTGTGGGGGCGGAATATCGTGTAATCGAGGCCAAACATCTTCGCGGCCGCGGCCAGGTCGAGCTCGGTGGCGTACTTCGATATGCCGTACGGATCCTCTGGCATGGGAATCATCTTCTCGGTCATGGGGAGCTGTCCGTGGCCGTAGACGGCTATCGAAGACGTGAACACGAATCGCCGGGCGTCGTGCAGGACAGTTTGGTTGATCAGATTGACGCTGGCCTCGAGATTCGTGCGGTAGTTGAACGCGCGCACGAAGTGCGACAGGCCCTCGGCCGCGTATGCACCGAGATGGTAGACATAGTCAAAGTCCCGGTCCCTCCACAGGCCGGCGACGAAGTCGGCGTCCCGCAGGTCGCCGACGACGAACTCAGCCTCGGAGGAGACGTTCTCGATGTAACCTCCTGAAAGGTCATCTGTCGCGACCACATCCATCCCGAGCTCCAGGCATCCGTCGACGACATGAGACCCGATGAAGCCGGCTGCGCCGGTCACCAGCGCTTTCTCACCTGCGCTGGCTAACATCGCGCTTGCCGAGGTAGACGTCTCAGACCCCGACAACAGGTTCTCCATGCGGATCTTGCCGTGACTCCCGCGGCGGCGATGGATCGGCGTAGTGGCCCCACGCCAAGCCGGCAAGCACCTGCCGGCGCCTTAGGTCGCCCCGCTCGTAGTAGCTCGTGCGATTGTCACGGAGGACCAGCCGCTCCTGCTGACCCTGCCAGAGTGTGCCGCTGCGATGCCACTCGTCGGGCTCGTAGACGGCACCCTCGCTGTCGACCACGAGTGCGCGCAACCCCATGCGCATGGCCTGGTTGGTGAGGCTCAGCGATCCACTCTCCAGCACGTAGGTGTCCATCTTGGTGCGCACGACGAACAGGCGCATTGCTCTGAGCACGTCGTGGCTGAGCATGAAGGCTGCGGTGCGCACGTGTGCTACCGGGAACGGCGGGAACGCGAAGAGTTCCTCGGGCAGTTGAGAGAGCAGTTTCAGTCGCGTTCGCAGCGAGTCGAGCTTCGATCGCTCGTCGATGCCCAGCTGTTCGAAGTCGACCTCCCGCAGCAGCTTGCGCGCCTCGCGTACGGGCGGTAGCACACCGCGGTAGAAGCTCGGCAGGCCCATGGAGTAGGTCACCCAGGAGTGAAAGCTGGCCCAGGAGCCCGTAGGACCGACGATGCCGACGTCGGGCAGGTCGAGGGCGGAGTTGAGCTTCGCCAGCCAGCCATCGGCGACCGGGCGATTGTGAGAGCTCAGAAAGCAGTAGCGCCCCCCGCGGATCCGCGCGGCGGCTTCGAAGTACAAGCCCAGGTCGATCCCGGGCTCCGGGAAGTACGCGACCTCGAAGTCCAGGTCGCCGAAGGCCGCTATGTAGGGCGCGGCGTCGAGCTCCGACCTGAACCCCTTCATGGCGAGTATCAGCCGGTGCTCGATGCCCGGCGGATGAGCACGCATCGTCTCGGCGAACTCGCGCGGCGCATCCAAGCCATGGGCGGTGCGCACGATGTACACCACGCAGGGCGGGCCAGGATCCTGATCGGAGGCCCTGGGCAGCACCAGCTGTCTGCGAGGCCAATCCCAGGGAGGGCGCATGAGGCGGGTCAAGTTAACAGGCAAGCTCCGAATGATCGAACGGATGAGCGCTGACACCGCTATTCGCCGCGAACATGGTGCGCCTGGTGTTTCTGTCCGCCCGCGCGCATTGTCACTGAGCATGCTCGCGCCACCATCGCACCGACGCAGCGAGGCCGTCGGCAAGCGCCCAGCGCGGCCGAAAGCCGACCTCGTCTCGCAGACGTGCGACGTCGGCGAGCAGCATCGGCGGCTCCCCAGGGCGATCGGGCAGCGCCCCACCGCCGGCCAGCTCGAGGCGGCCGGTCAGGCGCGCCATCCTCTCGACTACCTCGCCCACCGTCACCGGCACGCCGGAGGCGATGTTGACGGGACCGACAACCGGACTGTCGAGTATCGCCGCAAGCGCGTCGGCCACGTCGTCGACATACATGAAATCGCGTATGCGCTCGCTGCTGCCGGTTGCGACCGGCTCGCCGCTCAGCAGCGAGCGGATGACCGACGGCACCAAACGCTCGGGCACCTCGCGCGGGCCATATGGGAAGAACAGCCGGCCCCAGACGAGCTCTACGCCTTCCTGTTCGGTGTAGGCGCGCGCCACCCGACGCAGTGCGTCCTTCGCTGCTCCATACGGGGTCGCGGGCGCAAGCGGCGAGGCGCACTCGCTGAGCGACCCCCCGACGCTCGACCAGTCGTACTCCGCGCATGTTCCAAGCACGACCACGCGTCGCCCCCCTCGGCGTACGAATGCGTGCAAAAGCTGCAGGCTGCGCCCGACCCACAGGACGTTCTCGGGCGAGCGCCAGTAGTGCCCGTGCTCGGTACACCATGCGAGATGGACGAGACGCTCGGGAGCGAGCCCTTCGACCAGCTCCTCGACGGCGGCGCCGTCCGCCAAATCAGCCCGATGCCAGCATACGCCCGCAACCTCGGGTGGGCGCGCGCGCGTGGAGATCGCGTGCACCTCCTCGCCGCGGCTCGCCAGCCGCTCGAGTACGGGCAGGCCGACGAAGCCGCTGGCGCCGGTGACCAGCACGCCACTCACTCGCGCTCTGACATCTCCCAGTCGGGGAACGACATGTCACGAGGCGAGAGGATGCGCGTGCCCCCATCCGAAACGGGCGGCCACCGGATGCCGAAGGCGGGATCGTCCCAACGCACGCCGCGGGCGGCCTCGGGCATGTAGCGACAGCCCATTTGGTAGAAGGCCTCGCAGTCGTCTGCCAGCGTCTGGAAGCCGTGCGCCACACCGGCGGGCAGGTACAGAGCGCGTAGGCTCTCAGCGCTCAGCTCAACACCGTACCAGCGACTGTAGGTGAGGGATTCGGGACGCAGGTCGACGGCCACGTGGAACGCGACTCCACGCACACAGCGCACGAGCTTGGGCTCGCCGAAGGGCTCGGCCTGGTAGTGCATGCCCCTGAGCGTGTCGCGACGGGAGGTGAACGAGGCGTTGCACTGCACTACTTCCATGTCCAGTCCCCTCGCACTGAACTCCTCGACGTCGAATGTCCGGGCGAACGAGCCGCGCTCGTCGCTGAGCGGATCGAGCTCGATCGTCCACACTCCAGACAGCGGTGACTCCTGGAACCTCATCCAAGCGTCGCGCCAGTCACGAAAGCAGCGCCATCTCCGGGGTGCGCGCCGCGAACCGGCCTCCCCACTCGCCGATGAAGCCCAGCTGCTCGACGATCTCATCCTTGAGGTTCCAAGGCAGGATCATCACCACGTCGGGTCGATCCTCTCGGATCGCCTGCGGGGCGCGGATCGGGATGCGGCTCCCGGGCAGGAAGCGTCCCTGCTTGTGCGGGTTCAGATCGACCGTGTAGTCGAGGAAGTCACAGCGCACGCCGCAGTAGTTGAGCAGCGTGTTGCCCTTGGCCGGGGCGCCGTAGCCGACTACCCGTAGCCCGTCGTTCTTGAGCCCGATCAGGAACTCGAGGATTTCTCGCTTGTCGGCCTCGATCCGCGCGCCGTAGTGGAGATAGGTCTCGAGCTGTTCGTAGCCGGCGTCCCGCTCACGTTCGCGCATCTCCTCCGCGCGCGCGGTGTCGGGCTTGCCGGCATCACCGCAATGGGCGCCGTACACGCGCAGCGAACCGCCGTGAGTGGGCAGCTCCTCGACGTCGAACAGTCGCAGCCCGTGCGCGGCGAACACGCGGCTGACGGTCAGGAAGGAGAAATAGGAGAAGTGCTCGTGATAGATGGTGTCCCACTGCCTGTCCTCGATCAGCCTCATCAGGTGCGGGAACTCCATGGTGATCGTGCCGCGCTCGGCGAGCATGATCTTCATCCCGGCCACGAAGTCGTTGAGATCGGGGACGTGCGCGAGCACGTTGTTGCCGAGCAGCAGGTCCGCGCGCGAGCGTGCGGCCAGCGATCGCGCCAGCCCGCGGCCGAAGAAGTCGGCGACCGTGGGAATGCCCTTCTGGAGCGCGACCTGGGCGACGTTGGCGGCGGGCTCGACTCCCAGCACGGGGATCCGGCGCTCCTGGAAGTACTGCAGCAGGTAGCCGTCGTTGGACGCGATCTCCACCACACGGCTGCGCTCCCCGAGCTTCAGCGTCCGGGTCATCTGCTCGGTGTAGCGGCGGCAGTGCTCCAGCCAGCTGGCGGAGTAGGAGGAGAAGTAGGCGTAATCGGAGAAGATCTGCTCGGGGGTCTCGAACTCCTCGAGCTGCACCAAGAAGCAGCGGTGGCACACGAGCGCGCGCAGCGGGTAATACGGCTCCATCGCGCCGACGCGCTCCGGTGGCAGGTAGGCGTTGGCGAGCGGCGAGGAGCCGAGGTCGGCGAACACGTGCCGAAGCGGAGCGCCGCAGAACCTGCACGGAGCGCAGGCCTCGCCGCCGGCCGCGTCGGCGTCCTCGGCGGCGGGCGGGCTGTAAGGCGGCGAGCTCATGCGGTCGCGAGCGTCCGCTCGTACGCCTCGACCTGTCCGACCGTGACGCCCTGCATGTCCTCCCCGTCGCTCAGCGCGCGATACCAGGACACGGTCTGCTCGAGGCCTTTCGCCAGGTCCCATCGCGGGCGCCAGCCCAGGTGTGAGCGCGCGCGCGAGGAGTCCAGCTTCAGGCACCGGGCCTCGCGCGCGACAGACAGCCGAGCCGGCTCGTTCGTCGCCCACGGCAGCTCCCGCGGCCACAGCGCCGCGATCCGCTGGACTATCCAGCGCACCGGCCGCGCGTCGCCTTCGGCTGGGCCGAAGTTCCATCCGGCCGCCACCCGGTCCGAGGAGCACAGGCCCTGGGCCAGCGTCAGGTAGCCGCTCAGGGGGTTGAGGACGTGCTGCCAGGGGCGGATCGAGTCCGGGTTGCGCACGCGCGCCGGCCGCCCCTCGAGCGCCGCGCGCATCAGATCGGGGATCAGACGATCCTCTCCCCAGTCGCCGCCTCCGATCACGTTTCCGGCGCGCGCCGAGGCGAGGCGGGGCGCGCCCTCGGCGCAGCAGAACGAGCGCCGGTAGGCCTCGGTGACGAGCTCGGCGCAGCCCTTGGAGCTCGAGTAGGGATCGTGCCCGCCCATCGGCTCGTGCTCGCGGTAGGCCCAATCCCACTCACGATTCTCATAACACTTGTCGGAGGTGACGTTGAGCACCGCGCGCACGTTCCCGTCGCGACACGCGGCGTCCAGCAGGTTCACCGTTCCCATCACGTTCACCTCATAGGTCAGCCGTGGCTCGGCGAACGACCGGCGCACCAACGACTGCGCGGCCATGTGGACCACCACCTCGGGATGCGCGCGGGCGATCGCCCTCGCCAGCGCGTCGCAGTCGCGCACGTCGCCCCTGACGTCGTCCTCCATGCCCTCTGCGACGTGCGCCAGCTCGTACAGCGAGGGCTGGGTGGGCACGTCCAGCGAGAAGCCGCTGACGCGTGCGCCCAGCGTCTGCAGCCACAGGGCCAACCACGAGCCCTTGAACCCCGTGTGACCCGTCAGCAGCACCCGACGCCCGCGCCAGAAGACCGGATCGACGGCGCCCTCTGGCAGGGCTGGCGCGAGCGCCGGGCTGCTCAATTCCACACCCGCCACGGAGCCCTGCCCGTGCCCCACAGCTGCTCGAGCTGGTTGCGGTCGCGCAACGTGTCCATCGCCTGCCAGAAGCCTTCGTGGCGGAAGGAGGCCAGCTGCCCCTCCTCGGTCAGTCTGCGCAAGGGCTCGTGCTCCCACGTGGTCTGGTCGCCGTCGAGATAGCGCCCGACCCCCGGTGAGAGCACGAAGTAGCCGCCGTTCAGCCAGACGCCGTCGCCGCGCGGTTTCTCCTCGAACCTGCGCACGCGCGTGCCGTTCAGCTCGACCGCGCCGAAGCGGCCGGGAGGCTGCACCGCGGTCACGGTCGCGAGCGCGCCCTGTTCGCGGTGGTATGTGATCAGCGCAGTGAGGTCGACGTCGGCCAGGCCGTCGCCGTAGGTGAAGCAGAAGTCCTCGTCGCCGACATACGGGAGCACGCGCCGCAGGCGCCCGCCGGTCATCGTGCCTTCGCCGGTGTCCACCAGCGTCACCTTCCAGGGCTCCGCGCTCGAGCGATGGACCTGCATGTCGCCGTGGCTGAGATCGAAGGAGAGGTCGCACGTATGCAGGTGATAGTTGGCGAAGAACTCCTTGATCACGTAGCCCTTGTAACCGAGGCAGACCACGAAATCCTCGATCCCGTGCGCCGCGTAGATCTTCATGATGTGCCACAGAATCGGCTTGCCGCCGATTTCGACCATCGGCTTGGGGCGCGTGGTCGTCTCCTCGCTCAGCCGCGAGCCGAGACCCCCGGCCAGGATCACGGCCTTCATGGAGAGCGCCCGTCCTCGATGCAAGCGCTCGCTGCGAGCGGCAGTCCCTCTGGAGTCCCGGGTAAGGACATGGCGCGGTCAAGCTAACACGCTCTCCGAGCGCCGGCGAGCGCCCGCCGCGAGCCCGGCTATCGACCGCAAGTACGCGCCAAACGATGTTTCTTATCGGGCCGTGCGCCTACCGATTCCCGCGCGCCCTCGGCCGTGCGCCTACCGATTCCCGCGCGCCATCGGCCGCCGCCTACCGATTGCCGCGCGCGATCTTGCGCAGGTCGATCGTCTGGTCGTAGAGCTCTGCGTCGACCCCCTCCTCGAGCGCGACCTCGCGCAGCGGGCGCCCGCTGGCGGTGGCCTTCTGCACGATCGCGGTGCCCTTGTCGTAGCCGATCGCGCCGTTGAGCGCGGTGGCGACGGCGAGCGTGGCGCCGGCGGACGCGGCGGCGCCGTCCCTGTTGGCGTGGATCCCGTCGACGCACTTCTCGGCGAACGCGGTGCAGGCGGATGCGAGCAGCTGCAGCGACTGCAGCAGGTTGCGCGCGATCAGCGGGATCCGCACGTTGAGCTCGAACTGCCCCTGCATGCCACCGACGGTGATGGCGGTGTCGTTGCCGATCACCTGCGCGCAGACCTGCAGCACGACCTCGGGGATCACGGGGTTGACCTTGCCGGGCATGATCGAGGAGCCCTTCTGCAGCTCGGGCAGGAACAGCTCGCCGATCCCGGCGCGCGGCCCGGAGCCCATCAGCGCGATATCGCCGGCGATCTTGGTGAGCGAGACCGCGAGCACCTTGAGCGCCCCGGAGAGCTCGACGAGCGCGTCGCGGTTGGCCTGCGCCTCGAACGGGTCGAGCGGGGCGGCGATCTGCTTGAGCCCGGATTCGCGCTTCAGCCGCGCGCGGACCTTCTCGGCGAAGCGCGGGTGCGTGTTCAGCCCGGTGCCGGTGGCGGTGCCGCCGAGCGGGATCTGCCCGACGTGCACGAGCGCGGCCTGCACGCGCTCCTGCGCGAGCGCGATCTGCGCGGCGTAGCCGGCGAACTCCTGCCCGAGCGTGACGGGCACGGCGTCCATCAGGTGGGTGCGCCCGGCCTTGACGACGTTCTGAAAGCTCTTAGCCTTGCGCGCGAGCGAGCGCTCGAGGACTTTGAGGGCGGGCAGCAGCTCGTTGTGGGCGACGTCGAGGGCGGCGAGGTGCACGGCGGAGGGGAACACGTCGTTGGAGGACTGGCCCATGTTGACGTGGTCGTTCGGATGCACGGGGCGGCCGGGGTCCTGGTCTGTCGCGAGCTTGGCGATGACCTCGTTGGCGTTCATGTTGGTCGAGGTCCCCGACCCCGTCTGGAAGACGTCGATCGGGAACTGGCCGTCGTGCTTGCCTTCGGCGATCTCGCCGGCGGCCTTCTCGATGCGCGCGGCGGTGCGCTTGGGCAGCAGGCCGAGCTCGGCGTTTATGGCGGCGGAGGCGCCCTTGATGCGCGCGAGCCAGCGGATCACCGGCACGGGCACGGTCTCGCCCGAGATCGGGAAGTTCTCGACGGCCTTCGCGGTCTCCCCGCCCCACAGCTGCTTGTCCGGCATCAGTTCTCCTTTTTGCGCACGTGACGCACGCGATGTCCGTGCCATTTTCTTCTTCGTCGTCGCGTCGTCGTCGTCTCGGTAGTGGGTAGGCTAACTGACCCACTAGTGCCGTCTTCCTCTTACGCTGTAATATCATAGTTATACACGCGACGACGCGCTCCCTCGGCGCGAAAGGGCACACTCCCCGAACGCTATCCGCAGAAGGCGGTTAGCTCTCGCACCAGACCGACCGGGTCGTCGTAGGCCATCAGGAACCCGACGCTCTCGAGCACACGCAGCTGACCGTGAGGGAGCAACGCGAGCGCCTCCTCGGCCGCCGCCAGCGGATGCAGAGGGTCGCGGTCAGCCCACAGCAGCAGAACAGGTACGTCCACGCGCCGGTACTGCTCGAGCAGGTGCGTCTGCGCACCCTGTGGCCAGCTGCGTGCGCACCTGGCCCATGAGCGGGCCAGACCGGCGTTGCCGGGGACGTCGGCAAAGGCGTGGCGCATGAGATCCGCGGTGGCGGGATTACCACGCGTGGACAGCCACGCGCCGCGCTCGGGAGTGAAGAACGCGCCGACGCCGTATGCGAGCAGGCGGTCGAGCCCTGGCACGGCGGCCGCCTCGGCGGCGATTCGCCAGGCGGTGTGCATGCCCGCGCGGGCTGGCGCGGCGTGCATGCGATTGGACATCAGCACCAGCCGCGAGGGACGGGTCTGCCCGCTGAGTACGGCGTGCAGCAGGATCTCCGCGCCGGCGGCGTGTCCGGCGAGCAGTGACCGCGGACCGAGCACCTCGGCGACGAAGGCGCCGATCACCTCGGCGAACCAGTCGATGGTGTACGGATAGCGTCCATCGTTCTCGGAGTCGCCATGCAGCGGCAGGTCGGGGAGGACCACCCGGAAGCGCTCGGCGAGCCCCCGGACGGCCGGCTCCCACTCCTTGTGCGAGAGCAGCCCCGAATGCAGCAGCGCGATTGGTGGGCCGGTGCCCAGCTCACGGTAGGCGACGCGCGCGCCATCACGGTGGTGGTAGAGACGCAGCCTCATGTTCGGGTCTCGCGGCAGGCCACGAACGCATCGTAGGTGTCCCCGGGCGAGCGCTCACATCGACGCCTGTCGCGCGTTCACCTCGATGCTCGTCTCGCGCCCACTCCGATGCCCGTCTCGCGCCCATTCCGACGGCCGTCTCGCGCTCACCCCGACGGCCGCCCGCGCGGACGCGGGAGCGCCATTAGGGCTCGCCGCGTCGCCTCTGGGCAAGCAGGCTTACGCTGGCAATACAGCTGCCCTCGACCACGACCGACGGCGCGTTGCGTTCCGACTTGGCCGCCCGGATTCCGAAACGACGTCCAAAGTGAGACACATCTGCGTCGCGCGAGCTCCCTTGTCAATTGAGCAAAGCAGCAATGACACGCAAGATCTCCAACGCCGCCGGCGAGCGCCTACGCTCACCACATGCCGAGCTCGATCGACGTCGTGATCGTTGCCTACAACAGATACGACCTCACCGGGAGCTGTCTGCGCCATCTGCAGGCACAGACTGTCGAGCACCACGTGATCGTCGTGGACAATGGCTCGACCGACGACACGCGCGTACGCCTGCGCGAGGAGTGGCCGGCGCTGCAGGTCGAGGCGTTCGACGAGAACCGCGGCTTTCCTGAGGCGTGCAACCGCGGCGTCGCCGCGGGACGGGGCGAGATCGTCGTGCTGTTGAACAACGACGTCGACTGCCGTCCGGACTTCCTCGAGCGGCTGGTCGCGCCGCTGGGCGATCCGACGGTGGGATCGGTCGTGCCGCTGCTGCTGCAGCCCGGTGAAAAGGGGATCGACTCCGTGGGGCTCGCAGCCGACTCGATCCTGGCGGGATTCCCGCGGCTGCGGGGCATGTCGCCCGCGTCGGCGCACGAGGACACGCCAGTCCTGGCAGGAGCCGCGGGCACCGCGGCCGCGTATCGACGTGCCGCATGGGAAGAGGTCGGCGGGCTCGACGAGACGATCTTCTGTTACATGGAGGACTTCGACCTGGCGTTGAGGCTGCGCATGGCTGGCTGGCGAGCGGTGGTCGAAGTGGAGGCGATCGGCGTGCACCTCGGCTCGGCCACGCACGGGCATCGCACGGCCTGGCAGCGGCGCCACGCCGGGTTCGGACGCGGCTACATGCTCCGCCGCTACGGACTCCTGCACGGGCGCACGGCGCTACGAGCGCTGGCCACGGAGGCGATCGTTGTGGTCGGCGACCTACTCATCTCGCGCGACACGGCCGCGCTGCGGGGCCGGTTGGCGGGATGGCGAGCTGGGCGCACACGCCCGCGCTTGCCGCTGCCGCCGGCCGACTGCCTCGACCTGAGCATCGACTTCCGCGATTCGCTCGCGATGCGCCGCGGCATCTACAGGCGTCCTGTCGCCGGCGCGCTCGCGAGGAACGCCGCGGTCTCCTCCAGCGCGCCGGGTGTGCCGATCTCGTAGAAGCGCTCACTGGCGGCATAGCCGGCGAGCTCTCCGCGTCGCGCGAGGGCGCCGTAGAGGGCCGCGAGGTCGCTCTCGGATTCGCGCACGCGGTTGAGCGCGCTCGTGGTGAGCCCACCGAGGCCGTAGTCGATCCAGCTCATGTCCGGGCTCGGCGAACGCTTGTCGTGGGCCACCACTCGTCGGTCTTCGAAGCGCGCGTTCGAGATGTCCCAGCGCCCCTCGTTTCGGAGAACGACCATCAGCGCCGGCAGGCCGCTATCGCGCCAGGCACGGTCGACGGCGCGGTAGTCGACGCGCAGGTAGGTGTCGCCGTAGAGCACCAGGAAGCGCTCGGCCAGGAGCGGCAGGGCGCGTCGGATGGCGCCGAGCGTCCCGTCCAGGCCGGGACCGTCGTAGCTGTAGGAGATGCGCACGCCAAAGCGCACGTGGCCGATTCGCGATTGGATCATCTCCCCGCGGTAGCCGACGCAGATGACGGCCTCGCGGGCGCCGTGGGCGGCCAGGAGGCGCAGTTGGTGCAGCAGGAATGGCTCGCCGGCGACGTCGAGCAAGGGCTTGGGGATCTCGCGCGCGAGCTCACCGAGGCGCGCGCCGCGCCCTCCTGCCAAGATGCACACCGGCGGCAGGACCTCAGCGCCCACCTCAGACCTAGCCCCAGTCGAGGCCGCGGTCACGGGGTACGATTCGCCGCAGCGTGTAGATGTCGGAGTCGAGGTCGCCGTGATGTTCGGGCAGCTCGCGCCAAGGATCCCAGACGGCGCTCAGCAGCTTGCCGGTGACGCCGTCGCTGGCGCCCGACCCGAGGAAGACGGCGAGCTTCGCCCCCAGCCGCAGCGAGACGCCGCCGGTTCGCTGCTGCTCGAGCGCACGCTGGTAGAAGGCGTCGCCTACCCGCCGCGGCCCGGCGACGAGCACCTCGTCGAGCATGCGCGTGTTGAGCGCCCCCGGTGCGATCGCGTTGACGTCGACGCGGTGCTCGCGCAGTTCCTCGGCGAGCGTCTCGGCGAAGCGCACGACCGCCGCCTTCGAGGCGGCGTATGCGCTCAACCCCGGCAGCGGCCCGGTGGCGCCCCCGCCGGAGAGCTGGACGATCTTGCCGTAGCCGCGCGTCGTGAAGTGGGCGACGAGCTCGCGCGCAGGGAGCACGGAGCCGAGCAGGTTGATCTCGATCGCACGCTTCCACTCGAGCCAGTCGATCGCATCGATCGGCCCCTTCGGCCCATAGACCCCGGCATTCGAGACGAGAATCATCACCTCGCCCATGCCGGCGAGCGCGAGCTCCACGAGTCTGTCGACGTCGTCGCCGCGCGACACATCGGCGACGGTGCCGAGCACCTTCTGCCCCGGCACGGCGAGCTCGCGCAGCTCTTCAAGCGCTTGGTCGAGCGCGTCGGCATCGCGGCCGCAGATGCAGATGCCGTCCGCTCCCTCCTCGACATACGCGCGCGCGATCTCGAGCCCCAGGCCTTGGCTTGCGCCTGTGATCAGCGCGGTGCGCCCGGCCAGAGCGCCGCTCACGTGTGCGCCTCCGCCGTAGCGGTGCTCTCAACTCGCTCGGTCGGGATGGCGTCGCGCTGCGCCAAGCGCGGCAAGTCCGCGCCCCTGCGCGCGCCGATCTCGAACGGCGCGCCCACGCACAGGTGACGCACGTGCGGATGCGGCGCGAGCGCGCCTCGCAGCACGCCGGAGGGGTCGACCACCTGCGCCAGCGCGAGCGCATCCACGACCGCTTGGATCGGCGTCTCGAGGTAGTCGGGCCAGGCGGTGCACACGACGAGTACGTCCGCGCCGGCGGCGGCCTGGATCGGGCTCGCGCACAGCTTGACCCTGCTCGCCAGATCCGCCGGCAGGGCGCTAATCGCGGGGTCGTGGGCGCTCACGCCGACGCCGGCCGCGATCAGCCAGCGGCACAGCTCGATCGCGCTGGAACGCCGCAGCGTGTCGGTCCCGGGCTTGTAGGTCAGGCCCCAGATCGCGACCCGCCGCCCTGCGAGCGACGGCCGCTCGCCGGCGTCCTCACTCGCGAGCAGCTCGAGCAGCTTGCGTTGCGTCCAGTGCTTGTGCCAGGCGTTGCCATCGGCGACGCCGGAGAACACGTGCGCAGGCAGCCCGCGGTGCTCGGCGAGCCCGCGCAGGAAGCCGATGTCGCGCGCGAGTGTGCCCCCGGCGAACGCCTCTCCGGGCCCGAGATACGCGCGCGGCCCGATGCGCTGCTCGCTCTTTAGCCCGCGGGAGACCTCCTCTGCGTCGGCGCCGACCGACTCGCAGATCTCGGCGACCTCGTTGATGAACGCGACGGAGGTCGCGAGGAAGCCGTTGAGCGCGTGCTTGGTCATCTCGGCGGACTCGACGCGCATCCACTGCACCTCGGCGCTGAACGGCGCGAGCAGCGCGGCCAGCTCGTCGCGGTCGCGCTCGGTGCGCACGCCGGCGACGATCCGATCGCGCGCGCGGAAGGACTCGAGCGCACGGCCGAGGCGCAGGTTCTCGGGCACGCAGGCGAAGCGCAGGCCGCCGTCCCCGCGTTGCTGTGCGCAGCGCTCGTGCAGCCTCGCGACGCTGCCGACGGGCAGCTGCGAGGAGACGACGGCGAGCGAGTCCGCCGGCAGCGGCGCGAGCAGCTCGACGGCGTGCTCGAGGACCCACTCGACGTCGGCGTTGTCGTCGTCGTCGACGGGCGTGTCGAACGTCACCCACGCACGCGCCGCGCGTGCGAGCGCGTGCGGCTCACAGGTGAAGTCCAGACGCTGCGCGTTGCGCGCGAGCAGCTCCTGGAGGCCCGGCTCGGATACCGGCGGCCGTCCTGCGCGCAGACCGGAGATCAGCTCCGCGTCGGGGTCGACGCCGATCACGTCGTTCCCCTCGGCGGCGAGGCATGCGGCCGTGACGCTGCCGAGGTGCCACAGCCCGACGACGCCGATCGGCTGCTCGCGCAAACGGTCAGCGGGGGACATCGATCCTCCCCCTCACGCGGCCCTCGCACGGCAGCGCGCCGGCACCGGCTCCCGCGCGCATGTCGGCGTACGCGCCGCCGGACGCGTAGGCGGCCTCGACCTGCCTCCAGGCGCTGCGCGCGGAGTGCAGGTCCCCGCACAGCTCGCGTCCGTCGGCGGCAACGATCGCCGCGGCGAAATGCTCCCATTCGGCCTGCCAGGAGCAATCCTCGTCGGGGTAGTGGATTTGGTCGAGCGCCGGCCGTCCGAGGTCTGGCCCCATCCGGTAGATCCGCAGGCGCTGCGGACCGTAGGAGCGCACCAGCCCGTCCACCTGAAGCTTCGCGGAGTCGCAGTAGATCTCGAGCGAGAACATGTTCTTCCACTCGGTCCAGCTCACATGCAGCATCGCCCAGGGGTCGCTGCGAGATGCCGGCTCGCCCAGCAGCAACGCGGCGTTGTCCTCGACCTCGGTGTCCCAGAACTGGGTGCGCAGCAGCGCCGAGTGCAGGGGCAGCGGGCCGGCGAACCAGTTGCTGAGGTCGAGCAGGTGCATGCCCTGGTCGATCAGCTCGCCGCCTCCCGAGAGCGCCGGCTGCACGCGCCACTCGCGGTCATAGCCGGGGCGCCCGCCGTGGCCGTAGCGCCCGCGCAGGTGCATCAGGTTGCCGTGGCGCCCGGACTGGACCTCCTCGGCGGCGCGCGCGATCCCGGGATGAAAGCGGTGGTTGAAGCCGACCTTTACGAGACGTCCCGCCGCGCTGCGGCACTCGATCAGGCGCTCGATCTGCGCGGTGGAGACGCCGGCGGGCTTCTCGACCAGAACATGCGCGCCCGCGGCGAGCGCTAGCTCGGTGAGCGCGGCGAGTTGGTCGTGGACAGTGGCGATGATCACGACGTCGGGAGCCAGCGAGAGCAGCTCCTCGGCGGTCGCGCACACCTCGCAGGCGTGCCGCCGCGCGAGCTCCTGCGCCGCCGCCGGGTCGACGTCGCAGCACGCGAGCACGCTATCCCGGGGCGCGAGCGCCCCCGCCCGCTTGACGCCGATGCGCCCGCAGCCGATCACACCAACGCTGAGTCCGCGCCTGCTCATGCGTACTCGCTCGCGTAGGCGCCGCTGAACTCGAAGTCGAACGCGAGCTCGGGAGCGTTCATCGCCGCCATCGCGCGGCGTGTGTCGTCGGGCCGGCGCGTGTAGACGAGCAGGAAGCCGCCGCCGCCGGCGCCGACGAGCTTGCCGCCGACGACGCCGTTGCGGCGCGCGAGCGCGTACAGCCCGTCGATGCGCTCGTCGCTCATTCCGGGCGAGCGGCGGCGCTTGTGCTCCCAGTGCTCGTGCATCAGCTCGGCGTACTCCTCGAGCCGCCCGTGCTGCAACAGCTCGCGGCTGCGCAGCCCGAGCTCCTTCGTGCGGTGCAGGTTCCCGAGCATCTGCGCGTCGCCGGCCTTCGAGCGTGAGTCCTGGTCGGCGAGCATGCTCGAGGCGGCGCGCGCCTCGCCGGTGTAGAACAGCAAGAGCTGGTCGCGCATGCGCCTGAGCGCATCCTCGTCGAGCTCGAGCGATTCGACGTCGACGCTTCCGTCGGGGTGGAAGGTGTAGGCGCAGATGCCGCCGTGGGCGGCTACGTATGGGTCCTGCTTGCCGACCGGCTCGCCGAGCACGTCCATCTCGATCTCACACGCCGCCTCGGCGAGATCGCCGGGTGTGATCGCGGTGCGCCGCGCGCGGGCGAGCCCCTTCAGCAAGCAAACCGTGTAGGCGCCCGAGGAGCCCATCCCAGTCCCGGCCGGAACGTCCGCCACCGAGGCGATCTCCAGCGGATTGCCGCACCAGTGACGCAGTAGGCTCTCGCGCAGGATCGGATGGCGGATCTCGCTGACGTTCTCCACCTCCTCGAGCTCTGAGTACTTCATCCGGTAGCGACGCTGGAAGGTCGTGTGCGTGAGCATGTAGGCGTACTTGTCGATTGCGCCGGATACGAGGAAGCCGCCGTGCTCGCCGTAGTAGGAGGGCAAGTCGGTGCCGCCGCCGCCGAGTGAGATCCGTAGCGGGGCACGACTGAAGATCACGCTCATCGCGCGGGCGCCGGGCTCATGGCAGCGCACTCTCCATCGCTTCGTCGCGCCAGGAATAGTGGTTGGCATCGAACCACTCGAGTGTGCGCGCGAGCGCTTGACGGATCGTCAGCTGCGGGCGCCAGCCGAGCGCGCGAATGCACGAGGTGTCGAGGCGGATCAGCGGGCTGTCGCCGGCCCAGCCACGACGCCCGCCCGTGTACTCGATCTCAGGCGTAAGCGAGAGATGCTCGGCGATGATCGCAACCGACTCGTCGACGAAGAGCGTTTCGTCGGTGCCGAGGTTATAAACATGGGCTCCACCCTCGAGCTCGCCACCGTGGTGTGCAGCGGCGGTCAGCATCGCGCCGATGCAATCCTGGACGTACATGTAGGACTTCTCCTGGCGGCCGTTGCCCAGCACGCGCAGGCGCGCCGGATCGCGCTTCAACGCGCGGTAGAAGTCGAACACGTGTCCGTGCGTGTAACGCTCGCCGAGCACCGACACGAAGCGGCAGATCACCCCGGTGAACCCGAACCCGCTCGAGTAGGCGCCGATCAGTCCCTCGCAAGCGAGCTTCGATGCGGCATACAGCGAGGTCTGGACCGGAAACGGCGCGTCCTCGGGTGTGGGGAAGACGTCTGGCTCGCCGTAGACGGAGCCTGTCGAGGCGAACACGATCCGCCTAGCGCCCGTCGCGCGCATCGCCTCGAGCACGTTGGACGTCGCGATCGTGTTCTGCTCGAGGTCGCGGCGCGGGTGCTCGAGGCCGCGGCGCAGGTCGGCGTTCGCCTGCAGGTGAAAGACCCAGTCGCAGCCATCGACGGCGTCTTCGAGCGTGTGGATGTCGAGCACGTCGCCCTCGATGAGTTGCATCCCCTCGGCGCCCACGAGACCGGCGAGGAACTCGCGCCGTCCGGTGCTGAGGTTGTCGAGGATCGTGACGGCCACACCCATGTCGAGGAGCCGGTCGGCGAGGTTGCTGCCGATGAATCCCGCCCCGCCCGTGATACAGACTTGCTTCACAGGGTAAAGCCGGCGGCGAGCGCGTCGTCGTGGAACATCCGCACGGTCTCCAGCGAGTACTGCTCGAGGCTCTTGCCAAGGCCGTCGAGCTTCTTGAGCAGCTCGTGTGTGATCGTGATGATGTGACAGCCGACCTCGTTTGCCTGTACGAGGTTGAGGATCTCGCGTGGAGAGGCCCAGATCAGCTCCGAGCACGGTGCCTGCTCCATGATCTCCACGGAGCGAGCCATGATTGGCATCGGATCGACACCTGCATCGGCGATGCGGCCGGCAAACACGGAGATGTAGGAGGGAGCGCCGTCGGCCACCGCCGCGGTGATCAGCTCGACCTGAGCGGTCGTGAACAGCGCTGTGACGTTCACCTTCACGCCTCGCTCGGAAAGCTGGCGTGCGAGTGGCGCCATCGACTCACCCGTCGTCGAGGTAACGGGGATCTTCACGTACACGTTCTCGCCCCACGCCGCTATCGCGTGTGCCTGACGGCGCATCTCCTCGGCATCGTCGGCAAAGACCTCGAAGGAGATCGGGTGCTTTGGGACACGTTCGAGCAGCTCCTGCGCGAAGCGCGCATAGTCGGTGAGACCGACCTTGCGCATCAATGTGGGATTGGTGGTGAACCCGGCAATGCGTGGGTCGGCGGCCAACGCGACGATGCCGTCGAGATCGGCTCCGTCCGCGAATATGCGTGTCGAGATCTGATCGAGCATCGTGAAGACCTCCGCCAGAAAGTCACCATAACGAGATCAGTTTTCTGCAAATGTCTCCGACAAATCGCGCGTCAGCGCCCGAACGCCGTCCGCGAGGCTGCGAGCGGTCGTATTCGGCTTCATCACCTGCAAACGCTTGTGCGCGCTCGCCGGATTGGCGATCAGGAGCGTCTTGCAGCCTGCCGCTCTGCCGGCGGCGATATCGGCGTCGGTGTCTCCTACCATCCAAGAGCCGGCGAGGTCGAGCCCGAGCGCAGCCGCTGCGTCCAGCAGCATCCCGGGCGCGGGCTTGCGGCAAGCGCACGGGCCGGTGAGCTCCGGGACCAGCGCCTGCTCGTGGTGCAGGCACAGGCGACTGTCGGCGAAGCTCACGCCCTCCCTTGCCAGCAGCGCGATCACCCGCTTGTGCACGGCGAGCAATTGCGCTATCGACACCCTCCCCTTCGCCGCAGCGGGCTGGTTGGAGACGCACACCAGCACGAACCCAGCCAGCGCTACGCGCGCGGCGGCCGCCGCTGCGCCGGGCACGAGGCGCACGTCCTCTACCGTCAGAGGTGACTCTGGGGCGCCAGAGATCGGGTGGGCGACCAGCTCGTTCAGAACACCGTCCCGGTCGAGGAACGCCGCTGGCCTCACGGGGGGCTCGCAGCTGTCAGCGACTCCCAGTGCCCCTGGGCGACCGCGAGCGCGGGATGGGAGACGAGCGCGTGCCAGACAATCGCCTGGAAGGACTCGACCAGGGGTGTGCGCAACGCGGGAGGCGGCTCGATCAGGATCGCGACGTCGGCGAGCTCGGCGAGCGTTCCGCCGGGAGCACCGACGACGCCGTACAACGGTGACCCGGCGGCGCACGCCGCCTCCATCGCGCGCACCAGGTTCACTGACACGTTGTGCTCGCGTGAGCCGCCGCCGACCGAGAACACGAGCAGCGCATCGCGCTCGCAAACGTGCGAGACCGCTAGCCAGGCGCTGAACGACGTCTCCCAGCCATCGTCGTTGGTTCGGGCGGTGAGCTCGGAGACGTTGTCTGTGGGAGCGTAGCTCTCCAGCGCGCAGAGCTTGCGGAAGTCATTGACCGCATGGGAGGCATGGCCGGCACCGCCGCCGACGCCGAGGATGAACAGCCGCCCGCGATGCTCCCGCGTGTCGGCGAGACCCCACGCCATCGCGTCGAGCTGCCGTGGGTCGACGCGGCTCGCGAGGTTCGCGGCGGCAGACATGTAGGTGACACTGTGTCTGCGGTCACTCGCGCGCTGCGCAGTCTCCGACTCTCCCGTCGCGGCCATTCGGCGATCGTAGCCGGCTAGACTCTGATATTTCTCTATCAGGGTAAGATCGTTTCTAACTTTTGCATTGGCGACCGCCTTCGAATCGGCCTGGTACAACGCACTTTGCCCACTTCCGATCAACGGATTGCTCTTGCATTACCTCAAGCGCTGTTTAGACTCGTGCTCGATGAGAGCGCGGGAGTGAGTCGCTTCGCGGCTGGGACCCGAGCCGCCTGCTAGCCGCGTGGGTGAAAGATGCGGCCCCGGAAGAGGACGAAGTTGATGCCTGCGATGGTGAGCATCGTCGTCAGGTAGACGACCTCGACTGGCAGGCCGAGGACACCCGGCAGCTGTGACGTGGAAAGAGCTGTGACCCCGTATTGGGTGGCGCACACGCACAGGTAACGCAGAGCCTGATGGTGCACCGCCAGCGCAAAGCGCTCGTGATGACGCCACACGAATACGCGCTGCAGCGTAAAGTGAAGGGCCACGCTGACTACGAAGCCGGTCGCGAGCGCGATCTGGAAGCGCACGTCGAACACGTCGTGAAGGACGGTGGTAACCGTCACATATACGAGCGCGACGAGCATGCCGGAGAGCGCGAAGCGAAATCCCTGACCTGGGAGACCCCAATCGGGCGAGCGGATGTCGCGCAGGAACGCCCGGGCGAGGTGCAGTCGGCTATCTGTTGTGGTCGCGTTCACGCGGCCGTGTCCCACCCGCGGCGAGACTCGACGATGTACTTCGGCCGGTTGCGCGATTCGTCGTAGATCCTCCCGACGTACTCGCCGATGACACCGAGCGACAGCAGCTGGATTCCACTGAAGAACGACATCGCGATCACGATCGTCGGATTTCCGACCGGGAACTGGACGCCGCCGAGCTTCAGGCCGAGATACGCGAGCGCGAGCGCGAAGGCGAGGCCCGAGAGCCCCATGCCGATCAGCGAGATGAGCTGCAGCGGATACCTGGAGAAGCCGACGATGCCGTTGAGGCCGATCACGAGCGAGCCGACAAAGCGGTTGTACTTCGTCCTGCCGCCGGCGCGCGGGTCGCGGTCATAGAGGACGCTCACCTGGCGGAAGCCGACGAGCCCGACGAGCCCGCGCAGAAAGCCGTGCCCCTCCTTGAGCGAGACGACGTTGTCGACGACCCTCCGGCTCATCAGGCGAAAGTCCCCGGTGTTAGGGGGAATGTCGACGTCGGCGATGCGCTTGATCACCCGATAGCCGACCGCCGAGACGACCCGCTTCGGCAGCGTCTCGCCGGCGCGCGTGCGCCGCTGCGCGTACACGACGTCGTAGCCGTCAAGCCAGCGCTCGATGAGCTCGGGGATCAGCTCGGGAGGATCCTGAAGATCGCAGTCGACTACCACGACGGCGTCGCCGCTCGCGGCCTCGAGCCCAGCGACTGTCGCCATCGGCTGTCCGAACCGGCGCGAGAAACGCAGCATCTTCACACGGCGGTCCGCGTCGCACAGCTGCCCGATCAGCTGCTCGGTGGCATCGGTGCACGGGTCGACGCTGAAGATCAGCTCCCACTCGAGGTCGAGGCCGTCGAGGGCGCGCGCGAGGCGCTCGTACACACTGAGCACGTTGTCCTGCTCGTTGTATGTCGGTATGACGATGCTCAGCAGGCGCTTGGACCGCTTTTCCTCCAGGGCCGTCCCCCGGCCGCTCGCGCCGCTGGCGGCGGCGGCCGGCTCGACTAAGCCGGCCGCGGTGTCGACGGCACCGGGCTCACGCTCGACAATGGGGCGCCGGCCGACGAGACCGATGGTTGACCCGGAGGCGTCCGTGGTTTGGTCGAAGGGGCTCATCTGCTCGCTCCGGCGACAGCGGCCTCGCCCGCGCATCGGGTGGACGTCGCCGCGTGCATGCGACCTGGCATCGAATGCGTCCCCATCGAGGCGAAGATACAGAAGGCGTTTGGCGTCGATGCGGGTGAAGAGATGGATCGATCGCAGCCCGCCGGCGAGCGTCCCGCCCGATCCGAACGCGGGCGTCTTTCGCCTGCAAACGACTGCGAAGAACGCCCTGTCCTAGATTCCTCGGAGCTGGGCACGTGCGGCTCCCACTAGCGCGAGCAGATCGCCGCGCGTGTCTCTCTCGCGCACACCATCGACCTAGAATGGGCCGCCCGTGAGCGCCGATCGCAGACACCCGCTGATCCCCCCGCGCGTCGTCGATCCCCGCCAGGAGCTGCCGGCGCTGGAGCTGCGGGTGCTCGAGCGCTGGCGCGAGCGCGACGTGTTCGCGCAGTCGCTGCGCAGGCGCGAGGGCGCCGAGCAGTGGGTGTTCTACGAGGGTCCCCCCACCGCGAACGGCCCGCCGGGCTCCCACCACGTGCTCTCGCGCGTGTTCAAGGACATCTACCCGCGCTTTCAGACGATGCGCGGCTACCGCGTGGAGCGCAAGGGCGGCTGGGACTGCCACGGGCTGCCGGTGGAGATCGCGGTGGAAGAGGAGCTGGGCATCGAGCACAAGTCGGAGATCGAGGAGTACGGGATCGCGCGCTTCAACGCGAGGTGCCGCGAGTCGGTGTTCAGGTTCCTGGAGGAGTGGAACAGGCTGACCGAGCGGATCGGCTTCTGGATCGACCTCGAGCACGCGTATCGCACGCTGGATGAGAGCTACATCGAGTCGGTGTGGTGGGCGCTGTCGCAGATCCACGCGCGCGGCCTGCTGTACGAGGGGCGCAAGGTGGTGCCGTACTGCCCGCGTTGCGAGACGACGCTGTCCTCGCACGAGGTGGCGCTCGGCTACCGCGACGTGGTCGACGAGAGCGTGTTCCTGAAGCTCCCGGTGAGCGACCGCGAGGAGCGGCTGCTGGTGTGGACGACGACGCCGTGGACGCTGCCGGGGAACGTCGCGGTGGCGGTCTCGCCGGGCGCGACGTACGTGACGGCGCGCGTGAACGATGATTATCTGGTTATCGCAGAGCCCCGTATGGCGGCGGTGCTGGGCGAGGGCGCGGAGGTCGTCGAGCGCTGTTCGGGCGTGGAGCTGGTGGAGCGATTCGGGTCATATGAGGGGCCGATCTTCGCGGCGACCGACCGCGAGCGGGGGCCGCTGCCGATCGTGGCGGACGAGTTCGTGACGACGCAGGACGGGACGGGCATCGTGCATTTGGCGCCGGCGTTCGGCGAGGACGACTACCGCGTGGCGGGCGCCTCCCCGCGGGTGGCGTTCGACCCGACGCGGGCGGACACGCTGTACAACCCGGTGCGCGCGGACGGCACGTACGACGCGCGCACGCGCGGGCGCGACGGGCGCTCGTACGAGGGGCGCTTCGTCAAGGACCCGCGGCTGACGCGCGAGCTGATCGAGGACCTGCGCGAGCGCGGGCTGCTGCTGCGGGTGCAGGAGTACGAGCACTCCTACCCGCACTGCTGGCGCTGCGGCACGCCGCTTTTGTACTACGCGAAACCGTCTTGGTACATCGCGACGTCGAGCTTGCGCGATGAGCTGCTGGCGGCGAACGAGACGGTCGATTGGCAGCCCGAGCACGTCAAGCACGGGCGCTTCGGCGACTGGCTGAAGAACAACGTCGACTGGGCGCTTTCGCGCGAGCGCTACTGGGGCACGCCGCTGCCGGTGTGGCGTTGCCCGCGGGGGCACGTCCACGTGGTGGACTCTTTCGAGGAGCTGGCGGAGCGCTCGGGAAGGACGCTCGAGGACCACCACCGCCCGTACGTGGACGAGGTCGCGTTCGCGTGCCCGCATCCGCGCGGCGAGGCGGCTGGCGCCGCGAGCGAGCACGACGTGTTCGCGCGCCCGCATCCGCGGGGCGAGGCGGCTGGCGCCGCGAGCGAGCACGACGCGGGCGCCGGCGTGAGTGCCACCGACGGCGCCGGCGGCGAGTGCGGCGAGCCGATGCGGCGCGTCCCGGAGGTGATCGACGTGTGGTTTGACTCGGGCGCGATGCCGTTCGCCCAGCACCACTTCCCGTTCGAGAACGAGACGGTGTTCCGCGAGCGCTATCCGGCTGACTTCATCTGCGAGGCGCAGGACCAGACGCGCGGCTGGTTCTACTCGCTGTTGGCGATCGCGACGCTGCTCGATCGGCAGGCGCCGTACCGCAACGTCGTGTGCCTCGGCTTGATCCTCGACGAGGAGGGCCAGAAGATGTCGAAGTCCAAGGGCAACACGGTCGAGCCGTGGCAGGTGCTGGACTCCTACGGGGCGGACGCGTTTCGCTGGTACTTCTTCACGGCCAAGCAGCCGTGGGACGGCTACCGCTTCTCGACGGAGACGATCGGCGAGGGCGTGCGCCTGTTCCTCAAGCAGCTGTGGTCGACTTACTACTTCTACGTGCTGTACGCGCACGCGTGCGCGGATGAGCTGCGGGGGAGCGATGGCGCGGACGACGTCAGCGACACCGCGGCAGCAGCGACCACCGCCGCCAACGGTCACGCCGGCGACCCGGCCCCGGCGGCCACCGAGGCCGGGGACTGCGCCGGTGTCCGGGATCGCGCCGTCGACACCGCCGGCGCCGAGGACCTCGACCGCTGGGCGCTGTCGCGCACGGCGAGCACCGCGGAGCTGGTGGCCGAGCGGCTGGACGCGTATGACGCGACGAGCGCGGGCAGGGCGATCGCGGAGCTCGTGGACGAGCTGTCCAACTGGTACGTGCGCCGCTCGCGCAGGCGCTTCTGGGACGGCGAGCGGGCAGCGTTCGCGACGCTGCGCACGTGCCTGCTGACGGTCGCGAAGCTGCTCGCGCCGCTGTGCCCGTTCATCGCGGATGAGATCTACGACAACCTCGACGGGACGCTCGCGAGCGTGCACCTGTGCGACTTCCCGGCGGCGGCGGACGTGGCGCCGCGCGATGAGGAGCTCGAGCGGGCGATGGCGCTCGCGCGCGAGACGGTGCGCCTCGGCCTGGGCGCGCGCGGGCAGGCGAAGATCAAGGTGCGCCAGCCGCTGGGCGAGGCGGTGGTGGTGGCGGACGGGCGCGAGCGGCGCGCGATCGAACGGCTCGCGGACGTGGTGCGCGAAGAGCTGAACGTGCGCAGCGTGCGCTTCGTGGCGGCGGCGGACGAGCTGGGGACCTACGAGGTGAAGGCCAACTACCGCAGGCTAGGCCCGCTGTTCGGCAAAGACATGCCGCTGGCGGCGGCGGCGATCGCGGCACTCGACCCGGCGCGCGTGGCGGCGGCGGTGCGCGCCGGCGCGGACGGCGACGGCGCGGGCGGGGTCGGGATCGCGGTGGCCGACCGCGAGCACACGCTGACGGCGGACGACGTGCTGCTGACGCTGCGCGCGCCCGAGGGCTACAGCGTCGAGCGCGAGGGCGCGCACGCGGTCGCGCTCGACCTGACGATCGACGAGGACCTGCGCCGCGAGGGCCGCGCGCGCGAGATCGTCCACGCGGTGCAGAACGCGCGCAAGAGCGCCGGCCTGCAGGTCGAGGACCGCATCGAGCTGACCCTGGACGGCGACCCGGCCCTGCTGGAGGCCGCGGCCGAGCACCGCGACTACATCGCCGCCGAGACGCTGGCGCTCAGCTTCCAGATCGCCGAGCCGCGCGCCCGTGCATCGATCGAGTACTCCGAGCAGACCGAGATTGACGGCCTTGCCCTGGCGATCGCCTTGCGGAGGGCACCTCGCCCCTGAGCGCCGAGAGCCAAGCGCCGCTCCGCGCCGTCTATCGACGCTCAGGCCGCGGTGAGCGCCGGCTCGAGCTCCTGCTCCAGCTTCTTCTTGGGGTAGGCGCCGATGACGGTCTTGACCGGCTGGCCGCCTTTGAACAGGATCATCGTGGGGATCGAGAGCACCTGGAAGCGGGCGGCCGTGTGGGGGTTCTCGTCGATGTCGAGCTTGACGATCCGCAGGTCGGGGCGCTCGGAGGCGATCTCCTCGAGCACGGGCGCGACGACACGGCAGGGACCGCACCACGGCGCCCAGAAGTCGACGAGCACCGGGCCCTCGGCCTCGAGCACCTCGGCGTCGAAGTTCGTGTCGGTTATCTGGGTGAGTGTGCCTGCCATCGAATCTCCTTGGTCGCTTACCCCTCACTATACAAAATGAAGGGACGATTGCCCGCGTTCCGCCACAACATCGACTTCGCCCAGCTCGTCAAGCAGTACGCAACCCCACGGGGCGAGGGCCGCTACAGCCCACCCGTCTGCACCTCAGTTTGGGATCGACTCGACCACCGTCTACCAAGTCAGCGTGAAAGTTCCCTTGGCGTCCTCAATCGTCAGCGCAAACATGCGCATGACATCTCCGCGACCCCAAAGCGCCGTTGCGGACTCAACGAAGGTCGGTAGCAGGGAGACTGTCAGTGTCGGCGGCGTCGCTCCTGCGACCGTAGCGACACATGGCACGGTGGCGCGCCAACCGTAGCCCACTCCTTTCGCGGTGCCGACCTCGATGCGCTGGAGCTGGTCGGCCGTATAGCCCATCAGGTTCGCATAACCCAAAGGCAGTGCGGTTGTGTCGGCTCCAGAATCGAGGAGCCCTACGATGTGGCCAGATGTTCCGTTGATCCCCGTCGCATGCATCGTCAGGTACGGTCGCGAGCCATTGCCGAACGGATTCGAGTACTTGAGCTCGACGGACGGCACCGCGGGCGTCGAGCTCAGAGCAGCAGAAGGTCCGCGCTAGCGTCAGGGACGGGCAGCAGCGTGTCCGTCTCCTCGACCTCTGGCCGATTGCGTAGGGCAACGGCGTCGAGGTCGCTCGCGACCACCTTGTCGCCTCTGATAGCTACCCACTGGCCCGCATAGGAACTCAAGTCGATATGAGGAATCGATCGAGCCTGCTCGCGCTGGATTTCCTTTACGGCCATCGGGTCCTCTCGTGGACGATCCTTTGGTGCTCCGTGGGGAATGTCGGCCTGACGGCTGGTGTCCGGCTCGCATCTGGCCTAGCCCACGGACGGATAGCGTACCGCAGCAGCACGGGAGCAGTGTTCTGTATGTTGCGGACGTTTCCTGTTGTTCGGGCGGCGTGCGGCTAATCTTGTCCGTGATGGTGCCGCTCGCGATGTCATCCAGCGGATTGGCCGTGATCTCCGGGTCGGTCGCTTTCTCCGTATTGCTGCTCGCGTGGATGCTGCGCGCGGAGACCCGCGAGGAAGCCGCCGAGCAGGCCGCCGGGGAGCGCGAGGGCGCCAAACGCGAGCAATAGCCTCGCTCGGTCTGGCGCCCGGGCGCGAGCGCGGAGTGTCACGCGGCGCGTCGCGCACGCGCGGGCAGCAACTCGAGCACCTCGCCGGGCAGCGCCCGCGTGAGCACGATCGCGAGCGCGTAGGCGACGAGCGCGAGCAGCGTGCGCACGGGCGAAGAGATCCCGGGGGCGAGCGCGAGCGCGGCGGCGGGGGAAGCCGCGAGCGCGACCTTGGGCACGATCGCGAGGCCCGGTCGGAGCCACGGATCGTTGCGCGCGAGCGCCACGAACAGGCCGAGCGCGAGCGTGCTCTCGGCGCACACGGTCGCGAGCGCCGCCCCGTGCGCGCCGAGGCTGCCGGCGAGCACGGCCGTCGCGCAGCAGCTGACGGCGAACGCGGCGAGGTTCGCGAGGAGCACGCCGCGGTAGCGCCCGAGCGACACCAGCGCAAAGCTCCAGCCGGCGAGCACGAAGCTTGCGATCAGCGCAAGCCCCTGCACCTGCAGCACGGCGGCGGAGGCCGCGTAGCGCGGGCCGGCGACGACGGCGATCATGAACTGCGCCCCCGCGAGCATGCACAGCGCTGCCGCGACCCCGAGGATCAGCGACACCTCGAATATGCGCGCCGACGCGTAGCGCAGGCGCTCGCCGTCGTCGCGGGCCGCGCGCGCGAGCAGCGGCAGAGCGCCGCCGACCAGCAGGTATGGGATGCCGCCGACGACCACGAAGATCCGGAACGACGCTGCGAACACGCCGCTCTGCTGTTCGCTCGCGACGAGGCTCGTGACGATCTGCGCGGTGTACACGTAGATCACGCCGACGGCGCTGGCCAGCGAGTAGGACACGGTCGGTCGCAGCAGCGACAGCCAGCCGCGTGGATGCACGCCGACGCGCAGCGATATCCCATGGCGGGCGAGCCGCGCGGTCGGCGCGATCAGCAGGAGGTTGACCGCCGGCACGACCGCCAGGAGCGGCAGCACGCCCGCGCCGAGCGCCACGAGCGCGACGATCGCGGCCACGCTCAGCGCCTGGCGCGCGAGTTCGAGCGCGGCCAGCGTGCCGATCCGCAGCTGCGCCGCGATCGGGATCGTGTGCGTGTGCTGGACGACCAGCGCGACCGTGCCGAGGCTCGCGAGCACCGCCCCCGCGAGCAGCGCCGTCGAGTAGCCGGCCGCGAGCGCGAAGCCCGCGACCAGCAGCGCGCCCACGGCGCTCAGCGCGATCCGCAGGCCGAACAGGTCGCGCATCAGCTGGTCGCGCTCGGCGCCGCTGCGCACCGAGAACTCGCGCACCCCGACGGCGGTCATGCCCGCGTCGGTCACAGCCGCGACGACCGCCACGAGCGACAGCACGGTCGTGTAGTAGCCGAACCGCACCACGCCCAGGTGCCGTGTGAGCAGCGCCACCGACAGCACCGACAGCGCCATCATCAGCGTGTAGCTCACCGCGCGCACGACGCCGCCGCGCACTACGCGTCCGCCCGCCTGGGCACTGTCGAGCACGTCCAACCCCGACGCTGACGCCGGCCGATCCGGCGGCGCGGGCCGCACGACGCTCGCGTCTTGCACGCTCACAGCATCGCTCGCCGGCCGGCCCCGTGGGGCGGCCGCTGCGCCCGGGCGCGAAACCCCGCCCGCCGCCGTCGCTTCGCCCGTCGCGTCTGGCCGCGCGGCGTCTCCGACTGCCCGCGCGCCGGCGCGCGCGAGCCCGCGGAGAGTCGCTGTCAGCCGGCTCGCGACCCTACCTGAAGCGCAGCAGCGGCACCAGCCACATCGCCTCGGCCGCGATCCGCCAGGACATCTTGCTCGTGCCGCGCTGGCGGTCGCGGAAGACGATCGGCACCTCGACCACCCGAAAGCCCGCCTGCACGGCGCGGTAGGTGAGCTCGACTTGGAAGGCGTAACCCTGCGAGCGCACCCGGTCGAAGTGGATCGCCTCGAGCACCTCGCGGCGAAAGCACTTGAAGCCGCCCGTCAGGTCTTTGACGTGCAGCCCGAGCACGAGCCGCGCGTAGGTCGAGCCGCCCTCGCTGATGAAGCGGCGCAACAGGCCCCATTCCTCGACGCCGCCGCCGGGCACGTAGCGCGAGCCGAGGGCGAGGTCGGCGCCGTCGCGGACTGCGCCGAGCAGCCGCGCGAGGTCGGCGGGGTCGTGCGAGAAGTCCGAGTCCATCTCCATCACGTAGCCAGCCCCCTCATCCAGTGCGCGGCGAAAGCCCGCGAGATACGCCGGGCCGATCCCGTTCTTCTCGCCGCGGTGCAGCACCTGTGCCCATTCGTGCTCGCCGGCCAGCCGGTCGGCCAGCTCGCCCGTCCCGTCGGGCGAGCCGTCGTCCACGACCAGCACGCGAAACCCGTCGGGCGCGGCGCGCGCGAGCGCCTCGCCGGCGGCTGCCACGATCGCCTGCACGTTCTCGGCCTCGTTGTACGTCGGCAGTATCAGCCACGGCTCGCCCGGCACAGGCCGGGTACCCTACTAGATGCTATCCTCGTCTTGTACGACTTGTTGTACGAAAGGGATTGAGCATGGGACGTGGCGCGAGACGCACGAAGGCAACGCTGACGCTCACGACAAGCCAGGCCCGGAGCATTCTGCCCGAGCTTGCGCGGACCGCCGCCAGAAGGGCGAAGCCGAGCAGGAACCTGCTCGACAACGCGGTGGAAATACAACCTCGAGGCGAGGCCCGCAGCGCTTATCTCGTTCCGGAGGTGGACCTCGAGGAGGCAGCGCGTCGGATCGAAGACCTGGAAGACGAGCTGGAGGACGTCGCGCTGGTGCGGCTGCTCGAGCAACGAGTCCTGGCGGACGACGGCCACCTGACGCCCGTCGACGAGGTCATCGCCGAGTTCGGCTTCCACGACCTGCTTGGCGACACCGTGGGATAACCGAGGATGGCCCATGCGGTCTTCACGGAGGAGGCCAAGGCGGACGTTCGAGAGCTGGTTGCGGAAGACGAAGACATCGCGCGAGAGGGCCTTGAGATCGCCAAGCAGCTGGAGAACGACCCATATCGCGGCGAACCGCTCCGCGAGAAGAGCAACCTGAAGCCGTTGGCGCAAGCGGAGTGCCGCAAGATCAAGTTCGACCATCCAAACCGCACGGCTTCGGCCAAACCGCGCTACCGCCACCGGCTCGTCTACCGCATCGAGCCGCACGAGGGCTCACCGGAGACGATCGTGATCATGGCGGTTGGGATCAAGCCACGCGTCTACCGTGATGCGACCGTCGCCGCGGCGCGCCGATTGCGCGAGCAGGCCCGGACGCGGCGCCGGACCCTGGACTGACGATCGGTGGCCGCACCACAGCTCTCGAACGCCGCCGTCGCGGACGCGCTCGAGGAACTGGGCGACCTGTACGAGCTCGACGGCGCGATCGTCCACCGTGTGGCGGCCTACCGCACGGCCGCGAAGGCGGTGCGCGAGGCGTCCGTGTCGGTCGCCGCGCTCGCGCGCGCCGGACGCGCGACCGAGCTGCCGGGGATCGGCAAGACGCTGCAGGAGAAGATCCTCGCGCTCGCCGACACCGGCGCGATACCCGCGGCGGCGAAGCTGCGCGCGAAGTTCCCAGCTGGCCTGCAGGCGATCATGCGCCTGCCGGGTCTCGGCCCCAAGCGCGCGCGGCTGCTGTACTCGGAGCTCGGCATCGACTCGCTGCACGCGCTGCGCGAGGCGGCGCTCGCCCAGCGCGTGCGCGCGGTGCGGGGACTCGGTCCGAAGACCGAGGAGAGCGTGCTCGCGGCGCTCGAGCGGCTCGAGACGGACCCGACCGCCGGCGCGCGAGCGCCGCGCATCCTGTTGCCGCGCGCGCTCGAGCTCGCCGAGGCGCTCGCAACCGGCCTCGCGCCGCTCGCGGGCGACGGCTCCTGCATCCACATCGCCGGCTCCATCCGCCGTCAGGCGGACTCAATTAAGGACATCGACATCGTCGCCGCGACCAAACGGCCGAAGACGCTCGCCAAAGGGCTCGCCGAGCTCGAGCAGATCGAGAGCGTCAGCTCCGCCGGCGAGGCGGGCGCGCGAGCGCGCGCACACGCGGGCGTCGCGGTCGACCTGCGGATCGCCGCGCCCACCCAGCTCGGCGACCTGCTGCAGCACTTCACCGGCTCCGGCGCTCACAACGCCGCCCTGCGCGAGGCGGCCGTGCGACGCGGCCTGCACGTCTCCGAGTACGGCATCCTCGACGACGCGACCGGCGCGAGCGACGCCTACGCGAGCGAGCGGGAGGTGTACGAGCGCCTCGGCATGGCCTACATCGAGCCGGAGCTGCGCGAGGATCGCGGCGAGCTCGAGGCCGCGCGCGCGGGCACGCTGCCGAGGCTGATCGAGCTCGCGGACATCCGCGGCGACCTGCACAGCCACACGATCGCCTCCGACGGCCACGACGCGATCGAGGAGATGGCGCTCGCCGCGCGCGAGCGCGGCTATGAGTACCTGGCGATCACCGACCACTCCGCCAGCCACGGCTTCGGCAACGACGTCTCCGCGGCGCAGCTGCGCCGCCAGATCGAGCTCGTGCGCGAGGCGGACGCACGCGTGCGGGGGATCGAGCTGCTGGCCGGCAGCGAGGTCAACGTCCTGCCCGACGGCTCGCTCGACTACGAGGACGAGCTGCTCGGCGAGCTCGACTGGGTCATCGCGAGCGTGCACACGTCCTTCGGCATGAGCGAGCAGAAGATGACCGAGCGCGTGATCGCCGCGATCGAGCATCCGCTGGTGCGCGCCGTCGGGCACCCGACCGGCAGGCTGATCGAGCGCCGCGAGCCCTACGCGATCGACCTCGACGCAGTGTTCGCCGCCGCCGCGCGCACCGGCACGATGCTCGAGATCAACGGCAACCCCGACCGGCGCGACCTCTCGGACGTGCACGCGCGCGCCGCCGCGAGCGCAGGCGTCACGCTCGTGATCGACTCGGACGCCCATCGCGCGCGCACGCTCGCGAACATGCGCTGGGGCATCGCCACCGCGCGGCGCGCCTGGCTCACGCGCGAGCAGGTCGCCAACACGCGGCCGTGGGGGGAGCTGATGAGCGCGCACGGCACGCGAGCCCAAGACCGGAGGCGCTAGACTCGGCGCTCTGTCATCGCGATCCGTCCGGTCCCGTGTGCATCATCGCTCGAGTGCTCGGGCCCGTCGAGCGTGGCGCTTCGCCAGGAGGTAGATCGGCCTTATGAGTAGCGTCCAGAAACGAGGCGACCAGGCGTATCGCGATGCCGGCGTCGACTACGCCGTTCTCGACGCGGGCAAGAGATTGGCGATCAAAGCGGCGCTTGCGACCTCGAGCCATATAGAGAGGAGAGGTGGCAAGGTACTCGAGGCCTCTCGCGGAGAGTCCGCATTTGTCTTCCAAGCCGGCGGTCAGACCCTGGCCCTCGTCATGGAGGGCCTCGGGACGAAGTCGATCATCGCCAGACGCGTCGCGGAACGAGGCCGCAACCATTTCGACGCCGTTGCATACGACACCGTCGCCGCGATCATCAACGACCTCTGTTGCGTCGGAGCTCGGCCGCTGGTCCTCAACGCTTACTTTTCCACGGGTCGGCCCGAGTGGTTCGACAACCAGGAGTGGTACGAGCAGCTGATAGAAGGCTGGTTCGCGGGCTGTGTCGATGCGGGGTGTACTTGGGGAGGGGGCGAGTCACCCTCTTTGCCCGAACTCGTCACTGGTGAGGACATCGAGCTTGCGGGCAGCGCCGTGGGCCTGATCCCGGATGGCCGCGAGCCCGTGCTCGGCCAAAACCTCAAAGCAGGCAATGAAATCGTGCTCATCGCGAGCAGCGGCCTGCACGCGAACGGGTCGTCTCTGGCGCGAATGATTGCGTCAAACCTCAAGGACGAATATGAGACGCCGCTCCCGAGCGGAGAGACCTTGGGCGACGCCCTCCTACGGCGCTCCTTCATGTACTCAGATCTCGTCGACTCAGTTCTCGACGCGGGGCTGCCAGTGACCTATATGAGTCATGTGACCGGGCATGGTCTTCTCAAGTTGATGCGACCAACGCACGACCTGACCTACCGCATCACCCGACTTCTCCCCGTCCCCGAGGTGCTCGAGTTCATGGTGCAGAAGGCGGAGATGTCAGCGAGGGTTGCGTATTCGACGTTCAACATGGGACACGGCTTCGCCATCTATTGCGAGGCCGGATCGGGCGAGAGCATCGTCGAGTCGGCCAAGAAGAAAGGGCTCGACGGGGTGGTGGCAGGGCGTGTCGAGGATGGCCGGCGACGTATCGTGGTTGAGCCGCTCGAGATTGAGTACGGAAGCGAGGAGCTTCGGCTCGGGCCGGATAGTTGAAGGCAGCGCCGAGGGTGCTACTCCCGGCCCTGATCGAGCATCCGTGGAAGTAGTTCGCTTGCGACGATCCGATCGGCCGCCTCACGTGTGAACGGCCGCAGCGACTCCAGCGCTCGCGAGCTGTAATCGGTGTGTGGGTCGAGCAGAGCGGCGCGCAGCGAGCGCGTCAAGTCCTCGCCGACCAAGCGCTCGTCCAGCGCGCGCGCGATCGGCAGCGCCGCATACGGTCCGGGCGCCGGCGTGCTGACGAGCAGGCAGCCGTCGGCGAGCGCCTCCAGCTGGGCGATGCCGTAGTCCTCGCGCCGCGGCGCGCACACGAACACCCGCGCGCGCCGCACCAGCCCGCGGTACTCCACGGACGCGAGCCGGCCGACGACGCGCACGCCGGGCACCGCGGCGGGATCCACGCGCGCGGCCCGCAGCTCCTCCGCCGAGACGCCTGCCACTACGAGCTCGCGCGGGCCGTCCGCGGGCAGCTCCTCACGCACGCGAGACCAGGCCGCGAGCACGCGGTCGAGGCCCTTCTTGAGCGGGTTGGCCGCGTAGGTGATCGCGGCGATGTCCCTGCCCTCCGGCGCCTGCGGCGGCCCGGAAGGTTCGACCGGCACCGGCACCACCACCGCACGGTCTCCGGCCCGCGCGGCATCCGGCGCCTCGCGCAGTCCTCCCTCGCTCCACGGCAGCAGCAGCGGCGCCTGCGCCAGCCTGCGGCGCTCGAGCGGCCGCTGCCAAAGCCCGTGGCGCCCCGGCCGGTTGCCCGCTGCGGCGGCGTCGAAGCGGACCGCACCCGGACGCGGCCACAACAGCGCGGCGGTGGCGCTCGAGTAGACGACCGCCGGGGGGCGCGCACCGCGGGCCTCGGCCTCGGCGAGCGCCCGGGCGCTCGCCGCCCGCGCCGCGCGCGCCCAGCCGAGGTCGGTCAGCATCAGCGTCCGCGCCGGCGCGGGAGCCCGCGCGCGGGCGATCTGCACCTGCGCGCCCGCCCGCCCGAGCGAGTCGCGCAGCTCCTCGTCCGCGCGGCGCAGCCCCTGTGTGGAGCCGAGCGAGACGATCAGCACCCGCCCGTGCGGGCGCATCTCAGGTGACGGCGCCGTCGACCCGCTCCGCGCGCACGGCCTTGAACCCCGGCGTGCGCACGAGCGCGATCGGGCGCACGGGCGAGGTGCGGATCACGTAGAAGGTGGCTCCGTCGCGCTCCTCGATCGCGGCTACGGCCGCGTCCTGGCGACGCCAGGACAGCGCCCAGATGATCGCGAAGCCGGCCGCGATTCCCGGTATCTGCGGGGCCAGGAACGCGAGCCCGCCGGAGAGCAGGGTGAACAGCGCGAGCGGCCACAGGCGGTTGAGCAGGATCGCCGCGGGGCGCTGCTCGGGCAGCGAGCTGCTCGCCTTCGCGCTCGCGAGCAGGCGCGCGATCGGCGGGTTGGTTTGCGCGCGCCTGCCCAGGCGCAGACCGGTCGCGATCGCGATCAGCCACCAGCCGACGGCTAGCTCGCCGAGCTGCGTGTCCGATTTGGAGCTCACCGACAGGACCGTGATCGCCGCGAGCGCCGTCGCCGCCCCGGCGCTGAGCATGACGGTGCTCCTGAGGAAGTCCACGAAGCGCACGGCCCGCTACAGCAGCGCCTCGAGCAGTTCGCGCACACCGCCCGTGCCGTCGACCGTGAGGTCGGCCTCCGCCGCGAGGCCCGGCGGAGCTTCGTCGGAGCTGACCGCCACGCAAACGGCGCTCGACAGGATCCCGGTCTCGACGAGCGAGCGCAGGCCGCGAAACGCATCGAGGTCGGTCGTGTCATCGCCGACGTACATCGCCGCCGCGACCTGCGCGCCGCGCAGCAGCGCTTCGATTCCAAGGCCCTTGCCGAGCTCGACCGGCGGGCGCACCTCGAGCACCTTGCGGCCCCAGTGCACCGCGAAGCCCTCCTGCTCGGCGCGGCGCGCGAGCTCGTGCACCGCCTGCGTCGCCGCGCCCTCGTCGGGCGCCCCGCGCCAGTGAAACGCCGCGATCGTGTCCTTGTCCTCGCTGCGCACGCGCATCCGCTGCAGCTCGCCCGTGTACACGCGCGCGGCGAACGCGCGCACGCGCGCGGTCCACGCCGCCAGGTCCGGATCGACCTCGGGGCCGGTCGAGCCCGGGCGCAGCAGCTCGCCGCCGTGGTTGCCGAGGTACGTGATCGTCCCGATCGCGACGATCTGGCGCGCGGTGCTCGCGCGCCTGCCGCTCACGCAGCCCACCACGCGGTAGCGGCGGGCGATCTCGATCAGCAGGCTGCGCGTCGCCTCCGGCACGTGCGCGTCGGCCGCGTGGCGCACGATCGGCGCGAGCGTGCCGTCAATGTCGAGCAGCACGGCTGAGCGGGCGGGATCTGAGCGGATCGGCTCTAGCGCCTCAACGAGCGTTGCGGCCGGGGACACGACCTCTAGTATGGCGGGCATCGTGGGCCGTCCGTCCGCTCGTGCACGTGGCCGCTGAGCACTCGCCGCGACGCTCGCTGAAGCTGATGGCGATCGGCACGCTCGCCGGCCTGTTCAGCGGCCTGTTCGGCGTCGGCGGGGGCAGCGTGATCGTGCCGCTGCTCGTGCTGTGGCTCGGCTATCGGGAGCGCGCCGCGACCGCGACCTCGCTCGCCGCGATCGTGTTCATCGCCGGCTTCGCCGCCGCGGTGCAGGGCGCGTACGGCAACGTGCGGGTGCTCGACGCGCTCCTGATCGGCGTCCCGGCGGTCGTCGGGGTGCTGCTCGGCACGCACCTGCAGCAGCGCCTGCAGCAGCGTTCGATCGCGCTGCTGTTCGCCGCGGTGCTCGTGGCGAGCGCCGTGGAGCTGGTCATCCGGTGATCGGCGCGGTCGCGATCGGCCTCGCCGGCGGCGTCGTCGCCGGGCTGCTCGGCGTGGGCGGCGGCGTGCTGTTCGTGCCCGGGCTCGTGCTGCTGCTGGGGCTCGACCAGCACCAGGCCGAGGCGACCTCGCTGCTGGCGATCGTGCCGGTCGCGATCGTCGGCAGCTACAGGCAGGATCGCTACGGCAACGTGCGGCGGGCCGACGCGCTGGCGCTCGGGCTGGTCTCGCTCGCGGGCGCCGCCGGGGGCGTCGCGCTCGCCAACGCCCTCTCCGCGGCCGTGCTGCGCGACGCCTTCGCCGCGCTGCTCATGGTCGTGGCCGCGCAACTGGTGCAAAGCACCCGCCGCCGCGAGGCCAAAAGGTCGTAGACTTGCAGAGCATGGGACTCGACAACCCACTTCACATCGCCTTCCTGCTGATCGTCCTGTTGCTCGTGTTCGGCGCCAAGCGGCTGCCGGAAATCGGCCGCTCGATCGGCACCGGAATGCGCGAGTTCAAGGACTCGATCAGCGGCATCAGCAGCAGTGAGACCACGCCGGTGTTGATGCACCCCCAGCAGCCGCAGGTCCCGGCCCAGCCGCTCGCGGCTCAGGCGCCCGTCATGCAGCAGGCGCCGGCGCAGCAGGCGCCGGTGCAGCAGCCGCCGGCGCAGCAGCCGCCGGCGCAGCCGCCGCCGGTCCAGCAGCAGCCGGTGACCGTACCTGCGCCCGCGCAGCCCGCCGCTTCGGCGCCCGCCGAGGCTCCGGTCGAGCCGGCGCAACAGCGCTAGCGGCTGCCGGAGCGCTCGAGGATCACGAGCGACTCGCCGGAGGCGCCGGCGAGGCTGGTAGATCCGACGACCGTGCACGGAGTCTCGTAGCTCGGCTCGTGCCGAGGCCGGGATGAGGTCTGCGCTCAGCTCGATGCACGCGGGCCACAATACTTTATCCAATCAAAGTTTGATCTACTATAGTTTCGTCGATGCCATTCGTGGGACGACGATACGAGCTCGAGATCCTCGAAGAGGAGCTCCGCGAGGTGCGCACCGGCCAAGGACGCTTTGCCTGGATACGAGGCCGTCGCAGAATCGGGAAGTCCAGACTTGTCGAGGAGTTCCTGGATCGAAGCGGCATCCGGGCCGCCTACTACCAAGCGCCGAGGCGAACCCCCAAAGTCGCGCTCGAGCGATTTGTCGAGACGATCGCGGAATCGGAGCTTCCCGCCGCCGACCTGTTTGGATCGGGAATCTCGTTCGACTCCTGGCCGGCTGCCCTTCGCGCATGCGCGGAGGGTGCAAGCGAGAGCGCGCCGCTCGCTCTGATCATCGACGAGTTGCCCTACCTCGTCGAGAGGGATGAAGGCTTCCCCGCAGACCTTCAGCTCGCATGGGACCGGTACCTGAAGAACATGCCGGTCCTCCTGGTCGCGATCGGCTCGGACATGCGAATGATGGAGGCGCTGACGCGCTATCCAGCCGAGCTGCACGAGCGACCTACCCGCGAGATCGTCGTGCCGCCGCTATCTCCGCTGGAGGTGGCCGAGCTCACCGGCCTCGCCGGGGCCGAGGCGCTGGACAGCTATCTGGTCGTGGGGGGCTTTCCCCAGCTGGCCTCATCCTGGCGTTCCGGGGCCAGTCGACGAAGCTTTCTCGCTGAAGCCTTGGCGGATTCGGCAACTGGGTTCGTGGTCAACGGCTTGCGCATACTCGATGCCGAGTTCCAGACCGAGACCTCCGCACGGGCGGTCCTGGCGAGCATCGGCCACGGCGAGCGTTCCTTCGGGCACATTCGCGCTGCGAGCGGAATCTCCAACGAAGCCACATTGAGCTCCGCGCTGCGACTGCTGGTCGATACGAAGCGGATAGTCGATCAGGAGCTCCCCTACGCCGCGCCGCCGGGCAGGAAGAGCAAGCGCTACACCGTCGCGGATCCATACCTGCGCTTCTGGCTGCGCTTCGTCGGGCCCAACATCGAGGAGATCGATCGAGGCAGGAGCGACCTTGTGAGGGCCCGTATCGAGCGGGACTGGGAGACCTTCCGCGGCAAGGCGATCGAGCCGCTGGCGCGGCGCTCGCTCGAGCGACTCCTGATCGATCCGCGGCTGAGCGCGGACCTAGCCGGAGCTCGTTACGTCGGGAGCTATTGGACCCGCAACAACCAGGTCGAGGTCGATCTCGTGGGCGCGGCTGACGAAGAGCCAGAGACGGTTGCGTTCATCGGTTCGATCAAGTGGCGCACACGCTCGCCGTTCGCACGTCACGACGCTCGGCGGCTGGCACAGCAGCGCGGCGATGTTCCCGGGGCGGCGGCCGCCAAGCTGGTAGGTGTCTCGCGCACAGGCTTCGATGATGACGTCGATCTCGACCTGGGCCTCGACGCCGACGAGCTGATCGAAGCGTGGCGCTGACGTTCGCGGCATGGCTGGCTTCGACACAGCCGACCGGCGACCCACTTGCCGGGCCTAGCCTCCAGGCCGCTCGCCCTGCAGCACCGACGGCCGCGCCTCCTGCATGAGCGGCGCGCCGCAGTGCCAGCAGTAGCCCGCGCCGCGGCTGTGCACGGCTCCGCACGAGCGGCACTGGCCGTGGATGCCGGCCTCGGCGGTCGCGAGCAGTCGCTGCAGCTCGCCGAGCTGGGCGTCGGCCTCCTGCAGTTCGGAGGCTTTGCGGGCGAGCACGTCCAGGCGGTAGTGGTCTCGGATCGCCATCTCGTAGGCGAGCCCGCCGAGGTCCCAGGTGAGCGCCGCGACCCGCTCGGCGAGCTCCAGGCGCCTGCGACGCAGCTCGGACATCGAGCCCGCGGGCGCCGGCAGGCCGCCCGCGGGAAGCACGATCCCGCGGCCCGCGCCGTCGGGCTCGCCCGCCGCGACGGGCGCGCCGGGGGGCGGCGAGCCGAGCGGGGCGCCGCCGTTCTCGCCGGGCGCGCTCACTTGACTTCGATCGGGGCGGTGCTGATTTTGTCGAGTTCCGCCTCGTGCTGTTTGCCCGTCGTCTTTTCGAGTTTCTGGACGGCCGGCGTGGCGTTCGTGGCGACCGGCGCTTTCGCGGGGTGCTTCGCTTCTTCTTCTTCTTCCTTCTTGGCTTCCGCCTGTTCCTTCGCTTCTTCGCCCTTGGCCGATGCGGCGGATTTACCGCTGCTCGCCGGGGTGCTCGAGGCGCTCGTGGACGTCGGCGCGGTGCTCGTCGTCGCGGCGGCGGGCGCGCTCGCGAGCCCTTCGATTTTGATCACCTGCGGGCCGCTCGAGCCTTTGTCCTGCGTGACCCAATGGCCCACGAGCAGGCCGGCGATCAGCGCGAGCAGCAGCACGGACAGGACGCCGAACAACGGCGCGTAGCGGCGCAGCCACGGCGGCCCCGCCGCCGCCTCGACATACGGGGCGTAGGCGACTGGCACGCCCGCCGCGCCCGGGCCGAGCTGCGGCTGGCGCTCGCTCTCGAGCACGTCCAGGAACGCGAGCCGCACGGGCGAGACCGGCTGCCCGCACGACAGGCAGTAGCGCTGGTCGGCGACCAGCGACGCTCCGCAGCTCGCGCACGTCGAGCTTTCCGATGGCACCGGGGCGAGGTTGCTCACGACGCGCTCATCCGAATGCTCCGCTGACGTATTCGCGGGTGCGCTCCGCACGGGGATCCTCGAAGACTTCCCTCGTGGTCCCGAACTCGACCAGGTCGCCGAGGTACATGAACGCGACCTTGTCGGCGACGCGGTGCGCCTGCGCGAGGTTGTGCGTGACGATCACCACCGCGAGCTCGCGGCGCAGTTCGCCGATCAGCTTCTCGATCACCCCCGTGGAGATCGGGTCCAGGGCGCTGCACGGCTCGTCCATCAGCAGCACCTCGGGCCGCGGCGCGATCGCGCGCGCGATGCACAGCCGCTGCTGCTGGCCGCCGGACAGGCGCAGCGCCGGGCGGTCGAGATCGTCGGCGACCTCGTCGTACAGGCCCGCGCGGCGCAGCGCGTCGATGACCAGCGGTTCGAGCGCGCGCCGGCCGGGACGCTTGCGCCCCTGCTCGCGCAGCGCGAACGCGACATTGTCGAAGATCGACATCGGGAACGGGTTGGGCTGCTGGAAGACCATCGCGACGCGCGAGCGCAGCGTCGTGTCGACGAGCTCGTGGATGTCCTCGCCGTCGAGCAGCAGCCGCCCCGAGCGCGAGGCGCTGGGAGTCAGCTCGGTGAGGCGGTTGAGCGTGCGCAGCAGCGTGGTCTTGCCGCAGCCCGAGGGGCCGATCAGCGCGAGCACCTCACCCTGGTGGATCGACAGCGAGACCGACCTGACGGCCTCTTTGCCGGCGTAGGAGACGCTCACGTCGCGCAGGCTCAGTCGCTCCGGTCCGGCCGCGGAGGCCGCCTGGCGCACGGCCTCGCGCTCGGGCACCGGGCGCACAGGGGCCGGCTCACGGTCGAGGACGATCGTGCGCACGGGCGGCACGGGCGGCTGCTCGGCGCTCACGACCGGCCTCCTCGGCGGGGGCTCCTCCGGGCGATCCGTCGCCGTGCTCCAGGGGTCGAGAACCATCTCGTCAGGAAGCATCGAGCACTATCTCCATCGACTTGACTTTGGCAACCAGAGCACTGAGGTTAGCGGTTTCTCGCGGATTTGCAAAAGGTCCCTGGCAACGGCGGCGTCGGGGCGATCGCGTGGGCCGCTCTGGGGCGATCGCGTGGGCCGCTCTAGACCACCGCGCCGACCGCCGTGAGCCCGCTCGCGCTCGCGTGCGCGCGGCCGATCCGGTCGACGATCACGTTCAGCGCGAGCACGAAGATCAGCAGCACGAAGGCGGCCGCGTAGGCCTTCTGCGGCGCCGCGCCTTCGCCGGCTGGAGAGTTTTCGTAGACGTAGCTGGTCAACGAGGAGCCGGTGCCGCGCAGCAGGTTGACGACGGGCAGCGAACCCTGGGTTTCGATCCGCAGCGTGCTGCCGAGCAGGATCAGGACGATCGCGGTCGAGCCGATGATGCGGCTGATGCCGAGCGTGGTGCCGGTCGCGATGTTCGAGCGCACCCGCGGGATCAGCACGCGGCGGATCGTCGTGATGCGCGTCTTGCCGAGCGCGAACGCCGCCTCGCGCATGTGCCCCGGAACCGCCTGCAGGCCGTCTCTGGTGGCCGCATACAGGGGCGGCAGGGCGAGCAGCGACATCATCGCCCCGGCGGCGATGAACGAGCGGCCGAACACGCCGCCGCCTTCGGCTCTGAACGAAAACGGGGCGAGCAGCGAGAGCTGGAAGATCGCGAGCCCGAAGATCGCGATCACGATGTCGGGGGTGCCGGCGACGATCTCGATCGTCGACTCGACCACCCGCGCGAGGGTTTGCCGGCCCCGCCCACCCTGACCGTACTCGACGACCCACACGGCGCTAGCGAGCGCCAGCGGCAGCGCGACGAGGACGCCGATCACCGTCAACAGGATCGTGCCGAGCAGCGGGTCGAGAAACCCGCCCGACCCCGCCTGGCTGGTGCTCGGCTGGGGGCGGCTGAAGATCAGCGCCGGGCGCAGGTACTGCACGCCCCGATAGCCCATGTACAGCACGATCGCCCCCGCGATCAGACACAGCAGGATGCCGGCCGACCACGCCGCGACGAGCACGAGCCTGTCGCTCCACCGCCAGGTCATCGGCGAGGAGCGCCTGCCGCGTCCGCTGGGCGCCTGTGTCGCGACGGCGCTCATCAGCGCGTCTGGTACTTGCGCAGCGGGAGCTTGACCATGTAGCCGCCGACCGACAGCGCGAGCGCGGAGAACAGCAGCAGCAGCGCGAACGAGTAGACGGCCGCTTTCAGCGGCGGCGAGCCGACGCCTTCGCGGTAGTCGAGGATCCCCGAGGCGAGCGTGCGCAGCGGCTCGAAGATGAACACCCAGCCGCTGCTCGGGTAGGGAGCGAACGTCTTGCCGCCGGAGATCATCTGGATCATCACCGCCTCGCCGAGCGCGCGCGCGGTCGCGAGCACGGCCGCCGCGACGATCGCCGGGCGGATCGCGCGCAGCGTCACGGCGCGCACCGCGCGCAGCGGATTGAGCCCGAGCGCGACGGCACCCTCTCGCCAGGCCGAGGGCACCGCTGAGAGCGCCTCGCAGATCAGGGCGATCATGATCGGCGTGATCATGATCGTGAGCACCATCGCCGTCGGCAGCAGGCCGGCGCCGGTCAGCTGCACGACGTTCTGCACCGAGCGCTTCTCGTGTTCGGTGATCAGGTGGTTGCCGATGAACGGCACGAGCACCAGGATCCCGATCAGCCCGTAGATGACCGACGGGACGGACGCGAGCAGGCGCACGACCGGGATCACGACCTTGCTCACGCGCACGGGCGCGAGCTCGACGATGAACACCGAGGCGAGCACGGCGATCAAGATTCCGAGCACGACCGCGATCGCGGTCGTGAGCAGCGTCCCGTAGATCAGCGGCCACGCGCGCAGCTGGTAGTCGGCGGCGCTCGGGTGCACGGCCGCCGCGTTCATCCTCGCGACCTCGCTTTCGAAGTCGCCGCCGCCGAGCAGCCAGCGCAGGCCGTTGTGCTGGAAGATCGGCCACGCGCCGGCGAGCACGAACCCGATCATCGCCAGGACCGCGACGCCGACCAGCAACGACACCGCGCCGAGCGTACGCTCGGCGCGGTGGTCGGGCCAGGGCTTTCTCAGCCTCTCTAGGGCCACGGCCTTCTGAGCTTGCGGACTGTCATGACTGCCGCGGGCTCCCGGGGACCGGCGTTCTCAGCCGATCCGCGGGCTTCCTAGCCGATCGGGACCCACTGGCTGGCGATGATCTTCTTGGCGGCCCCGGACTTGTCGACCCAGTCGATGAACTTTGCGGCCCCGCCGGTCGCGGGCCCTTTGGTGACCTCGAAGAACACCGACACGCCGGCGTACTGGCCGGAGGCGGCTGTGTCCTTGTTGCAGGCGACGCCGTTGAACTCGACCGGGTTCAGCGTGCCTTTGTCCGCCTGGTAGTTGGACAGGAAGCCGATCCCGCTGGGAGCGCTTTCGAGCGCCTGGCGCAGCTGGCCCTCGGTCGCCTCTTCGGTCGCGCTTTTGACGACGCTCTTGCCTTCGAGCAGCAGCGACTTGAAGCTGGTGAGCACGCCGGCGACGGACGTGCGCGTGAACACCTCGATCGGGCCGCTCGCCGTGGCGCCCGGAATCTGGCTCCAGCTGGTGTCCTTGCCGGTGAAGATCGCCGTGACCTGCGCCTGCGTCAGGTTGCTGATCGTGTTCGACTTGTTCGTCACCACGCAGATCGCGTACTTGGCGATCGGGTAGAAGTCCAGGCCGGCGTCGGCGCTCGTCGGTTCCTGGGCGACGTCGGCGATCGTGACGCTGCCGTCTTTGACGTCGTTGAGGCCGACGGTCGTGCCGCCCTGGGCGATCTTGAAGCGGACCTTGTGCGGGTGCAGCTTCGTGTACTTGGCCGCGAGCAGGGCCACGAGCGGGTACGAGGAGGTCGCGCCGCTGATCGTGACCAGGGAGGTCGCGCTGGCGAGGGCAGGCGCCGCGACCCCGGCCACGCCAGCCACCGCGAAGGCGACGGAGAGACGGCGAATTCGATGCATAGAAGGAGCGCTCCGTTTCAAATCGATTGACGAGTGGTTGACAACGTGGAAGGGAAAACCTAGCATATCTTCAGAGATTTGATCGAGATTAGCTATTTTATGGATGCAGTCTAGATTATGAACAAGGTCGGGAACCCGGGGACCCGAGCCGTCTTTTGCGGATGTCGGGATTTTCGCTCAACTCAATGAACAACACGCCTGAAGACCGGAAGTCGCCCCCCGGCGGGCAGCCCCCCCGGCGCGCGCCCGCGCCGCGCGTGACGGCGGCGCTCGCGGCCGGGATGCTCGGGCTGGGCGTGGCCGTCGGCGCGGCGATCGGCCCCGCGCCGAGCCCGTCGTTCGCGGTCGGGCGCCTGCTGCCGTTGCTGCCCTCGCTGCTGCGCGCCGGAGAGCAGTCGGGCACGCCGGCCACGACCGCGCCTCCGGCGATCAGCGCGCAGGCGACGCCCTCGGCGGAAACCGAAACGAGCTCGAGCGCCCGCCGCAGGCGCAGGCGCAAACACAAGCTCGCGGCCGCCGAAGTCGCGTCGGAAACGCCGGCGACGACGGAGACGACGACCCCGGCGAGCACCGCGCCGACGGGCACGGACAAGCCGAAGGCGACGGCGCCGGCGCCGGTCACGAAAGTGTGGCTGATCGAGCTCGCCGGCTCGAGCTTCGGCGAAGCGGCGTCCGACCCCTCGGCGGCTTCGTACATCGACGCGACGGCGACCCCTGCCGGCACCCTGCTGAGCGGCTGGTCGGCGCTGCAGGCGAGCGCGTTCGCGAACGACGCGGCGCTGATCGCGGGCAGCTCGCCGCAGCTGCTCGACACGATCGTGCAGCCGCCGTGCCCGGCATCCCTCTCCGATGACGATGCGTCCCCGGAGGGCGAAGCCGCGGCGGGCGCGTCGTGCGCTGCGGACACGCCGGGCGCGCTGAGCGCCGCCGACGAATTCCTGGCGGCGACGCTGCCGACGATCACCTCGACGGCGGCCTACCGCGAAAACGGCCTGGTGGTCGTGACGTTCGCGTCGGTCGTCGCGGCGAGCGCGACCGGGCTGCCCACGGGGGCGGCGACGGCGACGCTCACCTCGCAGCCTTCGGCGGGGGCGCTGCTGATCTCGCCGTTCGTCACCGCGGGCGCCAAGTCCTCGGCGACGCTCGACCCGACTTCACCGAAGCAGAGCCTCGAAAAGCTGCTGCGGCGATGACAGATCCATCAACCAACGAACGGAGACTCCCGTTGCACGCATTCCAGCCAGCCCACCGCAAAGCGACATGGTGGCTCGCCGCGATCGTGGGCGCTTTGGCCCTGCTCCTCGCGACCCCGGCGCTCAGCCACGCCGAAGAAAGCAACCCCAACGACTACAACTGCCTCGGCGGCATCGCCGCGGGAGCGCCCGAAGAAGGCAGCGAAGAACAGCAGGTCCAGTACTCGTTCTACTGCGACGGGCCGATCACGGGCTACCAGCTGCAGGCGCAGGTGCCGCTGACGGGCATCGCCGGACAGCCGGTCCTCACGAGCAACGCGACCAAAGCCCCGCTGAGCGAGACGTTCTCGTGCGCCGGCGAAGTCCCGGGCTACGCGCTCAACTGCGTGGGCCTCGCGAGCGAAGGCTACGAGACGATCACGGGCCAGTTCGCGATCGGGACGAAGCTGTGCAAGGAGCCGCGCGTCGATCCGCTGCTGACCGTGACCTACGCGTACCTGGAAAAGGGCGTCGTCACGCAGGCGATCTCCGGGCCGTTCGATTTGGGCCGCCCGAAGGGCTGCCCGCGGGACGCCCAGTCGGGCTTTGACCGGCTGAACCCCAAACCGGCGAACACGAGCCACAAGAAGGGCAAGAAAGGCAAGAAGGGCAAGACGGCGACGAAGCACGAGAAATCGGGCAAGGACTCGAGCAAGCGCTCCTAGCGCCCGCGGTCCGGGGACGCGCTCGACCGGCCTGAGCGCCCCATGAGCGATCGCCCGCCGGCAGGCCGCCTCGAGCCTTCCGGCGGGCGTCGCCGCGAGCGGCACGCGCGAGCGTCGCTGGCCGTACGCTGGACGGGTGAGCCGCTCGCGCAGATACGTGCTCGTGGCCGCCGGCGCCCTCGCGGCCGCCGGCCTGGCGGCGTGCGGCTCGGCGGGGGCGACGCGCAGCGCCACGGCGCCGGCCTCCGCGGCGTCCGCCTCCGCGGCCCCCGCCCTGCCGGCCTGCGCGGCGACCGTCGCGGACACGCTCGAGCAGGTGGCGCAGCGCATCTACCGCGTCGCCGCTAGCGGCGAAGACGTGACCGAGGCGGTCGACCGCGTGCGCGCTTCGCAGGCGTTGGCGGACGCGATCGACGGCGACGACGCGCGTGCGGCGCGCGCGGCGCTGAACGCGCTGCTGCTGAAGCAGATCGTGCGGATCGAGGTGCTCGAGCGCGGGCGCGTGTTCGCGAGCGCGGGCGCGGGCGCGGCGATCGCTCCGGTCCGCGGCTCGATCCCGGGCACGAGCGCGAGCTTCGTGCTCTCGGTGCAGGCCAGGCGCAACTACGCGCAGGTCGCCGGGCGGGTGACGGGCGCGCAGGTGAGGCTCTCGAGCGGAGCGGCCGGGCGCGCGCGCGCCGCCAACGAAGCGTCGTTCGGCGCCTCGCTGTACCCCGCGGGCGGGCTGCGGGTGATGCTTGCGGTGCCCGCGGCGAAGATCTCCTGCCCCGGCCGCCGCGCGCGCGTGCGCGTGGAAACGCTCGGCCACGTCGGCGAACGCATCTATGAGGAGGAGCGCGACAGCACCCAGGCGACGGCGACGCTGCGGCTGCTCGAAGGCTCGCGCGCGTTCCGCCGGGCGGTCGCGGAACGCTCGCCGAGCGCGACGCGCGCGGCGATCGTCGGCTTCTTCGAAGAGCACCTGCACGTGGTGCGCGTGCGCGTGACGATCGGCGGGCGCCTGCTGGTCGACGTCGGCGGGCCGTACGTGCTGGCGCCCGTGCGCGGCACGCTGCGCGAACACGGCCGCGTGATCGGGCGCTTCGAGATGGCGATCCAGGACGACGCGGGCTACCTGAAGCTCGCCCGCCTGTTCACCGGCGCGCAGGTGCTGATGCGCGTGGGCGGGCGTCAGATCATGGGCACGCTCGAACCCGGTCCGGCGCGCGTGCCCGAACGCGGCTCAGTCAGCTACGAAGGGAGGACCTACCAGACCTACTCGTTCACGGGCGAAGCGTTTCCGAGCGGCCCGTTGCGCATGGCGCTGCTCGTCGAACCGTGAGCCGCGGCGCCTACAGCAGGCTGCTGGTCATGCGCTCGATCTCGGCGATCGAGGTGATACCCTCGCGCACCTTCTGCAGGCCGTCCTCGCGCAGCCGGCGCATGCCTTCGCCGAGCGCGATCGCGACCATGTCATCGACGGACGCGCGCTCGAGGATCAGCGCGCGGATCGGCTCCGAGACGCTCATGACCTCGTACAGCGCGATCCGCCCGCGGTAGCCGGAGCCGCCGCAGCGCGAGCAGCCGACGGGCTCGTAGGGTTCGGCGCCGGCGAGGCCGTGTTCGTAGAGCACCGCCTCGGAGACGCTCTGCGCGCGCTTGCAGTGCTGGCAGAGCATGCGCACGAGGCGCTGCGCGACGATGCAGTCGACGGCGGAGGAGACGAGGAACGGCTCGATGCCCATGTCGATCAGCCGCCCGAGCGCGCTGGGGGCGTCGCGCGTGTGCAGGGTGGAGAGCACGAGGTGGCCGGTGAGCGCTGCCTCGATGGCGATGTGGGCGGTCTCGCGGTCGCGGATCTCGCCGACCATGATCACGTCGGGGTCGGCGCGCAGCATCGAGCGCAGCCCGACGTCGAAGGTGACGCCGGCCTTGGGCGCGATCTGCATCTGCTTGATGCCCGCGATCCGCTGCTCGACGGGATCCTCGATCGTGAGGATGCTGCGGTCGCCGTCGTTGAGCGCGTGCAGCGCGGCGTACAGGGTGGTCGACTTGCCCGAGCCGGTCGGCCCGGTGACGAGCACGGCGCCGTTGGGCCGGTGGATCGCGCGGTCGAAGCGCGCGAGGTCATCGCCCTGCATCCCGAGCGAGTCGAGCGCGTCGACGATCTTGGCGCCCCCCTTGTCGAGGATCCGCATGACGACGCCCTCGCCGTTGACGAGCGGCAGCGTGACGACGCGGATGTCCACGCGCCGGCCCTCGACGGTGAGCGCGAAGCGCCCGTCCTGGGGCACGCGCCGCTCGGAGATGTCGAGGTCGGCCATGATCTTGATGCGCGAGACGACGCCCATCGCCATCCGGCGCTTGACGGTCGCGGCGGGCGCGAGCACGCCGTCGACGCGGTAGAGCACGCGGGTGTCGCCCTCCTCGGGGTTGACGTGGATGTCGGAGGCGCCCTGCTGGACGGCCTGGGCGACGATCGAGTGCACGAGCTTGATGACCGGCGCGTCGCTGTCGGCCTCGTCGACCGAGAGGTCCTGCTCGCCGCGCTCCTCGTCTTCGTCGACGATGTCCTCGATCGACTCGTCCATGCGCGCGAGCCGCGCGAGCAGCAGGTTGAGGTCCTCGACCGACGCGGCGGCGGGCCTGATCCGCCGCCCGGTGATCATCCCGACGTCGTCGATCGTGAGCACGTTCGTGGGGTTGGCCATCGCGAGCAGCACGGCGCCGTCCTCGGTGAAGCCGACCGGGACGGCCTGGTAGCGCTTGGCGGCCTGCACGCCGATCAGGTTGACGGCGCCCATGTCGAGGTCGTAGACGGCGAGGTCGACGAAGTCCAGGCCGAAGCGCTCGGCGACGACCCGCGCGAGCTGGTCGTGGCGCAGGATGCCGCGCTCGACGAGCACCACGCCGGTCGGCCGGCCCTGCTCGCGCGAGGCGGCGACCGCCTCCTCGACGGTCTCGAGGTCCGCGAGCCCGAGGTCGACGACGACCTCGCCGATCATCCGCTGCGAGCGCCCGGGATGGCGCGGCGGGTAGAGGCCCTTGGCCTCGCCGCCCACCGCTCGCGGCGCCTCGCGGCGATCGCCGGGGAACGCCTCGGGGGCCTCGGCGCCGGCGTCGTTTGGCGCGCCGAGCGGCTCCTGCGGCGCGGCGTCCGAGCGGGAGGCAACGGTTGGCGTGGCGAAATCGCCCATCACTGGCTTGTATCGGCACCGCGGTGGGCCCGCTTGACGGCGGGACGCCTCGGCGACGGCGTTTCAGGCCGCGAGCGCGCCGCCGCCGTGCTCGAGCGCGCCCTTGACCTGGGCGTCGAGTGCGTTGAGCCGGTAGAGGGCGAGCGCCTCGGCGGAGGCGAAGCGCTGCCCGCAGGCGCCGTCGGGGCCGTGGTGGAGCATTACGCAGTGCTCGAGCGCGAGCCGGCGCTCGCCCTCGAGCGTCGCGGGCGCGTGCTCGGCGATCACGCGCAGCCCGAGCTGGATGTGTCCGAGCAGGCGGCCCTCGCGGCTGCGCCGGATCTCGGCGCCGTAGCTGAACTCGCGGGTCTTGCCGAGGTCGTGGACGATCGCGCCGGCCAGCAGCAGGTCGCGATCGAGGCGCGGGTGCAGCGTGCACAGCTCGAGCGCGATGGTGGCGACCGCGACTGTGTGCTCGAGCAGGCCGCCGAGGTAGGCGTGGTGGCTCGACTGCGAGCGCGCGGAGCGGGCCGCGCCGGACCCGCCCGCGACCCCGCCCGCGCCGCCCGTGCCGCCCGTGCCGCCCGCGCCGCCGGCGGGCAGCGAGCAGGGCGCCATCCGGATCTGCTCGCGCAGGCGCGGGTCGGCAAGCAGCGCCGTGAGCAGCGCCTGCAGCCCCGGGTCATAGACCTCGCGCGCGAGGTGCTCGAGGAAGCCTTCGAGCTCGTCGCGGTCGCGGTAGGCGGTGGGCAGGAAGCGCTCGGGGTCGGCCGCGGGGCCGTCGTGTGCGCTGGCGATGCTGCGCAGCTCGACCTGCAGCTGATCGCGGAAGCGCTGCACGCGCCCGCGCACGCGCACGAGCTCGCCCCGCTGGAAGCGTCCGGCGAGCAGGTCGGCGTCGCGGAAGGCGCGCCCGAGGATCGCGCCGGTGCTGTCGCGCAGCTCGACCGTCAGGTAGGGGCTGCCGGCGCGCGAGATCTGGCGCTCCTTGCGCGTGCACGCGAACACGCCGTCGAGCTCGTCATCGGCGCGCAGCGTGGCGACCGTCTGCGCGCTCCCGGGCGCGGACGGCGCGTCGGCGCCGGCGCGCGCGCTCGCGCGGGCGGGCGGGCGCGCGAGGGACGAGCTGTCGTGCGTGGCGGAGCGCATACGTCCATGATGTACGGTGATTCGGATGCAACCGCTGATCTGGGACCGGCGTCCTGACGGCCTGAGGGCCCCGGCGATGGTGTGTGCGTTTCAGGGCTGGAACGACGCGGGGGACGCGGCCTCGAGCGCCGTCTCGTTCCTCGCCTCCTCGCTGGAGGCGCGTCGCTTCGCGCGGCTTGACTCGGAGGAGTTCTACGACTTCCAGGCGAACCGCCCGTGCATCCGCCTGGGCGAGCACGAGCTGCGCGAGATCAAGTGGCCGACGGTCGAGATCTTCGAGGCGAGCGCGCCGCGCGCGCCGCGCGATCTGGTGCTCGTCCAGGGTGTCGAGCCGTCGATGCGCTGGCGCGCGTTCACGACGCACCTGGTCGACCTGGCGGAGGCGCTGGGCGTGCAGATGGTCGTCTCGCTGGGGGCGCTGCTGGGCGACGTCCCGCACACGCGCCCGGTGGCGATGACCGGCCACGCGTCGGACTCGACGCTGCTCGCGCGGCTGGGGATCGCGGCCTCCAGCTACGAGGGCCCGACGGGCATCGTCGGCGTCCTGCACACCGCGTGCGCGCAGGCGGGCCTGCCGGCGGCGAGCCTGTGGGCGGCGGTCCCCCACTACGTGGCCGCGGCGTCGAACCCGAAGGCGGCGCTGGCGCTGCTGCGCAGGATCGAAGTGCTGGTGGGGGTGTCGGTGGACGTGTCCGAGCTCGAGGCCTCGGCGGCGGACTACGAACGCCAGGTGGGGATGGCGGTGCGCAGCGACCCGGACATCCAGGCGTTCGTCGAACGTCTCGAGCAGGCGGCGGACAGCGAAGAGCAGGCCTCGCCCGAGGAGGTGCCCTCGGGGGACATGATCGCCAGCGAATTCCAGCGGTTCTTGCGGCAGCGGGGGCGGGAGGGGAAGTAGGGGCGAGCCGCGGTTCGAGCGACGTGACTGAGTTCCCTACGCCGCGAGTTCCTTTACGCCGCGGCCGCCGGGCAGACGATCCGGTAGTCGCACATCGCACACGCGCCAGCGGAGGGCGTGGGCTGGAACTCCTCCCCGAGGATCCCCTCGCCGACCTCGAGCACGACGTCCTTGACCGCCTGGGCGTCGCGCTGGGCGACGGCGACGGGCACGATGAGGTCGTCGAGCACGTAGTAGTAGGCCTGGCGGGAGCACTCGAGCCCCCAATCCTCCTGGGCGGCGAGCGCGTAGAGCGACAGCTGCAGGTCCCGGCTGAGCTCCTGGGCGCTCTTGGGCCGCGAGGTCTTGTAGTCGATGAGCTCGTAGGCCTCCTGGCCACCGGCGGCGCTCTCCGCGAGGCCGGCTCCGCCACCGCCCGCGGCGCTCGCCTCGCACCCCTCCTCCCCGACCCGGTCGACCCGGTCGACGCGCCCGCGCAGGTGGTGGGGTCCGATCCGGAAGGCGAAGGAGCGCTCGAACCACACGGGCCGTGACTCCCGCGCGTGCAGCCGCGCGTGGTAGCGCGTGAGGGCGTCGACGGCCTTGTGGCGCAGCTGACGCTCGTGCTCGCCCTGGCCGAGGCCGCCCCGCCGCCAGCAGGCATCGAGCAGCGACAGCATCCGCTCGAGCGTGTCCGCCCCGTCCGCGTGATAGCGCTCGAGCACCTGGTGCACGACGATGCCGAAGCGCTGGTGGACGGTTTGCTCGACGGGGATGCGCAGGACGCGCGCGTACTTGTAGCGCAGCGGGCAGGCGCGGTAGGTGTGGATGTCGGAGGCGGAGAGCGCGAGGCCGACGCCCTTGCGCGGCAGGAAGGGAGTGAGCGAGTGCTGCTCGCGCGGCGCGAGCGCGTGGGCGCGCGCGTGCTGGCGCGCGAGCGCGTCACGCTCCCCGTGCTCGCCCTCGATCCGCTCCTCGCGAGCGAGCAGCGCGGGGTCGAGCGTGGAGGTGAGCAGGATCTCGCGCTGCAGCGGGGTGACGGCTGCGAGCAGGCGCGCGTTGACGTCGGCGAGCGCGTCCTCGAGCTCCTGGCCGGGCGGGCGCTGGAGCAGCGCGGAGACCTTCAGCAGCTCGAGGTAGCGGACGATCCCGTGGGAGATGTCGAGGTCGGTGTCGAGCCGCAGCTCCGAGAGCCGCCCGCCGATGCGCGCGACCCCGTCGAGCACCTCCTCGCGCAGGAGCGCGAGCGCGGCGTGCAGCTCGCGATCGGGCTCCGCCGACGTGTCAGCGGGCGCGAGCCGTGCCCCGGCGCCGGGCACGACGACGGCGAGATGGCGCGCAAGGTCGTGAGCGCTGGCGCGGGGCTCGCGCGCGATGAGCTCGCGAGCGAGCCGCTGCAGCTGCTCGAGGCCGTCGTCCTGCCGGCGGGTGTCGCGGGCGAGAAGCGACGGTCGCCCGCCCGCGCGCAGCGCCTGGATGAGGCGCGCGAGGAACACGTCGGGCGGGTCGGCGTGGAAGTGGGCGCTGACGGCGGCGTGCAGCCGCAGGAAGCGCTGGATCCGCTCGCGCACCTCGGGCGGCACCTGGGGCGACTCGGTGGCGGCGACGAGCCCGAGCACGAGCCCGAGCTTGCCCGCGTGTCCCCCGCCGTGGGTGCCCCCGGAGCTCGTGCGCCGGCGCGCGACCTGGATCACGCGCGCGAGCTCCACCTGTCGCAGCTCGATCGGCGGGCGCGCGAGCGCGCGCACGACGGCGGCGGCGTCGTGCGGATCGACGAGCAGGCGCATCCAGGCGAGCACGTCGCGCACCTCCGGGCGCTGCAGCTGCGGCCCGGCCGGCCCGTCGGCGGCCGCGGGGCGCGACTCGGCGCCACGGGCGGGGCGCGGCGCGGGGGCGATCCTGGACCCAGCCATGGAAGACAGGATACGCGGGAGCTTTATGCGCGCGAGAGCGCGGCGGCTACTGTGGAGTGGTGGACGTGATCGATTGGCGCACGGCGCAACGGGTGGGCGAGCTGGTGGCGGGCTCGCCGCCGTTCGGGGGCGTGCGCTCGGCGTCGGTGGAGCCGCTGGCGCGCGAGTTCGCGGGCAGGGTGAGCGCGTACAGCGGCCTGCGGGTGAACGGCGAGCTGCCGGTGCTCGAGCTGGTCGACCGCCCGGGCTGGATCGCGGCGAACCTGCGCACGATGCGCCCGCTGCTGGCGCCGCTGACCGAGCAGATGAGCGCGAGCAACGGCCTGCTGGCGGGGCCGCTGCGCTCGGCCTCGGGGCTGCTGCTGGGCGTGCAGGTGGGTGCCCTGGCGGGGATGCTCTCCCAGCGCGTGCTCGGCCAGTACGAGGTCTCGCTGCTGGACGCGCAGACTCGCCCGCGCCTGTTGCTGCTGGCGCCGAACCTGGCGCAGGCGGCGCGCAACCTGGGGGTGGACCGCGACGAGCTCGTGCTGTGGGTGAGCATCCACGAGATCACGCACGCGGTGCAGTTCGCGGGCGCGCCGTGGCTGCGCGAGTACCTGGGCGGGATGCTGAGCGAGCTGATCGAGGGCATGCGCCTGACGATCGCGGGCGAGGACTCGGACGATGACGAGGACGGCGCGAACGGCGCCGGCAGGCGCGGCGGCCTGGCGGGCGGCCTCCCGAAGATGCCCGACCTGGGCGCGTGGGCGGCCAACCTCCCCGACCCGGCGCAGCTGCGCGAGATGATCGAGCGCGCGCGCCACGGCGAGCTGCTGCGCGTGACGCTGGGCGAGGAGCGCTGGGCGCTGGTCGAGCGGATGCAGGCGGCGATGTCGTTGATCGAGGGGCACGCGGAGCACACGATGGACGCGATCGGCGCGGAGGTGCTGCCGACGCTGCCGCGGCTGCGGGCGGCGATGACGCGCAGGCGCGAGAATCGCGGCCTGCCTTGGCGCGTGCTCGAGCGGCTCCTGGGGTTGGAGCTGAAGCTGCGCCAGTACGAGCTCGGCCGGCGCTTCTGCGACGCGGTGGTGCAGGCTGGGGGCGAGCAGGCGCTGGCGCCGGCGTGGCGCGGGCCGGAGTCGCTGCCGAGCGGCGAGGAGCTCGAGCGGCCGTCCCTGTGGATCGCGCGCATGGACGCGGCAAACGCCGGCCGTGGCCTCGACGAGCAGGGCCGAACGCACGTTCCTCCTGTTACAAGCTGACGCGTACGACCATCGCTTGGTTACAGGGTTTTCACGGGATGCTAGGATACCCGTGTAACGATCTTCGCGAGGCGGGGTACAAACAGGTGTTCGGACGCCGAGACGAGCGACGGACACCAAACGTAAGCCAGCCCCCTCCTCGCAGCCGGCGGGGGAACGAACAGGAGACATCTCCACCATGGCAACTGCAACCACCACATCTTCCAGCGGCCCGAAAACGCGGGCGAAAGCGACGAGCAAACGCACGACGAGCGCGCGTAAGGCCTCCCCGGCGAAACGCGCGAGCACGCGCGGCTCGACGCAGGCGAAGGCGACGGCCGCGAAGGCCGCGCGGACGCGCACGATCCACGAGAGCGAGTCGGCGGTCAAGCAGGCGCAGACGGCGACGCGCGAGACGGCTGAGGTCCTGAGCGATTACGCCGAGCGCGCGGTGCTGATCCCGGTGGGCGCCTGGCTGGTGGCCCGCGACCGCGTGGTCGAGAGCGTGAGCGACACGCTCTCGACGTACGGATCGACGACGAAGACGCGCGCCCAGCTGCGCCGCTTCGAGCGCCGCGGCGCGACCGCCCGCAACCGCCTCGAGCGCGAGGTGCGCAAAGCGCGCGTGCGCGTCGAGCGCGAACTGCGCCAGCGCCGCCGTCGCATCGAGAAATCCGTCAACGAGCTCGACGACCGCCGCGAGGCGTTCGCGAAGAGCGGCAGCGACCTCGCCAACCGCATCCCCGAGCTGGCCAACCAGGTCCAGGAGCGCATCCTGAGCCTCGTGTGAGCCACGAGCTTCCCCCGTGCGGTCCGAGAGGGGCCGCGACGGGAAGGTCTGCCGGCCTCATATCCCGCCGGCAGTAGTAGCACCCTCTCCTCCCTCGACCCGCGGGCGGCCCCCACCGCCCGCGGGTCTTTTAATGGCCGGACAGCTCGCGGGGACCGGAAACAGCGTTTGCATCCATGGAAGAACGCTCGGAGGGTGCCCGAGGTTTGCCACAATGGTCCTCGTGGCGACCCGGGATCAGATCCGCAAGGCCCTCGAGGCCGTGATCGACCCCGAGCTGCGCCGCTCGATCGTCGAGCTCGACATGGTGCGCTCGGTCGAGATCGGCGCAAACGGCGTGGCGGACGTGACCGTGTCGCTGACGACGCCCGGCTGCCCGATCAGGGGCCACTTCCAGAGCTCCGTGACGAACGCCGTCGCGGCGCTGGAGGGCGTGACGCACGTGAACGTGTACTTCGACGTGCTCAGCGACACCCAGAAGGCGGCGCTGCAGCAGAAGCTCGGCCGCGCCAGCCTGCCCGCGGGCGCGCTCGCGCAGGTCGCGAACGTGCTGTGCGTCGGCTCGGGCAAGGGCGGCGTGGGCAAGTCGACGCTCACGGCCAACCTCGCGGCGGCGCTCGCCGGCGAGGGCAGGCGCGTGGGCGTGCTCGACGCGGATGTGTGGGGCTACTCGATCCCGCGCATGTACGGGCTCGGGGCTGGCCGATCTTCGATCGGTCGGCCGGATGTCTCGGCGCAGCGCAAGATCATCCCGCTGGCCGCCCACGGCGTGAAGGTGATGTCGATCGGCTTCTTCGTCGAGGAGGACTCCGCGGTCGTGTGGCGCGGCCCGATGCTGCACAAGGCGCTCACGCAGTTCCTGCAGGACGTCGACTGGGGCGCGTTGGACTACCTGCTCGTCGACCTGCCGCCGGGCACGGGCGACGTGTCGATGACGCTCGCGCAGCTGCTGCCGCAGGCGCAGTTCTTGATCGTGACCACCCCCCAGGCGACCGCCCAGAAGGTCGCGCGCCGCGCGGCGCAGATGGCGCACAAGGTCGACCTGCGGATCGGCGGCGTGATCGAGAACATGTCCGGCTTCACGACCCCCGCGGGCGAGCGCTTCGCGCTCTTCGGCGAGGGCGGCGGCAAGGAGCTCGCCGACGAGCTCGACGTGCCGCTGCTGGGCGACGTGCCGCTGACGATGCCGCTGCGCGAGCAGGCCGACGGCGGCGTGCCGCTCGTGATCGAGGACCCCGACGACCCCGCCTCGCAGGCGATCCTGCACGTGGCCCGCGGGCTGATCGCGCTCGCGCCGGCGCAGGCGCCGGCCGGCCCGCCGGCGCTGCCGCTCGTGCAGGTCGCGCCCGCCGCCTCCGCTGCGGCGCCCGCCCCCGCGGAGAGCTCCAGACCCGTGGGCATGTCGCTGCCGATGGCCTGAGCGCCATGCCGTGGCGTGTCAGCCTGGCGGGGCGAGCCCGATGGCGCTCTATGCCCGGGACGGCTGCGCACGTGTGTGCGACACAAAGCCGAGAGAAACACGCACGGAGTTTTTGTTGTGCCGCCGAACGGTGCCCAGTACGATCGCGCATCGACAGGAGCAAGGTTTCGTGGTACTCGGCTTCATACTCCAGCCAGGCAAACCCAACTCGAACTATCGAGTGACGATTCCGATGCATGCTCTGGCCAATCGGGGCCACGAGGTGGTGCGATTAGACGACATCGAGGAGGACATGCCTCTGCGTGATCTTTATTGCTGCGACCTCGTTCACTGTTTTCGCCGCAAGGACCGGATCGCGGACCTCCGAGAGCTCTCGCGTAGGGGAGTCGCGATCAGCTTTGACAACGACGACGACTTCCACTCCAGCGACATGCTGGGCGGCAAGTCGAGCCTGCGAGGCTTTCGCGCCAACCGCGGGTTCGCCGCGAGCTTCATGGCGGCAGCGCGACTCGCGGACCTCGTCACCACGCCCAGTCACACGCTCGCCGAGAAGTACCGTGGGGCGGGCGCGCACAGGGTGGTCGTGGTTGGCAACTACTTGGATCCCGACGATCTCTGTTCGAACCGTAGAGCGACCCACGACGGCGTGGTCGTGGGCTGGGTCGCCGGCCTCGAGCACGCGGCTGACCTGCCGCAGCTGAAGATCGTCGACGCCCTCTTACGACTTCTCGAGGTCCACGCGCATATGCGAGTGCTCACGGTCGGCGTGCGACTTCCGCTGCATTCGGATCGATACGAACACATCAAGTCGGTGTCGCACGAAGAGCTGTTCAGGGTGGTGTCCGGCATCGACATCGGCATTGCGCCGCTGGTGGACAGCCCGTTCAATCGCGCGCGCTCGGACGTCAAGCTCAAGGAGTACGCAGCGGGAGGAGCCGCCTGGGTAGCGTCTCCTGTCGGCCCGTATCGAGGGCTGGGAGAGAAGCAGGGCGGCCTGCTCGTCGAGGACGACAACTGGTTCGACGCGCTCGACCGTCTCATCCGAAGCCGCCTCCTACGCGCTCGGCTCTCGAGACGAGCGTCACGGTGGGCGAAGAGCCAGACGATCGATCGTCACGCGCCTGTCTGGGAGGCGGAGTTCCAGCGCGCCGTGGAGCGCGCCGGCCAACGTATGATCACAGCTGGCGAGCGCGCAAGCCTGAGCTGAGCGGCGAGCTCTCCCCGAGCCGCGATACCGTAGGTGTGGTCGTATCGCTTGGCGAGCCCGCTGAGTCGCGATAATTGCCTTCAAATGCCCGCCACGGATCAACAGGACGAGCAGGATGAGGGGACGCTCGAGGCGCCCTGCGCCTCGAGACGGCCCGAGGCGCAGGATGGCGCGGTCGAATTCGACGAACGCCGCGCGAAGATGGAGCGCCTGCGCGCCGAAGGGATCGACCCGTACCCGCCGGTGACGCTGTGGAACACGCGCACGCGCATCGCCGACGTGCTCGCCGCCCACGACCCCTCCGCCCTCGAGCACGGCGAGCACCCGGAGCTGAGCTATGAGATCGCCGGCCGCCTGATCTCGCGTCGCGGCCACGGCAAGACGGCGTTCCTGGACATCCGCGACCTGTCGGGCACGATCCAGGCGGTCGTGCGCGTCGACGCCCTCGGGCGGGAGGCCTACGATCGGATCCTCAATCTCGACATCGGCGACATCGTCGCGATAGAGGGCTGCGTGTACGTCACCCAGCGCGGCCAGCTCGCTCTGGCGGTCAAGGAGTGCACGCTCTTGACCAAGGCGCTGCGCCCGCCGCCGGACAAGCACCATGGGCTGGGCGACACGGGCACGCGCTACCGCTACCGCGAGCTCGACCTGCTCGCGAACGAGGACACGCGCGACCTGTTCATCAAACGCCACCGGATCGTGTTCGAGATCCGCAGGTGGCTGAACGAGCGCAATTTCGTCGAGGTCGAAACGCCGGCGCTGCAGTCACTCGCGGGCGGCGCCGGCTCGCGCCCGTTCACCACCCACCACAACGCCCTGGACCGCGACCTGTACCTGCGCATCTCGGTCGAGCTGTTCCTGAACCGCTGCATCGTCGGCGGCATGGAGAACGTGTACGACATGGGCAAGGTGTTCCGCAACGAGGGCATCTCCCCGAAGCACTCGCCGGAGTTCACGATAATCGAGTTCATGTGCGCGTACTCCGACTACAACGACGTCGCGACGGTCACCGAAGAGATGTTCCGCGACGTCGCCCTGGCGGCACTGGGACGAACGACTATTAAGAGGAATGGAGAGGAGATCGATCTGGCCGAGCCCTGGCGGCGCGTGACCATGCGCGAGCTGATCCTCGAACGCTTTGGAGTGGACTTCATGGACTCCTCGCGCGAGCGGCTCGCGGAGCTGCTCGACGGGCCGCCCGACCCCGCCGCCACGTGGGCCGATGTCGTCGCCGACATCTACTCCGAGAAAATCGAGAGCACGATCAACCAGCCGACGCACGTGTTCGACTTCCCGCTCGAGCCGTTCCCCATCACCAAGCGCCACTCCGAATACCCGGAGCTGGCCGAGCACTTCGACGCGGTGATCGGCGGCATCGAGCTCGTCTCCGGCGACACCGAGCTCAACGACCCGGTCGACGAGTGGCAGCGGTTCGTCGACCAGCGCAAGCGCCGCGCGGTCGACGACGGCGACGTGCCGCACCCGAACGACGAGGAGTACGCGCGCGCGCTCGAGTACGGCTACTCGCCGACCGCCGGCGGCGGCATGGGCGTCGACCGCCTGGTGATGATCCTCACCGAACGCGACACGCTGCGCGAGGTCATCCCCTTCCCGATCGTCAAGGACCTGCGATGAGCACGCATGGCTGCGCCGGATCGGCGTCGAAGCTCGACCTCGACCCGGGCGTCGTGGGCGCCTGCCGCCAGGCGGCCAAGCAGATCGCGGAGGGAGTGGCCGAGCGGATCGCCGGGCACACGACCGTGTCCGTCGAGCGCAGCGTCACGCGGATGCTCGGCGTGGACGGCGCCAACGACCTCGACGCGCCCTTGCCGAACGTGCTCGTCGATCACGTGCACGCGCGCGCCGGCCTTGGCCGCGGCGTCGCGTACTGGCTCGGCAACGCGATGCTGCGGACGGGGCGCGCGCCGCAGCAGATCGCCGAGGCGGTCGACGCCGGCGAGCTCGACCTGTATGCACTGGAGGCGGGCGAGGACGCCGCGATCCGCGAGCTCGTCATGGGCGAGTGCGCGCGCAGCCTCAAGCAGATCAGGGCGCGCTTCGAGGAGCGCCGCGCGATGCGCGAGCGCCTCGGTGGGGCGGCCACGCCCCTGCGCTACGTGCTGACGGCCACGGGCGACGTCTACGAGGACGTCGTGCACGCGAAGGCCGTGGCCGAGGCCGGCGGGGACATCGTCGCGGTGATCCGCTCGACCGCCCAGAGCCTGCTCGACTACGTCCCCTACGGCCCCACCACCGAGGGCTACGGCGGCACGTTCGCCACCCAGGCGAACTTCCGGATCATGCGCGAGGCGATGGACGAGTGGTCCGAGTCCCACGGCCGCTACATCCGCCTGTCGAGCTTCTGCTCGGGCCTGTGCATGTCGGAGATCGCGGTGATGGGCGCGTGGGAGGGCTTCGACAACATGGTCAACGACGCCCTCTACGGGATCCTCTACCGCGACATCAACATCGTCCGCGGCCTGATCGACCAGCGCGTCTCGCGCATGATCAACGGCTACTTCGGCGTGGTGATCAACACCGGCGAGGACAACTACCTGCGCACGGCCGACGCGGTCGAGGCGGCGCCGTCGGTCACCGCCTCGCAGTTCGTCAACTACGAGCTCGCGCGCGCGTCCGGCGTGCCCGACGCGCAGATCGCGCTCGGCGACGCGTTCGAGATCGACGTGCCCGTGACCAACGGCCTCTTGTACGAGTGGGCCCAGGCGCAGCTCACGCGCGAGCTGTTCCCGGACTGCCCGGTCAAGTACATGCCCCCTACGCGCCACATGGACGGCAACCTGTTCCGCACGCACGCCGCCGACACGCTGTTCAACCTCGTGACCGTCGCCACCGGCCAGGGCATCCAGACGATCGGCGTGCCCACCGAGGGGATCTTCACGCCGCACATCCACGACCGCGTGCTCGGCCTGCAGAACGTCGACTACGTGTTCAACGCCGCAAGGGACCTCGGCGATGAGATCGAGTTCAAGCGCGGCGGCATCGTCCAGACGCGTGCTCACGCTGTCCTGTCGGGCGCGCGCGAAATCCTCGAGCGGATCGCGCAGACCGGGCTGTTCGAGGCGATCGCGGATGCGACGTTCGGAGACGTGAGCCGCCGCGAGGACGGCGGCCGCGGGATCGAGGGGATCGTCGCCACCGACCGGGGCTACTTCAACCCGATCGTCGAGTTGATGCACGAGACAGGCCGTGAAGGGGCGCCCCCCGAGGAGGGCAGGCAGGCCAGCTATGCGTGAGGTCGACCTGTCGGCGGTGCGTCCGTACGCGGACCACCTCGACGACGGCCTCGTGCAGATGTCCTTCACGCTCCCGGTCCCGTACTCCCTGGCCGCGCGCCGGGCGGCGCTCGAGCTGGCCGTGAAGATGGGCTTCGAGGAGCCAGAGGTCGTCCACTACGAGCAGCTGACCGAGGGCTACACGTACTTCGTGATGTACGGGCGCTGCTCGCGGACGGTGGACTTCGCGGCGCTGCAGGGGGAGGGCTTCGACGTCGAGTACATGAGCGAGGAGGAGATCGAACGCTTCGCGCGCACACACCTCGGCAGGCGGGTCGTGGTCGTCGGCGCGAGCACGGGCTCTGACACGCACAGCGTGGGCATCGACGCGATGCTCAACCTCAAGGGCTACCACGGCCACCACGGCCTCGAGGGCTACCGCTGCTTTCAGACCTACAACCTCGGCAGCCAGGTGCCCAACAGCGTGCTGCTCGCCAAGGCGATCGAGGTGGGCGCCGACGCGATCCTCGTCTCCCAGACGGTCACCCAGCAGAACCTGCACGTGCACAACCTGACCGAGCTCGTCGAGATGGTCGAGGCGGAGGGCAGGCGCGGGCAGATGATCCTCGCGTGCGGCGGGCCGCGCGTGAGCGGCGAGCTCGCCAAGGAGCTCGGCTACGACGCGGGCTTCTCCAAGGGCACCGAACCGCAGCACCTGGCGACGTTCATCGTGCGCGAGCTCGCGGCGCGGGAGCTAGTCGGAGACGCCGCGCGGCGCTGACGCAGCCGCCGCGCACGCCTGCTCCCACGAGCTTTGACAGTGCTGCGCACGTGCGTTAGCACACGCCGATGCGCAGCGTCAGGATCGCGCTCGCGGCGGGGCTCGCGCTCACGGCGCTCGGCATCGGGGTGCTCCTGTCGCGCTCGCCGCCGGTAGTCGCCGGCACCGGCACGGTCCGTCAGGAAAAGCGGTTTGCGTCAAGCCCCGGGGGCGCGAGCGTGTGCCAGGCCGGCGAACGGCTTCCCGCGGGGACCTCCGCGCTGCGGCTCGCGCTGGCGGCCATCCTCGGCCCCGCGGTGACCGTCGAGGTGCTGGAAGGCGATCGGCTTCTGACGCGCGGGGAGCGCGGCGCCGGCTGGGGCGGCGGCGCCGTCACGGTGCACGTGAAGCCGCTCGCCCGGACGCGCTCGGCGGTGACCGTGTGCTTCGCGTTTGCCGGGGAACACGAACGCGTGTCGCTGCTCGGCGAAGAAACGCCCGCGAGCCTCGCCGCGAGCACCCCCCAGGGCGTGCTCCCGGGTCGCATCCGGATCGAATACCTGCGCCCGGGCGGCTCCTCGTGGTGGTCGCTCGCGGCGCAGGTCGCGCGACATATGGGACTCGGCCGCGCGTGGGCCGGCACGTGGATCGCACTGCTCGTGCTGTCGCTCACCGCGGCGAGCGCCACGCTCGCGCTGTGGCTCGGCGTCAGGGAACTGCGGTGAGCACCGCGCTGCTCACGCGACCGCGGCTCCCTCGCCCCGCGCTCGCGCCGCGCCGCGGCCGGGTCGCGGCGATCGCGTGCGCGACCGTCGCAGCGTTGAACGCGGCCAGCTGGTCGTTCATCACACCTCCCTTCCAGAGCACCGACGAGCCGTCCCACTTCGCCTACGTCGAACAGCTGGCGAGCGAAGGCCGCGTGCCCTCCTCAGACAGCGAAGTGTTCTCCTCGCGCGAGGCGCTCGTGCTGCGCGCTCTGCGCTGGGCCGCCGTCAAGCGCAAGCCGGAGAACCGCACGATCGCCTCGGCGGGCGAACAGCGCACGCTCGAAGCCGACCTGGCGTCGGGGGCCGGCGGCACGCGCGGGCCGGCGGGCGCCGGCGTGGCCGCCTCGCAGCCGCCCCTGTACTACGCGCTGGAGACGATCCCCTACTGGCTGGGCTCCGGCGGGGGCGTGCTCGCCCAGCTGCAGCTGATGCGCCTGCTGAGCGCGATGGTCGCCGGCGCGACCGCGCTGTTCGCCTTTCTGTTCCTGCGCGAAGCGCTCCCCGCGGCGCCGTGGGCGTGGGTGGTCGGCGGCCTGGCGGTGGCGCTGATGCCGCTGCTGGCATCGAGCTCGGGGGCGGTGAACCCCGACGCGATGCTGTTCGCCGTCTCGGCCGCGAGCTTCTACTGCATCGCTCGAGCCTTCCGGCGCGGCCTGACGCCGCGCCTGGCCGTGGCGATCGGGGCGCTGATCGCGATCGGGTCGCTCACGAAGATCACGTTCGCCGGGCTGATACCCGGGGTCCTGCTCGGGCTGATCTGGCTCACCGCGCGCCGCTGGCGCTCGCTCGGGCGCGCCGCCTTGCGCGAGCTCGGGCTCGCGCTCGCCGCCGCGTGCTCCCCGCTGTGCGCCTACGTCGTCCTCAACCTCATCTCCGGGCGCGCGGCGCTGGGTCTCGCCTCCGGGATCTTCGCCTTCGCGTCTCGCCCGTCGCTCGGCGGCGAGCTCAGCTACATCTGGCAGCTGTACCTGCCGCGGCTGCCCGGAATGAGCCGCGACTTCACCGACATCTCGCCCATCCGCAACCTCTGGTTCGACGGCCTCGTCGGGCAGTATGGCTGGGCCGACACCTTCTTTCCCGGCTGGGCCTACGACGTGGCGCTGGTGCCCGCGGGCCTGCTCGCGGCGCTGTGCCTGCGCTCGCTGGTCGGGCGCCTGCGGGCGCTGCGAGCGCGCGCGCCGGAGCTGGGCGTCTACCTTGCGATGAGCGTAGGCCTGCTGCTCGTGATCGGCGTCGGCTCGTACTCGACCTTCCCGCAGCTGGCCGCCGGGTTCGCCGAGCCCCGCTACCTGCTGCCGCTGCTTCCCCTGATGGGCGCCGCGATCGCGCTCGCGGCGCGCGCGGGCGGGCGCCGCTGGGGGCCGGTCGTGGGCGCGCTGATCGTGGTCATGTTCGTGGCCTACGACCTCGTCAGCCAGCTGCAGGTGATCGCTCGCTACTACGGCTAGGCTTCGGCCGTGTGACGCTCTCCGAGCTGACCGCATCGAGCACGCGCCTGGCGCTCGTGGGCCTGGCGAAGAACACGGGCAAGACCGAGACGCTGACGGCGCTGCTGCGGGAGCTCGAGGCGCAGGGGCGCTGCGTCGGCGTCACGTCCGTCGGGCGCGATGGCGAGGAGCGCGACGCGATCGATCCGCGCATCGAGAAGCCGCGCGTGCGGCTGCCCGCCGGAAGCCTCGTCGCGACGACCGACGCGCTCCTGCGAGCCGGCGCTATCGAGCACGAGCGACTCGAGGACACGGGCATCCGCACGCCGCTCGGCCGGGTGTTGATCGCGCGCCTGCGGGACGCGGGCACGATCGAAGTCGCCGGCCCGAGCGCGGCGGCGGACGTTCGCGCGGTGAGCGACGCGATGCTCGCCCGCGGCGCCGGGCAAGTCCTGATCGACGGGGCGGTCGACCGCCGTGCGGCCTCCTCGCCGGAGGTGTGCGACGGCCTGGTGATGGCGACGGGCGCGGTGCTCGGCCACAGCCTGGCCGAGGTCGTCGCGCAGACGGTCGACGCCGTCGAGCTGGCGCGCCTGCCGAGCGTGGATCGCGCCTCGGAGATCGGGCGGCGCCTATGGGCGCTGGCGGACGGCGGCCCGACCCTCGCGCGAGACGGCCGCGCGAGCCAGCTCGTGAGCGAGCGCGGCGATCCCGTCCCGCTGCCGCGGTCCTTCATCCTGACCGCCGGGACCGAGCAGCTCGCGCAACTGCTCGACGCGAACCCGCACGCCGGCTGGCTGCTGGTGGCGGGCGCGCTGCCGGACAGCTTCCTGCGCAACCTGCTGCATCCGCTGCGCCACCGCCAACGCGAGCTCGTGCTCGTCGTGAGCGACCCGACGAAGGTGTTCATGTGGAAACGCGGCCCGAGCTGGTACGAGCGCCAGGGCGTGCGCATGCTGACGCTCGGGCAAACCCAACTGCGGGCGCTGACGGTCAACCCGGTGGCCCCGCAATCGCATCGCTTCGACTCGGCCGAGCTGCGGGCGGGGCTCGCGGCCAGCATCCCCGACCTGGCGATCTTCGACGTGCTCGACCCCGCCTACCGCGCGGCGGGGGCCGGCTCGCCTCGAGGCGCGGAGCCGGCGCGCTGAGGCGGCGGCGAGCCGGTGTCAGAGACATCGCCGCGCGGCTGCGGCCACCGGCAGGGCCATTGGCGCGCACCCTGCTTGACGCGCTCGGGGCCTGCCGCTAGAAGCGGGCGATGCGCGAGGCACGGGTCGCCCTTGCCGCCGGGCTTGTGCTCATCGCCGTGGCCCTCGCGGCGGTGCTGCTCCACTCCCCGGCCGCGGTGGCCGGCAGCAACGGCGTCGCCGCCGAAGACCCGCTCGGGCAGATTCTCACGCGCTCGCGCGTGTGCCAGTCCGGCGAAGCGCTGCCCGCCGGAACCTCGGCGCTGGTCGTCTCCCTGAGCGCCTTCCACGGGCCGGCCGTGAGCGCCGAGGCGCTCTCCGGCGCGAGCGTGCTCACGCGTGGCCGGCAGGGCTCGAACTGGAGCGGGCGCACCGTCACGATCCCGCTGAGGCCGCTCGCGCGCGCGGTCAGGGATGCGACGATCTGCCTGGCGTTCTCCCCGGGGCACGAAGCGGTCGTTCCGTTCGGGCAGCCGGCGTCGCCCACCCTGGCGGCGGGCGTCGGCGGCTCCCCGCTGCCCGGGAGGATGCGGGCGGAATACCTGAAGGCGGGCGATCGCTCGTGGTGGTCGCTCGCCTCCGCGGTCGCCTACCACGTGGGCCTCGGGCGTGCCGCCGGCGGCGCGTGGGCGGCGATCCTCGCGATCGCCCTTGGCGTCGCGGTGACCGCCGCCGCCGCGGGCGCCCTGGCGGCGGAGCTGCGATGAGCGCGCGGGCGCTCGCGCGAGTGCCGCGCGCGGCGTGGCTGTGCGCGCTCGTCGCCGGCTTGAGCGCGGCGGGCTGGTCGATCCTCACGCCCGCCTTCCAAGCGCCCGACGAGCTGGATCACTACGCGTACGTGGAACTGCTGGCCGAACACGGCGATCCGCCCGTCTCCAGGGACGAAGTCCAGGGCCCGGAAGAGGTCGCCGCGCTGACCGGCCTTGACTACCTGCAGGTGCGCCACCAGCCGCGCGACCACACGATCTCCTCCCGCGCCCAGCAGCAGGCGCTCGAAGCCGACGTCGCGTCCGTTCGCGAACGGCATCTCGTCAACAACAGCCGGGCCGCCGGGGTGGCGGCGTCGGAGCCGCCTCTGTACTACGCGCTGGAGACGATCCCCTACCGCCTCGCCGGCAGCGTGCTGGGGCGCCTGCCGCTGATGCGGCTGCTGTCGGCGTTCATGGCCGCGCTCACCGCGCTGTTCGCGTTCCTGTTCGTCCGCGAGGCGCTCCCGAGCGTCGGGTGGGCGTGGATCGTGGGCGGGCTCGGCGTCGCGCTGGCGCCGCTGCTCGGCTTCATCTCCGGCTCGGTCAACCCCGAATCGCTGCTGTACGCCGTCTCGGCGGCGCTGTTCTACTGCCTCGCGCGCGGCTTCCGCCGAGGCCTGACGCCCCGCCTGGCGCTCGCGATCGGCGCCCTGATCGCGGTCGGCCTGGCGACCAAGCTCAACTTCATCGGGCTGCTTCCGGGCGCGCTGCTCGGCCTGCTGCTGCTCGGCGCGCGCGCCGCGCGCTCGTCCAGGCGCAGCGCCCTCGGCTCGCTCGCGCTGGCGTGCGCGGTCGCGGCCGCGCCGGTCGCGCTGTATGCGGGGCTCAACGCGCTCTCCCGCCACCGGACCCTCGGGATCGTCTCGGCGGCGCTCGCGAGCGCCCGCCTGCCGGCGGCGGAGCTCAGCTACATCTGGCAGCTGTACCTCCCGCGCCTGCCCGGGATGGCCTCCGACTTCCCCGGCCTGTTCACCGCCCGCCAGCTGTGGTTCGACGGCTACGTCGGCCTGTACGGGTGGTTCGACACGACGTTCCCGGGCTGGGTCTATGAGGCCGCGCTGTTGCCGGCGGCGGCGATCGCGGCGCTGTGCGCACGCGAGCTGATCCTCAGGCGTGCGGCCCTGCGGCGGCGAGCGGGCGAGCTCATCGTGTATGCGCTGATGGCGGCCGGGGTGATGGCGCTCGTCGGGGCGGCCTCCTACAAATCCTTCCCGGCGCGCTCGGCCGAATTCGCCGAGGCGCGCTACCTGCTGCCGATGCTGCCGCTGCTGGCCGCGCTGCTCGCGCTCGCGGCGCGCGGGGCGGGCCGGCGCTGGGGACCGGCGGCCGGCGCGTCGATCGTGGTGCTGTTCCTGGCGCACGACATCTTCAGCCAGCTGCTCGTCGTCTCGCGCTTCTACGGCTGAGCGCCGGCCCATGTCCGGGCGACGCGCGCGCCACGGCCGCGCTTTGAGTAGGAGACATCGCGCAGTGGTGCGGCGGCGCTGCGCACCGCCGCCCGCGTGCGCCAAGACGGCCCGCTTGACCGGCGCGAACGATCGCGATACAGATCGTCGTCCGGATATCCGGGAGCGAGGGATGCCGATCACGACCGCCACCGACACCTCGACCCAGCGTTTGACCTCCCGGCGCGCGGCGCCGGTCCTGGTGTCGGTCGTCATTCCCTGCCTGAACGAGGCGATCAACATCGAGTCGTGCGTCGCGCAGGCGCTCAGGACGATGGCCAGCTTCGAGATCCCGGGCGAGGTGATCGTCGCCGACAACGGCTCCAGCGACGGCAGCGCTGAGTTAGCCGAGCTCGCCGGCGCCCGCGTCGTGCACGAGCCCAGGCGCGGCTACGGCAGCGCCTACCTGGCGGGGTTCGCGGCCGCGCGCGGCGCCTACATCGTGATGGCGGACGCCGACCGCACCTACGACTTCGGCGAGATCCCGCGCTTCGTGGCCGAGCTCGACGCCGGCGCGGACATGGTCGTGGGGGACCGCATGCGCAACATCCGCCCGGGCGCGATGCCGTGGCATCACCGCCACATCGGCAACCCGCTCCTCTCGGGCTTCCTCAACCTCCTGTTCCACGCGGACGTGAGCGACGCGCACTGCGGGATGCGGGCGTTTCGCAGGGACCGCCTCGGCCTGCTCGCGCTGCGCACGACGGGCATGGAGTTCGCCTCGGAGATGATCGTGCGCGCCGCCAAGACCAAGCTGGTCGTGCGCGAGCTGCCGATCGAGTACCACCCCCGCGGCGGGGAGTCGAAGCTCTCGAGCTTCCGCGACGGCTGGCGGCACGTGCGCTTCCTGCTGCTGCACGCGCCCAACCACCTGTTCATCCTCCCCGGCGCGCTGATGTCGTTGCTGGGCGCGCTGATCTCGATCACGGTGCTCGCCCATCTGGACGCGCTCGGGCGCAGCTGGGACCTGCACACCCTGATCGCGGGCTCGCTGCTGGTGATCGTCGGCGCGCAGGTTGTCAGCCTCGGGCTGTGCGCTCGCGCCTACGCGACCTACTTCATGGGCGAGCCCGACCGCTGGTTTGACCGCGCGCGCGAACATCTGCGCCTGGAGCACGGCCTGATGCTCGGCGGCGGCGTGGCCCTGCTGGGCCTGGCGATGATCGTGGCGATCGTGCTCGACTGGATCGAGCGCGGCTTCGGCACGCTCGCCGCGGAACGGATCGCGATCGCCGCCGCGACGCTGCTGGTGCTCGGCATCCAGATCGTCTTCTCCTCGTTCCTGCTCAGCATCCTCGGGCTGCGCCGGGACCGATGAGCCGCGTGAGGATCGCGCTCGCGGCGGGGCTGGCGCTGCTTGCGATCGCCCTCGGCCTGACGCTCGCGCGCTCGCCGGCGGTGGTGGCTCGCAAGAGCGATACGCCCGTGACGGAAGACCGGTTGGCCGTCACCGCCACGAGCGCGCGCTATTGCCAGAGCGAGGAACAGCTGCCGGCCGGCGCCTCGGCGATCAGGCTGTCGCTGGCCGCGGACACCGGTCCGAGAGTCGACGTGAGCGTCAGCTCCGGCGGGCGCACGCTCACGAGCGGCACCCAGGGCGCGGGCTGGACCGGACGTGTGGTGACCGTGCCCGTGAGGCCGCTCGCGCGCACGGTTGGCGCGGTCACCGTGTGCGCCTCGGTCCGGCCTCGCTTCGAACAGGTGCTCGTGTTCGGCGTGCCGGCCGCGCCCGCGCTGGCCGCGCGCGACGGTCGCCAGACGCTGCCGGGAAGGATGACGATCGAATACCTGCGCCGCGGCTCGCGCTCGTGGGCGTCGCTGGCCCCGTCGATCGCCAGGCGGCTGGGACTCGGCCGCACGGCCGCCGGGACGTGGAACGCGCTGCTCGCCGTCGAGCTGCTCGTGGCGATCGGCGTCCTGGCCTCGATGCTCGTGCTGAAGGAGCTCGGATGAGCAGACGGGTAGAGACGCGGGCGCCGACGCGCGTCGGCAAGGCCAACGGTCATCGACCCGACGGGGCGCCCGCGGACGCCGCGCCGAAGCAGCGGATCGGCGCGCGGGCGTTCGTCCGGCGCGAGCGCTCAGCCCAGCGCCGGCAGGCCGCCCGACGCGCCAAGCTCGCGTCGAGCAGGTCGGGCACGTTTGCGTCGCTGCTCGAATTCCACGTCGGCGGGTCGCTGGTGCGGGCCGTCCGGCGGATCCCCACAGCCGCGCTCGTGTGCGTGCTCGTAGCCTTCTTGAACGCGGCGTGCTGGTCGATCGTATCGCCGCCGTTCGAGGTCCCCGACGAGCCGTCGCATTTCGCCTACGTCAAGCAGCTCGCGGAAACGGGGAGCCTGCCGAGATCGGCGAGCGGCAGCTACTCATACGAAGAGCTCGCCGCACTGCAAGCGCTGCGCTACTACAAGGTCCGCGAGCAGCCCGACAATCGCACTATCGCTTCGCGACACGAGCAGGCCGCGCTCGAACACGTCCTGCGCACGGCGCCGGGTGTGAGCGAAAAGGGGAGCCGCGCGGCTGGGGTCGCGGCGTCCGAGCCACCTCTGTACTACGCGCTCGAGACGATCCCTTATGCCCTTGGGAAGGGCGGCACGCTGCTCACGCGCCTGCAGCTGATGAGGCTGACCTCGGCGCTGCTGGCGGGGCTGACGGCGCTGTTCGCGTTCCTGTTCCTGCGCGAGGCGCTGCCGCGCGAGCCGTGGGCGTGGACGGTGGGGGGGCTGGCCGTCGCGCTCACCCCCCTGCTGGGGTTCATGTCGGGCGCGGTCAACCCCGACTCGCTGCTGTTCGCGGTGGCAAGCGCCGTCTTCTACTGCCTCGCCCGCGCCTTCCGGCGTGGGCTGAGCACCGGCGGCGCGACCGCGCTCGGGGCGCTGCTCGCGATCGGCTTCCTGACCAAGCTGAACTTCATCGGGCTGGTCCCGGGCATCGTCCTCGGGCTCGTCGTCCTGTGCGCCCGCGCGGCGCGCGTGTCGGGGCGCTCGGCCTACCGCCTGCTGGCGCTCGCGCTCGCGATCGGCTTTTCGCCGGTCGCGCTGTACGTCCTCGTCAACGTGCTCTCCAACCACGCGGCCCTCGGCGCGGCCTCCGCGGTGACGGTTGACGCGCGTCGCTCGATCCTGGGCGAGATCGACTACATCTGGCAGCTGTACCTGCCGCGCATCCCGGGAACCGCAAGCTACTTCCCGGGCATCTTCCCCGCTCAGAAGCTGTGGTTCGACGGGTATGTCGGGCTGTACGGCTGGTTGGACACCACCTTCCCCGGCTGGGTCTACAGCGTCGCGCTGATCCCCGCCGGGGCGATCGCGGCGCTGTGCGCCCGGGCGCTGTATCAGGCGCGCGCACAGCTGCGCCGTCGAGCCGTCGAGCTGGGCGTCTACGCGGCCGTCTCGGTTGGCCTGCTGGTGCTGGTGGGCGCCGCCTCCTACGACAGGTTCCCCGTGGCCGACGCCGAATTCGCTCAGACTCGCTACCTGCTGCCGCTGATCGCGTTGTTCGGCGCGGTCCTCGCCCTGGCCGCTCGCGGGGCGGGGCGCCGCTGGGGACCGGTCGTCGGCACGCTGCTAGTGGTCCTGTTCCTGGGTCACGACGTCTTCAGCCAGCTGCTCGTGGCCGGGCGCTTCTACGGCTAGCCAAGCGCGACGCGACCCGCGTATCTCCCGTGGGCAGCCACCGCGCACGGCCCGCCGAGCGAAGCCCTACTTCGCGTTGGCGAAGTAGTCGGCGTTGATCTGCACGTACTTCTGCCACTCCTCCGGCAGCTGGTCCTCGGCGAAGCACGCGTCCACCGGGCAGGCCTCGACGCAGGCGTCGCAGTCGATGCACTCCTCGGGGTCGATGTAGAGCATCTCCGCCGCGTCGTACCCGGGCTCGTCGGGCGTCGGGTGGATGCAGTCCACGGGGCATACCTCGACACACGAGTTGTCCTTGGTGCCGATGCACGGCTCGGCGATCACGTAGGCCATTCGCTTGTTTTCTCCGGGTCGGTTGCGGGGCTCTGCTCGGGCGACGCATATTGTACGAACCATGCTGTTGCTTACCGGCGCGACCGGGCTCGTGGGCTCGGCGCTACTCTCGCGCCTGCTCGCGGAAGACGCCCAGATTCGCTGCCTGGCGCGCGACCCGCGCCGCCTCGGCGCCCAGCGCGTGCGCGTGCAGATCGCGCTCGGCGACCTGACCGACCCGCCGTCGTTTCGCAACGCGCTGCGCGGCGTGCACACGGTCGTGCACCTGGCGGCCTCGATCCGCGACCAGCCGCGCGGCTCGATCGAGGAGCTGAACGGCATCGCCACCTGGCGGATGGTCGAGGCGGCCGAGCGCCAGGGCGTCGAGCGCTTCGTGTTCTTCTCCGCGCTCGGCGCCTCCACCCACCACCGCGCGCGCCTGCTGCGCGCGAAGGCGCTGGCCGAGCAGGCTGTGCACGAGGCGCGCATGCGCTCGATCGTGTTCGCGCCGTCGATCGTGTACGCCCCCGGCGACCCATGGCTGGCGCTGCTGGAACGGATGGCGCTGCTGCCCGTGATGCCAGTGTCGGGACGCGGGCGCGCGCTGTTCCAGCCGATCTGGGCCGACGACGTGGCCGCGTGCGTAATCGCGGCGCTGCGCGCAGCCGACACCGAGCCCGCACGACCCGGCGCGAACGAGGCGCCCGCCCGGCCCGCCCCGGCCACCGCCGGCGCGGCGCACGCGCGCTACGAGCTCGCGGGCCCGGAGACGCTCAGCCACACCGAGATCGTGCGCACATTGCTGCGCTCGCTGCGCCGTTCGCGCCCGCTCGTGCACGTGCCGACGCCGTTCGTCTCGCGGACGCTGCGCGCGCTCGAGCGCCTCGCAGGGCCGAACGCACTCGCGACGTGGGACGAGGCGGAGCTGATGGAGACCTCGATGACATCGGCGCGCGGGGCCGCGGACGCGGAGGCGCTGGGGGTGCGCCCCCAGAGGCTCGCCGCCGTGCTCGGCAACGCCTGAGCGCGGCGGTCGCGGCCAGCGAGCGGCGCGGGCCGCATCCCGCCCGCCGATCAGGACGGGCGCCCGCCGTAAGCGGCGACGATGACGCGGTCCTGAGCGGTTCCTGCGAGGATGTGCGCCTGCCCACAAGGCAGCCCGGGCGGGCGGGCCACCCACACCTTCAAGCCCAGAAAGCGAGTGCCATGAGCGCGGTTCAGTCAGCACCGGAGGTCCGGTCGGGCCTCGAAGGAGTCGTCGCGTTTGCGACCGAGATAGCGGAGCCGGACAAAGAAGGCGGAGCGCTTCGCTATCGCGGCGTCGACATCGAGGAGCTGGTGGGAGCGGTCCCCTACGAGCAGGTGTGGGGGCTGCTCGTCGACGGCCGCTTCAAGCCGGGGCTGCCCCCCGCCGAACCGCATGCGCTGACGGTGCGCTCGGGCGATCACCGGGTGGACGTGCAGTCGGCGTTGGCGATGCTCGCGCCCGAGTGGGGCTTCGCGCAGCTGATCGACATCAGCGACGAGGAGGCGCGCGACAACCTCGCCCGCGCGTCGGTGATGGCGCTGTCGTTCGTCGCGCAATCGGCGCGCGGGACCGGCCAGCCGCCGGTGCCCCAGGAGGAGGTCGACCAGGGGCGCACGATCCCCGAACGCTTCCTGATCCGTTGGCGCGGGGAGGCCGATCCCGACCACGTGAAGGCGATCGACGCATACTGGATATCGGCGGCCGAGCACGGCATGAACGCCTCTACGTTCACCGCCCGCGTGGTCGCGTCGACCGGGGCGGACGTCGCCGCCGCGCTGTCCTCCGCGGTGGGGGCGCTGTCGGGCCCGCTGCACGGCGGCGCCCCCTCGCGCGTGCTGAAGATGCTCGAGGAAGTCGAACAGACCGGCGACGCGGAGCGCTGGGTGTCGGCCGCGCTCGACCGCGGGGAGCGCCTGATGGGCTTCGGTCACCGGATCTATCGCGCGGAAGACCCCCGCGCCAGGGTCCTGCGCCGGACATGCCGCGAGCTCGGCTCGCCTCGCTTCGAGGTCGCGGAGGCGCTCGAGAAGGCCGCGCTCGCGGAGCTGCACGCGCGCCGGCCCGACCGCGTGCTGGCCACGAACGTCGAGTTCTGGTCGGCTGTCGTGCTCGACCTGGCGGAGGTCCCGCCGGACCTGTTCACGCCGATGTTCACGTGTGCGCGCGTCGCCGGCTGGTCGGCTCACATCCTCGAGCAGAAGCGCGAGGGCAAGCTGATCCGCCCGACCGCCAAGTACGTCGGCGAGGGACCCAGGGCGGTGAGCGCGGTCGGCTGAAGCCCTGTTTCCGTCATCAATCAGCCGGCCGGCGGCTCACGCGTGCCGGCCGGCTGATTTTATTTATTGCACTTCCTCCAGGCTATTCGCTTTCTTTGACCCTGGAGGTTTCCGCGAGCTTCAGCGCCCCCTTCAGGATCGCCGTGTTGTGGCCCGCGCTGGACGGCAGGCCCAGTTTCGCGTTTACGAGCGGGTCGATCAGGAACGAGAACAGGCCACCACAGCCCTGCGCTTCGGGCGCCGCGAACGAGTTGTTGACGAGCACGTTGCCGCGAGTGACGAGAACGAATTCTTCCGATGTGAGTTCGCCTCGACTGCCGGAGATCGGTTTGTTGGGTGCCGGCGGACTCGTCGTGCCGGTGGTCAGCGGCAGCGGGATCGGTTTGCTGTTGGAGCCGATGTAGCATTCGCTGCCGAGCAGCGGGTTTTCGAGGTGCACCTTCACGGGAAGCGTGATGGCGGTGCCTTTTTCTTCGATGAGGTTGTTGAGGTCTAGGCCGATGGAGCTGGCGGGGCCGGCCAATTCAGTGGTCGCGTTGACCCCCGTCAACCCGTTTTCGAAGACCAGTTCGCACGCGACCCGCTCGATGATGTTGCTGATTTCATAGCATTTCACGAGCCCGGCCAGCCCGCCCGGCACGGCCTGAGGGGTTTTCGACAGCGTTTCGCCGTTTTCGGCAGCGATGAATTCATCGACGCCGCTTTCGGTCACGTGAACGCCGCCTTGGAGCGTGAGGGTGTGTTTGATCGGCACGGTACTGGTGCCGACGATGAATTCGCCGCCTTCCGTCAGCGCGTACACGCAGCCGTTCGCCGCCGGGTTGGCCAGAGGACAGTCCTTGAAGACTGCGTACGGCCCCGTCGGGTGATGTTCGGCCGCGAACGCAGGTGACGCGGATCCGAGCGCGATCACCGGCGCGACGATCGCAACGCCCATGAAGAGCGTGCGCCTACAAATGCCCTTGATCATGTTTCCCCACTTTCCCGGATTATGCCAGTTGCTGGGCGCGCTGAGCGCGCACGAGAACATAGGATGGACCTACCTATGACCCGCCCGCGCCTCACTCGCACAGTTTCGTCGAGCCTATACGCGGGATCTGTGGGCGACAAGCTTTGTTTCCGACTTGCGGAAGAGATCTGCCAGCCACATTCGTAGAGATCGCCCGATTTCTGCCTCCTGCGAGCCAGAGACATTTCGAGAAATCGCTTGGCGCGCTCGACGGGGAGGGCTAGGGTCTGCGAGCGCTTTCTGGTCGCGACAGACGAGCTGCCCACCACTCGATAGGAGCACCGATGCGACGGTCATTGAAGGCGATATCCGGCGTCATGCTGCTGGTCCTCGCAGGCTGTGGCCAGGCGTCCGGCCCGGTTGCAGACAACGCCGCCGATGACGCGCATGTTGTCTTCACCAGCCCCGCGATCGTCGATGGTCGACTACCGGCACGCTACACGTGCGACGGCGAAGACATCTCTCCGCCCATGCAATGGAGCGGGGTGCCGTCCACTGTCGGCGAACTTGTGGTGTTCGTCCTCGGTCTCACGCCGAGCGGGTCGGGTAGCCACAGAAGCGTGGTCTCCGTCGAGTGGACGCTCGCAGGCATCAACCCCGCTCTCCATCGACTTGCCGCGGGCGAGTTGCCACCTGGTGCTCATGTCGGACGCGCAAGCGACGGAAAGGCGCGCTATGCGATCTGCCCTGCGCCGGGCGAAACCAGGCGCTACGAGTTCGCGCTGTATGGGATACCGACATCGCTGAGGGTGCCGGCGAGCTTCGTAGACACCACGCTGCTGCGCGAAGTCGCCAGCCCCGAATCGCCGACCAGCGCGAGCGTCGGCGGCGCATTCACCGTGAGCTACACACGCAGGTAGGGCTCGCGAGGGGGCCCGGCGCGTCGCACCGGGCCCCCTCTTTCGCGTGGACGTAGAGGGCTTCTACGTCGTGGCGCTCGCGACGCCTACATCATCCCGCTCATGTCCGGCATCCCGCCGCCGCCGCCGGCGGCTTCCTTCTCCGGAACCTCGGCGACGATCGCCTCGGTGGTGAGGATGTTCTTGGCGATCGAGGCGGCGTTCTGCAGCGCCGAGCGCGTGACCATCGCCGGGTCGATGATGCCTGCCGCGACGAGATCGACGATCTCGTTGGTCGCCGCGTTCAGGCCCTGGCCTTTCTTGGCCTTGCGCACGTCGTTGACCACGACCGAGCCCTCGAGGCCCGCGTTCTCGGCCAGCTGGCGCAGCGGCTCCTCGAGCGCCCGCAGCACGATCCGCGCACCGGTGCGCTCGTCGTCCGAGCCGTCGGGAGAGGCGCCGTTGCCCGCGCCGTTGCTCACCGCCGCGGATGCCTGCAGCAGCGCGACGCCGCCGCCGGGGACGATGCCCTCCTCGAGCGCCGCCCTGGTGGCCTGCAGCGCGTCCTCGACGCGGTGCTTCTTCTCCTTCATCTCCGTCTCTGTCGCCGCGCCGACCTTCACCACGGCCACGCCGCCGGAGAGCTTGGCCAGGCGCTCCTGCAGCTTCTCGCGGTCGAAGTCCGAGTCGGTGTTCTCGATTTCGGCTTTGATCTGGTTGATCCGGCCCTTGATCGCCTCCGCGTCACCGGCCCCGTCGACGACCGTCGTCGTGTCCTTCGCGACGACCACGCGGCGAGCGCGCCCGAGCTGGGAGATCTGGGTGTTCTCGAGCTTCAGCCCGAGCTCCTCGGTGATCACCTCGCCGCCCGTCAGGATCCCGATGTCCTCGAGCATCCGCTTGCGCCGGTCGCCGAAGCCCGGCGCCTTGACCGCCACGCCGGTGAACGTCCCGCGCAGCTTGTTGACGACCAGCGTCGCGAGCGACTCGCCCTCGACGTCCTCGGCGATGATCAGCAGCGGCTTGCCCGACTGGATCACGGCCTCGAGCACCGGCAGCACGTCCCTGACCGAGCCGATCTTCTGGTTTGCGATCAGGATGTAGGGGTCCTCGAGCACCGCCTCCATGCGGTCCTGGTCGGTGACCATGTAGGGGGAGATGTAGCCCTTGTCGAACTGCATGCCCTCGGTGAATTCGAGGTCCATGCCGAACGTCTGGCCCTCCTCGACGTTGACCACCCCGTCCTTGCCGACCTTCTCGATCGCATCCGCGATCACGTCGCCGATCTCCTCGTCGCCTGCCGAGATCGTCGCCACGCGGGCGATCTGGTCCTTGCCAGAGACCTCCTTGGACTGCGTGGCGATGTTCTTGACGACCTCGTCGACGGCCTTCTCGATCCCGCGCTTGAGCGCCAGCGGGTTAGCGCCCGCCGCCACGTTCTTCAGTCCCTGCTTGACGATCGCCTGGGCCAGCACGGTCGCCGTCGTCGTGCCGTCGCCGGCCACGTCGTTGGTCGCCGTGGCGACCTCGCGCACCAGCTGCGCGCCCTGGTTCTCGAACACGTCCTCGACCTCGATCTCACGCGCGATCGTGACACCGTCGTTGGTGATCGTCGGCGCGCCGAACTTCTTGTCGAGCACCACATAACGGCCCTTCGGGCCTAGCGTGACCTTGACCGCGTTGGCGACCGCGTCCACGCCCGCCTCCAGCGCCTTGCGCGCTTCGGCGTCGTACTTGAGCTCCTTGTGTGCCATGTCTTGACTCCTCGTCGTCCTTCGTTATGCGACCTTGGCGAGGACGTCAGACTCGCGCAACACGAGCAGATCCTCTCCGTCGATCTTGATCTCGGTCCCGCCGTACTTGCTGTACAGGACCTCGTCGTTGGTCTTGACGTCCAGCGGGATCCGCTTGCCGGCGTCATCGAGCTTGCCATCGCCCACGGCGAGGACCTTGCCCTTCTGCGGCTTCTCCTTGGCGGTGTCGGGCAGGACGATGCCACTCGCGGTGGTCTCCTCCTCCTCGATCGCCCGCACGATCAGTCGATCGCCCAGGGGCTTGAGCTTCATGTTGAAAACCTCCGTCTTAGAGAGTGCGACCGGCGGCTGCAGCCTCCCCTCGGAGGGGCCGCCCTTTAGATTGGCACTCTAGCAGCGAGACTGCCAACCGCGCGCTCAATATATAGGAAACACGGCCGATTTCAAGGCCGGTCTGGCAAACTCCTATCGACACTGCCAAACGACGTGGGAGAACGGGCAGACCTTGCTTTAGCGGTCTCTACCGACGCTGTTTGGCGGGCTCGACCAGAAGCGGCCCGGCCGCGAGGTCGGAAACGATCGCCTCACAGCGGCCGTGCGCCGCGGGCGGTTGCGTACATTCGCAGGTGTGGAACCCACGCTCGCCCCGCCACCGGCCGCTCGGACGAGATGGCCGCGCCCGGCGCACGCCTGGCGGCGTCTCGAGAGCGCCTGGAGCGCGCGCGACCGCGACGAGAAGACGGCGCTGATCGGGGTCGCCGCCCTGCTGGCGGGCGCGATCGCCGTGCGCGCCTGGCTGATGATCGCCTACGGCCCGGCGTTCGTCGGGTTCGCCGACTCGCACGACTACCTGCACGCGGCCGCGCACGGCGTCTTTCTCGGCGTCGAGAAACCGGCGGGCTATCCGGTCTTCCTCGATGCGGTCCACTTCTTCAGCGACCAGCTGAGCGTCACGATCCTCGTGCAGCATGCCCTCGGTGTGGCCACCGGGCTGCTGCTATACACGGCGCTGCGGCGCACCGGCGCCCCCGCGTGGCTGGGCCTGGCGCCGGCGGCCGTCGTGTTCTTCGGCGGGACCGGCTTGCTGCTGGAGCACTCGCTGCTGGCCGACTCGCTGTTCGCGTTCCTGCAGGCGGCCGGGGTGTATGCGGCGACGCGCGCGCTGTACGGGCCCGAGTTACGCTGGCCGGCGCTCGCGGGGGTGGCGATCGGGGCGTCCTTCTGGGTGCGCACCGTGGGGCTCTCGAGCGCCGTGCTCGTCCCCGTGCTCCTGCTGGCCGGCGCCCCCGGGCCGGTGCGACGGCGGCTGCTGAGCGCGGCGACGGCCGCGGGCGCGGCGGCCGTCGTGATCCTCGGCTACGTCCCGGTCCAGGCCCTGGCGACCGGCTACTGGGGCTATCAACGGGCGAGCGCCTGGAACCTGTACGGGCGGGTGGCGACGTTCGTCGACTGCTCGAGCTTCACACCGGCGCCGGCGATCCGCTTCCTGTGCCCGCCCGAACCGCTCGGGCACAGGCAGGGCGAGAACTTCTTCCAGTACTCGAGCGACTCGCCGGCGGTCGCGCGCTTCGGCGGCCCCTCGCGCGCTTCGGCCCGCGACGACGCGCTGCTGTGGCGGTTCGACTTGGCGGCGATCGAGCACGAGCCGCTAGCGTACGCCGGGGCGATCCTGCGCAGTCTCAGCTTCTACCCGTTCCCCCGGGGCGGGGAAGGCTATACGCCCGAAGGCTTTCGCGAAGCGCTGCTGGAACCAAGCGGGGCGACGTCGATCGAACGCCCGCTGGCGGCTTACTACGCGAGCGCACGCGGATACGAGAGCTCCGCCGGCGCGTCCGTGCCGCTGGACTCCTACGAGCAGGCCACCCGCATCCAGGGCCCGCTGCTGATCGCGCTGCTGGCGGCGGCGCTCGCCGGCACGGCGCTGGCGCCCGGGCGCGCGCGCGCGGTGTGCGCGCTGTTCACGCTGACGGCGATCCTGTCGGTGGCGATCGCGGCGGCCGGCAACGGCTACGATGCGCGCTACGGCTATCCGGCGTACGGCCCGCTCGCCGGCGGCGCGGCGCTGGGGGCGTGGGGCGTGCTTAGGCGCCTGCGCAGGGCGCGGCGGGCAAGACGATCGAGGCCGCTCCGCGGAGTGTGCCGTCGGCCGTCTCGCTAGTTCTGGGCGCCGCCGAAGCCCTTTATCGCCTCGGTCATCCCCGTCGGGTTCTCGATGATCTGCGAGAAGCGCACGACGGTCACGACGTCCTGCGTCGAGACCGCGCGCCCGTAGATCTGTTCGAGGAAGTTGATCAGCTCCTCGTGACGGCGGAACTCGGGGTTGTCGTGCTTGATGTCGCGCGGCGAGAGGTCGGCGAGCTTCATCACCTCGACCTGGTCGATGACCGCTTCGAAGATCTTTTCGCGCGGCGAGTACTGGTAGCCGATCGTGACGAGCACCGCCTGGTTCTTGCGGTACTTGCCGGACTTGTCGCCGAGGCGGATGGTCGCGGTCTTGCGCCCGCGCTTGAGCTCGTCGGCGAAGATCGTCGAGTAGAAGTTGAGGACCTGCATCGGCGGCGCTGAGCCTATCGGTCTTTACCTACGTGGGCGAGCGCGAGCTCGACCATCTCGCGCTCGGCCTGGTGGCTGAGCGCCGTGCGCGCCTGCTCGAGCGCGATCCAGCGCACCTCCTCGACCTCGTCGTCGTGGTCGGCGGTGTCGCCGCCGGCGCTCTCGAACAGGTAGAAGACGACGGACTTGCCGATCGTGCGTCCTGCGCGCCGGTACCAGTAGCGCGACTCGCCGAGCTCGCACACGGGCTCGCCGACGAGGATCCCAGTCTCCTCGCGCACCTCGCGCGCGGCCGCCTCGATCGGCGCCTCGCCGGGGTCGACGTGGCCCTTGGGCAGCGCGAGCACGCGCGAGCCGTCGGCGGCGCGGCGCGTGGGGACGATCACGACCACCTCGTCGCCGCGCACGACCACGCCGCCGGCGGAGAACTCGCGCCCGTCCGCCTTGCGCGCGCGCCGCGAGGGCGCGCGCTTGGGCGCATTGCGCCCCGAGGACGCCTTGCCCGCGGACACGCGTTTGCGCGAGGGTCCGGGCTTGGGCGAGCTCTCAGAAGACATACTGCTCGAGCGCCTTGCGATCGTGGACCACGAGCCGCCCCCGCCCCTGCGAGATCACCCCGGCGCGCTCGAGCACGGCGAGGAAGCGGCTGGCCGACTCGCGCGAGGAGCCGGCCAGCTGCGCGAGGTCCGCCTGCGTCGCGCGCACGAGCACGTCCGAGCCGTCCCCGCCGGCTGCGATCTCGTGCTCGACCAGCTCGGACAGGACGTGCGCGACGCGGCTCTGGACGGTCTGGAAGGACTGGCGCGAGAGGCGCTCGTTGGTCTCGCGCAGGCGGCGCCCGAGCGCGATCACCAGGCGCGCGGCGATCTGCGGGCGCTCGCTCATCAGCCGGCGCATGTCCGGGCCGAGCACGCCGACGACGCTCGTCGGCTCGATCGCCTCGACGGTCGCCGAGCGACGCTCGTCCTCGAAGATCGCGAGCTCGCCGAAGAAGTCGCCCGGCCCGAACGTCGCCAGGGTGATCGTGCGCCCGTCGCGGGAGCTTCGGATCGCGCGCGCCCGGCCCTCGCGCACGACGTAGCAGGTGTCGCTCGCGTCGCCCTCGCGGAAGACGGCCTCGCCCGGCGCGAAGCTCCTGGGAAGGGCCAGCTGGGCGATCCGCTCGAGGTCCTGGGGCTCGAGCGTGGAGAATACCGGCACCCGCCCGAGCAGCTCGACCACATCCGTTGAGCTCCCCGCCTCCATCCCCCCAAGGAAATACCACAAACCGCGTATCCCCGATCCCGCGCGTCGGGCCGCGCGGGCCGCCGCACGGAGCGGTGGTTACCGGCGAGGCGGGACCTTCAGCCCCGCCCGGCGGCGCACGCACCCGGCGCTATCTTGGTTTGCATGGCTCGTTACAAGCCACTGCGGCTCGCCGTCGCGACGCTCGCGGCGGCGCTGGCGCCGGCGCTCGCGCTGAGCCCCACGGCGCTGTCGGCCCCGGCGCGGGCGACCGAACACGCCCCGAGCGAAGCCGAACGCGCGCTCCTGCACTCGCACGAGCTGTGGGGGACGATCGACGTGTGCAGCCCCCGCGACCAGCCAGACGTGGTCGGCGTCCGCGGCTCGATGCCCGGCAACGGCCAGGCGGAGGACAAGATGTACATGAGCTTTCGCCTCCAGTACCTGGCGCGCGACAAGCGCTGGCTGAACCTCGCGAGCAGCGCGAGCTCGGGCTGGGAGCCGGTCGGCAGCGGCGCCTCCGCGCGCCAGGGCGGAACGAGCTTCGACCTGAAGCCCGCCGCCGGCAAGCCGCCCGCGACGCTGCGCGGCGTCGTCGACTTCCAGTGGCGCTACGGCAGGACGGTGCTCGACGCGACCGCCGTGCCGACCACTGCGGGCCACAAGAGCCTCGCGGGCGCGGACCCGGCGGGCTACAGCGCGGCGACGTGCGCGATCGGCTGACCGAGCAGCCCGAGCGCTGGCGATCCCGGGCTAGCCTTCGACGCCTACGTCCGGGGAGGACCAAATCACCTGAATGGCCGCCGTGAGCCGGATCGATTCAGCGCTTTCAGTCAGGAGGGGCGGCGCCATCGGCGGAGCCGGCGGCGGCCCCCCATCGCCGGCTTCGGTCTCGATCTCGAGCGGTTCGTTCATGGGAGGCGTCACTTCGACGTCGGTGTACCGCTGGGCATTCATGCCGCTGTTTTCCGCAAACACGATCGTGTTGGCCGACTGAGCGATGTCGGCTGTGCCGATTTCCCCAACCACTTCGCCGACGAGCCTCAGCCTCGTGGACCCACAGCTGAAGTCGGCCCATTCCTGCGCGATCGCGGTAGCGAACAGTATGCCCAGCTCGGTCTTGGCCTTGTTGAGATAGACGAGATTCGCTTCGAGTAGGTTCGTCGTGAATTCGTCGTCGGTTGTGGGCGTATCGTTGAGCAGGCTGTTCGTGAGTTCATCGTTGAATTCTATGCCGCATGGCTCTTCGCGTTTCGGTTCTTCGCACTCTTTGAGGTTGAGGATCAGCTGCAGGTCGGTGGCGTCGAGCATGTACCCTTTGAGATCGAAGGACGCGCACCGGAGCAGGAAGCTCGCGGTTCTCAGCGTGAGGCCGCCATTGACGCCCGAGCTGAGCAGCACGGCTTCGCCCTGCGTCGCTTCGTCTCGTTCATAAGCTCCCGAGGGGGACGCCCTGCTGCAAGCAGCGTTCTGATACTTGCCCCCCGGCCTTGGCAGGCACTTGAAGAAACGTGGCTGCGCGCCAGTCGCTGAGGACGGTGCAGCGAAGCCTGCGACGAGCGAGACAAGCGCGACCGCGACCGCGTGGCTTTGCCCCGGCGAAATGGAGTACCTGCGGCTTTGCACGACTGGAGTCTCTTTGCTCCTTCGCTGGCGTCAGCGGCCGCCGGCCGCGACCGGCGTCACCACTGTCTTTAGAGCCCCGTCTGTTTCGTGTCAAGAAAACCTCGATGACCGTTTCTCATCGCACAGACGCCGCGTTCGGCGCGAGCGCGGCCGACGCCGTTGGCCCAGCATGTCCGCGCTACGCGGCCACGGCATCGAACAGCCGCGGGTCGTTGGTGATGATCCCGTGCACGCCCATCGCGCTCAGCCGCGCGATCATGCGCGCGTCGTCGACGGTCCACACGTACAGCTCGCCGCCGCCCACGGCGACGGCCCGCACGAGCGCGGGGGTGACGACGCGCCAGTGCGCCATGATCGCGTCGAAGCGGCCTTCGAGCAGGGCCGTGCGGGCCCGGCGCGGGAGCATCGCCCGGTAGCCGGTGAGCATCGCCAGCGCGGGGATCGCGGTGAGCATGTCGGTGGTGTAGTCGCGGCGCACCCGCGGGACCGACCAGCCGAGGCGCAGCCTGGGCTCGGCGGCGCGCACGCGCGCGAGCCCCGAGGGAAACATCCCGCTGACGAGCGTGCGCCCGACGAGCTCGTGCTCGCGCAGGGCTGCGAGCACGCGCAGCTCATAGCCGGGGAGCTTGACGTCCACGTCGAGCTCGATCGCGGCGAAGCGCGGGCCGGCGAGGTGCTCGAGCGCCTGCTCGAGCGTGAGCGGCGAGCGCGAGCGTATGTCCTCGTAGTCGTGGGCGACCAGCAGGCGTCCCTCGCCGCCGGGATGCTCGCTGAGCACGTCGAGCTCGATCATGTCGATGTCGTGCGCGAGCGCGGCGTCGAAGCTCGCGAGCGTGTTGCCCTGCTCGATGTGGGCCGCGCCCTTGTGGCCGACGCGGCGCGGGCGCCGCGTCGAGGAGTCGATCATGCTCGGCACGATCGCAGAGTCCGCACGCCGGCGGCGGGTACGATTGGTCGATGGACGCGCCAGCCGGTGGCTTAGCCTGCTTAGCGAGATCTGACCCGCTCCGCCGCCTGGCCCGCACGTGCGCGCGCATCTGGCGCTCGCCGCCCGATCAGCCATCGTGGTCGCGCCCGGCGCTGCTGGCGATCGCGGCGATCGCGGCGCTCGCGTACGCGTGGGGGATGGGCTCGGACGCGGTGGAAACCACTTACGGAGCGATGGCGCGCAGCATGTCCGCCAGCTGGCACGATTTCCTCTTCGGCGCGTTCGACCCGGCGGGCACGGTCACGATCGACAAGCTCCCCGGCGCGCTTTGGCCGCAGGCGCTCTCTCTGCGGCTGTTCGGCTTTCACGTGTGGGCGATCGTCCTTCCCCAGGTGCTCGCGGGCGTCGCCACGGTGCTCGCGCTCTTCCGGGTGATGCGGCGGCTGGCCGGCCCGGTCGCGGGCCTGACCGCCGCCGCGGTCCTCGCCGTGAGCCCTGTGACGGTCGCGCTGAACAGGGGCAACGTGCCGGACTCGCTGCTGATCCTGCTGCTGGTGCTGGCCGCGGACGCGACGGTGTCGGCGCTGGTGGGCGGACGGCTGCGCTGGCTGCTGCTCGCCGCGGTGTGGGTTGGCCTGGCCTTCCAGGTGAAGATGCTCGACGCGTGGGCGATCCTGCCGGCGCTGGCGGGCGCGTATCTGCTCTCGGCGCCCGCGCCGATCCGCGCGCGCGTGCGGCACCTGGCCCTCGCCGGCCTTGCGACGGCGGCGGTGTCGCTGAGTTGGATGAGCGCCGTCTCGCTGGTGCCCGCCCGCGAGCGCCCGTACGTGGACGGCACCACGAACGACTCGCTGTTCAGCCAGGTCTTCTACTACAACGGCCTCGCGCGGCTTGGACGCGGCGCGCAGGTTGCCGGCGCCGGTCCCCGCGCCGAATTCCTGAACGCCGTCTCGGAAAGCGGAGCTTCGGCGAGCAAACGCCTGGCCGAACAGGTCCCGCCCGGCTGGGATCGCCTGCTCGGCGGGATCTACGGCAGGGACATCGGCTGGCTGCTGCCGGCCGCGCTGATCGCGGCGGCGGCGGTCGTGCTCGCGTGCAGGGGCCGGGGCCGGCGCGACCCGCGCCTGTCGTCCGTGCTCATGTGGAGCGTGTGGCTGCTGACGCTGTGGGCGATCTTCAGCGACGGCCTGTTACTGCACTCCTACTACGTCGCGTCGCTCGTGCCGGCGCTGGCGGGGCTGTGCGGGACGGGCGCGGCGCTCGCGTGGTCGCGCAGGGACCGCGCCCTCACTCGCGGGGTGGCGGCGGCGGCGCTCCTCGCGACGCTCGCCTACGGCGCGTACCTGCTGCATGGAGGGAGCGGGGTGCCCGCGTGGCTGCTGCCCGCGGCGATCTGCGCGGACGCGCTCGCGGCGCTGGCGTTGCTCACGGCGGGCACCGGGATCCTCCCGGGGGCGATGGCCTCCCGCGCGCTCGCGGCGTCGGCCTGCTGTGCGCTGCTGATGCCCGCGGTCGCGGCGACGCTGATGGTCGCAAACGGGCTGGGACCGTTCGCCGCGCCGTTCGAGCCGGCGTCGGCGACGCAGTCGACGGCACGCGCACGGCAGCTGAACGCGGCGAGCCTGGCGTTCGTCAGGGCGATCGAATCGCGCTACCCGGCGAGGATCGCGTTCGCGACGGACACCTCCCGGATCGCCGCCCCGTTCATCTTCGTCTCGGGCAGGGAGATCCTGCCGATCGGCGGTCTCGAAGGCGGCATCCCCTCGCCCACGCTGGGACAGCTTCGGCGCTACGTCTCCGCCGGGGCGCTGCGCGCCTTCCTGATCCCGCCAGCGAGTCGCGATCCGCGGCTCGAGTGGGTCTACGATCACTGCCCCTCGACCGGGCTACAGACCGGAGGGCAGGTCCGGCTCGCCCTGTACGCGTGCGGCCCCACTTGAGGCGCCGCCGCCGCGGCGGTCCCGCTTGAGGCGCCGGCTCGGGCGCCGCGGCGGCGGCGCGGCGCGGCGCGGCTGGCGCGGGCGCTCAGACCGAGCGCAGCGGCTTGCGCGCGGCCTGGATGGCGGCGATCGCGTCCTTGGGCCCGAGGTACGGCGCGAGCACGGTGAACGTGAGGTGGTCGACCGCGTGCGGCAGGCGGGCGATCCGGCGGTTGGTGATGTACGTCGCGATGATCGCCCAGATCGCTCCGCTGATCGCTTCGAGCACGAGCGCCGGGCCGCGCCTCGGCGGGGGGCCTTCGGCGGTGAGCATCTTGGTGAGCTCCTCGACCGAGCGGGTTATGCGCCCGACGATCGCGGGACCCACCTCGAAGATGTCGATGAAGGCGATCCGCAGCAGCGCTTCGTGCGTGAGCAGGTATTGGACGAACGCGACCATCGCGCGGTAGACGCCGTCGGGCCAGTTGGCGCCGCCCTCGAAGCTCGGCCTGACGTTGTCGAGCGCTTCGGCGACGAACTCGTCGAGGGCGGCCAGGAAGCACTCCTGCTTGTTCGGGAACTGCCTGTGGAACGCCTCGGTGGAGACGCCGGCGAACTGCGCGATCTGCGGATCGGTGAGCTGCGAGTAGCCCTCGTCGAGCGTGAGATGCACGATCGAGCTGAGCACTCGCGCGCGCCTGTCGTCGCGCGCGAGGAACGCCGCGGGCGTCGGCGGCTGACGCCCTTGGATGCCGGCGGGCGGCACGCCGAGCCGCGTGGCGGCGGGAGTGCGATAGGCCTCGATCCAGTCGAGCACTTCGTCGGTGAGCGTGTACAGCTCGCGCTGGCGCCCCTCGAGCAGGCGCGTGAACGCGACCTGGCGCACGCCGCCGACGACGCCGCGCGCGCCCAGGCGCGAGAGCGGCACGGCGTCGGGCGCGACCCCGAAGGCGCCGATGACAGCGCGCTCGAAGGCGAAGCTGGCGAGCAGCATGCGCTCCCTGGCCTTGGGGCCGACGCCGAGCGCATCGATCAGCACCAGGTGCGGGCCCTTTGGCTGCTCGGCGATGTCGTCGAGCAGCGCCTTGCAGCTGGCGTGCAGGCGGTTGGCCCAGCCGTGCTCGGTGGCCCACGCGTCGAGCATGCGCTTGCGCGAGCGCGCGACGACGATGTCGTAGGTCGCCAGGAAGCATTCTTCCTTGTTGGCGAACAGTTCGTAGAAGGCCCGCCGCGAGACGCCGGCGAGGCCGATCGCGTGGGCGACGGTCGTCGCCCTGTAGCCGCGCCTGGCGGTCGACTCGATCATCGCTCCGTACAGGCGTGCTCGTTGGTTGCGCGCTACCTCGTCCTTGCCCATGCCGCTCGGCCCGTGTGGCAGTCTGCGATACATCGGTGCGATTTGCCCTGTTCTACTCATCCCCACCGTTCCAGAACGTAGACCAAACCGACCTCCCCAGTCAAGCTTTCTCGAATTTTAATAACAAGTAACCGCGAACGATTCTACCCGTGTCTCTCACATGCGCAACCGTCCGACAGACAAAGCGATTCGGCCCATTGGCCAAACCTTCTTCCGCCGCTAAGTCAGCCCTGTCGAACACTTCAGCGATGTGCCCGCTTGCGCCGCCGCTCAAACATCGGACGACAAAAGATCCGCAACATAAACTTGCGGACCTTCCGCAAGAAATCAGGCGCTGAGCGTGAGCCGGCGCGGACCGGGGTGGAAGCCGAGCTCGACGAGCGCCGCTGCGAGGCTCGAGGCGATCGCCGGTTGGCCGTCGATTCGCTCGAGCGCGAGCTTGCCCACGCGCCCCGCGCGGACCGCGTCGGCGAGCGCGACGAGCGCCTCGCCGACCGCCTCGGCGTCGTCCATCGTCAGCAGCCCGCGCCCGCCGCGCTCGACGTACAGCGCGGGCTCCTCGTCGACGAGCACGACGTAGGCGCCGGCGACGCGCGCGGGCCGCCCGGCGCCCGGCCCGCCGGCGCCTGCGCTGGGGCCAGTTGCGCCGGCCGGACCTCCGGCCGCGGAGCTGGCCGCGTCTTCGCGCCTGGGCCAGGGCAGCGCGGCGCCGTAGGGCTGGGCGGGGTCGGCGGCGGCGAGCACGAGCGTGCGCGGCCCTTCGCGATCGCCTCGCCCGGAGGCGTCGTTGGACATCCCCGCCGGGGAGCCGACGGCGGCGCGGGCGCTGCGGGCTGCGGGCGCTGCGGGCGTGGCGCGCAGCCGCTCGACGGCGCCGGGCAGCGCGAACTGGGCGCCGCCCATGCCCTCGATGAAGTAGCCGCGGCGGCAGACGCCGAGCGTCTCGAGGTTGCAGAAGGTGTCGTACAGCACGGCGAAGCCGCCGCGGATGCCCTCGGCGAGCACCTGCTCGCGGGTGACGATGCCGTAGCGCTCGAGCAGCAGCTCGGCGAGCGTGCGCCTGCGCTCGGCCGCGCCGGCCGCGTCCTGGGGCCCGCCCCGGAAGACGGGCTCGGTGAGCGACCAGCGCCCCTGCACCTGCGAGGCCGCGCCGCCGGCGCGCCGGCGGCTGGCAAAGCGCGAGCGGGTGCTCGCGAGCGCGCGCCCGGAGCCGTGGGGGATTGCGCGCGCGGCGCTCGCCCGCGCCGGGCCCGGGCCGGCGGAGCCGCGCGCGAGCGTCAGGCGCGGCGCGCGCAGCGGCGCCCACGCGTCGTTGGTTACCTCGCCGGCCCACACGAGGTCCCAGAGCGCCTCGCGCAGGGACTCGGCGGGCACGTCCTCCTCGGGGGAGGATGCGAGCTCGGCGAGCAGGTCGGTGAAGAACGACGGCCCCTGAGCGAGGCGCGTGCGCAGCAGCTCGTGCTCGGGGCCGGCCGGCGCCTGCCCGCCGCGTCCCTGCGTCCCGCCGCCGGCCGGCGGGCCGATCGCGGCGGCGTCCTCGCGGAAGTACAGCGCGACGCGCCCGGAGCGCCCGCTCGCGCCCGCGCCGACCCACACGAGCTCGCCGCTCGCGCACAGGCTGTCGATCCATGACCGCGAGTAGGCGCCGACGCGCCGCGGCAGCACGTCGCGCTCCCACACCTCGACGGGCAGCGCGAGCCCTTGCAGCGGCACGAGCGCCTCGCGCAGGCGCTCGACGCCGGCTCCTGCGCCGGGATGGCGATCGACGCCCTGCCAGGAGGGCAGGAAGGCGGCGAGGCGTCGCTGCTCGGCGGGCTCGATCTCCTTGCGCAGCGCGGCTAGCGAGGCGCGGCGCAGGCGGCGCAGGACCTCGACGTCGCACCACTCGCGCCGGTCGACCGGCTCACCGGAGCCGGCTGGGTCCGGCTCCGCCAGGGTGCCCCCGCCCGGTCGCAGCTCCCCGCGGACGAGCTCGCCGGCGCGCTCGAGCTCGCGCAGCACGGCGCCGGCGTCAATGCCATAGCGCTCGAAGATCTCCTCGGAGGTGAACGGCCCGTGCGTGCGCGCGTAGCGGGCGATGAGCTGCGAGAGCGCGTCGGGGACGTCGGCGAGGAACGCGTCGGGCAGCCCGCCGGGGGGCATGGCGCCGAGCGCGTCGCGGTAAAGGCCGGCCTCGTCGGCGGCGATGTAGCGCTCCTGGCGACCGACGCGCAGGCGCACGGCGCGCCGTTCGCGCTGCAGCTGCTCGAGCAGCCCGCGAGCGTCGACGCCGTCGAACACGCGCCGCTCGACCTCCTCGGCGTTCAGGTCGCCGACGTGACGGAGCACGTCGTGCAGGCCGTCGCGCCCGGTCGCGCGGGTGAGCTCGGAGCGGTGCTGGAGGTCGTCCTCGACGCGCGCGAGCGCGCGCGGGTCGATCAGCTCGCGCAGCTCCTCCTGCCCGAGCAGCTCGCGCAGCAGCTGGCGGTCGAGCGAGAGCGCGGCGGCGCGGCGCTCGGCGTTGGGCGTGTCGCCCTCGTACATGTAGGTGGCGACGTAGTCGAACAGCAGCGAGGAGGCGAAGGGCGAGGCGGTCTGGGTCTCGACCTCGACGAGCGAGACCTCGCGCGTGGAGATCTCGCGCAGCAGCTGCTGCAGGCCGGGCAGGTCGAGCACGTCGCGCAGGCACTCGCGGTAGGTCTCGAGCACGATCGGGAAGTCGGGGTAGCGGCGCGCGACCTCGAGCAGGCTCTGGGCCTTCAGGCGCTGCTGCCACAGGGGCGTGCGTTTGCCGGGGTAGGCGCGCGGGATGAGCAGCGCGCGGGCGGCGTTCTCGCGAAAGCGCGCGCCGAACAGCGCGGAGGAGTCGAGCTCGCCGGTGACGAGCTCGTGCACCTCGTCGGGCTCGAGCAGCACGAGCTCGGCGGCGTCGTCGAGCTCGGGCAGGTGCATGACGATGCCGTCGTCGGACCAGATGACGTCGGCCTCGAGGCCGTAGCGCTGGCGCACGCGGGCGGACAGGGCGAGCCCCCAGGCGGCGTGCACGCGCCCGCCGTAGGGGGAGAGCAGGCACAAGCGCCAGTCGCCGATCTCGTCGCGAAAGCGCTCGAGCACGATGGTGCGCTCGGAGGGGAGCACGCGCGTGGCGGCTTGCTGCTCGCGCAGGTAGGCGACGAGGTTGCGCGCGGCGCGCTCGTCGAGGTCGTGCTCGCGCTGGAGCGTGGCGGGCTCCTGCTGGACGGCCCAGCGCGAGAATTGACCGATCGCGCGTCCGAGCTCGACGGGGCGCCCGACGGTGTCGCCCTTCCAGAAGGGCACGGCGCCGGGGGCGCCGCGGGCGGGCGTGACGATGACGCGGTCGCGCGTGATTTCCTCGATCCGCCAGGTGGAGGCGCCGAGCAGGAACGCCTGCCCGGGGCGGGCCTCGTAGACCATCTCCTCGTCGAGCTCGCCGACGCGCCGCCCGTCGGGGAGGGTGACGGCGTAGAGGCCGCGGTCGGGGATGGTGCCGGCGTTGGCGATGGCGAGCTGGCGCGAGCCCTTGCGCGAGCGCAGGCTGCCGGCGAGCCGGTCCCAGACGATCCGCGCGCGCAGCTCGCCGAACTCCTTGGACGGGTAGCGCCCGTCGAGCATGTCGAGCACGTTCTCGAACAGCGAGCGGGGAAGCGTTGAGTAGGAGTACGTGCTGGTGACGAGCGCGTAGAGCTCGTCGACGTTCGTGCCGTCCGGCTCTGACGCGACGACGATCGCGACGATCTGCTGGGCGAGCACGTCGAGCGGGTTGCGCGGCACGACGGTCGGCTCGATCAGGCCTTCGCGCATGCGCCGGGCGACGACGGCGCACTCGAGCAGGTCGCCGCGGAACTTGGGGAAGATCCGCCCGCGGCTGACCTGATCGACGCGGTGCCCGGCGCGCCCGATCCGCTGCAGCCCGCGGGCGACGGACTTGGGCGACTCGATCTGCACGACGAGGTCGACGGCGCCCATGTCGATGCCGAGCTCGAGCGAGCTGGTGGCGACTAGGCACGGCAGCTGGCCGCTCTTGAGCAGCTCCTCGACCTTGGTGCGCTCCTCGCGCGCGAGCGAGCCGTGGTGGGCGCGCGCGATCTCCTCCTGCGCGAGCTCGTTGAGCCGCAGCGCGACGCGCTCGGCGGAGCGCCGGTTGTTGACGAACACGATCGTGGAGTTGTGCCGGCGCACGAGCGCGAGCAGCTCGGGATAGATCGCGGGCCAGATCCCCCGTTCGGGGACGGGCGAGGCGCGCGTCGACTCGCCTCCCGACACGGGCTTCCCCTCCGGGGACGATGCGAGCGGGTCGGCCGCGAGCCCGTCCGCCCCGACCGGCCCGCCGGGTTCCCCCTCCGGGGACGGTGCGGTCATTGACTCGACGGGCACCTCGATGCGCAGGTCGAGCGCCTTGCGCACGCCGGCGTCGACGATCTTGACCCGCCGGTGGGGGCCGACGAGGAGGCGTCCGATCTCGGCGAGCGGGTTCTGGGTGGCGCTGAGGCCGATGCGCTGGACGGGCCGGCCGGCCTGGGCCTCGAGGCGCTCGAGCGTGATCGCGAGGTGCGCGCCGCGCTTTGAGTGGGCTACCGCGTGGATCTCATCGACGATCACGGCTTCGACGCCGCTGAGCATGGTTCGCGCTTGCGAGGTGAGGATCAGGTACAGCGACTCGGGCGTGGTGACGAGGATGTCTGGCGGGTTTCGCACCATCGCGGCGCGCTCGCGCTGGGACGTGTCGCCCGTGCGGATCGCGACGCGCACGTCCTGACCACCGCCTCCGGCGGTGGTCACCCCGATCCCGCGCAGAGGCGCGCGCAGGTTGCGCTCGATGTCGTAGGCGAGCGCCTTCAGCGGGCTGACATACACCACGCGCGTGCCGCGGCCGCGCTCACCGCCGGCGTCTGGCGCGCCGCTTGCACCCGGCGCGCCGCTTGCACCCGGCCCGTCGCTTGCGCTCAAGCGGTCGAGCGCCCACAGGAACGCGGCGAGGGTCTTGCCCGAGCCGGTGGGCGCGGAGACGAGCACGTGCTCGCCGGCGGCGATCGCAGGCCACGCCTTGGCCTGGGCGGGCGTGGGGGCGGCGAATGCCTGCTCGAACCAGCGGCGCGTTCGGGGGCTGAAGGTGGAGAGAGACACCATGTCTGAGGCTATCGCGGCGGATAACGGTCATACGAGGCGTCGATCTGTAGCGACCCCGAGGCCGCCGCGGCTGTTTCTCACTGCCGAGATCGCCCGCGATGTTTCTCCCCCGAATCCCCCTTTGCCGAGCCGTTTTGCAAGCGTCGACCGGGCTTTCGCGTCGCTCGGCAGGGCGATTTCCTTGCGGCGCGCTGAGGCCGTGACTACGATCGGCGGCCCAACGACCGACCGCTAGATACACCGAAGATTCAGAGGGAGGAGGCGCCTTCCTCGACCGTTTACCCCCTGCCGGCAGAGACGGCCGAGTCACACGAGCACCAGTACCCTAATCGGTGAAGGGACCGGTCTTAAACATCGGTGATCCGGGTTCGAGCCCCGGCTGGTGCATGGCAGCGCAGAGGACGTTCCGGCCAGCCCATGACGACCAACCTGTTCGACTACTTCGAGGAACTCGCGGCAGCTGACGCGCACGGCTCCCCGTGGGCGGCGCGGGCGCCGCGGCGCCCGCAGCGGGGCTATGACCTGAAGCTCGTGCCGCGCTCGCCGGGGTGGCGCGAGGACCCCGAGTCGCTGGGCGCGCTCGAGCGGATCGAGCGCGAGCCGTGGGTGCGCAGCGTGCTGCGGCGCCAAGACGAGGTGCGCCTGCTCGTGGACGACGGCTGGATCGAGACTGCCGGCGCGGCGCTCGAGGCGGGCGGCAGCGCCGAGGGCGCGCTCGCGGACCTCGCCCAGGGCCGCCGCTACTCGGTCCAGTTCTGGGACGCGAACGCGACCAAGGCGCTGCACGTCGGGCACCTGCGCAACCTGGCGATCGGCAACGCGCTGGCCGCCGCGCTGGCCCAGGCCGGCGGGCGGGTCGAGCGGCGCAGCCTGATCTCCGACGCTGGTCGCAGCATGGGCGAGGCGATGGCGGGGATCGTCAAGAGCGGCCGCCACACCCAGTCCTGGCCCGACGGCTCGCAGAAGAGCGACCACTTCGTCGGCGTCTGCTACGCCGACTACGTGGCCGACGGCGCGCTGCTCTCGAACGGCGAGCCCGAGCAGCCGGAGGACTCGCTGACGCGCGAGCTCGAGCTGCGCGGCGACACGGCCGACGACCTGCTCAAACGCGTGATGGGCGGCGACCCCGAGGCGCTTGAGCTGTGGTTCAAGACCCGCGCGTGGGTGATCGCCGGCCAGCGCAAGACGCTGGCCCGCCTGGGCGTGGCGTTCGACCGCGTGTTCTTCGAGTCGGACTTCCTGCCCGACGCCGCGCAGCTGACGACGGCGGGGCTGCGCGAAGGGCGCCTGCAGCGGCGCGAGGACGGCGTGGTGATCTACCGCACGGGCGTGGAGGACCTCGAGGAGATGCCGCTGGTGCGCGCCGACGGGGTCCCCACCCAGCACATGCGCGCGGTCTCCTACTGGATGTCCGCGCCGGACATGGAGCACGTGACCACGCTTCAGATCTGCGGCACCGAGTGGGTCTCGCACGCGGCGTGCATCCGCAAGCTGATGAGCGAGCTGACGCCGGACGGCAACGGCGGCGTGCACCCCACGCGCGACATCTTCCACGGGATGGTCTCGAGGCAGAAGCGCGCGGTCGCCTCCAGCGCCGACGGGGCGCTGCTGATCGACGACTTGATCGAATGGCTGGAGCGCGAGATCGGCGCCGACTCGGCAAGGCACGCGGTCCGCCGCGCGCACCCCGCACCGGAACTGATCCCAGCCCAGGTGGTGCTCGGCTACTTCTTGCCCTACCCGATCGCTCCGCGCGTGGACTTCGACCCCGACAGGCTGCTGCGCGACGGCGAGAGCGTCGGCTGGGATTTGGTGCGCGCGCGGGCGCGCCGCGGCGGCTTAGACGCGCCCGGCGGCCACAGCCCGGCGGCCGATCCGGACTACCGCTTCGCGGTGCTCCAGTCCGAGCTCTACCGGCGCTACCTGCGCCTGACCGTCGAGCGCCTGGACGTGCGGCCGCTCGCGCACTACCTGCGCCACCTCGCCGCGTGGTACCTGGAGCGCGAGCGCAGCGGGCACGTCGAACGCGTAGTGCACACCCTCTGCGATCGCGGCGCGCACGGGCTGGGCTTGGAGGCGGGCCGGTGACGACGCTGCTCGTGGACAACTACGACTCCTACACCTACAACGTCTTTCACCTGCTGGCGGCTGCCTCCGGCGAGGAGCCGATCGTGGTCCACAACGACATGGTCTCCTGGCGGGCGCTCTCGCGCTATGACTTCGACGCGATCGTGCTCTCGCCGGGGCCGGGCCACCCCGCCCGCTGGCACGACTTCGGCGTGTGCGCGGACATCCTGCGCAGCAGCGAGGTGCCGGTGCTGGGCGTGTGCCTGGGCCACCAGGGCCTCGGCCACGTCCTCAACCAGGCGGTGACGAGCGCCCCGGTGGCGATGCACGGGCGCCTGAGCAACGTGCGGCACACGGGCGCCGGGCTGTTCGAGGGGATCCCCCAGGGCTTCTCGGTCGTGCGCTACCACTCGCTGGCGGTCAGCCGCTCGCTCGGCGCCGAGGGCCGGGTGACGGCGTGGACGCAGGACGGCGTGGTGATGGGCATCGAACACGCGCGCCGGCCGCTGTGGGGCGTGCAGTTCCACCCCGAGTCGGTGGCGACCGAGCACGGCCACCGGCTCGTCGAGAACTTCTATGCGCTCGCCCGCGAGCGCAAGCCGCCGCGCCGGCGGCGGATGCACGCGCCGCTGGTGCCGCCCAGGCGCTGCCGGCGGCGGCGCGCGAGCGCCGGCACGGCGTTGAAGCTGCGCACGCTCGACGGCGAGCCCTCGACCGAGCTCCTGTTCGAGCGCCTGTTCGGCGCGTGCGAGCACGCCTTCTGGCTGGACAGCGCGCCGGCCGCCTCCCCGGGTGGTGCGCCGACGCAGCTCGGCCAGTGCTCGTATCTGGGCACGAGCGCCGGGCCCGAGGGCTGCGTGCTCGAATACGACGTCGACGCGGGCGTGGTGCTCGAACGGCGCGCGCACGAGCGCCGCAGCGTCCGCGCCTCGATCTTCGACGTCCTCGGCCGCGAGCTCGAGCGCCTGGCGATCGCGCCGCCGGCAGAGCTCGCGCGGGGCCTCGTCGGCGGCTATGTCGGCTACCTGGGCTATGAGTGCAAGGCCGACTGCGGCTCGGCCAACGTGCACCGCTCGGACGTCCCCGACGCGGTCCTGATGCTCGCCAACCGCGTGATCGCCGTCGACCACACGACCGGCAAGACCCATCTGCTGGCGCTGCACGGCGGCGAGGAGCGCGACGCCGAGCGCTGGCTGCAGCGCGCCGAGCTCGTCGTGCGCGAGCTCCTGGCCGCGCCGGCGCCCGGGGAGCCCCAGCCGCCCGGACCGCACGAGCTCGGCCAGGCGCCGGTCGTCTTTCGCTGCGGGCGCGGGCGCGAGCAGTACCTCGCGGACATCGCCCGCTGCCAGGTGGCGCTGAACGCCGGCGAGTCATACGAGGTCTGCCTGACCGACCAGATCCACACCGACGCGAGCCCCGACCCGTGGCGCCTGTACCGGCTGCTGCGCCGGCGCAACCCGGCCCCGTTCGCCGCCTATCTGAGGCTGGGGCGGCTGACGGTCCTGAGCTCCTCGCCCGAGCGCTTCCTGTCGGTCGACCGCGAGCGCCGCGTGCAGGCCCGCCCGATCAAGGGCACCGCCCCGCGCGCGGCCGACTCCGAGCGCGACGAGCAGCTGCGGCGCGGGCTGCTGGAGGACGAGAAGACGTTCGCCGAGCACCTGATGATCGTCGATCTGCTGCGCAACGACCTCGGGCGCGTGTGCGAGATCGACAGCGTGCGCGTCCCGGACTTCATGGTCGTCGAGCGCTACGCGACCGTCCACCAGCTGATCTCGAACGTGACGGGGCTGCTCGAGCTCGGGCGCACGAGCGTCGACTGCGTGCGCGCGTGCTTCCCCGGCGGCTCGATGACGGGCGCGCCGAAGCTGCGCACGATGGAGATCATCGACGACATCGAGCGCGAGGCGCGCGGCGTGTACTCGGGCGCGATCGGCTACTTCGGCCTGGACGGAAGCGTCGACCTGTCGATCGTGATCCGCACGGTCGTGATGCGGGCAGGCGGGCCCAGGAGGACGACGATCGGCGCGGGCGGGGCGATCGTCACCCAATCCGACGCCCAGGAGGAGTTCGACGAGCTGCTGCTGAAGGCGCGCGCGCCGATGGCGGCGATCGCCGAGGCGCTGACCGGCGATGGCGGCGCGGACGCCTGGACGGTGCAGCTCGAGCCCGCGCCCCGGCCGGCGTCGCTCGGCTCGAGCCCAGGCGCGGAGGCGGCGCTCGCGGGCGCGGCGCTGGCGAGCGCGTCGTGAGCGACGCGAGGCCGCCGCTCGCGCATCTGAGCGCGCCCGGGCCGGCGCGCTTCTGCGTACGCCTGGCCGGCCACGAGGACGTGCCGGCGATCGCGGTGGCGGCGAGCTCGCTGCTGCTGGAGCTGGGCGGCGCGCCCGCCCCCCAGCCCGAGCTGCAGCGGGTCGGCCACGAGCTGCTCGAGGATGCGTGCGCGGGCGCCCTGATCGTCGCCGACGCCGGCGGCGCCGTCGTGGGCTTTCTCGGCGCGAGCTGGCAGAGCGCCGTGCGCATCCCCGGACGCTACGGGCTGATCCAGGAGCTGTGGGTGCATCCCGACTGGCGCGGGCGGGCGGTCGGCGGCGAGCTGCTCTCGCTGCTGTGCGCGCTGGCGCGCGAGAGCGGCGTCGAGCGGATCGAGGTGGGCCTGCCGGGCGGGCGCTTCGAGCGCCTGGACGCGACCGAGTCCTTCTACGAAGCCAACGGCTTCACGGCGATCGGCCAGCGCATGCGGAGACTCTTGTGAGCAGCGAGCTGTTGATGGTGCGCCAGCGCCCCGGCGGCGCCGACGCGGCGCCGTGGATCCTCGACAGGCACGGCCGGCGCATGCAGGGCCACGACGACGCGCGCCGCTGCGCGCGGCTGCAGAACGGGCTCGCGCGCCACGAGCGCGTGCGCGCCGCCACCGCGGACGCGGGCGATGAGGACGTGGAGCGGATCGTGGGCGCCCTGCACGACCCCGCCTACGTGCAGGGGCTCAGGAGCGTCGACTGGCAGGAGCCGACGCTGCTGCCCGAGTGGGCGCCGCCGGGCCTGCCCGCCGACAGCCCAGTGTGGGCGGGGGTGGTGACGAGCGCTTTCGAGGGCGTGCGCACGGCGGTGGCGGCCGCGCAGCGGATCCTCGGGGGCGCGCGCTTCGCCTACGCGGTCTGTCGCCCCCCCGGCCATCACGCGGGCCCGGCGTGGATGGGCGGCTACTGCTACCTGAACACGGCCGCCGCGGCGGCGCAGGCGCTGCGCGAGGGGGGCGCGCGCCCGGCGATCCTGGACCTCGACTTCCACTTCCCGACCGGCACGGCGGCCGTGGCGGCGGGGATGGGCGAGGTGCCGCTTCACTCGCTGCACGCATCCACGCTCGCGGAGGTGCCCTGGCGGGCGGTGCCCGAGCGCGAGCACGAGCGCTTCGTCGACTTCGCGAGCCCGCCGGACGCCGGCTCATACGCCGACGCCCTCGAGGACTCGCTGCGCGAGCTCGCGCGCTCGAGCGAGGCGCTGGTGCTCTCGCTCGGCTACGACACGGTCGCGGGCGACCCGCACGGCAGCTGGAGCTTTCAGCCGCAGACGTTCGCCCGGATCGGCCGGTGCCTGAAGGAGAGCGGCCTGCCGGTGTGCGTGGTGCAGGAGGGCGGCTACGCGCTGGACGCGCTTCCCGCGTGCAGCCACGCGTTCGCCGCCGGCCTGCTGAACGGAGGCGACGGGTGACGGGCGGCCTCGAGCCCTTTCGCGAGCGCCTGGACGCGGTCGACGAGCAGATCGCGCGACTGCTGGGAGAGCGCTTTCAGATCTGCCGCGAAGTGGCCCACCACAAGCGCGAGCACGGCATCCCGATGATGCAGCCAGAGCGCGTGGCCCAGGTGCGGGAGCGCTACCTCCAGCGCGGGGCGGCCGCGAGCCTGCCGGCGGACTTCACGGCGCAGCTGTTCGAGGTCCTGATCGCGGCGACTTGCAAGCTCGAGGACGAGCTGATGGCCGCGCCCGCAGCGGCGGAGGGAGCGTGAGCGTGGCGCCGGCCCGCTCGCTCGCGCGCCGTGCTCGCCTGCATCGGCGCGAGGGCCTGCCGCCCGGGCCGCCGCTGCCGAGCGCGCTGCAGGCGGTCGCGTGGGCGCGCCGCCCGCTGGCGTTCCTCGAGCGCTGCCGCCGGCGCTACGGCGACGTGTTCACGCTGCGCGTCGGCAACGCGGGCACGTGGGTGATCCTGGCCGACCCCGAGGACGTGCGGCTGGTGTTCACGGCCGACCACGCCTCGCTCGGGGTCGGGATCGCCAACTCGATCCTCGGCCCGCTGCTGGGCCCGCGCTCGGTGATGCTGCTCGAGGAGCCCGAGCACGTCCGCCGGCGCAGGCTGATGCTGCCCCACTTCCACGGCGAGCGGATGGCCGCCTACGGCCCGATGATGGCCGAGGTGACACGCCGCCAGCTGCGCGGCTGGCCGCTGCGCGAGCCGCTCGAGCTGTGGCCGCGCATGCAGGAGATCACGCTCGAGGCGATCATGCGGGTGGTCTTCGGCGAGCTCGAGACGCCGCGCATGCGCCGCCTGCACGCCCGCCTGCGCGAGCTGACCAACTGGATGAACGACCCCCGCCGGCTGACGCTGCTGGCGGCCGCCGGCCCGCGCTGGCTGGCGGGCAACACGGGCTACCGCGAGCTGATGGGCCCGGTCGAGGATGCGGTGCTCGAGGAGGTGCGCGAGCGCCAGCGCCGCCCCCCCGACGAGCAGGACGGGGACGTCGCCTCGATGCTCGCCCACGCGCGCTACGAGGACGGCTCCCCGATGACCGAGCAGGACCTGCGCGACGAACTCGTGACGCTGCTCACCGACGGCCCGACCTCGGCGCTCCTCTGCTGGGCGTTCGAGCGCCTGCTGCGCCACCCGGCCAAGTACGAGCGCCTGCGCTCGGAGGTGCGCGCGGGCGAGGGCGAGGAGTACCTGGAGGCGGTGTGCAAGGAGACCACCCGCCTGTGCCCCGCGGCGCCGATCGTCGTGCGCAGGCTGCTCCAGCCGATGCGGCTGGGCGGCCACGCGATCCCGGCGGGGGCGACGGTCGCCCCATGCGTGCACCTGGTGCACCGCCGCGAGGACCTCTACCCGAAGCCGACGCGGTTCCTGCCCGAGCGCTTCCTCGACCAACCGGCCGGCACGTACACGTGGATCCCGTTCGGCGGCGGCGTGCGCCGCTGCCTGGCCGCGCCCTACGCGCAGCTGCTGATGCGGACCGTGATCCGCACGATCATCGACGAGCTCGAGCTGAGCCTCGTCGAGCCCCGCTCCGAGCGCCCGCGCCGCAGCGCGATCACGTTCGTCCCGCACCGCCACGGCCTGGTGCTCGCCGGCGCGCGCCTGCCACGCACGCCTCGCGCCGGGCAGGAACGCGGCGGTGCCGCGCCTACATCCGGCGCTGGCGCCCGCGACGGCAGCGCCGACTACGTCGTCAGGCGGCCTGTGAGCACTGCTTGAGGCCCTCGCCTTCGGCGGCCTTGAGCATGCTCTTCTGGGCGCTGTCCGCCAGGTCGAACGCCTTGGTGCCGGTGGAGTCGCCCAGCCCGTGTTCCCCGAGCGTGAGCCAGCCCCTGATCAGCGACCGCCTGTCCGCGATAAACTGTCGCCAGCCGGGTTCCATCGACGCCGGCACGGTCAGCTTTTCGAGTTCGACCAGCGCCGCTTGCTCGACGGCGGCCCGCCCCCGAGCGATGCGTTTGAGCCCGCTTTCCGTGTTCGTGCGACTGCCCACCGCCTCGGTCGCGTTGTTGCGCCGCGTGCAGATCGCTTCGATCCTCGCGAGCAGACTGGATGGAGCGCTACTGGCGGCACCTCGCCGGCTGCTGGCGTTCGAGCTGGCCCCTGTTGTCTTGCTGTTACTGTTCGAACTCGAGCTGCCACCGCACGCTGACACAACGAGCACGACTGCCAAGAGACCGAGCGCTGCCGATGATGTACGCATCTTCCCGCTTCACCCTCCGCTTTCGACGTGTCCTAGTTTGCTGACGTTTTCCTGCGGCAGGTGACAACAATGGGTATCACTGTGATCCTCACCTGCGACCTTCCCGATCCGGGTCAACCGTCCCACACCGCACCGCCACTGTCAAGAATCCGACCCGCGATTGTTTCCGACTCGCAGCGAAGAATCGCCGGCACCCGGTCGCCCTCTCGCTCGGCGCCCAAACTCGCATCAACCCGCGTTCGACGAGCGCCCGGCGCGGAGCCATACATCCGCGGCCCCGCGCCGAGAGCTACGCCCAGACAGCTACCGCCGATACGGCAACCGCCCGGTTGATCTCAGACTTCGCTCACTTCGAGGCTCACTGCGGCACCGCTGCTGTTTAATGCTACCAGTAACACTTTACCACTTAATAAGCCGCTTTCCACTCCGCCTAGCGAGCAGTCCAACCATTCTGCCTTCCTTTCCGGTTCGCTAGGAAGCGTCACCGTCACTAACGGCGGTTCCGTCGCGGTGCCTAATAAGTTTTCGACTTCCTGACGCGAATTGTCAGTCGCTTCTTTCGACTTGCATTCATCCGTCAGTTCAAGAATGGACGATTTGCATGTAATGACGATGCCAGGCTGACCGTGTCCGTCTTCTTTGATCTTGACCTTGTTGAGAGTCGACGTCTGATCTGGCCCGACTGTCGACGTTTGAAGTGGCCCCACCTCTGTCCGATCTGAGCCGGACGCTGGGCGCTCTGTTGAGCGCTACGCGAAAGGTCGGAAGGAGTGAGCAGAGTGGAGCAGTTCGAGGCGATCAGGCGCGATTTTGCGCGGGAGGAGTTGTCGATCAGGGCGCTGGCGAGGCGTCATGGGGTTCATCGTCGCGCGGTGCGCCAGGCGCTGGCGGACCCGGTGCCGCCGCCGAAGCGGCCGCCTGCGAGTCGGCCGGCGCCGAAGCTTGGGGCGTATCGGTCGGTGATCGAGGATTGGTTGCGCGCGGATGCGCAGGTGCCGCGCAAGCAGCGTCACACGGCGAGGCGGGTCTGGCAGCGGCTGGTCGAGGAGCACGGCGCGGAGGTCTCTGAGCGTCAAGTCGATCGGTTTGTCGCTGCGGCGCGTCGGCGGTTGGGTGAGGTCGAGGCGTTCGTGCCGTTGGTCGCTGACGCGGGTGTGGAGGCCGAGGTCGACTGGGGGCAGGCGCAGGTGCTCTTGCGCGGGGTGCCGGTGATGGCGCACGTGTTCTTGATGCGGGCGTGTCATTCCGGCGCGTCGTTCGCGGTCGCGTTCGGAGGAGAGACCCAGCAGGCGTTCTTGGAGGCCCATGTCCGCGCGTTCGACTGGTTTGAGGGCGTGTTCGAGACTGTCAGGTATGACAATCTGGGCAGTGCGGTCGCACGGGTGCTCAAGGGGCGTCGTCGTGTGGAGTGCGACCGGTTCGTCGCGTTGCGCTCGCACTACATGTTCGACTCGGTGTTCTGCCTGCCCGGCAAGCAAGGGGCGCACGAGAAGGGAGGCGTGGAGAACGAGGTCGGCCGTTTCCGTCGCCGGCATCTGGTGCCGGTCCCGAAGGTGGGCAGCATCGCCGAGCTCAACGAGAATCTGGAGGAGGCGTGCTGGGCTGATCTGGATCGCACGATCGTCGGGCGCGGAGAGCCGGTCGGCGAGGCGCTCGAGCGAGAGCGGCGGCTGCTCGGCGAGTTGCCACGCCAGGCGCACTGCACCTCGCTTCAGGCTAATCCGCGCGTTGACAGCAAGGCGATGGTCGCTGTCGCGGGCAACCGCTACTCGGTTCCCGCGCGCCTGGCCGGCCGGCGGGTACTCGCCAAGATCGACGCGAATGAGATCAGCGTCATCCACGAAGGACAGCTCGTCGCTATCCACGAGCGGCTGGCTGGCCGACAAGAAACGAGCGCGCAGCTCGAGCACTACCTCGACCTGCTCGCACGCAAGCCCGGCGCGCTCGCCAGGAGCCTGGCGCTGCGCCAAGAGCGCGACCGCGGTGACTGGCCGGAGTGCTTCGATGAGCTCTGGGGGGCGATCGAGCAGCGCGCGGGGCGCCAAGAGGCCGCGCGGCAGATGGTCGACGTGCTGCTGTTGACTCGCGAGCTCGGCGTCGAGACCGTCAAGCTCGCCGTCGCCGGTGCGCTGGCCGCGGGCGCGCACGACGGCCGCGCGGTCGCGCTGCTGGCCCGCCGCCGCGAGCGCGACCACACGCCGGCCCTCCAGGTCGAGGAACGCCTCGCCGGGATCGGCTCGCCGCCGCCGACCGACCTCTCGGGATATGACCAGCTGCGGGAGACGGGACGATGAGCGCGCACACGACACCCAAGACGGCCGCGCTGGAGGCGCTGATCGAGGCGCACGCCGTCGAGCTGAAGCTGCCGACCGTCAAGGCACGGTTCCGGCAGATGGCGGCCGAGGCGACCCGTGAGCAACAAACCCCGATCGCGTACCTGGCCGCGCTGCTAGAAGCCGAGGTGCACGAGCGCGCCGAGCGTCGCGAACACCGCCGGCTGATCGACGCGCGGTTCCCACAAATCAAGCGCCTGGAGGAGTTCCGCTTCGCCGAGAACCCGAAGATCCCGCAGGCCACGATCGCCGCGCTCGCGGAAGGGACATGGATCAACGATCGCGAGTCGATCATCCTGATCGGTGACTCGGGGACCGGCAAGACACACCTGGCGAGCGCGCTCGCGGTCTGCGCCTGCCAACAAGGACGACGAGTCCGCTTCACCACCCTCGCCGGCCTCGCGAACGAACTCCAAGAAGCCGAGTCAAAACGCGAGCTCTCCAAAGTCATCAATCGCTACACCCGCACCGAGCTGCTGGTCCTCGACGAGCTGGGCTACCTGGCATTGCCCGATGGTGCCGCCGAGCTCGTCTTCCAAGTGCTCTCCGAGCGCAACGAGCGCGCCAGCCTGATCGTCACGACCAACCTCCCCTTCGGCGAGTGGACCAAGGTGTTCCCCGACGCCAGGCTCGCGAAGGCCGTCGTCGACAGGCTCACCCACCGTGCGCACATCATCGACACCGGCACCGAGTCCTGGCGATTCCGCCACGGCCTCAAGCAGCGCGCCGACAAGAAAGGAGGCTAACCCACCCCCACCACGATCGGCGCCGCGAGCA
>DATJTT010000008.1:0-121320 GCA_035503075.1 Solirubrobacteraceae bacterium
CCCCCCCCCCCCCCCCCCCCCCCCCGAGAGGGACGCGACATCGAGGGAGCGCCGATGCGACCTCCCGCTAACAAGAGGTCGCGGCGCCAGCAGGGGAAGATCATCGACCTGTTCGCCGGTGCCGGCGGCTGGGCGGAGGGCCTTCGGATGCTCGGCCTGAGTGCCCTCGCCATCGAGACGGATGAGTGGGCGTGCGCCACCTCGCGCGCGGCAGGGCACGAGTGCCTGCAGGCCGACGTCGCCGCGCTCGACCCCGCCTCGCTCGGCCCGGTGTGGGGCCTCATCGGCTCGCCACCCTGCCAGGCTTACAGCTCGGCGGGCAAGGGCCTCGGCCGCCAGGACAAGCCGCTGGTGATCGCGTGCGCGCATGAGCTCGCCGCCGGCAACGACAGCCGCCAGGAGCGCATCGCGCAATGTCGGGACTCTCGGTCGCTGCTGACCGTCGAGCCGCTCCGGTATGTCCTCGCGCTCAGGCCCCGCTGGGTCGCGCTGGAGCAGGTCCCGGCTGTGCTGGAGCTGTGGAGCGTGTTCGCCGGGCTGCTCGCCGGGCACGGCTACCACACGGCGGCAGGGGTCCTGAGCGCTGAGCGCTATGGCGTGCCGCAGACCCGCAAGCGCGCGTTCTTGATCGCGTCGCTCGACGGGCCGGTCCAGCTGCCTCCCCCGACGCACCGCTCATACAACCCGCGCCGACGCGACGAGGTCCCCGAGGACGAGGTTGGACTTCTGCCGTGGGTGAGCATGGCCCAAGCGCTCGGCTGGCCGACAGGCGATCGCGTCGGATTCCCGCGTCGAAACGACACCCCTAGCAACCAGCCCGCCAAGGGCGACACGGGAACGCATCGCGCTCGCGATCGCCGCCCGGCCTGCAAGCCCGCCTCGACACTCACGGCGCGCACGCGCTCATGGACACGAAAGCCCTGTGTGCAGATCAGGCGCAGCGGCGATCGGATCGAGGAGGGCTTCGACCCAACCGAGTCGCCCGCGCAGACAGTCACCACGCGGGTGAACCGTTGGCAGGCGCACGACGTCGACACGGCTGAGGTCGACGGCGGCGATTGGACCGGGCAGCGGCCAGCGCCGACGCTGGTGACCACTCGCCGATCCAAGGACGGGGCGCTCGTAGGACGCCAGCTACCGCCAGGGGAGAGCGTGGAGCGAGGCGGCTGGGCGTGGCGCAACGGCACGCAGGCGAACGCTGCCGTCCGCAGCGACGGCGAGCCGGCACCGACCGTCCACTTCGGGCATGCGCTCAACCAGGTCGAGTGGATTCCCTGCGGCCCAGGCCGCAGGCGCCGGAGTGGGGCGGCGCCGAGCTGGGCGCGCGAGCGGCCAGCGACAACCGTCGCCTGCGACCGCAGGGTGCATCCTCCTGGCCACAAGCAGAACTCCGGTGATCCTCCAGGCCGCTACGAGCAGCGGCGCGGCGCCCACGCCGTCCGGGTGACCGTGGAGCAGGCGTCGATCCTCCAGGGCTTTCCGGCCGGCTACCCGTGGCAGGGAGCCCGCACCCGCCAGTTCACGCAGCTCGGCAACGCCGTCCCGCCGCCGCTCGCGCACCGCGTGCTCGAGCAGGCCCTCGCGCCCAGCTTCGCCTCGTCGGCTCGCCGAGTCCGACGTTCCAAACCACCCAAGCAAGGAGGCCGCTCGAAATGAGGAAACTAATAGCCGCTGCCGGCCGGGAGCGGGTGAAGATCGCTGTGTTGGTCGGCGTGTACCTCGCCGCGATCGTTACCGCGAACATCATCACCGCCCGCTACGGGCCAACCGCATCGGTCTATAACGCCTTCGCGCTGATTGGGCTCGACCTGATCACCCGCGACCGCCTCGCCGACTTTTGGGGCACAAGCCGCTGGCAGAGGATGGCGCTGCTGATCGGTGCCGGCTCCGCGATCAGCTTCCTGATCGCTCAGGACGTGCAGGCGATCGCCGAGGCATCGGCTATCTCGTTCGCCTGCGCGGAGACGGGCGAGGGCCTGCTGTACCACCTGCTGCGACGCCGCGAGTGGGTCCAGCGAGCCAACGCAGCCGCGTGGCTCGGAGCCGCGATCGACAGCCTCGTCTTTCCCACGCTCGCGTTCGGCGGGGTCATGTGGAGCACGACGGTCGGCCAGTTCACAGCCAAGGTCGCGGGCGCCTTGCTGTGGTCCGCGGTCATCGCGAAGGTCCGCCCAAGCGGGCTGAAGGCTGGGGCGTGATGCACTACCACGGCACGCCGATCACGCCGCGCCCGAAGCTCCTGGAGCTTGCCGGGCGGTGCTTTTGCGTGAGCTTCGCCGCGCCGCACGACATCGCCGCCTGTCACGAGATCGGGCAGGCGGTGATGTTGGACTGCGGAGCGTTCACGTTCTGGCGCACGGGGCGGGCCGTTAGCTGGGAGGCGTATTACGAGTGGTGCGAGCGGTGGCTTGCCTACCGCACGACCTGGGCGGTGATCCCCGACGTCATCGCCGGCGGCGAGCGCGAGAACGACCTGCTGCTCGCTGACTGGCCCTTCGGGAGCAGGGGCGCCCCGGTGTGGCACATGCACGAACCGATCCGGCGGCTGCTTCGGCTCGCCGACAGGTGGCCGAGGGTCTGCATTGGTAGCTCCCAGGCATATCGGAGCGTCGCAAGCCAGGCGTGGCACGAGCGGATGACCGCCGCGATGAACGCGCTCTGCGGCAACGGCCCGGCGCCGGTATGGCTGCACATGCTCCGCGGGCTCAGGCTCGCCGGCAGCCGTTACCCGTTCGCTTCGGCTGACTCGACCAACGTCGCGCGCAACCACGCCGGAGCGCCCTCGCGCGGCGTCGCACGGCAAAGCCCCGGCGCGATGGCCGCCCGAATCGACCGGCGCCAGTGTCCCGGCCGCTGGCACAAGACCAGCCCCCGGCTCGCAGGGAGGCCCGCGAGATGAGCCAGCCGCGACTGAAGCAGAACCCGGACGAGCTGATCTCCGCGGCGCGCGCCGAGCACGAGCCGGTCGCTGCCTGGTGCTTGTTCAGTGGCGGGAACGACTCGACGGTGCTCGCGCATCGCTGCCGCGAGCATTACGACGGGCTGGCTTGGATCGACACCGGCACCGCGGTGCCCGGCGTCGAGACGTTCGTGCGCGAGTACGCCGCGTGGATCGGAAAGCCTCTGCGCGTCCTCAGCGCCGGGGACGCCTACAGGACGATGGTCCTCGGCGACCTGGTGTGGTGGGCGAGGTTCATCGCCGCGCACGATCGCGAGCCGACACTGACGATCGAGCAGTTGATCGCCAGGGACACCCGCCGATATGGCAGGGCCTCCGGTGGCGAGCTCGGCCAGGTCCCGCACGGCTTCCCGGGGCCAGGCGCTCACGGCCGCGCCTACAACCGCCTGAAGGAACGACAGATCATGTCGCTGCTGCGGGAGAGCAAGCAGGGCCACCCTCGACGCTCGCGCGTTCTGTTCCTCTCCGGCATCCGCCGCGCAGAGTCCCGGCGGCGCTCCAAGCGCGAGGCCATCAACCGGCTGCCCGGAAAGTCAGCGGTGTTCGTCAACCCGCTGATCGACTGGACCGGCGAGGACATGCGCCGCTATCGACGCGAGCACGATCTTCCCGAGTCACCGGCCGCCGCGCTCCTGCACCGCTCGGGCGAGTGCAACTGCGGCGCGTTCGCGAAAGCCGGGGAGGAGCGAGCGATGCTCGGAGCCCTATACCCGGACTTCGTCGCCGCGGTCATCGAATCCCTCGAGGAAGAAGCGCAGGCCGCCGGGGTCAGGTGGTGTCGCTGGGGTGGATTTGACCTCGACGGCAACCGTGCCGGTGAAGTCTCCCGCGAGCGGCCAGGGCTGCTGTGCGAATCCTGCGAGGCCCGCCAGCGCAACCCCGCCCGGCCAGCTCCGCAGACCAGCCGCGCCTCCTGCCGTGCCGCTCGGTGCCCACGCGAGAGGAGCAGTCGATGAGCCCGGCGACCGCACCGACGACCCACCCTCGCCGAGCCAGATCGGAGCCTGCTCCGAGCCTGTGCCTGGTCCCGACAACGCTCCGATCGGCCAACGCATACATCGCCGAGCACCACCGCCACCATCGACCTGCGCGGGGCTGTATCAGCGTCGTCGCCGTAGCTGAGGGCAGCCGCCGTTGTGGGGTCGCGGTGGTCGGCAGGCCGCTCGCACGGATGCTGCAGGACGGCTTCACGGCCGAGGTCACGCGCTGCTGCACCGATGGGACGCGCAACGCCTGCTCGATGCTCTACGGGGCTGCGTGGAGGTCGGTGAAGGCGCTCGGCTACCGCCGCCTCGTGACCTACACGCTGCCCGAGGAGGGCGGCGCGTCGCTGCGCGCTGCGGGCTTCTCGATGGTCGGGGTTGCCGGTGGCGGGCGTTGGCATCGACCCCGTTGCGGGCGGCTCCGGGCGGATGAGCACCCGACCGAGCGCAAGGTGCGGTGGGAGATCCTCTCCGCTGCGGGGGGTGAGCGGCGATGAGCTGTGGGGTCCGTCTCAGGTTCCGGTCCAGGGTCCGGCCGAGGGTCCGTCTCAGGGTCCGTTTCGGGGTCCTGGGCCTTCTCCCGCCGTTGCGTGGTTTTGCCTGCAACGGGGCGCTTTTCGCGGGCGATCGCGTTTGCGAGAAGTCTATGTCGGTAGGTAGCTATGCCTCTGGCTGCCTCGCAAATGAAGGACTGCGCCTCTGTAACCCCGTGGGATGGTGGTGCGCTGCCGCGTGCTCGGCTTGCCGTCGGCGTCTCGATGTGGTGCCTCTGGCAGCCGGTGGCCCGGTAGCTCTGCTGTTCGGTGTGACCGCGGGCGGCTCTGTGGTGTCCGCGGATCGTGTCGTCGCTAGTCGTCGTCTGCTCCTGTCCCTCGCGCGGGCCAGGCGTCCTCGCCTGTGCTCCGCCGATCGCGGTGGCAGCGCCACCGTCTCTTGGAGTCACACCGGCCCTCCGACGCTATCGCGTCGGAGGGCCGGTAGATGGGGAAACGGCCGGCGCGCGGCCGGCGGCGCGGCGGGGGGCGCGCGATGAAGGGTCAGGGCCAGCAAGATCCTCGCCCGCTGGTCGCGCTCATCGTCGGCCTGGCTGTGGCGAGCCTTCTCGGCGCCGCGCGCCAGGTGTCGCTCGCCCCGGTGATCGCGCTGGCGCTGCCCGTGTTGCTCGGCGGGCTGGTGCTGCTGATCGTGCTCGCCGCCGCGCGCGTGACCGTGACGCGCCGCTCGCTTGCCTCGCGCCAGCGGCTGGTCGTGCTCGCCCCCGACACGTTCGATCCTAGCCTCGACACGGTCGTTCGCTCGGCCGCTCATCTGGCTCGCGCGCGGAGGCTGGTCGGCAACTGGCTCGACCCTGGCGCTCGCGCTGTTCGGGTGCTGCTCGACACCGACGAGGAGGGCAGGCTGCGCTACTCGCTGAGCGTGCCAAGGAGCGCGTTGCCGGCGGTTCGCTCTGCGCTGATGGTCTACGACCGAGTCCAAGTGCGCCTCGAGCCCGACGCCGCTCCGCCGCCGAGCCAGCGTCCTGTTCACATCGCCCGCGCTGAGCTTCGCCTCGCGCGCCCGAGTACCGAGCCGCTGGCTCACCTGCCTCTGCAGCCCGATCCGCTGCAGAGCTTCGCCAGGGTCCTCGCCGGCCTTGACTACCGCCGCGGCGAGCGCGCGGAAGTCGCGATCGACCTGCTGCCGAGGACGGCTGGGACTCGCCGCCGGCTGCGTCGAAGGATGCTGCGGGACGCTCGCCGCCGTGAAGGCGACCCAGCCGCTGCCCGCCAGCGCGAGCGTCCGCGTGGTCGTCGTCGCCCGGCGGAAATGGTCGAACAACGGGTCGCGCGGGAGGAGCTGGCGACGAAGCTCGTGCAGGCCGAACCACTGTTCGGGCTGCAGGTTCTCGTCCGATGCAGCGCACCTGAGAGGGGCACGGCGGTGTCGTGCCTGCACGGCCTACTCGCCTGTTTCGACTCGATGGCGGGCGCGAACTCGCTGCGGGTCGTCGGCGTGCGTGTCCTCGGGGTCGCGTTCCTCGGCTCCGATCTGCCGGGGCGTCGCAGGTGGTTGGACTACCGGATGCGCAGAGGGCTCTTCAAGCCGGCGCGGCGCTGCCACGTCACCGCGAGGGAGATGGCCGGAGTGCTGAAGCCGCCGACCGTTCACTGCTCGGTGCCAGAGGTGCTGCGGCTCGGGCCGGCGGTGTATCCCGCGCCGAAGACGCTGCCGACGTTCACCGGGCAGCGAGGGCTCGTGCCGCTCGGCAGGGTCAGGACCGAGGACGGCGAGCGCAGAGTCGGGCTGCGGGTCGAGGACTCCTTCTTCAGCTACATCGCCGGCCGCTCGAGGTGGGGCAAGACCGAGCTCGCGCTGACCCAGGGCGCACACATCTTCCGTGCCGGCTTCGGAGGGCTGTTCCTCGACCCCCACCAAGACGCGGTCAAGCGTCTGAAGTGCTGCCTGACCGAGCAAGAGTTCGCACAACGGATCGTCGAGCTTGACCTCGTCGGTGAGCGCTGCCGCGAGGGGCAACCTGGCTGGAACCTGTTTGCCTGCCGGGGCCTTGACGCGAGCGCGGCCGAGCGCAGAGTCGAGGCGATCGTGGACAGCTTCGCCAGCGCGCTGCAATGGGGCGAGAGAAACAACCGGGCGCTGACGTTGACGACGCAGGCGACCGGCGCGCTGATCGAGCTGTCACGGATTCTCCCCGAGGGACTCCAGCCGACCATATTCCAGGTCCCCTCGATCCTCGGCAGCCCCGAGTGGCTGCAGGCCGCGCTGCCGTTCCTCTCACCGCCGCGCCGCCAGTTCTTCACCGAGCGGTTCCCGAGGCTCTCCGAAGAGAGCATCACGCCGGTCACGAACCTGATCGACCGGCTGCGCTCATCGACACCTTTGGCGGCGCTGCTCGGCGCGCAGACCTCGACATACGACATCGCCAGAGCGATGAGCGAACGCAAGATCGTGCTCGCCTGCCCCGGCGCAGACGGTGCGAGGGACCGCCTGGTCGCCAACCTGCTCGTGTTCGACCTGCTCTACGGCGCGAAGAGCCGTGCGTTCTTGGCGCCCGAGCAGCGAGTGCCGTTCTACTGCTTCCTGGACGAGATTCAGGTGTTCGACGGCGCGTCGAACGGCACGCTCGCAAGCCTGCTGGAGCAGACGGCCAAGTTTGGGATCAGGGGCATCCTGCTCAATCAGAACCCGGAGCGGCTGACCGCGTCCACGCTGAACGCGCTGACGACGAATCGCAGCCACTTGGTCACCACCGCTCTGAACTCGCACGCCGCCGGGCTGATCGCGAGGGAGTGGGGAGGCGACCCGCCCGCAGGCGCGATCACCGGCCTGCCGCGACGGAACTTCATCGCGCAGGTCACTCTCAACGGCGAGGTCACGCGCCCGTTCCGGTTCACCAACGAATCGGTCGAAGATGCCTTCGGCGAGGCGTTCCGACCAGATGCGGTCGCCGCGGCGCAACCGGCTATCGACGCCGCGTCCGGGCGCACGAGCGCAGCGGAGACGATCGCCGCGCTCGACACCCTGGACGCGCGGATCATGGAGCACCTGGAAAGCCGCCAGGGTGCAGGCGGGCGACGCCTGCGCTCAGCGGAGGACTCAGACCAGCCGTGGGCGGCACCCGCCGCCAGGCGCCCCGGCGACGGCGATTGCGCGCCCCCGACGCCAGCGTCGGAGTGCTCGGAGCAGGGCCGAAGCCACAAGCCGACGCGGCAAGCGTCGCCCGTCAGGGACGGTGAGCTATGAGCGTCGGGGCTGCTGTCAGAGAACGGCCGCTGCCTGCCGTGGCGCCTTCGATGCTGGCCGGGCTCTACCAGCACCGTCTGCTCACCACGCGCCAAGTCCACGCGCTGTACACGCCAGCCACAGGGGATCGGTGGACGCGGAAGGTGCTCGGTCTGCTGGCACGCCGCGAGCTCGTGGACCGTGTGCAAGGGCCCGGCACGCTCTCCTGCTGGTATCTGACCGACGCCGGCGCAGAGGCGGTCGAGGCCGCCGGACCGCGTGGCGAGCAGCGCCGACGAGTCCCGAGCAGAGCACAGGCCGAAGGGCTGCTGAAGCGGCACACCCTCGCCGTCAACGACGTCGGGATCGCGTTCGTCAGGGCCGCCCGCGAGCGCGGCGACGAGTGTGGCTCAGACTCCTGGCGCCACGAGATCGCGCATCCAATCTCGCCCGGCAGCGTCCGCCATCCCGCCCAGCTCGTCGTCGCCGACGCGCTGCTCACCTATCTGCAGACCGGCAGCGATGGGTCGCTCGTCATGCACCAGCGGTTCGTGGAGGTCGATCGAGGAACCGCGAGGCCCGCCGACCAGCTCGCGGGGAAGCTCGCCCGCTACACGAGGCTTCGCAGCTACACCCCGTCGACCGACGAGCAGGCCGAGCCGCTGTGGCGTAACTACTACCGCGCCTGGCCGCACGTCCTGATCGTCCTCGCCGACCAATCTCCTGCCAGGATCGCGCAGCGCATCGCCAGGGTCCTCGCCCTCTATGAGTCCGACCCCGCGAAGGGCCTGCGGCGAGCCATCCCGTTCTCGTTCGTGAGCCTCGCCGAGCTGACCGCGCGAGGCCCGTTCGCTGCGATCTTCACCAACCCAACCATCCCCGAGCCCGTCGATTGGCTCGGCCAACTCCCACCGAAGGAGGTGTGAAACATGCCTCCGCGGACCTCTACCGCACGGCGGCACAACACCGGATGCAGCACGAGCACCCGACCACGACGACGCGACGCTCCCGACTGCTGGCGCACCAGCGACCTGCCGCTCGCGGCGTGGCCGTGCGCTCAGCGGACAGGGCAGTGGCAGCGCCAGGGTCGATACCTGCCGGAGTCCAACCGACACCCGGCGAAGATGCTGCCCGAGATCGCGCGCCGAGCGATCGACTTCTACAGCAGCCCCGGCGACCTGGTGCTCGACCCGATGTGCGGGATCGCGACCACCCTTGTCGAGGCGATCCACCAAGGACGCCAGGCGATCGGTGTCGAGGTCGAGCCGCGCTGGGCGGCGCTCGCGGCCGGCAACGTCCAGCACGCCCGCGGCCAAGGCGCCGCGGGGCAGGCGCTGGTGCTCACCGACGATGCGCGGCGGCTCGCCCGCGGGGTCCTAGACCAACTCGCCGGCAGCGTCAACCTGATTCTCACCTCACCGCCCTACGCCGACACGACCCTCGGCGACCCCCGCTCAGGGAAGGGCATGGAGATTGCGCGTGCCTGCGAAGGCCGACGGGTCACCGCCGCCGACCGCGCGCACGCCGGCAAAGTCAAGCGCGCCTGCCGCTACGGCGACAGCGCGACATGTCTCGCGCGGCTCCCCTACGGGAATCTGCAGGAAGCCTGCCGGCGACCAGCGGAGCGGCGGTTCACCGGCGACAGCTACCTCGCGGCGATGGCCGACGTCTACGCCGGCTGCGCCAAGCTGCTCGCCCCGGGCGGCTACCTGGTCCTCGTCACCAAGAACATGCGTGCCGGCGGACGGCTCACCAACCTCTCCGGCGACACCACGACGCTATGCGAGAGCCCCGGCCTCGTCTACTGGCAGCACATCGTGGCGCTGCTCGCCACGATCCGACACGAGTCGCTTCGCCCGCGCCCCTCGATGTGGCAGCTACTGAACCTCCGCCACGCGCTCACCAGAGGTGAACGGACCCACCTCGTCTGCCACGAGGACGTCCTCGTGTTCCGAAAGCCCACCGGCTGATTCACACAACCGCAAGCCTCCGACCACCACTCCGAAGGAAGGTAAAAAAAATGCCTAGTCGCTCACGAACCTGGCGAGTAACACAAGCCGACTGCTTCACCGCGATCGCCAAGCTCGCCGCCGACAGCGTCGATGCGGTGATAACCGACCCGCCCTACGGGATCGGTGTGAACGGCATGGCATGGGATCGGCCCGGCAAGCTCGACCCCAACCTGCCGCCAGGGAAAAGGCGCGCTGCGCACACCAACCCGATCGACTCCTTCCAGGACTTCTCGCGCGAGTGGGCACTCGCCTGCGCTCGCGTGCTGAAGCCTGGCGGGCATCTCGCCGCGTTCGCCGCACCAAGGACTTTCCACAGGCTCACCTGCGGCCTGGAAGAAGCCGGCTTTGAAGTCCGCGACGTGCTCATGTGGCTCCAGGGCCAGGGATACCCCGCGACACGGGTGCTGCCCGACGGTCTCGGCACCGGCCTGAAGCCCTGCTGGGAGCCGATCGTGCTCGCCCGCCGACCAATGCAGGACACGCTCGACGCGACGCTCGCCGAGCACGGCACGGGCGCGATGAACATAGACCCGTGCCGGATACCGCTCACGGCCGAGGATTGCCCGACAGAAGCGCGCGCTCACGGCCGTCGAATCACAGCCAACCAGCGGGGTCGCTGGCCGAGCAACCTCCTGCTCTCGCACGGCCGCGATTGCAGCACCGAGCGCTGTGACGCGGACTGCCCGATCGCGCTACTCGGCGAGCGCCACCGCTTCTTCTACGCGGCAAAGGCCCCCCGACGTGAGCGGGACGCTGGCTGCGAGCAGTTGCCCAAGCAGGTCGTCCAGACCTTCAAGATCGGCGCTCACAACGAGCGCATGTGCGCCGAAAATCCGGTCGCCAACCTGCACCCCACGGTCAAGCCGATCGACCTGATGCGCTGGCTCGTGCGACTACTCACACCACAGGGTGGGCTCGTACTCGATCCCTTCACCGGCTCGGGCAGCACCGGCGCCGGCTGCGTTCTGGAGGGCGTGCGCTTCCACGGCATCGAGCGCGAGGCTACGTATGTGCCGATCGCACAGGCGCGGATCAGCTATTGGGCCGGGCAGAGGAAATCAGCGGCGCGCTCCCCCCGCACTCGCGGCGCTGACTGCCGCCGGACGCCAGCCAGGAGCAGGACCCGCCGATGACACTGGACGACGAGGACATCGAGCGCATCGCCGTCCGCGTCGCCGAGGTGCTGCAGAAAGAGGGCCCGACGGGCGCGCGGTTCGTGGATGCCGCGCTCGTCGCTCGCACGCTCGGCGTCGACCGTGATTGGGTCTACGAGCACGCCCGCGAGCTGGGAGGCGTGCGCCTGGGAGGCCCGCGCGGAAGGCTGCGATTCGACCTCCCGACGATCCGCCGTCGCCTCGACTGCCAGGGCCAGCCAGCGCCGGTCGAAAGGCGCCGCGCCAGGCCCCGAAAACGCCCGCCGAGAAGGCTGGGAAACGTTGATCTGCTGCCCCATACAGAGCTACCATTCACCGGCCAAATAGGTGGCCGGGCGGCGCGGCAACGCCCCCGGCCCGACAACGGGAGGTAACCCCGATGCACAGATACGGTAGCCCTTTGACGCCGGAGCGTGTTCAATGCCCCGGCCAGTGAGCGGAAGCCTCAAGGTCGAACAGCAGGTGGACGGGACGATGCGCTTCCGCTTGCGGTTCACCGCCTACGGCAAGCGCGAGACGTTGATGCTCCACGAGGACCGCGACTGCGACTGCGGCTGCAACGGCAACTGGAATGAGCGCACCGCCCGCGTCGAGCTGGCCAACATCCTCGCGCGAGTCCAGGCGGGTATCTGGCAGCCGCCCAAGCGCCAGCCGCTCCCCGTCGAGCAAGTCTTTACGACGATCCCTACCTTCCACGAATACGTCAGCTATTGGTTGAAAGCAAAGATCGAAGGCGTCATCGGCGAGAAGCCAATCAATGAGAACACGGCTGCTGATTACCGCTCGCGAATTCGCCACCTGATCTCCTTCTTCGGCCGCTACCAACTCAACGAAATCGACGCTGAGCTGTGCCTCGCCTTCAAGAAGCACAAGATCAAAGAAGCACACGAAATCAAGGAGGCCATCGCAGCCGGCGCCGACCTGCGAGACCACCGAAAGCGAAAGGTCGAACCGCTCTCACCGTCCTCGATCAAGAAGCTCATCACCCTTCTCGCCAGCATCTGCGATGAGGCCGTCGAGGACAAACTGATGCCCTCAAACCCCGCTCGCGGCAAGCGGCTGAAGATCCACGTCCCGAAGCCCAAACGCACCTTCCTAGAGATGGACGAGCTAGTCGCCGTCGAAGATGCCGCTGGCGAGCAAGACCCCAACCTGGAGCGATTCGCTCGCGCGGCCCGCGAAGCCGCACCGGGGTCCAGCGCGGCGGCCGTCGCCGTCCGCCTCGCCGAAGGAAAGCGCCAGAAGCAGATCGGGGCCGAACTCGGGCTCAGCAAGGGCACGATTCACTTCCACGTCCGGAACCTCGGCGGACTACGAGTCGGCAGGTACGTCGGCCGGAAGGCCATCGTCGCCACGCTCGGCAAGTCAGGCGTCCGCAACAGCGAGCTATGCGACATTCGTATCGGCCACCTGCGCCTCCACGACCCCGAGGGCGCGCGCTTCCGCATCCCCGACGCCAAGACCGAGACCGGCATACGCATCGTCGAGGTCAGCCCCGACTTGGCCGAGGTGCTCATCCTCCACATCGACCGGCTGCGCCGCGCCGGCAACGACACGGGCCCCGAGGCGTACCTATTCCAGAACGAACGAGGCGGGCGCATGTCACGCCAGCGGATCGGAGAGATCATCCGCGAAGCTGCAAAGCGAGCCGACGAGAAGCTGCGCGCGCGCGGCCTACCGCCGCTCCCGCACATCACGCCCCACAGCCTCCGCCGCACCTACATCTCGATCTCCCTGGTCGCCAACGAATACGACATCAAGTGGGTCATGGAACAGGTCGGCCACGCCGACTCCCACATGACCCTCGACGTGTACAACCAGCTACAGCAGCGCGCCAAGCGCGACCACGGCCGCTCCTTCGACCGGCTCATGCGCCAAGCCCGCACGGAGCTTTACCGCCGCGACGCTGAGCCCGCCCTCGACAACGGGGGGGTTTTGGACAACGTTTTGGACAACGGGCGCAAAACGGCCCCCAAAACCCGCCGATCACGCCGCGCGGGGCGCGGTCAAAAACCCGCCATTAGCAGGGAAAAAGCAGCGCCGCCCAAACGCTAACTGAAACCGGGGCGACCGAGCTTTTCAGTCGTGTGCTCTACCAACTGAGCTATCTCGCCGTGGGCCTTTCGGCCGTTTGATCCTACCGGCTCCGGAATTCCTCGACGAGCGCGTCGTAGGTCATCCGCAGGCCCTGCTCGATCGACACCTGCGCATCCCAGCCGAGCTCGCGCTCGGCGAGGCTGACGTCCAGGCAGCTGTGCGTGAGCTCGCCCGGGCGCAGGTCTGCCAGCTTGGGCTCTATGTGCTTGCCGGCGGCGGCGCTCAGCTGTCGCCAGACGGTTTTGACGTCCGTCTCGACGCCCGTGGCGATGTTGTACGTGCCCCGCCTGCCCGACGCGGCGAGCAGCGCGCTGACGACGTCGCCGACGTACACGTAGTCGCGCGTGGGGGTGCCGTGTCCGTAGAGCTTTGGCGCTCGCCCGCTGTACAGGTGCTCGGAGAAGATCGCCACCACCCCCGCCTCGCCGTGCGGGTTCTGGCGCGGCCCGTAGACGTTGCCCAGGCGACAGACCGCGTGGGGGATGCCGGATGACAGCGACCACGTGTTCACGTACGCCTCGGCCGCCCACTTGGAGGCGCCGTACGGCGAGAGCGGTTCGGGGATTCGCGCCTCGGGCGTCGGCATCGGCGCCGCGTCGCCGTACAGCGCGCCGCCGGTCGAGCTGAACACGACCGGCGCGCCGGCGCGCCCGGCGGTCTCGAGCACGTTCAGCGTGCCCCTGACGTTGACCTCGCAGTCGCGGCCCGGGTCCTGCACGGAGACCACCACGCTCGCCTGCGCCGCGAGATGAAAGACGGCGTCCGGGCGGATCTCCGAGACGGCGGCCTCGAGCGCCGGCAGGTCCACGATGTCGAGCTCGAGCAGCTTCGCCGCGGCGGGCACGCGCGCGGCTTCGCCGGAGGACAGGTCGTCGATCACGGTCACCTGATGGCCCTTGGCCAGCAGCGCGTCGGCCAGGTGCGAGCCGATGAAGCCGGCCCCGCCGGTCACGATCGCGCGCGCGCTCATGCGCGGGAATCTATACGGGCGCGCTATACGGGCGCGGTCGAGGCGGAGGCCGCAAGCAGGTCTTCGACCGCTTCCACCGACTCGTCGATCCGCTCGAGCACGCGCATGCCCTGGCGCTCGCGCGGCAGGCTGCCGCCGACGGCGGGACCGCCGAGCACGATCGGCAGATCGGGGCGGTTGGAACGCAGGTCGCGCAGCGCGAGCTCGACCGATTCGACCGCCGTCGGGACCGTCGCGCCGACGACCACCAGGTCGGGGGACCGGCTGTTGACCATCTCGAGCAGCCGCTGCGCCGAGAGGTCGGTGTCGAAGATCGTGTGGAAGCCGGCCGCCGCGAGCTGGTCGTGGACCATCTGCAGCCCGAGCGTGTGCTCGTCCCCCTCGACGCCCGCCAGCAGCACGCGCTCGCGCGTCGGTTCGGTGCTGCCGGTCATGTAGCGGTAGAGGGTCGCGAGCACGCGGCGCGTGATCGTGGTCGCGCGGTGCTCGCGGTCACCGTCGATCTCACCGGCTTCGCACAGCACGTCGATGCGCCGCAGCGCCGGGCCGATCACCTCCGCGTGCAGCGTCGTCGGCGAGATGCCGTCCTCGATCGCCGTCGCGATCGCCGCCTCCGCCATCTCGGCGTCGCCGCGTTCAAGCGCGGTGGCGAACGTCTCGAGCGTGCTCTCGACGAGCGCGATCGGGTCTGAGCGCAGCTGCTCGCGGGCGTCCGGTCCGGTCTGGCCGAGGACTTCCATGAACGCGTCGAGCAGCACCGGGTCGAAGTGGCGGCCGCGCTGTTCGCGCATCATCTGCACGGCCTCGTCGATCGAGAACGCCTTGCGGTACACGCGGTCGCTGGTGAGCGCGTCGAACACGTCGGCCACCGCAACGATCCGCCCCTCGATCGGGATCGCCTCGCCCTTCAGGCCGCGCGGGTAGCCGCCGCCGTCCCACTTCTCCTGATGACTGAGGGCAATCGTCGCCGCCATGTCGAGGATCGACGAGGAGGAGCCGCGCACGAGCCGGTGTCCCTCCTCAGCATGGGTCTCGACGATCGCGCGCTCCTCCGGCGTGAGCGGCCCGGGCTTGAGCAAAATCGCGTCGGGGATCGCCACCTTGCCGACGTCGTGGAGCGGCGCGGCGTGGCGCAGGCGCTCGCAGAACTCTGCGTCCATGCCGATGTGCTCGGCCAGCAGCACCGAGAAGCGCCCGATCCGCTCGATGTGCGCGCCCGTGTCCTCGTCGCGGAACTCGACCGCCATCGACAGGCGCTGGACGGTCTCCGCCTGGGCGATCTCCAGCTCCGAGAGTGCGCGTTTGAGCTCGCCCGTGCGGCGCTGGATCTCCTCCTCGAGCGCCGCGCGGCGGCGCTCGCCGGTCAGCCATCCGAGCGCGCCGGTCGCGCATGCGAGCACCGCGAGGCAGCCCGCGGTCAGCGCCGAGACGCCTGCGAGCAGCGCCCCCGCGGCCGCAGCCGCGCCGAGCAGCACCGAGACGACGATCCACGCGACGGCGTGACGGCGCCGGGGCGGACGGGGTGACGGTGGCCGAGCCGGGTGGCGACGTCTAGGCACGAGCGCGCCGATCTTCTTCGCCATCCCGGGAGCCTGCGAGGCAGCCCGCGAGCCTGCACCGGACTCTTCCGGGCGGCGAAGCAAGCTGGCTTGGATTTGGCCGTTCACCTAGAGCTCTCGCGTTCTTCCCTGATCCAGTGTACGCGCCGTCTGTCGTTGTCACGTTCGACGACGCCTGCGTCAGGCTTGATCCGATTTCAAAGCGCGTAGACATATGACCCAAGCGCCGATCAGCCTTTGCTCTGCAGCCGCTTGATGTTGATCGCGTGCGTCGGCGCGGTCGGTTCCGCCGCCCGGTTCCATTTGTCGAAAACTACCCTTCCCCGTCGCCGGCCATGCCAAACAATCTCGAGCGGATAGGGGATGCCGCTCGTGGCGACATACACCGTCCCGCCCCTCGCCAGGTCGCTCACTCCCACCGTCCTGCGGCCGTCGACGCTCACGCCGGCGACGCGCGTGAGCGACCCGTGGGATGCGAGCGTGCCGCCCAGCAGCTTGCTCAGGTCGGTGAGCGAGCTGAACGAGCGCAATGCCTGGCCCGCGGCCGACCCCTTCAGCCAAGTGCCCTGCAGGCGGCGCGCCGAAAGTGGGGCGGTGAAGCGTTCGTAGAAGCTCCTGTTGCCGTTGACGTAGAGCCAGCCGTCCAGCTCGACCAGCCGGATGCTCAATTCGCCCAGCGTGATCCGCCCGACCCCGCCCTTGTCAGCAACGAGCTCCATATTCAGCGATATCGGCTTTCCTTGGCTGAGAATTGAGCCTGCAACGTGGACCGTCGCGGCGCCCACCGCGGCCGACCTCGCAGTCGCGAGGATCTCGGCGGGCGACATCGCTGCGATGCCGTTGGCGGAGGAGCCCGAGCTCCCGCAGCCGGCGAGCGCGACGACGAGCGCACACGCCCCGGCCCGCCGGGCCCGCCTGCGGGCTAGCCGCCCGCCCACGAGCCGGAGCCGTTCAACTCGTGGGCGTGCTCCGGGCGCGCACGCGCGTGAGCGAGCAGCTCCTGGAAGAAGCCCTTGCCGAGCACGCTCAGGCCGAGCAGCGAGCCGAACAGCACGATCGCGTCGATGCTCTCACGCCCCTGCTTCGTCCAGTAGTCGTCGGCGAGGTTCAGCCACAGCGCGAACTCGTCGAGCGTCAGCGCCGCGCCGCTGCCGTACACGGCCGACGTCATCCGCGAGGTGCGGCAGCGGTCTTTCGTGCCGATCTCCTGCATCCACAGATAGCCGACCGTCAGCAGGCCGGCGATGCCGAAGGTCATGTGGTGGATGTGGCGACCGCCCGGAGTTATGTTCCTGAAGGGTCCGCGTTCTGCCCTGATCGCGTGCGTGATCGCGCGCACGCCCGCGAATGTCAGGAAGAACGAGGTGGTCGAGAGCAGCTGGCGCTCCTTGCGCCGGTCCTCGAAGTGCTTGCGGTACAGAGCCCGCACCTCGTGCGCGGGCACGCGTCGCGGGAGCAACCTGCGCGCCGAGCTCGGCGGGGTCGAAGGCCGGGTGGGAGTGCTCATGCCCGCGACACACCCTAGAGCAGGCCGGGCGTTCGGCAAGCGAATGTGCATCGCTAAACCCGCATCGACTTTTCGTCGAGGGGGACGCCGTATGCACATGCAGCGCGCCAGCGAAGCTCGATCACTGCTGGGCGGCGTCCGGCCGCATGCCGGCAGCGGACGAGGTCCTCGTGTCAGATAGCCCAAGCCCCCAAGACCTTCCCGGACCCGAGGGGGTCGGCGGAGCTTCGCCGGCAGGACCTGCGGGCGAGCCGCCACAGCCGATCCCGAGCGAGACGGCGCCGGCGCCCGGCGCGGTTCCTCGAGCGCCCGCCGTTCCCGCGGCTGCCGGCTCGCAAGCCGGGATCCCCCGAGCTCCCGGCCCGGCCGCCGCCGGCCCACCCCAGCCGGGCCCTGCGCCCGCCGCCCAGCCGGCCTTCGCGCCGGGCGCGCAAACGCCGGCCGCAGCGCCGGGCGCGCAGACGCCGGCCGCAGCGCCGGGCGCGCAAACGCCGGCCGCGGCGCCGGGCGCGCAAACGCCGGCCGCAGAGCGCGACGCGCCGACGCCGGCCGCAGAGCGCGACGCGCCGACGCCGGCCGCAGCGCCGGGCGCGCAAACGCCGGCCGCGGCGCCGACGGGCGCCCCCGGCCAGCCGATCTTCAGCTTCCAGGGAGGCATGCGGGCGACGCCCGCGTCGAGCCCCGCCGACGCGCCCCCGGCGCGGGCCGGGAGAGGCTGGCGGCGTCCGAGCACAGCCAAGCTGGCTTGGGCGCTCGTCGCGCTCCTGTGCGCCGCGCTCGGGGTCGCCGGCTCGCTGCTCGCGGCGCACAAGGTCGCGCGCAACGACCGGGCGGGCGCGCGGCACGCCGCCGAACAGTCCGCCGCGGCGGTCGCCTCGACGGCGAAGCTCGCGCTCGAGCGCGAGCAGGAGCTCGGCGTCAGCGGCGCGACGTTCTTCGCCGGCGACTCCCAGGCTACTCGCGCGGAATTCGACAGGTGGGCGAAATGGGCGCAGACGCTGCGCCGCTATCCCGAGCTCGAACAGCTGGGCCTGGTCACGCTCGTGCGGGCGCCCGAACTGCAAGCGTTCTCGGCCCGGCTCGCCGGCAAGGCAGCCAGGACCCGAGCGCCGCGGGCGACGCCCGCCGCGCTCGTGCGGGCGGTCCCGCCGCTGGCGGTGGTGCCGCCGGGCCCGCGCCCGTACTACTGCCTCGCGCTCGCAAACCTCGCGCGCCACGCCGCCGAAAGCCCGCCGCCGGGGACCGACTACTGCGCGATGCGCAGCGGCCTGCTGCTTTCGCGCGACTCTGACTTCAGCCACTACACGCCGGTCTCCGCCGGCGGCGCGCCGGCGCTCGAAGAGTTGATGCCCGTGTACAAGGGCAACCAGCCTCCGGCCGTGCTCTCCGCCCGCCAGGGCGCCTTCGCCGGGTGGCTGCGCGAGGTGTTCGTGCCGGGGGTGCTGGTCAGCCAGGTGTTGCAAGGGCGCACGGGCGACGCCGTGCGCCTCGCGTTCCACAGCAGCACCGCGAACGTCGCGTTCGCCGGCGGCGCCGTCAAGCCCGGCGGCCCGAGCGCGACTGTCGACTTGCACGACGGCTGGACGGTGCGGAGCTTCGCCGCGCCGCCAAGCGGCGCGGTGCTCGACGACGGCAACGCGCTCGCGCTGCTGATCGCCGGGTGCGTGCTCAGCGCGCTGCTGGGGCTGCTCGTGTTCGTGCTCGGAGCGGGACGTCCGCCGGCGCCGGCGAGCGCGCAGGAGCCCACGGAGCTGCCGCCCGAAGACCTGCACGACCAGCTCACCGGGCTGCCCAACCGCGCCCTGATGATCGACCGCGCCGAGTGCATGCTCGCACGCGCCGGACGCCAGTCGGGGCTGCTCGTGGGCGCGCTGTTCATCGACGTCGACTGGTTCGAGGATGTGAATGAGCGGCTGGGACGCGACGCCGGCGATCAGATCCTGAAGATCGTCGCCGAGCGCCTGGACGCGGTCGTGCGCGCCGGCGACACCGTCGGGCGCCTCGGCGACGACGAGTTCGTGCTGCTGGTCGAGACGGCCGCGCGCGGCGCGCGCCTGGACTCGCTGGCGCGGCGCGTGGTCGAGACGCTGCACAAGCCGTTCCAGCTCGAGGGCTTCGGCCCCAGCTTCTTCCTGACGGCGAGCATCGGCGTCGCGTTCGGCCGCTACGCGAGCCCCGACGACCTGCTGCGCGACGCGCAGCTGGCGCTGCACGCCGCGAAGTCCGCGGGCAAGGACCGCTACACGCTGTTCAACGCGAACATGCGCTCGGTGATCGAGGGGCGCGGCGTGCTCGAGGCGGAGCTCAACATGGCGCTCGCCGAGAAACAGTTCTTCGTGCTGTACGAGCCGATCTACGACCTCGGCACCGGTCAGGTCGCGGGCCTCGAGGCGCTGATCCGCTGGCTGCACCCCAAGCAGGGCGTGCTCGCACCCGGCGATTTCATGCCCCTGGCCGAGGAAACGGGCCTGACGGTCCCGATCGGCCGCTGGATGCTCGAAGAGGCGTGCGGGCGCGCCGCCGCGTGGAACGTCGCCGGCTATCGCATCGGCGTCTCGGTGAAAGTCACCCCCAACCAGCTCAACCGCGAAGGGTTCGTCACGGACGTGCGCCGCGCCTTGCAGCAGTCGGGGATCGAGCCGGCGCTGCTGACGCTCGAGATCGCCGAGACGACCGTAATGCGCGACGTCAGCGAGGCGGTCGAGCGCCTCCAGGAGATCAAGCAGCTGGGCGTGCGCATCGCGATCGACGACTTCGGCGGCAGCGGCTACGCCTACCACTCCGACCTGCGGCGGCTGCCGCTCGACTTCCTGAAGGTCGACCGCAGCTCGCTGGCCGCCTCCGAGGACGAGGACTACCGCACTTGGCTGCTCGAGGCGATCATGATCGTCGGGCGCGACCTGTCGCTGACGGTGATCGCCAAGGGCATCGAAAGCCTCGAGCAGATGAGCGCCCTGCAGACGATGGGCTGCACGATGGCGCAGGGCGCGCTGATGGGCAAACCGGTGCCCGCGAGCAACATCGAGACCGTGCTCGTCTCGCGCCTGCCGGTCGTGCGCGCCGACGCGCCGAGCGCGTAGCGCGGCCGGCGCGACGACCCGCGTCGCACGGCGGTCTCGACTCGCATGTGCGGGCGCGCCCCACGGCGGGCCGCGACGGCTAGCATGGCGGCGAGCTCATTCGGCAAGCGAGAGGAGAGCAGATGGCTGCGAGCGCGAGCATGCCCAAGGCGACCGCCCACGGGATCGAGGACCTGCGGGCGCTGAAGGACCAGGTCGTGGGGCCGAGCGGGTGGCGCGAGGTCACCCAGGAGATGGTCGACGAGTTCGCCGAGCTGACCGGCGATCGCCAGTGGATCCACACGGACGTGCAGCGCGCGAAGACCGACAGCCCGTTCGGCACGACGATCGCGCACGGCAACCTCACGCTGTCGCTGATCGACGGGCTGCGCAAAGACCTGAACGACTGGAGCGGCTTCAAGATGGGCGTCAACTACGGCTGGAACAAGGTGCGCTTCCCGGCGCCCGTGCCGGTCGGCTCGCGCGTGCGCTGCTACGCGCAGATAGTCGAGCTGACGGAGGTCGGCGGCGGCTGGCACCAGGTCGTCACGCGCTTCACCGTCGAGCTCGACGGCGGCGAGAAGCCCGCGTGCGTGGCCGACAGCGTCGGGCGCCTGCTCGTCGGCTAGGCACGCGCCCAGACGGCCGTACGCCCAGACGGCCGTAGCCGCCTCACCGGCGGTGGCGGCTGGGGAAGGGCCGCCGGGCGCCTCGACGGCGGCCCGGGAAGGCCCGGCCGTCGCGCTCAAGCGGGCTCGGCGACGGCGACGTACTTGGTCTCGAGGTACTCGCCGATCCCCTCGAAGCCGCCCTCGCGCCCGAAGCCCGACTGCTTGACGCCGCCGAACGGCGCGGCGGGGTTCGAGACGACGCCCTGGTTGAGACCGACCATGCCCGACTCGATCCGCTCGCACACGCGCAGCGCGCGGTTGAGGTCGCGCGTGTACACGTATGCGACGAGCCCGTACTCGGTGCGGTTGGCGGCCTCCAGGGCCTGCTCCTCGGTGGCGAACGTGGCGACCGGCGCGACCGGCCCGAAGATCTCCTCGCGCAGCACGCGCGCGTCGCCGGGGACGTCGGCGAGGACGGTCGGCTCGAAGAAGTAGCCGGGGTAGGCGGGGCCCGACAGGGGCGCCCCGCCGACGAGCACGCTCGCGCCGCGAGCGACGGCGTCCTCGACCAGCTCCTTGACCTTGCCGCGCTGGGCCTCGTCGATCAGCGGGCCGACGTCGACGCCCGGCTCGGTGCCGCGGCCGACCTTCAGCGCGCCCATCCGCTCGGCCAGCCGCGCGGCGAACTCGGGCGCGAGCGACGCGTGCACGTGGAAGCGGTTGGCGGCGGTGCACGCCTCGCCGACGTTGCGCATCTTGGCGAGCATCGCGCCCTGCACCGCGGCGTCGAGGTCGGCGTCCTCGAACACGAGGAACGGGGCGTTGCCGCCGAGCTCCATCGACACCCGCAGGATCTGCTTGGCGGACTGTTCGATCAGCGTGCGCCCGACCTCGGTGGAGCCCGTGAAGGACAGCTTGCGCGCGCGCGGGTCCTCGAGCAGCGGCGCGATCACGGAGCCGGCGCTGTCGGCGGTGATCACGTTGAGGACCCCCGCGGGCAGCCCGGCCCGCTCGAGGATCTGGGTGAGCGCGAGCATCGACAGCGGCGTCTGCTTGGCGGGCTTGACGACCATCGTGCAGCCGGCGGCGATCGCCGGGGCGATCTTGCGCGTGCCCATCGCCATCGGGAAGTTCCACGGCGTGACGAACACGCACGGGCCGACCGGCTGGCGCATCGTGAGGATCCGGCCCTTGCCTGTCGTGTTGACCATGTAGCGGCCGTGTACGCGCACGGCCTCCTCGGCGAACCAGCGGAAGAACTCGGCGGCGTAGGAGATCTCGGCGCGCGACTCGGCGAGCGCCTTGCCCATCTCGAGCGTCATCAGCAGCGCCAGCTCGTCGCTGTGCTCGGTGATCGCCTCGTAGGCGCGGCGCAGGATCTCGCCGCGCTCGCGCGGCGCGTGCGCGGTCCACTGCGCCTGCGCGTCCGCGGCGGCGGCCAGCGCGGCGAGCGCGTCCTGCGCGTGGGCGTCGGCGACGCGCACGAGCTCCTCGCCGCTTGCCGGGTCCTCGACGGCGAGCGTCGCGCCGCCGCTCGCGGCGCGCCAGCGCCCGCCGATGTACAGGTCGGTGCGAACGCGCTCGAGGACCGCGCGTTCTGACTCGGAGACGGAGGACCGGCCGACGGCGCTCACGCTCCCAACCTACCACCGCGCGGCTCGCGCCAAACGGGGCGCGCGGGCGCCGCGCGCGGGCCGTTCGAACATGCGGCCGCGAGCGATCGTGCAGCGCTCATGCGCGCCCGGCGCGTGTCCGAGGGTGAGCGCATGGGACCCTCGGGACGTTCGGCGCTCGCCGTGCTCGCGTGCACGCTCGCGTGGCTGTCGCTGTGCGCGGGCGGCGCGAGCGCGAGCACGCTGCTGGTGGAAGGCGCGGGCGACGGGCACGGCGTGGGCATGAGCCAGGACGGCGCGCTGGGCTATGCGCAGCACGGCTACGGCGACGCGCAGATCCTGGCGCACTACTACACGGGCACGACGCTCGGCCAGGCGCCGGCGAACGCGGTGATCAAGGTGCTGGAGGGCGCGAAGGTGGTGAGCGTGCCGCTCGAACGCTACGTGCGCGGCGTGGTCTCGGCGGAGATGCCCGCGAGCTGGCCGGCGGCCGCGCTGCAGGCCCAGGCGATCGCGATCCGCACGTACGCGCTGACGGCCGACGCGGGCAGCTCGCGCTTCGACGTGTACTCGGACACGCGCTCGCAGGTCTACCGCGGGGCGGCGGCGGAAACGGCGAGCACGAACGCGGCCGTGGCCGCGACGGCCGGGCAGATCGTCGAGTACGGCGGCCAGCCGGCGATCACGTATTACTTCGCGAGCTCCGGGGGGATGACGGAGGACAACGAGAACTCGTTCCTCGGCTCCACCCCCGAGCCGTGGCTGCGCGGCGTGGAGGATCCGTATGAAACGAGCTCCTCGAGCTGGAAGCTGAGCATGAGCTTCGCGACCGCGAGCGCCCGCCTGAGCGGCCTGGTCAAGGGCTCGCTGCGCGGGATCGAGGTGCTCAGGCGGGGCGTCTCGCCGCGGATCGTCGCCGCGGAGGTGCTCGGCTCGCGCGGCGAGACGCCCGTGAGCGGCCCCGAACTGGAGGCGCGTCTCGGCTTGCAGAGCGCGTGGGCGTACTTCACGGTGATCAGCGGCGCGAGCGTGACGCGCGAGCCGGACCTCAGCGGCCAGCCCGCGTTCACGCCGTCCCCGCCGGAAAGCCCGGCGATCGCGCCCGCGAGCTCCAGCTCGAGCGCGTCCGAGACGGCGATGAGCGCGTCGGCGAGCGGCGGCACGGGAGCCGGGGGCGCGACGCCCGCGCCCGCGCCGAGCCCCGCGTACGACACGGGCGGCGCCCCCGCCGAATAGGCTCGCGCGGGTGAGCGCCCCGCTGCTGATCGCGGACGTGCCGTGGCTGCTGTACCGCTCGTTCTTCGCGCTGCCGAAGTCGATCGTCGGCGCCGGCGGCCGGCCGGTGAACGCGCTGCTCGGGACGGTCAACGCGATTCTGTCCGTTTATGAGGGGCGCCTTACGGCGCCGGGTCCGCGTTGCGTGGTCGCGTGCATGGGCGCGGAGCAGGCGACCTACCGCGTGGCGCTGTACCCCGGCTACCATGCCCGGCGCGAGCCGATGCCGGCGGCGCTCGCGACCCAGTGGGAGCTGGCGCCACAGCTGCTCGAGAGCCTCGGCTGGACGGTCGCGGCGAGCGCCGAGCTGGAGGCCGATGACGTGATGTCCTCCTACGCGCGAGTCGAGGAGCAGGCCGGCGGGCGGGCGCTGATCGTGAGCGGCGACCGCGACATGTTCGCGGCGGTCACGGAGCGCGTATCGGTGCTGGAGCTGCGCAAGGGCGGCGAGCAGGGCGTGGTCGGCCCCGCGCAGGTGCGCGAGCGCTACGGCGTCGCGCCCGGGCAGGTGCCCGACTTCATCGCCCTGCGCGGCGACCCCTCCGACGGCCTGCCCGGCGCGCCGGGAGTCGGCCCGCAGACCGCCGCGGCGCTGCTGCGCGAGCACGGCTCGCTGGAGGGCGTGCTGACGGTGGCCGACAGCGTGACGGCGGCTCACGAAGCGGGCATGCGCCCGCGCACCGCCGCGGCGCTGCGAGAGCACGCGCAGCTGTTGCGGACGTTCAAGCGGATCGCCACGCTGCAGCCGGTCTCCGTCGCGGCCCCGCCGGATCGCCCCACCGACTTCGCCGCGGGCGCGCTCGCGGCGCGCGAGCTCGGCATGGGGCGCCTGGCCGAGCGGCTCGAGCGGCTCGCTACGGCGTGAACTTGATCGTGATCACGTCCCCGTCGTGGCCGAGCGGCTCGAGCGGCTGGCTACGGCGTGAACTTGATCGTGATCACGTCCCCGTCGGCCATCACGTAGTCGCGGCCCTCCAGGCGCAGCGTGCCGCGCTCGCGCGCGCCCGCGTAGCCGCCCGCGTCGACGAGCTCGTTCCAGCCGATCACCTCGGCGCGCACGAAGCCCTTCTGGATGTCCGAGTGGATCTCGCCGGCCGCGTGCCAAGCGCTCAGCCCGCGGCGCAGGTGCCAGGACTGCGCGGGCTTGGCCTCGCCGGCGGTGAAGAACGCGATCAGGTCGAGCAGCGCGAACGCCTCGCGCACGACCCGCTGCAGGCCGGACTCGCCGGGCGTGCCGGCTGCCAGCTCTTCGCGCATCGCCGCCGCGTCCTCGTCGTCGAGCTCCGCGAGCTCGGACTCGAGCCGCGAGGACACCGCCACGGCGCGCGCGCCCTGCGCGGCCGCGTGCGCGGCGACCGCCGCCGGCACCTGCGCGGAGCCCTCGTCGACGTTCGCGACGAACAGCACCGGCTTGCTCGTCAGCGATCCGAGCTCGCGCGCGGCGTTCGGCGCCTCCTCGGGCACCGTCACCGTGCGCGCCGGGCGGCCGGCCTGCAGCGCCGCGATCACCTCGCGCAGCCACGCCTCCTCGGCGACGGCGACGCGATCGCCCCCGCGCGCCTGTTTGCCCACCCGCTCGACGCGGCGCTCGGCGGCCTCGAGGTCCGTCATCGCCAACTCCGTCTCGATGATCTCGATATCCGCCAACGGGTCCACGCGCCCCTCCGGGTGGATGACGTTCTCGTCGGTGTGCGCGCGCACGACGTGCACGATCGCGTGCGTCTCGCGGATGTTCGCCAGGAAGCGGTTGCCCAGGCCCTCGCCCCGGTGCGCCCCGGCGACCAGGCCGGCGATGTCGTGGAAGTCGACCGTGTCCCACACGATCTCCGAGGCGCCCACCGTGCGCGCCACCTGCTCCAGGCGCTCGTCGCGCACGGGCACGACCGCGACGTTCGGCTCGATCGTCGTGAACGGGTAGTTGGCCGCCTCGGCGCCCGCTTTGGTCAGCGCGTTGAACAGCGATGACTTGCCCGCGTTGGGCATGCCGACGATGCCGATGCGCGTGCTCATCCGTGGCGCATCTTCCCAGGATCAATCCGGCGGCAGCGGCTGCGCCGGCTCAACGCTGCCCGCCACCGCGCTCCCCAGCAGCGTCCCCGCCAGCACGTCGGACGGGTAGTGCACCCCGAGGTACAGCCGCGAGAGCGCCATCCCGGTGGCCAGCGCATAGAGCGGCCCGCTCGGCAGCCCGAGCCGCGCATACAGTCGCGCGCCGGCGAAGGAGGTGGAGGCGTGCGCGCTGGGGAAGCTCAGGGCCGTCGGCGTGCCGGTCAGCGCCGGCAGGCCCGGCAGCTCCGGGCGCGCGCGGCCGACGACCTGCTTGATCGCCGTGTTCAGCGCGTACGTGCCGGCGACGGTCGCCGTCGCGCGCCGCCATTCGCTCCTGCGCTCCCCGTCGAGCGCCCCGCCGAGGAGGCCGATCGCGAGCCACACGCCCGCGTGCTCCCCCAACTTCGAGAACCGCGCGACCGCGCGCTCCGCCCGCGGCGTGTGCCCGCGTGTGCGCGCCAGCAGCAGCAGGCGCTCGTCGAGACTCAACGCGCGCTAGCCGAACCCGACACGCGACTCGTCGCTGTCGGCGCTCACGTACACGACCTGCCCGAGGTCGACGCGCACGGGCCCGTCCTCGCCGTCGAGGTCGTGCCAGCCGCCGCCGGCCGAGACGAGCGCCTGGTTGAGCGCTCCCAGCTGCTCCTCGCTCACGCGCAGCGCGAGCACCTGCCCGCCTTTGAAGCCGATGCTGATGCGACGCGGCCGGGCGCTCGCGGGCATCAGTGCGCAACCCCGGCCGCCGGCTGCACGATCTCGGTCAGCACGCCGGCGCTCGCCCGCGGGTGCACGAACGCGACGCGCGAGCCGCGGATGCCGGCGCGCGGCTGCTCGTCGATCAGCTCCAGGCCCGCCCGCTTGAGCGCGTCGAGCGTCGCGTCGATGTCGCTCACCTGGTAGGCGACGTGGTGCAGGCCCGGACCCTGCCTGGCGAGGAACCTGCCCACGGGGGTGTCCGGCGCGAGCGGCGCCAGCAGCTCGACGTGGTTCTCGCCGACGTCCAGCAGCACCGCCTCCACGCCCTGCTCCCGCACAACCTCGCGGTGGGCGACGTCGAGCTCGAAGCTGTCGCGGTAGAGCTCGAGCGCGGGCTCGATCCGCTCGACGGCCACGCCGATGTGGTCGATGCGGCTGAACACCGGCCGCAGTCTATAGCCGTCGCTGCTCGCCCTCGCCGGCCGGCTCGGGCACGGCGATCGGCGCGGGACCCGCGGGGGGCTCGTGCGCCTGCGCCGCCGCGACCACGCGCAGGCCCGAGCCCGGCGCCCGCTGCATGCGCGGCACGCCCGCCATGATCCGCTCGATCGCGTCGCGCTCGAGCACCTCGTGCGCGAGCAGCTCGTGGGCGAGCGCGTCCAGGTGACGACGGTGCGCGACGATCAGCTTCTGCGCGGCCCGCCTGGCCTCCTCGATCAGGTCCTGGCGCTCCTCGTCGCGCAAACGCAACGTGCGCTCGGAGAGCCTCACGTCGCCGTCCGGCGAGCGCCCGACGCCGGCCGTGCCCATCGCGTAGTCGTGCACCATCGAATGCGAGATGTCCGCCACGCGCTTGAGGTCGTCGGAGGCGCCGGTCGTGATCGCGCCGAACACCACCTGCTCGGCCACCCGCCCGCCCATCAGCACCGTCATGTAGTCGAGCAGCTCCTCGCGCGTCTTCAGGTAGCGATCCTCGTCGGGGAGGTTCAGCGTGAAGCCGAGCGCGCGCCCGCGCGGCACGATCGAGATCTTGTGCACACGGTCGACCGACGGCAGCAGCTCGCCGCACAGCGCGTGGCCCGCCTCGTGGTAGGCCACGACCCGCTTCTCGTGCTCGCCGAGCACGCGCTTTGACTGCACGCCCGCGATCACGCGCTCGAGCGCCGAGTCGAAGTCGACCATCGAGATCGCCCTCGCGCCGCGCCTGGCCGCGAAGATCGCGGCCTCGTTGCAGATGTTCGCCAGGTCCGCGCCCGTCAGCCCGCTCGTCTGCTGCGCGACTATCGCCAGGTCGACGTCCCGCATCGGCTTGTCGCGCGTGTGCACTTCGAGCACGCCCACGCGACCGGTGATGTCGGGAGGCGCGACGAACACCTGGCGATCGAAGCGCCCCGGGCGCAGCAGCGCCGGGTCGAGCTTGTCGAGCAGGTTCGACGCGGCGATCACCACCACCCGCCCGCTCGAGGAGAAGCCGTCCATCTCGACCAGCAGCTGGTTGAGCGTCTGGTCCTTCTCGCCCGAGATGTCCATGCCGCGACGTCCGCCGACGGCGTCGAGCTCGTCGATGAAGATGATCGCCGGCTCGTGCTTGCGGGCGATCGCGAACAGGCGCCGGATGCGCGCTGCGCCCAGGCCCGCGAACATCTCGACGAACGACGCGGCCGACTGCGCAAAGAACTGCGCTCCCGACTCGTTCGCGACAGCCTTCGCGAGCAGCGTCTTGCCCGTGCCGGGCGGACCGTGCAGGAGGATGCCCTTCGGGACCTTCGCACCGAGCTCGTGGAACGGCTTGGGCTCGCTCAGGAACTCGACGATCTCCTTCAGCTCCCCCTTGGCGTCGTCGACGCCCGCGATGTCCGCGAACGTCACCGACTGGTCGGAGGCCGGCTTGATGCGCTGGGGCTTGATCCGCGGCATCACCTTCAACATCCGCCACATCATGAAAATCAGCGCCGTGAAGAACAGGATCGCGATCACAGGCTCCCAATTGACGGCCCAGTTCTGGATTTCCTGCGTGATCGACGTCTGCGGCGCCGCCACCGCGTGAATCGTGCTCGCCGCGGCCCGGCCCGCATGCGCGTGCGCGCCGGCGGCGGCGTGCGCGGTCGCGGCGGCGGCATGCCGGGCGCCGGCGTGCGCGACGTCTGCGACCACCGCCCCTCCGCTGGCGGTCCCCGACGCCGGCGCCGAGCCCGCCGGACGGGTCTGCGGGGCGGACACCGCCGCCAGCGTGATGCTCGCGAGCGGACTCACGCCTCCATCCCCTCCGGCAAACACACCATCCATGGCATGACGTCCATTATGCGTCCTCGGCGCGCGCTTGTCGAGCCCGTTGCCGCTCAGCCGAGCACGCGCACGGCCTCCACCGCTCAGCCGAGCACGCGCACGGCCTCAACCGCTCAGCCGAGCACGCGCACGGCCTCCACCGCTCAGCCGAGCACGCGCACGGCCAGATCCGCGAACAGCTCGGTCGCGAACGCGAGGTCGCGAACGTCGATGCGCTCGTCGGCGCCGTGGATCAGCGGCGTGCTGGCGAGCATCGACTGATGGCGCTGGGGGAAGAACCCGTAGGCCACGCACTCGGGGAAGGCCAGGCGAAAGTGGCGCGAGTCGGTGAAGCCGGGGAGCGCCACGGGGACGACCCGCGCGCCCGGATCGTGCTCGGCGACCCATCCGCGCAGCTCGTCCATCAGCAGCGAGCGCAGCGGCGAGCGGTTGCCGACGACGCGCTCGCTGAACTCGAGCCGCCAGGACGGCTGCGGCTCGCCCGGCTGCTCGCCGAGCACTTCGGCGATGCCCTCGCGCACCTGCTCCTCGCCGAGCCCGGGCGGCACGCGACAGTCGACCTTCAGCTGCGCGCGACTGGGTATCACGTTGATCTTCTCCGAGGCCGTTATGCGCGTCGGCGTGAACGTCACGCCGAGCATCGGCTCGAACATGATCGCCAGGCGCGGGTCCAGGGCGCGCAGCCGCGCGATCGCCCCGCCGGGATCGTCGGGATCCTCGCCGATGCCGCCCAGGAAGGCGACGGCCTCCTCGGTCGGATGGTAGGCCGGCTGGCGCGCGGCGAAGCGCTCGAGCACGGGGCCCATCTTCAGCAGCGCGTTCTCGCCCATGCCCGGCATCGAAGCGTGCCCGGCGACGCCCGTGGTCGTGATCGCGAAGCGGAACACGCCCTTCTCGGCGCAGCACACCCCGTAGCAGCGCCGTCCCCCGTATTCGAAGGCCGCGCCGCCGCCCTCGTTGATCAGCAGGTCGCAGCGCACCTTCTGCGGATGGCTCTTGGTGATCCATTCCGCCCCCAGCGCGCCGCCGGTCTCCTCGTCGACGACCGTCACGATCAGCAGCTCGCCGCGTGCCGGACGCCAGCCCGAGCGTGCGAGCGCCGACCCGGCGGCGATCTCGGCTGCGACCTGCGACTTCATGTCCAGCGCCCCCCTGCCCCACACGAAGCCGTCCGCCAGGTCTCCCGACCAGGGGTCGTGCGTCCACTCGGACGGCTCGGCCAGGACCGTGTCGACGTGGCCGAGATAGCAGAGCGTCGGTCCCGCGCCGCCGCGCCCGTCTTCGCCGGCGCCGGCGCCGTCGCCGTCCGGGCGCAGCCGCGCGACGAGGTTGGGGCGCTCGGGCACCGCGCCCAGCAGCTCGCACTCGAAGCCGGCCGCCGTGAGGTGATCGGCCAGGTACTCCTGCGCCGGGCGCTCGTTGCCCGGCGGGTTGACCGTGTTGAAGCGGATCAACCGCGCGAGCAGCTCCTCGGCCTCCGCACCCTCCTGCGCAGCGCTCATCGCGCGGATCGTACGCCCATGCCCGCGACCTCCTCGTGGCTGAGGGGGAAGTGGCAGGCGGCGATCGTGCCCGAGCCCTTGTCCTCGAGCACAGGCTCCTTGGTCGAGCACAGCTCCTGCGCCTTCGGGCAGCGGGTGTGAAAGCGGCAGGCCTGCGGCGGGTTCGCGGGGCTCGGCACGTCGCCGCTGAGCACGGGCCGCTGCTCGCCGTGGCGCGCCGGGTCGGCGTGCGGCACCGCCGCGAGCAGCGCGGCCGTGTACGGGTGACGGGGGAAGTCGTAGAGCTCGTCGTTGCCGCCGATCTCCACGATCTTGCCGAGGTACATCACCGCCACCCGGTCGCACATGTGGCGAACCACCGACAGGTCGTGGGCGATGAACACGATCGTCAGGCCGAGCCGGCGCTGGAGGTCACGCAGCAGGTTCAGCACCTGCGCCTGGATCGAGACGTCCAGCGCCGAGACCGGCTCATCGGCGATCAGCAGCTTCGGCTGCAGCGCCAGCGCCCTGGCCACGCCGATGCGCTGGCGCTGCCCGCCGGAGAACTCGTGCGGGTAGCGGTTGTAGTGCTCGGGGTTCAGCCCGACCGTCTCCATCAGCCGCTGCACCTCGCGTTTGCGCTCGCCCTTGTCCTTCAGCAGACCGTGGATCGCGAACGGCTCGCCGATGATCGAGCCGATCGTCTTGCGCGGGTTCAGCGAGGAGTACGGGTCCTGGAAGATCATCTGCACCTCGCGGCGGATCGCCTTCAGCTTCGAGCCCCTGAGGTGCGTGATGTCGTTGCCGCTGAACTCGATCCGGCCCGAGGTGGGCTCGAGCAGGCGCGTGATCAGGCGCGCCGTCGTGCTCTTTCCGCAGCCGGTCTCGCCGACCAGGCCGAGCGTCTCGCCGCTCCTGATCTCGAAGCTCACGTCGTCGACGGCCTTGACCGCGCCGACGCTACGCCGGATGATGATCCCGCGCGTGATCGGGAAGTGCTTGACGAGCTGCTGTACGCGCACGAGCGGCGCGCCGCCGTCCGCCGCCGGCCGCGGCAAAGGCGCCGAGGTCGCGCCGAACAGAGAGGCCGGCGGGGTGGCCGGCGCCGGGCCGCTCACGTGGCGGCGCCCTCGGCCGCCGCGACCTCCGCGAGCGCCTGCTCGGGAGTGTTGCCCGCCTGCAACTGCTCCCACAGTCCCTTGCGCGTGCTCGAGTCGAGCAGGCACGCGACGTGGTGCTGGTCTTCGTCGGGCACCGGCTCGAGCGCCGGGTCGATGCGCGAGTGCTCCGGCTGGGCGTACGGGCAGCGCGGATGGAAGTGGCAGCCGCTCGGCGGATTGATGAGGCTCGGCGGCGTGCCCGGGATCGGCACCAGGTCTTGCTCGCGCGGCCCGTCCAGACGCGGGATCGACTTCAGCAGCCCCCACGTGTAGGGGTGCTCGGGCGTCGCGAACAGGCGCGCGGCCGAGGAGGTCTCGACGATCCGCCCGGCGTACATCACCGCGATGTCATCGGCCATCTCGGCCACCACCCCGAGGTCGTGCGTGATCATCACTATCGCCATGCCCAGCTCGCGCTGCAGGCGTTCCATCAGCATCAGGATCTGCGCCTGCACGGTCACGTCCAGCGCCGTCGTCGGCTCGTCCGCGAACAGCAGCCTCGGCTCGTTCGCCAGCGCCATCGCGATCATCACCCGCTGGCGCATGCCGCCGGAGAACTCGTGCGGGTACTCATCCACGCGCCTCGCCGGATCGGGGATCCCCACGAGATCGAGCAGCTCGACCGCGCGCTCGCGCGCCGCGGCCCGGGAGACGTCGCGGTGGGCGCGCACCGCCTCGATCAGCTGGCGGCCGACCTTGTAGAGGGGGTGCAGCGAGGACAGCGGATCCTGGAAGATCATCGCGATGTCGTTGCCGCGGATCGCGCGCAGCTTGTCTTCCGGCAGCGACAGCAGATCCTGGCCGTCGAACAGGATGCGGCCCGAGATGCGTGCGCCCTGGCGGCGCGTCAGCCCCAGCGCGGTCAGCGAGGAGACGGTCTTGCCGGAGCCCGACTCGCCGACGATCCCGAGCGTGCGTCCGGGGAACACCTGGTAGGTGATGCCGTCGACCGCGTGCACTATCCCGTCCTCGCCGGGGAACTCCACGCGCAGGTCCTCGACCCTCAGCAGCGGCTCGCCCCGTGGTGAGGGTGCGGCGGCGCTCACTGGAAGCGCACCCGCGGATCGAGATACGCGTAGGCGATGTCGACGACGATGTTCGCGATGATGATGAACGACGAGGCGAGCAGCACGGTCCCCTGCACGACCGGGAAGTCGGAGGACTGGATGGCTTTGTAGTTGAGCACGCCGATGCCGGGGATGTTGAAGACGGTCTCGACGAGTACCGCGCCCCCTAGCAGCACTCCGATTTCCAGGCCGAGCAGCGTGAAGATCGGGTTGATCGCGGAGCGCACACCTTGGCGCACGACCGCGCGCTCCCTCAGCCCCTTGGCGCGGGCGGTGCGGATGTAATCCTCGCGCATCGTCTCGGCGAGGCTGCTGCGCATCAGTCGCGCGTACACCGCCGCCGAGCCCGCGGCCAGCACGATCCAGGGCATGATCAGCGACGTGAACCACTTCCACGGGTCATACGTGAGCCCCACGTAGGTCCCAGCGCCGGGGAGGATCTTGAATTTGCCGATGTCGTTGGCGAACAGCAGGAGGAACACCAGTCCCAGCCAGAATTCCGGCACAGACAGCAGCAGCAGAGCCGTGCCCATCGACAAGCGGTCGAGAAAGGAGTGGCGCCGCAGCGCCGAGATGATCCCGACGCTGAGGCCGCCCAGCACCCACAGGATCGCAGCGCCGACAGTCAGCGACAGCGTCGCCGGCAGGCGTTCGACGATCAGGCCCCTGACCGACTCCTGGCTGTAGTAGCTGTAGCCGAGGTTGAAGTGAAGGAAGAATTCCTTCATGTAGTCCCAGAACTGCACGATCAGGGGTTTGTTGAGCCCGAGCACCCCTTCGATCTCCTTTATCAGCTTCGGCTGGGGGTCGCGACCCGCGCGCAGCAGGGCCGGGTTGCCGGTCGGGAGAACGCGGAAGAAGACGAACGTCAGCGCGCAAACGATCACCAGGATCATGATCCCGATCAGCACCCGGCGGATGATGTAGCGGATCATGCTCCGCTCGCCCGCCGGCGCCGAGCGCCCGTCGAGTGCTCGAGTGTCACTGTGTCCCCGGGCGGTTCATGGTTGGCATGCGAGCGGCGCAGCCGGCGGGAGAGGGCTAGCGGAGAGCCCCTCCCGCCGGCCGCCGGAGCGCCCGCTACTTCAACGAGGTGTAGCTGTAGTCCCACTCGCCGACGTTCCAGATGTCGCCGACTCCGTCCACGTCGCTGCCCTCGATGTTGGGCTGCTTGTCCCAGTCGAACGGGATGTCCGCGGCGTCTTCGACGAGTTCTTCGTCGATTTTCGCCCACGCCTTGGCACGAGCTGCCTCGCCGACGACGTTTTCCGCCGCTTTCATCGCTTCGTTGATCTTCGGCACGTCCGTCTGGCCCCAGTTGACGTTCCCGGTCGTCGTGATGGTGGTGCCGTTGAACGTGATGTTGAGCACCGTCTGCGGGTCGGCGAAGTCCGCGATCCAGCCCACGCTCGGACACACGGTGATCTCTTCTTTGGGGACATTGCAGTACTTCGCGTACATCGTCGATGTTTCCACCGTCGTCAGCTTGACCGGGAAGCCGAGGTTCTTGAGCGTCTGCTCGACGAGCTGCGCCTGCTGTTCGAACGGGTCGCCGGTCGAGGCGACGATCGTGGTCAGTTCATGGCCGGTGTACTTGCCGGTCGGGTAGCCCCCGAGCTTCATGTACTTTTCGGCCACCTTCATGTTGCCTTCGGGGTAGTCGTTGAATTCGAACTTCGGTCCCGTCGGCCCCTTCAGGCCGCCGGCCTGTTCGAAGCCGTTGATCGTCGGATAGATGAAGTGGGTGGCCACGTTGGTCACCAGTTCACCGCCGCGGAGCTTGTCCATCGCCGTCCTGTCGAGCGCCGCCCAGAACGCCTTGCGCAGGTCGATGTTCTTGAACGGCCCGACCTTGTTGTTGACGCCGATGTAGTGGCTTCCCCCACCCGGTGAGATCTCGAGCTGGTTTTTGAACTTTTCGGCGGCGAGCTTGACGTCGGGCTGGGCCACCGACGATTCGTTCTGCACGACGTTGGTGCCTTCGAGCACCTCGCGCCCGAGCACCGAGCTCGTGCCCCCGATCTTGATGTCGATTTCGTTCAGGTACGCCGGCCGGTAGTCGGTCTTGGGGTTCCAGTTGGGGTTGCGCACGAGCGTCGCGGACTTGCCCGGGATGTAGCCGATGCCGAGGACCTTGCCTTCGGAGTTGTTCTTCAGCATGTACGGCCCGGTCGCGACCTCGTAGTCGGCGTAGTTGGTCGGCTTGTTCTTGTCGAACTTTTCGGTGTATTCCTTCGGCACGGCCGCCGTCAGCGGCAGCACCAGCGCGTCGGCCACGAGCTGCCCTTTGGGTTCCGTGAGGTGGAAGACGATCTCGTACTTTTCAGGCGTTTCGATGCCCTTGATCGGGCCGCCCGTCGCCGCCGGCTCGCCTTCGATCGATTTGAAATACGATTCGATGTACGGGTTGGCGACGTCCGGGTTCTTGCCGCGCTCGATCGCGTATGCGACGTCTTCGGAGGTCACTTCGCTGTTGACCGGCGGGCTGAAGTGGATGCCGTGCTTGATGTGCACGGTGACGGTCTTGCCGCCGTTGCTGATTTCCGGCATCCCTTCGGCCATGTCGGGCGTCGGTTCGGTCGAGTTCGGCTTCTGCGAGTACAGCGGCCGCTGCGTCGCGAACACGACGGCGTAGTCGACCGAGAAGTAGGCGATCCCCGGGTCGAGGTGTTCGAAGTCGATTTCCTGGAGCACGGTCAGCGTGCCCCCGCGCTTGCCGGTGAGCGGCTCGGTCAGCGGGCTTTTGTATCCGCCGGTGCTCAGCGCACTCGCCGCGCTCGCCGTCGTGCTCGGGCTGCTCGGGCTGCTCGAGCCGCAAGCCGCAAGCACCAGCGTGCTCGCCGCCACGGCGAAAAGAGCCGCGACCGTCTTGATCGACCTCATGGGACGCCTCCTGTGTTGTTTATCGATCGCCCTCATTGGGCGTTCCTCGGGTTCAGGGCGTCCTGCAGCCCGTCGCCCAGCAGATTGAATGCCAGCACCGTCAACAGCAGCGCGAGTCCGGGGAAGACCATGAACCACCATGCGGTGTTGAAGATGGGAGCCGCTTGGGCGATCATCGCGCCCCAGCTCGGCGTCGGGGGGCGGATGCCGACGCCGAGGAACGAGAGCGCCGCCTCGAACAGGATGTTCGTGGGGATCAGCAGGCTCGAGTAGACGATGATCGGCGCGGCCAGGTTGGGGAGGATCTCGCGAAACATGATGCGCATGTCCGACGCCCCCAGCGCGCGCGAGGCCTCGACGAACTCGCGCTCGCGCATCGAGAGCACGAGCCCGCGCACGATGCGCGCGACGTAGGGCCAGGTGGCGATGCAGATGATGAAGATGATCGTCGCGAGGCCCGGCTGGATCAGCCCTTTCACGCACCCGTGCACCGAGCAGGCGGCGGCGAGCCCGAGCCCGAGCAGCAGGATCGGGATCGACAGCACGATGTCCATGAAGCGCGACAGCAGCGTGTCGACCCAGCCGCGGTAGAAGCCCGCGAACATGCCCACGGTGACGCCGATCACGGTGGAGATCCCGGTGCCGATGATCCCGACCTCGAGCGACACGCGCGTGCCATAGATCACGCGCGACATCACATCCTCGCCGAGCTGGTCGACCCCGAACGGATGCGCAAGGCTCGGCCCCAGCGGCGAGCCGAAGGAATCGGTGAGGCTGAGGTTCTGCACGTCGGGGCCCGGCAGCCCGAGCAGGCTGACGACCAGCGGCGCGGCGAGCGCGATCACGATCAGGAACACGATGAACGCGAGCGAGGCGATCGCCACGCGGTCGTGGCGCAGGCGTCGCCAGAACAGCTGCGCGGGGGAGCGCGCGACGATGTCGCCGCCGAGGTCGAGGAATTCCAGGGCCCCGCCGCCCGATGGGAGAACCTCAGCCGCGCTGGCGCTCACCGCTGCGCTCTCTCCGCCCGAGCTCGTCTCCCGGGGACGCGCGCCGCGAGATCGGCACGCGGGGAACCGACGAGCTCGTGCTCACGCATGAATCCAACCAGATCACGAACGCATGACGCGGTGTAGGGCCAATTGGCCAATGCTTGACGGACATTGCACCGAAGCGTGTTTTCGACGAGCCGCGTAACCGACCTCCCCGACCGATTGGGATGCTCCTCCTACCATTGGATACTACGACAGTGGATTCCCTGTTCGACGAAGCACCAGACATCGACGCAGACGCCGAGCCCGCCGGAGCAGGGTCCGGGGCGCGCTCGCCCGGCGCCGGCGAGCGCTCCGCCAGGGCCGGCAGGCGCCCGCCGGCGTCCGCGCAGCAGCCCCTGGCCGTGCGCGTCAGGCCGCGCAGCCTCGAGCAGTTCGTCGGCCAGGGCCACCTGCTCGCGCCCGGGTCGGCGCTGCGCACCGCGATCGAGCAGGGGCACGCGCACTCGATGGTGCTCTACGGCCCACCCGGCTCGGGCAAGACGACGCTCGCGCGGATCGTCGCCGAACGCTCGGGCGCCGCGTTCGAAGAGCTGAGCGCCGTCTCGGCGGGCCGCGCGGAGGTGCGCGCGGTGATCGAGCGCGCCGCCCACCGCCGCGGTCTCTCCGATCCCGGCGCCGGCGCCGGGCGCACGGTCTTGTTCCTGGATGAGATCCATCGCTTCAACAAGGCCCAGCAGGACGCGCTGCTGCCGGCCGTCGAGGAGGGCCTGCTGACGCTGATCGGAGCGACCACCGAGAACCCCGCGTTCGAGATCAACGGCGCGCTGCTCTCGCGGCTGCGCGTGTACGCGCTGCGGGCGCTCGCACCGCAGGAGATCGCCGCGGTCCTGCGCGGCGCGCTGCTCGCGTGGGCGGCGAGCGCGAGCGCTCCGCCGCTCGACGACGCGGCGCTCGAGTCCTTGGCCGCCCGCAGCGAAGGCGACGCGCGCACCGCCCTGAACGCGCTCGAGCTCGCGGCCGCGACCGCGCTCGAGCTCGGCGAGCGGCGCGTCACGCTCGCGCGCGTCGAGGACGCGCTGCAGCGCCGGGCGGTGCTGTACGACAAAGGAGGCGACCGCCACTACGACTACATCTCCGCGTGGATCAAGGCGACGCGCGGCTCGGACCCGGACGCCTCGCTGTACTACCTCGCGGTCATGCTCGAGGGCGGCGAGGACCCGCGCTTCATCGTGCGCCGGATGCTGATCCTCGCCTCCGAGGACATCGGCAACGCCGACCCGGGCGCGCTGTCGCTTGCGAGCGCCGCGGCCCAGGCGGTCGAGCACGTCGGGCTGCCGGAGGCCCGCTACGCGCTCGCGCAGGCCGCGATCTACCTGTCGCTCGCGCCCAAGTCAAACGCCGCCGGACGCGCGCTGTCGGCGGCCGAGCGCCACGTGCGCGAGCACGGCGCCGCGCCGGTCCCGGCGTGGCTTCGCTCCGGGCCGCTGGCCGATCTTCGATCGGTGGGGCAGGAGCGCGGCGGCTACGAGAACCCCCACCGACACCCCGGTCACGTCGGCGCCCAGGAGCTGCTGCCCGACGGCCTCGCCGGCGAGCGCTTCTACGAGCCCGACGGCGCGGAGGCGCAGCTGGCGGAGCGTCTGCAACGGATTCGCCGGGCGCGCGGACGCGACGACGGCGGCGCGCCGCGGCCGAACGCGGGCACCCCGGCGCCGCCGCCGAACGCGGGCACCCCGGCGCCGCCGCCGAACGCGGGCACCCCGGCGCCGCCGCCGCCGATCGCGGGCACCCCGGCGCCGCCGCCGAACGCGGGCACCCCGGCGCCGCGGCCGCCGGCGGCCAAGCGGCGATAATCGTCCCTGCGATGAGCGCGCCCGCGAGCGACAGCGCCAGGAGCTCGAGCGGGGGACGGGCGTCCCCGGCGCCCGCCGCGGCCGGCGAGCCGGCGGGCGAGAGGCGCGCGGGCGCTGCGGAGCCTGCGGGCGAAGAGCGGCTGACGATTCGGGATCCCGCGACCGGCGCGGCGCTCGGGAGCGTCGCCGTGACCGCGCCCGAGCGGATCGAGGAGGTGGTCGAGGCGGTGGCCAAGGTGCAGCCGCTGTGGGCGCTGCTGCGCGTGCGCGACCGCGCGCGCTACATGGGCCGGATGGCCCAGGCGGTGATCGACGACTTCGACGAGCTGCAGGAGGCGCTCGGGCGCGAGCAGGGCCGCCCGCGCGCGGAGGTCGCGGCGCTCGAGCTGCTGAGCGCGATCGACGCGCTCAAATGGATCGCCGACGACGGCGCCGCGATGCTGGCCACCAGGCGCGTCGGCGTCAATCGCTCGCTGGCGCTCGCCAAGCGGGCGCGGATCGCGTTCGAGCCCTACGGCGTGGTGGGCGTGATCGGCGCCGGCAGCGCGCCGTTCGCGCAGCCGCTCGGACAGATCGCGGGGGCGCTGCTCGCGGGCAACGGCGTGATCTTCAAGCCCGCCACGCGCGCGAGCCTCGCGGGGGAGCGGATCGCGCGGATACTCGCGCGCGCGGGCCTGCCCGAGGGGCTCGTGCGGATCGTGCACGGCGGCGCCGAGGTGGGCGTCGCGCTGGCGAAGGCGCGCATCGGCAAGGTCCTGTTCACGGGCTCGCCCGCCGTCGGGCGCGTGGTCGCGCGCGCATGCGTCTCGGGCGAGAAGGAGGTGACGGTCGAGCTCGGCGGCAAGGACGCGATGCTGGTGCTCGCCGACGCGCACCTGCGGCGCGCGATCGCCGGCGCGCTGTGGGCGGGCACCGCCGGCGCCGGCCAGGCGCGCGGCTCGGTCGAGCGCGTGTACGTCGCGCGCGAGGTGCACGAGCGGTTCCTCGCCGGCCTGGTCAGCGGCGCGCGCGCGCTGCGGGTCGGCGACCCGGCCGACCCGGCCGTGCAGGTCGGCCCATTGGCCTCGCCGCGCCGTGCCGCGCACGTGCGCGAGCTCATCGAGGATGCGGTCGCGCTCGGCGCGCGGCTTCGCTGCGGCGGGCCGGTCCGCCCCGCGGGCTGCGAGTCCGGCTCCTTCTACGCACCCGCCGTGCTCACCGGCGTCGGCGATCGGATGCGCGTGATGCGCGAGCCGATCGACGGGCCGGTGCTCGCGGTCGTGCCCGTCGACTCGATCGACGAGGCGATCGCCGCGGCGAACGACGGCGACTATTGCCTGGGCGCCTCGGTGTGGACGGCCGACCGCTACCAGGGCTTGCGGATCGCGCACGAGCTGCACGCGGGGATGGTGTGGCTCAACGACCATCTCCCCGGCCCGACCGTCTCGCGCGGTCCGTGGGGCGCCGCCGCCGGCGGCGGGCTCGGGCGCACGCTCGGCGAGGCGGGGCTGCGGGCGTGCGCCCAGGAAAAGCTCATCACCTGGGACCCGCCGGCGCTGCGTGGGCTGTGGTGGGGACCCTACGATGCGAGCAGCGCGCGAGCCATGCGCGCCGTCGCCAAGCGCCGCTCGGCGCGCGAGGCCGACCGCGAACGCGCGTGGCGCGAGGGCGCACTGGCGCTCGTGCGCGCCGGCGCGCGCGCGTTCGGGCGGGGGCTGCCGCGAGACTAGAGCGGGCGGCTACCCTTTGACCATGCCCGCCCAGGCCTACGCAGGCAAGGAGTGCGTGTGTCAGCTGCGCAGGGGGATCTGCGACCAGAGCTGCGTGCAGGGCATGCTCGAGACGCCCTTCTACATCGCATGCCTGCGACTCGGCGGGCGGCGCTGCCTGGTCATCGGCGGCGGCGTCATCGGGCTGGAGAAGGTCGAGGGGCTGCTCGCGTGCGACGGGCAGGTGACGCTGATCGCGCCGGCGGCCGAGCCCGCGCTCGAGCGCTACGCGGCGGAGGGCTCGATCCTCTGGGAGCGCAGGGCGTACGCGGGCGCGAGCGATCTCGAGGGGGCGTTCCTGGCGATCGCCGCGACCGACGACACGGACGTGAACATCGCCGTGTATCGGGACGCCGAGCGTCGCGCGATGCTCGTCAACGTCGTCGACGTGCCGCCGCTGTGCAACTTCATCCTGCCCGCGATCGTGCGCATGGGCCCGCTCGCGATCGCGATCTCGACCGCCGGCGCCTCGCCCGCGCTCGCCAAGCGCATGAAGCGCGAGATCGAAGCGCAGTTCGGCGAGCCCTACGCGCGCCTGGCGCTGTTGCTCAACGAGGCGCGCGGCTGGGCCAAGCGCACGCTGCCCACCTACCAGGAGCGCAAGGACTTCTTCGAGGGGATCGTGGGCGGGGACCCCGACCCGATCGCGCTGCTCGAAGACGGCGCCGCCGGCGAGCCGGCCGTGCGCGAGCTGATCGCCCGGGCGCAGGACGCGCACGCGCTGCAGGTATAGCCCGGGGACGCCCGCGCGGCTATTGGTTCTGGGCCCAGATGCTCCCCCATGCAGCGCACAGCAGCTCGCACAACAGGGTGTCGCGCTGCTCTTCGGTGCTCGCGTCGAGCTCGTCGACGACGCGCACCACGAGCGCCGCGGCCGACACGGGGTCAAGCGGCCAGTCTTTGGGTTCCATCTGGGATCCCCCGCCCGCCGCATTTGGCCGAAGTGCACAACCGGGACATTTGGCCCTGAAACCCGCAGCGGCGGGCATAAGTTGCGCCGAAAGGCACAAGGCTGCGTCCAAAGCCGGCGCGGCGGTTTTGCCTTTTTGTCCCACCGGGCGGCGCCGGCGGTGAGCGACGCGGCGCTCGAGCTCGACGGACTGACCCGCCGCTATGGCGAACGCGAGGCGCTGAGCGAGGTCTCGCTGTCGCTCGCCGGCGGGCACACGCTCGTCGTGTTCGGTCCCAACGGCGCCGGCAAGACGACGCTGCTGCGCGTGCTCGCGACGCTGTTGCGCCCGCACGCGGGCAGCGTGCGCGTGCTCGGCCGTGAGCTCCCCGAGGAGTCCTGGGCGGTGCGCGGGCGCGTCGGCGTGCTCGCGCACGAGCCGCTGCTCTACCGCGAGCTGACAGCGTTCGAGAACCTGCGCCTGCACGCGCGGCTGCACGGCGTCGGTGCAGCGCGCGTCGGCGAGCTGCTCGAGGCGGTCGCGATGGGCGCGCGCGCGCACGAGCCGCTGCGCACGCTCTCGCGCGGCATGGTCCAGCGGGTGGCGGTCGCGCGCTGCGTGCTGCACGATCCCGAGCTGCTGCTGCTCGACGAGCCCTACTCGAACCTCGATCCCGCCGCCGTCGAGCTCGTCGCGCGCCTGATCGGTGGCCCCGGGCGGCCCGGCGAGCCGGGGGCGTCCGGGGCGCGCACGCGCGTGATCTGCAGTCACGACCCGAGCGGCGGCCTGGCGCAGGCGGACGTCGTGCTCGGCCTGCTCGCCGGGCGCCCGGTGCTGCTGGCCGACGCCGAGCAGGTCGATCCGCAGGAGATCGCGGGGCTCTACCGATGAGCGGCGTGCAGGAGCTCGCGCCCCCGCCCCGGTCCGAGCGCCCGCGCGACGCGCTGGCGCAGACCGGGCTGTGGCGGACGGTCGGCGCCCTGCTGCGCAAGGAGCTGCTCGTCGAGCTGCGCACGCTCGAGTCGGTCCCCGGGATGTCGCTGTTCGCGCTCAGCACGTTCGTGGTCTTCCATTTCGCCCTGGACCGTGGCAGCGTCGAAGGCGATCTCGCCGCGGGCATCCTGTGGGTGACGCTGCTGTTCGCGGCGATCCTCGGCGTCAACCGCCTGTTCGTGACCGACGCCGAGCAGGGCGGCTTCGACGCGTTCCTGCTCGCGCCGGTCGATCGCAGCGCGATGTTCATCGCCAAGGCGCTCACGCTGCTCGCCTACCTCGCGCTGCTCGAGCTCGTCGCCGTGCCCGCCTTCGCGCTGCTGCTGCTCGGCTCTCCGCTCGGCCCCGCGCTGCCCGGGCTGCTCGCGACGCTCGCGCTCGGCGACCTCGGCGTCGCCGTGATCGGCACGCTCGTCGGGGCGCTCGCGGTCCAGACCCGCGCGCGCGACCTGCTCGGCCCGCTGCTCGCGCTGCCGCTGCTCGTGCCGATCGTGATCGGCGGCTCGCGCGCGAGCTCGTCGCTGTTCGAGCACGCCCACCGGACGGGGCCGGCGGCGCGCTGGCTGCTTGCCCTGGGGCTCTATGATCTCGTTTTCGGGCTGATCGCCTACGCCGTCTTCGACTTCCTCCTGGAGGACTAACACGTGGACCGCTCGAGCCGGCTGCGCGCCGGCCTCATAGCTAGCAGCCGACGCGACCCCGGAGCCACGACGGGCTCCCCTGCGCCGCTCAGATACGGCGCGGGCCTGCCGGCGCTCGGCATCGCGACGGTGATCGCGGTCGCGGTCGCGCTCGGCCTGGTCTTCTTCTACGCGCCGCTGGAAGCCGAACAGGGCTTCCTGCAGAAGATCTTCTACGTGCACGTGCCGCTCGCGATCATCGCGCTGTGCGGCTTCGTGCTCGGCGGTCTGCTCGCGATCCAGCACCTGCGCACGCGCGAGCAGCGCTGGGACATGCGCTCCTATGTGGTCATCCACATGAGCCTGATCTTCGCGCTGGGCACGCTCATCACCGGCTCGATCTGGGCGAAGGGCTCGTGGGGGCACTGGTGGGTGTGGAGCGAGCCGACGCTCGTCTCGTTCCTGATCATCTTCCTGCTGTACGCCACCTACCAGCCGCTGCGCTTCGCGATCGAGGACCCCGAGCGCCAGGCGCGCTACGCGTCGGTGTTCGCGATCACCGCCGGCGCGTTCGTGCCGCTCAACTACGTCGCCGTCAACATGTCCACCGCCTACCTGCACCCGCGCGTGTTCTCCAGCACCTCCAACCTCCCGGCCTCGATGGCGTTCACGCTGCTCGTCTCGCTGGTCGCGATGGCGCTGCTGTTCGCGACGCTGTGCAAGTACGAGCTGACCGCCAAGCACACGCGCGCGCAGGTGCGCGCGCTGCGCAGGCGCCTGGCCGGCGAGCACGTCGGCGTCCCGGCGCGCGGACGCAGCGCGGCGCCCGCCGCGTTGCAGCCGGTCGCGAAGGTGCCGGCGGGCGCCACCGGCAGGTCGGCGCTGTGAGCGTCTCGCGCGTGCTCGGCGAGGTCCCGGCGCTGCCGCTGCACACCGCCGGCAAGTACGTCGCGGGCGCCTACATCGCGCTGTTCGCGATCGTGCTCGTCTACGTCTCGATCATGGCCATCCGCCTGAGCCGCATCGAGCGCGAGCTCGGCGAGCTGCTGAGCATGTCCGAGGAGCACGCGTCCGACCCGCCGGCCGGCGCGGACGAGCGTCGCCCCCGACGAGAGTCCACGCCCGCGTACCCCATCGAGCGGCAAACGTGAGCGAGCTGCTCGCACTCGGCATCTCCCACAAGACGGCCGCGGTCGCGTTGCGCGAGCGCCTGGCCTTCGGCGAGCGCGAGGCCGAAGAGTTCGCGCGGCAGGCGACGGCCACCGCCGAGGTGCGCGAGGCGGTCGTGATCTCCACGTGCAACCGCACCGAGATCTACCTCGTGGTCGGCGACCCCGTGCGCGCGGAGGCGGACGTGCTCGGGCTGCTCGCGCGGCGCGCCCAGATCCGCCCGACCGAGCTCGCCGAGGCGATCTACTCGCCGCGCAACTGCGACGCGGCGCGCCAGCTCTACCGCGTGACCGCCGGCCTCGAGTCGATGATCGCCGGCGAGGCCGAGATCCAGGGCCAGGTCAGGCGCGCCCACGAGGCCGCGATGCGCGCGGGCGCGACCGGTCCGCTGTCCAACCGGCTGTTCGCGGCCGCGCTCACCGCGGGCAAGCGGGTGCGCTCGGAGACCGAGATCGGCTCCGGCCGCGTGAGCCTGTCCTCGGTCGCCGTCGACCTCGCGCTCAGCGTGCTCGGCGGCCTGCAGGACCGCCACGTCGTGATCCTCGGCGCCGGCGAGACCAGCGAGCTGACCGCGCGCGCGCTCGCCGAGCAGGGCGCCGGCACGATCTTCGTCGCCAACCGCCACGCGGACCGCGCGCTCAGCCTCGCCCAGCGCTTCGGCGGCTCTGTCGTCGGGCTGGAGAAACTGCCCGAGCAGCTCGTGCGGGCAGACATCGTCGTGTCCTCCACCGCCTCCCCCCACGCGATCGTCGGCCGCGAGGAGCTCGAGCTGGTGATGGCCCAACGCGATGCCGTGAGGGGCACAGGCGGGCGGGCGCTGCTGTTGATCGACATCGCCGTGCCACGCGACATCGATCCCGCGTGCGGCGAGTTGCAAGGCGTGAGCCTGTACGACATCGACGACCTGCAGGCGGCGATCGCGCGCAACCTCTCCACGCGCGCCGAGGAGATCCCGCGCGCGCTGCAGATAGTCGAGGAGGAGATCCACCGCTTCGCGCGCTGGCTCGGGCAGCTCGACGCGCTGCCCACGATCGCCGCCCTGCGCGCGCACGGCGACGACATCGTCGAGCAGGTGCTCGCCGAGAACTCCGGTCGCTGGGACAGCGCCTCGGCGCGCGACCTCGCGCGCGTGGAGGCGATCACGAGGGCTGTCATGAGCCGTCTCCTGCACGAGCCCACGATCCGCCTGCGCAGCCTCGGAGAAGACCGCGGGCACGCGAGCCTGCAGCTCATCCGCGAGCTGTTCGCCCTGCGCGAGGACGCGCCCGAGCAGCAGCGCGCGGGCGGCGCCGGCGGGTCCGCGAGCGAGCTCGCCGAGGTCCACGAGCTGCGCGCCCGCCGCGCTGCCGGGGGCACGTCCGGGCGCGCGGCGGGCGGGTCCTCGCCCGAGGATTGAGCACGCCGCCACAGCGAGCGCTGCGGATCGGCACGCGCCGCAGCGCGCTCGCGCTGGCGCAGGCCGAGCAGGTGGCGGCGCTGCTCGGCGGCTGTGAGATCGTCCCCATGCAGACCAGCGGCGATCGCGGCGCGAAGGCCGGCGAGAAGTCCCGCTGGGTGGGTGAGCTCGAGCGCGCGCTGCAGGCCGGCGAGATCGATCTCGCCGTGCACTCCGCCAAGGACGTTCCCGCCGAGCTCGGCGAGGGGCTCGCACTGCACGGCGCCCCCGCGCGCGCGGGCGCCGAGGACGTTCTCTGTGGAGCGGGCGGGCTGCAGGACCTGGCGCCGGGCGCGCGCGTGGGCACCAGCAGCGTCCGCCGGCTGGCGCAGCTGCGCGCAGCCCGCGAAGACCTCGACGTGGTCGCCGTCCGCGGCAACGTCGACACGCGCCTGCGCAAGCTCGGCGATCCCGGCGAGCGACTCGATGCGATCGTGCTCGCGCGCGCCGGGCTGCAGCGGCTCGGACGCGAGGCCGAGGCCGGCGCCTCGCTCGAGGGCGAGCGCTTCGTGCCCGCGCCCGGCCAGGGCATCCTCGCGCTCGAGGGGCGCGCCGAGGACGAGCGCGCACGGGGGGCCGCGCGGGCGATCACCGACGCGCAGACCTTCGCCTGCCTGCTCGCCGAGCGCGCGCTCGCGCGCGCGCTCGACGCCAGCTGCCACACGCCGCTCGGCGCGCATGCGGCGCCGGCCGAGGGCGGTCGCCTGCTGTTGCGCGCCTGGGCCGGGCTGCCCGACGGCTCCGCCTGGATCGCCGACGAATCGCCCGGCGTCGGCGACGAGCCCGAGGCGCTGGGCCGGCGCGTGGCCGAGCGGTTGATCGCCGTCGGCGCCGCGGAGCTGCTCGCGCAGGCCGAGAGGATGGCTGTGTGCTAACCTGTGGCCATGCGATTGCACATAAGCCTCGAGGACGAGCTCGTGGAGGAGCTCGACCGGCGGGTGGGAAGACGGCGCCGCAGCACGTTCATCGGCGAGACCCTACGCAGAGCGCTCGACGACGAACGGCGCTGGGAAGACATCGAATCGGGCCTTGGCGCGCTCTCCGACACGGGGCACGAGTGGGACGAGGATCCCGCCGCTTGGGTCAGGGCGCAGCGTCGCGGCGACCCGGCCCGCGTCGGCTAGCCCGTCGAGCGATCGCGTACGCGACTCGTTGGCGCTCCTGCTCGACACCACGGTCCTGGTGGACGCGCTGCGCGGGCGCGACGCCGCTGCGCGGGTGCGCAGGCTGCGCGACGCAAAAGAAGCTCCCTGGACCTGCGCGGTGAACATCGACGAGGTGCTGCGCGGGATCCGCGCACACGAGCGTGACGCCGCCGTGCGTCTGCTCTCCGGCCTGCGCATCGCCCCCCTTGGACGCACCGAGGGCACCCGGGCGGGCGACTGGCGTAGGGAGTACTCGCGCAAGGGAGTCACGCTCGCGCAGGCCGACTGCCTGATAGCGGCGGCCGCGCTCGGCGTCGGCGCACGCCTCGCCACAGGCAATCCCAAGGATTTCCCCATGTCGGAGCTCGCGGTCGAGCATTGGCCGGTGGGCACGTGAGCGGGTGCGTCTACCTCGTCGGCGCCGGGCCCGGGGACCCGGGCCTGCTGACCGCTCGCGCGCTCGAGCTGATCGCGACCGCCGACGTGATCCTCTACGACCGCCTGATCCCGCAGGCGGCGCTCGACGGCGCGCGCGCGGACGCCGAGCTGGTGTTCGTCGGCAAGCAGGGCGGCGGCCCGTCGATGCCCCAGGACCGCACGCAGGCGCTGATGATCGAGCGCGCCAGGACCGGACGCACGGTCGTGCGGCTGAAGGGCGGCGACCCGTTCGTGTTCGGGCGCGGCGGCGAGGAGGCGCTCGCGCTGCACGAAGCCGGGATCGCCTTCGAGGTCGTGCCCGGCGTGACCGCGGGCGTCGCCGCGAGCGCGTACGCGGGCATCCCCGTCACCCATCGCGGCCTCGCGCGCGCCGTCGCGCTCGTCACCGGCCAGACCCGTGCAGAGGCGGGCGACAGCGCCGAAGGGGAGGACGAGACCGCGATCGACTGGCGGGCCCTGGCGGCGTTCCCGGGCACCCTCGTGCTGTACATGGGCGTGCGCCGGCTGGGCGAGATCGCGAGCATGCTGATCGACGCAGGCAGTCCGCCCGCGCAGGCCGCGGCGGTGGTCGAAGCCGGGACGCTGCCGCGGCAGCGCACGGTCACCGGCACGCTCGAGACGATCGCCGAGATCGCCCGCCGCGAGCAGATCCGCGCGCCGGCGATCACCGTCGTGGGACCGGTCGCCGCGCTCGCCGAGCAGCTCGCGTGGCTCGCGCCGCGGCCGCTGCGCGGCCTGAGCGTCGCGGTCACCCGCGCGCGCGCGCAGGCCAGCGGGCTCGCGCGCAAGCTGGAAGCGCTCGGCGCGAGCGTCGTGCAGACCCCCGTGATTCGGATCCAGCCGACGCCCGGCTCCCGCGCCGAGGCGATCGACCCCTCGCCGTACGACCTCGTCTGCCTGACCAGCGCCAACGGCGTTGCGGCGCTGTTCGAGCGCCTCGACGACGGCAGCCATCCGCGCGGCGACGCGCGCGCGCTCGCCGGCGCCAAGATCGCGGCGATCGGGCCCGGCACCGCTCGCGCGCTGGCCGGGCACGGGGTCCTCGCCGACGTCGTCCCCGAGCGCTTCGTCGCCGAGTCGCTGGTGGAGGCGCTCACGTCGCTGCCGGTCCGGCGCGCGCTGATCGCGCGCGCGCGCGAGGCCCGCGACGTGCTCCCGGATGCGCTGCGCGCGCGCGGCGCGCGGGTCGACGTGCTGGCCCTGTACGAGACCGTCGCCGAGCCGCTACAGGCGCACACGCTGCGGGCGCTCGCGCGAGTCGACTACGTGACCTTCAGCTCGTCCTCGACCGTGCGCTTCTTCCTGCAGGCGGCGGGCGAGGACGGCCTGTCCGCGGGCACGCGTATCGTCTCGATCGGCCCGGTCACGAGTGCGGCGCTGCGCGCGCACGGCCTGGAGCCGCACGTCGAGGCCGAGCGCCACGACGTGGACGGCCTGGTCGCGGCGCTGCTCGCCGACGCGGCCCCACGGGCACAACCATGACGCACGATCGAGACATACCACCGGTGATCACCTTCCTGTCCGACTACGGGCTGCTGGACGAGTTCGTCGGCGTCTGCCACGGGGTGATAGCGCGGCGCTGCCCGCGGGCACACGTGATCGATCTGACCCACTCGATCCCCCGCCACGACGTGCGCGCGGGCGCGATCGTGCTGCGCTCGGCCGTCCCGTTCATGCCGCCGGGCGTGCACCTGGCCGTCGTCGACCCGGGCGTGAGCGCCGTCGGGCGCCACGCGCGCCGCTCCGTCGCGATCCGCACCCAGGAGCAGAGCCGCCTGCTCGTCGGGCCGGACAACGGCCTGCTGATGCCCGCCGCCGAGCGCCTCGGCGGCGTCACCGAAGCGGTCGACATCGGCCGCTCGCCCGAGCGCCTGGAGCCGGTCTCGCGCACCTTCCACGGCCGCGACATCTTCGCCCCGGTCGCAGCCGCGCTCGCCGCCGGCGAACCGCTGGAGGCGGTCGGAGAGCCCGTGCAGATCGAGCAGCTGCGTCGCTTCGGCCTGCCCACGGCGCACCTCGGCGAGGACGTGCTCACCGTTCACGTGCTGCGCAGCGACACGTTCGGCAACCTGATCCTCGACGCCGCGCACGAGCAGCTGACCGCGCTCGGCGCTCGCCTGGGCGACACGCTCACCGTCAGCCATGGCGGCGCGGCGCGCGCGGCGCGCTATGCGGCGACCTTCGCCGAAGTCACCCCCGGCGAACTGCTGATCTACGAGGACGCCACGCGCATGGTCGCGCTGGCCGTCAACCGCGGTTCCGCGGCCGAGCTGCTCGGCGCCGGCGCCGACGACGAGCTGACGGTCCGGCCGATGTGAGCGGGGCGCAGCGCGGGCGCGCGGCGTCCCCCTCCGCGGGCGATCGCTCGCGCTCGCTCGGCAATCCGCGCGTGCACCTGCGCCGCACCGCCTCGACCAACGAGCTGGCGCGCGAGCTCGCGATCGCGGGGGCGCCGCACGGCACGCTCGTGACCGCCGCGGAGCAGACCGCCGGGCGCGGACGCCAGGGACGGCGTTGGTGGGCGCCGCCCGGCAGCGCGCTGCTGATGTCGCTGCTGCTGCGCTCGCCGCCGGCGCTGCTGCCGTTGAGCGCGGCGCTCGCGGTGTGCGACGCGGCCGGCGAGCAGGCCCGGATCAAGTGGCCCAACGACGTCGTCGTCGCGGCGTCCCCGGCATCGTCCCCGCGGCCGGGGCTCGCGAAGCTCGCCGGGATCCTGATCGAGGGGCGCCTTCAGGAGGGCTGGGCGGTCCTTGGGATCGGGCTGAACGTCGCGGTGCGAGTGCAGGACCTGCCCGCTGAGCTGCGCGCCGGCGCAGCCCCCGCCGAGCATCCAGCGGACGCCGGCTCGGCCAGCGGGCTGCCGGCGGCGACGCTCGGGCTCACGCCGGCGGACGTCGAGCCGACGCTCGCGCTGCTGCTCGACCGCCTCGCGCGCCGGCTGGCGCAGCCGGCGCAGGCGACGCTCGCGGGCTGGCGCGCACGCGACGCCCTGCGCGGGCGCGAGATCGCGTGGGCGAGCGGGCGCGGGCGCGCCGACGGCATCGACGGGGCGGGGCGCCTGGTCGTGTGCCTTCCCGACGGCGGGCGCACGGCGTTGGGCGCGGGCGAGGTGCACCTGCGGGAAGTCGGCTAGCGCTCGGCGCCGCTCGCCTCGATCGCCTGCGAGGCGGACGCGTCCGCCTCCGCGAGCGCCTGAACCGGCCCGAGCGCCTGCTCGAGCGCGCCGTTCGTGCCGGCCAGCTGCGGATCTGCGGCTGCGCCCTCGACGGCGCCCTTGGCGCCCTTGCGCCGGCGGCGGGCCCCGCGTGCGCGCCGCTTCGGGAAGTTGCGCAGCAGCTCGCGTGCGAGCGCAGGCGGCTTGCGCGCCATCCGCGTGCGCGCGCCGCGCAGCGCCTCCTCGGCCTCGGGCGTGTGGGCGAGCGCGGCGGCCAGCAATGCCGCGGCGAGCCGGCGATCCTGCTTGCGCGCCGCGTGGATCAGCCGCCGCGCGTTGCGCGCGTGGGCGCCGCCCGCCGAGTTGACGAGCAGGCCGAGCAGCCGCTTGGTCTCCGGCCAGCGCTGCACCGCGTACTCCTCGTGCACGTCGCGCGTGTACTCCGCCAGCCGCCAGATCCAAGCGTTGGCCTGGTCGCGGCGCCCGATCCGGCGCTCGACGAGCGCGCGCAGCATGATCTTCGTCGCCTCCTTGCGCTCCTCGCGCGGCCACCCGCCGATGATGTCGATCGCCTCGTCGAACGTGTCCGGGTCGCGCAGCGCCGCGATGTCGCTCAGGGCACGCAGCCGCAGCTGCGCGTTCTTGTTGCGCCTGACCGCCGTGATCAAAAAGCGGCTCTTGAGCTCGCCCGTGCGGTCGAAGTGCAGCATCGCGCGCGCCCTGCGCCAGCCGTTGGGCGCGACGCGCGCGCCCGCCAGCGCCGCCCACAAATGCTGCTCGCCGTAGTCCAGGTGCTCGACCGCGATCCGCCACAGCTCGCGCTCGAACACCTGAAAGCGCCGCTCCTCCTCCGCGCACACCGGCAGCACGCGGCGCTCCACCCGCATCCGCCGGCCGCGCCCACGGCGCACCGGTCCCACCACGATCGCTCCCCCTCTATAGACGTCTCTGTCGAGCAGCGAGTGCAGCGTCACCACCGGGTCGTCGTGCTTGGTCGCGGGGTGCACGAAGTCCACGACCAGACCCGCCTCCTTGCCCGGATGGCGGCGCGTGACGCGGCCGACGCGCTGCTGGTAGATGCGCTTGGAGGCCGTCGGCGCGAGGTGCACGCACACGGTCGCGCGCGGGCTGTTCCAGCCCTCGGCCAGCAGCTGCGCGTTGATCAGCACGTCGATGTCGCCGCGCTCGTAGCGCGCGAGGATCTCCGCGAGCTCGCGCTTGGGCGTCTCGCCGGAGACGGCCTGCGCCTTCAGGCCCTCGGCGCGAAACGCCTCGGCGAGGTTGTACGCGTGGCGCACGCCCGCCGCGTACACCACTCCGGGCACGCCGTTGAAGCGCGTTTTGTACAGGTTCGCGACCGCCAGGTTGAACGGCTGCTGGTCGAGCAGTTTCGCGAGCTCGTCCTGGTCGAACTCGGTGTCCACCTCGCCGCGGCGCAGCGGCACCTTGGCGATCGTGCGCACGCCCACGCCCGGGGAGATGCGCACGCAGCGCAGCGGCGCGATCACGCCCCGGCGCGCCGCCTGGGCGAGGTCGAAGCGCGAGGTCTGCGTCGGGAACAGGTCGGTCACGTGGCGCGCGATCAGCGCGCCCGTGGCGGTCATGCCGATGAAGATCGGGCCCGTCCAGTTGCGGATCGCGCCGCTCGTCTTCTCGCCGAGCGCCGTGTGCGCCTCGTCGCAGATCACGATCGTGTACGCGCTCGAGATCTTGCCCGCGTTGCGCACGAACCACTGGTAGGTCTCGACCGTCACCGGCCCCTTGGTCGAGTCCTCGCCCTTGAGCAGCGGGCGGCTGATGCGCGTCGAGTAGCCGCGCTCGCGCAGCTCGCCCAGGAACTGGTCTACGAGATTGCGCCTGTGGGTGAGGATCAGCACGCCGCCCGTGTGCGACGCCTCGACGAAGCCGAGCGCCGCGACCGTCTTGCCGGCGCCGGTCGCGTGCTCGAACCAGAAGCGCTTGGCCGCGTTCGGGTCCTCGGGCTGCTCGGCCAGCGACTCCTCCTCGTCCTCCTCGTCGACCCAGTCGCGCGGCTCCTCGTCTGACTCGCCCTGGAGCTCGAGCTCCTCCTCGGGCTCGTCGTCTTCCTCGGGCTCCTCGCCGTAGTCCTCGTCCTCGTCCCCCTCCTCTTCCTCTTCGTCGGGCGCCGCGCGCTGCACCGGACCGAGCTCCTCGTCGTCCTCGTCGGCGTCCTCCTCGATGTCCTCGTCCTCGTCCTCTTCTTCCTCGTCCTGCGCATCGGGCTCGGCGCGCCCGTTCGCGCCCGGGGCGGGGCCGTCGGCGAGCGCGACGCCGTCCGGGCCGAGGATGTCGGCCGAGGCGAGCAACTCGGGCGAGGCGCCGGATGCGGCCCGGCCGTTGCCGTCGAGCGCGCTGCGCTGCGCCTCGGCGAGCAGCGCCGTGAGCGTGCCGGAGAGCGCGTCGACCTGGTGCGCGGAGAGCACCGTGCCGTCGGCCAGCTTCGGCTCCTCCTCGGAGAGCAGCCGCTCGAGCCCCAGCAGCAGCGAGAACTCGCGCCGCCACGACGTCGAGGGACTCCTTGGCTTCGGCTCGGCCCGCAGCTCCGCGAGCGCCTGGTCGAGCGCGCGCCTGCGCGGCGTGCCCGGCGCCAGCGCGACCTGCGGATCCTCGCCCTCGTGCACGAAACGCTCGCGCACGAACTTCTCCGCGCGCGCTATCTCGGCGGTACTCGGAATGGTCGTGGCCGCGAGGGCCACTGAGGTGGACTCGGCCATTTGAGGCTGTGGACTTCGAGACAGAGCCGCCGACGCGGCTGGATGCGGCGCCCCTCGGCGCCCTTTGCCGGATGCTCAAAGCCACCCGACACAAAACCTGCTCCCCCAGGATATAGCACGGGCAGGAACGATTGAAGTGGGCAGCATCTGGCACCCTTACGGCGATGACGCCCAAGCGCCTGTCGATCGCCGCGCTTCTCACGGCCGTGCTCGCGCTGCTCGCTGTCGGGCTGGTGCAGCTGGCGGGCTCCTCCTCGCCCACCGTCGCCTCCTCCGGGCTGACGCTCGCGCAGATGCAGGCGCGGCTGCGCGGCGCGCCGCCCGCGCTGGCGGCGCTGCACGCGCAGGCCGATCAGCTGCTGCCCGGAGGGCTGCCCGCGCTGCGTGCGCGTCTGGCGAGCCTGCGCGGAACGCCCGTGGTGATCAACAAGTGGGCGTCCGACTGCGAACCGTGCCGCGAAGAGGTCCCCGTCTTCCAGCGCGTCTCCGTCTCGCGCGGTCGCGAAGTGGCGTTCATCGGGATCGACTCCAACGAGAGCAGCCGCGGCGAAGCGCTCTCGTTCCTGCATTCGTTCCCGGTCGCCTATCCCAGCTACTTCGACCCGAGCGGGCAGGCAGGCGAGACGATCACAGACTCGTCGTTCACGCCCGTGACCGTGTTCTATGACCGCAGCGGCGGCGAGTTCATCCACCAGGGCCCGTTCCCCAGCGTCGCCAAGCTCGAAGCGGCGGTCGAGCGCTACGCGCTGGACGCGTGAGGATGCAGGAGCTGCGCATCGACCCGCTGAGCGGGCTCCGCACGATCATCGCCGGCGATCGCTCCCGGCGTCCCGGGGGCGCGCCGCGCTGCGAGCCGCCCGCCGCGATCGATCCACAGCAGGACCCGTTCGCGGAGGGTCACGAGGACCGCACGCCGCCCGAGCTCTACGCGCTGCGCCCCGGCGGCGGGCCCGCGAACTCCGGCGGCTGGACGGTCCGCGTCGTGCCCAACCTGTATCCGGCGCTCACGCCCGCGCAGGGCGCACACCCGGCCGAGCGCGAAGTCGAGGAGCAGCGCGGGCGCGGGCAGCCCGAGCTGTTCGTCTCGCGGCCGGCGAGCGGGGCGCACGAGGTGATCATCAACGGCCCGCAGCCGGTGCTCTCGCTCGCCGAGCTGCCCGTCGAGCAGGTCGCCGCGGCCGTGGACGTGTGGCGGGCGCGGATGCGCACCCACGCAGAGCGCTCCTACTTGCAGCTGATCGTCAACGAGCGACGCGAGGCGGGCGCCTCGCTGCCGCACACGCACGCGCAGCTATACGCATTCGACTTCGTGCCCGCGGCCGTCGCGCGCGAGCGCGAGCGCGCCGGCGCCTACACGACGCGCACGATGGGCCAGAGCCTGCTCGGCGATCTCGTCGCCGAGGAGGTGCGCCGGCGCGAGCGGATCGTCGCGATCGACGAGCAGGCCGTGCTGATCGCTCCGTATGCGTCGCGCCTGCCGTTCCAGCTGATGCTCGCGCCGCGCACGCCGCGCGCGCGCTTCGAGGACGACGGGCCGACGGGGGCGGCGCTGCTGCACGACGGCCTGCGCCGGCTCGCGCGCTACCTCGGCTCGAGCCCGCCGCTGAACCTGTGGGTGCGCACCGCCCCGCGCGGGGCCGAGGACTTCTGCTGGCGGATCGACGTGCTGCCGCGGCTGACGCACCTCGCGGGCCTCGAGCTCTCGACCGACGTGAGCCTCAACATCGTCGAGCCCGAGCGCGCAGCGGCCGTGCTGCGCGACGCGTGAGCGCGCGCGCCTGCAGGTAGGGTGCGTGCGCGATGCCCCCCGAGGAACGCTTCGTACCCCGCTTCGCGGCCGAGCCGCCGCAGGAGCAGCTCCCCTACGGACGCTGGGCCGAGCGCCTGGCCCGGGAGTTCCTGAGCGCGGCGCTGCGGCTCGACACCGGCGGGCAGGATCTCGGCGAGCCCGGGCAGGTTCTCTGGTATCCGGATCGCACCTGGCACGGGCACACCTATGTGCCGGGCACGACCGTCACCGAGGACGGCTACGAGCTGTTCGGCTACGTGCGCTTCGTGCCGTCAGCCGACGACGGCGCACCCGACGAGCTCTCCGCGTACGTCGACTTCACCGAAGAGACCGCCGAGCGCAACCCCGACTGGAAGCTCGACCTGTGCGAGGAGATCATCGGCAGCTGGCGCGGCGAGTCCGGGGCGGTGGCCGCGATGACGCTCGTGTGGGGACGTCCGCTGGTCGGCGACGGCGCGATCGTCACCGCCGAGCTCGCCGACCTCGCCGTCGACCAGTGCGTGCTGCTCGACGAGCGTTTCACGCTGATCGCGCCCGACGACTACCGCCACGACCTGCTCGAGATCAAGCTGTTCGACGCCAAGGCTCGCGAGCTCGCGCGCGAGTCGCTGTACACGGGCGAGGAGGAGGAGGAGGAGGAGGAGGAGGAGGAGGATTAGGTCGCCTCGCACCGCGCGAACGCGCTCGCCTCCCGCCGGCGTAATAATTGGCCTTGCCCCCCGAGACAGGGCAAGACACAAACTCAGGAGAGGATCCGAACGTGCCCCAGATCGCGCGCTACAGAGACGAAGGGATGTTCGGCTCGATCGACACGGTCGGGACGGCCGGCGTCTTCGGACAGGTCATGGGCCTCGTCGCGGTCACGCTGTGCTTCTTCACGCTCGGCGCGTATCTGGGGCGCGAATTCGCCGAGGGACCCTCGATCATCTGCTTCATCGGCGGCTTCGTGTGCGTCATCGGCCTGAACGTCGCGCGTCGCTCGGAGGGCCTGTCGATCACGCTGCTGTTCGCCGCCGGCCTGCTGCTCGGCCTCGGCCTGGGCGGCGTGCTGGATCGCTACGCGGAAGCGAAGCCTGACGCCGTCTGGCAGGCGGCGGCCGCGACCGCGCTGTTCGTGGGCGCGCTCGGCAGCACCGGCTATGCGATCCGCAGGGACCTGTCGGGCGGCTATCGGACGCTGTTCTTCCTGCTGCTCGCGCTGATCGTGTTCGGGCTCGTGACCGTGTTCGTCTCGATCCCGGGCGGCAACGTGATCTACGCGCTGCTCGGACTGGGCGTGTTCGGCGCCTACACGGTGCTCGACTTCAACCGCATGCGTCGTGCCGGGATGCAGGAAGCCGTCCCGCTCGCAGCCGGGATCTTCATAGATGTGCTCAACATCTTCCTGTTCTTCCTGCGCCTGTTCGGCGGCGGCCGCGACTGAACCCCGAGCTCGCGGGCGCGGGACGCTCAAGACGAGCTCCGCAGCGGCCGATTGAGGGTGTATGGCCCACCTCGAGCGGCCGGCCGGGCCTTGCTGCCTGCGCGCCGCCGCAGCCATGCGCTCCCGCCGGCTCCCCCGCTACGCCCGACTCGCGGCCGCGGCCGCGGCTGCGGCCGGCGCCGCGTGCCTCGCCGCCGGCTTCGCGCCTGCCGTCGCACAGGCCGAAGGCAGTCCGGCGATCGCGCTGAGGGCCAGCTCGAGCGCCGAGATATTGATCGGATCGAACGCCACGATCACGCTCGAAGCCACGAATCCCGCCGGCCAGCCCTACGGCTACAACCTCAGCTACCGGGCGATCCTTCCCAAAGGCGTCTCGCTCGTGGCCGGCAGCTCCAAGCTCGGCTCGGGCGGCGCGGCGCCTGCCCCGAGCGCGATCGCGAACGAGCCCGGCACGGGCGAAACCACGTTGATCTGGAGCAACGTAGGCGATCTCTCGCCCGCCTCGCAGAACACGCTCAGCTTCGCCGTGACACCCGCCACGAGCAGCTACGCGGTGGGCTCGACGTTCTCCGTGGAAGCCGGCGCCTACATCGCCTCCCAGGCCCGCTTCCTGCCGACGTTCAGCGCGACGGGCGTCCCCCAAGGACCGAGCTCCGAATCCTTCACCGCGAGCGCCACCGGAAAAGCGTCGACGACGATCTCGGCGATCGAAATCTCACAGAGCACACCGGAGGCCCAGATCCTGCGCGGGGTCCACGACCACCAGACCGTCTACACGATCACCGTCACCAACAACTCCGTCAACCCCACCACCGGCGTCACCTTGGAAGACTGGCTGCCGGCCGCCCTCGAGTACCTCGGTTGCGGCGGGCCCGGCTCGGACCACACGACCGACGCTCCCACCAACCCCGGGAGCAGCGAAGAGTATCCCGGCTCCGGGCCGATCGAAGTGGCGGCGCTCGCGGGCTGCAAAGCGCCGGAAATCGTAGAAACGGTCGAAGCCGACCCCGACGGCGGCGGGGAAGATCCGGCGGCGGTCTACACGCACCTGCGCTGGAGCCTCGGCACGCTCGCAGCCGGTGAAACGCGCACCTACGAATTTCGCGCGGCCGTGCCGCTTCGTGAAAACACGCTCACCTGGACCGGCACCGAGCCGAGCGCCGCGAGCGGGCTGCAGGCGGCGAACCTGAACAACAACTCGGGCAAAGAAACCCGCGATGGCGAGTCGCTGATCACGTTCGCCGAAGTCGGCGGCGAGTACGACGGCAGCACCCCGGTCTCCGCGAGTGACCACCTGACACGCGTCGCCAAGGACCTCACGACGGAAAAGTCCGAGAGCTCGAAAGTGCTCTCGGTCGGGCAGGTCACCGAATGGACGATCACGCTCCACTCCTCGGAGTACCGCTACAACACGCAGGTGGAAGTCGAAGATACGCTGCCCGACGGGCTGTGCCCGCTCGACTCGACCAACCTGACGAGCAGCGAAGAATGCGAACCGGACCGGGCGCCCTCCTCGCCCTTTGCGGGGGCCAGCGAAGAAGAAGCCGGGACGTGGAAGCTGACGTGGAACGAGACCACCGACGCCGCGCTCGCCGACCTCGAGCAAAACGCCACGACCACGACCACGTACTTCACGAAGACGCGCAGCCACTATCAGTCCGGCCACGCAGCCGGGCAGCCGATCCTCGCACACGACAGCCTAACCAACTCGGCGCTCGCGAGCGCGACCGCCAACGTGGTGTGCGCCGGTGACACGAATTGCTCAGGGGAATCCAAACAGCCGATCGACCACGAACGGGCGCTGAGCGAATCGGTATCGGACGGCGCGAGCGCGTCGCAGTCAGGCGAAGGCCCGACGATCGCCAAGAAGATCGCCGAATCGGGGACCGACTGTCTGACGGATGCCTACACGACCGCGACGCCCGTCTACCATCCCGGCGATCTGGTCTGCTGGCTGCTGGAAGCCAGCTTTCCGCAGACGCTCAGCACGCACGGGACCGCCATCACCGATTTTCTGCCCGTCGCGGACAGCTTCGACGAAGCCTTCGACTCCGGCAAAGGCGAAGCCGCGACCGCAGCCGACACGCTCCCGGGAACGAGCTTCGAACACTCCGAAGCGAGCGCTGCCAGCGCGGGCGGCGCGATCAAATGGACGCTCCCGGAATCCGGCTTCGTAGGGGAAGACGGACAGCGCTTCCAACGTGTATACGCCACGATCGCCGGGCTCCCCGGCGACCCGATTCCCGGCGAGCTGCAGGGCAACCTGATGAAGTTCGCGAGCATCAACACCGGCGGCGAATCCTTCGCGCTGCGCGCGGAAGCGAACTATACGGTGCAATTTCCCGAGCTCAGCCTCAGCAAGGACATCGTCGCCATAGGCGGCAAAGCCTACGGTCCCGCAACCTCCGCCGTCGTCAAGGGCGGACAGGAAGTCGAATTCGCCGTCACGGCCAGCAACTCGGGCGAACAGGAAGCGTCGGGCGCCGAAATCTGGGACCTGCTGCCGGACGGTCTGGAATGCACGCAGATATCGGCGATATCAGCCGGTGGGAGCTGCGCGTCGGGGCGGATCAGCTGGGGCGATGCCGGCCTCGGCGAGTCAGCCGTCGACGTCGCCGCCCAGGGCGCCACCACGCTGCGCTTCACCGTCAAAGTCCCCGCCTCGATCAACCCCGCCACCGCGCTCGAAGACCACGCCGGAATCGTCGAGTACCACAGCGAGACCAACGTCGGCGGCGAATACACCTACGTTCCGGCCGAAAACATCGACCCGACGCTCGGTCTGGAAGCCAACGTCCCTGCCGCCGATGCCCACGCGCTGCTCGAAACCGAAGCCGCGAAGCTCGAAAAGACTCATACGAGCTCGGTCGTCGAAACCGGCAACAGCGCCAGCCAGGCGACGATCGGCGAGCTCGTGACCTTCGAAGTCTCGGCCACGATACCCGCGGGGACGACACTCAGCGGTGAAGCCCGCATCACCGATCCGGGGATCCCGACCGAACGGTTGAGCTACGAAAAAGGCTCGGCCGAAGCGCTCGTCAACGGCGCGGCGGCGCCCAGCGAATTCAAAGTGGAAGAAGCCGGCGCCAGCCCGGTGCTCATAATGCCCGACGACTATGCGCCATCCACCGAAGTCGCAACCAAAGTGACGCTGCGCTTCAAGACCCGGGTGGCCAACGTCAAAGAAAACAACGCCGCCGGCAGCTCGAGCGAAAAGAACATCTCCAACACCGGCAAGCTCGCCTGGACCAACCCCGTCGCCGGGCCCGAGACGGTGGAAGCCGATGACTCCGTCGCGCTCGTCGAGCCCTCGCTCAAACTCAGCCAGTCCAACAACGCCGGCGGCAAACCCGTCCACGGCGGGCAGCTCGTCGAATACACGCTCGAACTCAGCAACGCCTCCGGCGCCAGCAGCGCGTTCGAGAACAAGATCGTCGACACCGTCCCCACCAACATAACCCCGTGCAACTCCAAAGGCGAAGCGCTCAAAAACGGCGAAGCCACAGCCAGCGGGGGGACCTGGGATGAAGGCGCCCACACGATTACCTGGGAAATCCCCAAGCTGGAAGGCTCGGCTCATCACTCGGAGGCGTTCTTCGGCGAGGTAAACGAGGAACCGGTGTCGGCGACGAGCCTCACCAACAAAGCGCTCGCCACCACCTCGAGCATGGAAAGCGAAAGCAGCGCCCGCACCGCCTCAAATGCGCCCACCGCCGGCATCAAAGCCCGCTATGAAGCGGAATCGAAAGCGTCACTTGAAGTCGAAGGGGCGAGCGTGACCAAGGAATCCAACAGTCCCACGGCCACGATCGGCCACCGCATCACCTACACGCTGACGGTCACGCTGCCCGCCCACGTCGTCGCCTACGACGAGACCGTCATCGACACGCTGCCCGACTCGCTGGACTTCGACGAATACGCCGGCGAGGAATGCTCGAGCGGTTGCCCGCCCGAAGCCGCCCCCGAAGTGCACGCCTACAAACCCGTGATCGAAGCCGGCTCCACCAAGGTCGGGTGGGACCTGGGCAACCTCGCCGCCACGTCCAGCCCGCGCACGATCAAGATCCACTATGTGGCGAGCGTCCGCGCAACCCACCGCAACGGCGGCGCCAAGATCGAAGCGCCCGCCACGGTCGAAAACTCGGCGACGCTCTACTACAACAAGACCGAAAAGAGCGGCTTCGAAGAAACGAAACTTCCCGGCGCGAGCTCGTTCGACAAGGCCAACGGGCCCGTTTCAGCCAAAACGACGGTCGTCGAGCCGAAGCTCACTCTGGTCAAGGAACTGTCCGTGGACGGGGGCGCCTACAGCAGCGCGCACGCGAGCCTCACCGACGGCGACAGCCTCGGCTACCGGCTGACCGTGTCCAACACGGGCACCAGCCCCGCCTATGACGTGGTGGTCACGGACAAGCCGCCCGCCACGCTGGAAGAAGTCACAGCGACGGAAGGGAGCGCCGATGTGACCAAGAACGGCGACGGAGAAATCGCCTGGAAGATCGCCGGGCCGCTCGCGGCCGGCTCCAGCGTCAAACTCGCCTACACCGCCAAGCTCGCGCCCGTCGCCAGCCTCGAAGCTGGCGAGGCCGTCGATAACGAAGCCAAGGTTCCGAGCTACTTCGGCGCCTCCGAAGAAGAACGCGCGGAAGGCCTCGAGAACTACGCCAAAGAAGCCATCGTCTACCGCGAATACGCGGGTCCCTCCACCCAGGTCACCGCCACCGTCGCACTGCCGACGATCACGGTCGAAAAGACGACCGGAGCGAGCGGCTTCCCCACGAGCGCGGACGCCGAAGTCAAACAGCCGTTCAGCTGGCGCGTGATCGTCAAGAACACCTCCACCGTCGCCGCCAAGAACCTGCGCGTCGCCGACCGCCTGCCCGCCAACTGGGAATACGTCGCCAAAAGCGCGAGCTTCAGCCCGGGCGGCGCGGCCGAACCGAGCGAATCGGGATCGCTCTCGTCGGGCCGCGAACTCGTCTGGCAGACGAAAATCGAACTCGAAGCCGGTCACAGCGCGGTGCTCACCTACCAGGCCGAGCCCGACCTCGAAGCGGAGCAGAGTCCGGGGACCGGCGAACACAACCCCAACACCAACAGCGCCAGCGCCAGCGTCGAAGACCTCGCCGGGCACAGCGCCGACGCGTCCGGGCCGTTCGCCGCCGGGCCCGCCACGGCGCAGGGGGTGCTCGTCGTGCCGAAACTCGAAGTGAGCAAGAAAGCGACCGACGAAACGCTCGACGCGGGCGCCGCGGACTCCTACCTGATCACGGTCCACAACGGCGGAGCCGGGACGGCGCGCGAAGTGATCGTCGCCGACACCATGCCGAGCGGCATGACATATACGCCGAAAACCGCCACCGCCTCCCCGTCCGCCGGATTCTCCGAGCAGTCGGCCACCAGCAGCTCGGCCACGTGGGAGATCGAACGGCTCGGCGCCGGGGCCACGGTCGAAATCACCGTGCCGATCGCCACCGCGAGCACGCTCGCCGAAGGCACGACCCTCGAAAACAAAGTGGCCGTGCACTCGGTCGAGGAGCCAGAAGCCGTCGAAGCGAGCGGCGAGATCAAATTCCGGACGGCGGCCGACCTCGAAGCGAAGAAGCGGATCCTCAGCGGCGCGGACGCGGTCCCGGGCACGCACATGGCCTACGAAGTGAGCGCCACCGACAACGGCCCTTCGGTGTCCCACTCGGTGGAACTCGTGGACCATCTGCCAACCGGGGTGGAATACGTCAGCGCCCAGGCGGGCTGCAGCGAGCTAGCCGACGTCGTCACGTGCTCGCGCGGCGAACTCGCGGTGGGCGAAACCGCCGCGTTTGAAATCGTGGTCGCGCTCCCGAGCTCGCTCACCGGCACGATCCGCAACTCGGTGGAAGCGAAAAGCGCGACCTTCGACCCCGAACCGGCGAACAACACCGCCACCGTGAGCGCCCAGACCCACCCCACGGCCGAACTGAAGCTCGCCAAGGTCGCGCTCACGCCCGAAGTCTTCGACGGCCAGGAAGCCAGGTTCGAGCTGACCGCCTCAAACCAAGGCCCGAGCGACGCGGCCGAAGCGAAGATCATCGACACGCTCCCGGAAGGCCTGACCTACAAGGGCGCGACCGGCGCGAGCTGCTCGGCCTCCGGGCAGACGGTCACCTGCCAGCTCGGCACGCTGACCGCCGGCGCGGAGGACAGCGTCGAACTGACGGCCGCGACCGCCGGCGCGAGGACCGTCGTGAACACAGCGACGCTAACCAGCGGCGCGGAAGACCCGGAACCGCGCAACAACACCGCCGAGGCGACCCTCGAGATCCTCCCGGTCGCCAGGCTGACGCTCGAAAAGACGGCGAGCGCCCCGCTGGTGAAACTCCCCGGCCAGGTCAGCTACACGCTGCTCGTCCACGACGAAGGTCCCGACCCCGCGAGCGAAGTGCTCGTCAGCGACCCGCTGCCCGCCGGCGAGACGTACGTGAGCAACGACGCGGGCTGCGGCCACGAAGGCCAGAGCGTGACGTGCAGGCTCGCGACGCTCGCGAACGGTGGCAGCTGGACGATCCGGATCGTGACCGCCCTGGGCGCGAACGTCGGTCGCCGGGAAATCACCAACACCGCGAGCGTCTCCAGCCCCACCCACGACCCGAGCGCCGAAGGCCTTCGGGCGCAGGCGACGATCTCGACCGAACCGGTCGCCGGGCTCGTGCTCGAAAAGCTCGCCCTCACGCCCGAAGTGCTCGACAGCCAGGACGCCAGGTTCGAGCTGAACGTGACCAACTACGGGCCTAGCGAAGCCTCCGAAGCGAGGATCGTGGACACGCTTCCCGCGGGCATGACCTACTTGAGCGCGAGCGGGGCGAGCTGCTCGAGCCTCGGACAGGCCGTCACCTGCGAGCTCGGCACGCTCGCCGACGGTCAGGCGGCTAGCGTCGAGCTCACGGTCGCGACCACGACGCCCGGCATCGACGTCAACCACGCCGAAGCCGTGAGCTCCGCGGAAGCTCCCGAAGGCGCCGCCGACAAAGCGGAAGCTACCGTCAAGGTCCTCCCCGGCGCCGCCCTGCAAATCGAAAAGACCGCCAGCCCGACGGTCGTCAAGCTCCCCGGGCGGGTGACCTACGCCGTGACCGTGCAGAACAACGGCCCCGACCCCGCCGAAGAAGTGCAGGTCACCGACCCGCTGCCGGCGGGCGAGAGCTTCGTGAGCGCGGGAGCCGGCTGCACCGACGAAGGCCAGACCGTTCGCTGCGAGATCGGTGAACTGGCCGACGGAGCGAGATCGACGATCGACATCGTCGCCGCCTTTGCAGCCGACGCGGGCCGTCACACGTTCACGAACACGGCCCAGGTCGCCAGCGCGACCGGCGATCCGAATGGCGCCGGCGGGCAGGCGAGCGCGGCGGTCGAAACGATCCCGGTCGCCGACCTGAAGCTGGTGAAGCTCGCGCTCACCCCCCAGGTGCTCGAAGGCCAGGAAGCGCGATTCAGGCTCACCGCCACCAACGCCGGCCCGAGCGAAGCGCCGGGCACGCAGATCGTCGACACGCTTCCGGCCGGGATGACCTACACGAACGCAACCGGCGCCAGCTGCTCCAGCGCGAGACAGCTCGTCACCTGCGAATTGGGAACGCTCGCCGACGACCGGGAAGCGACCGTCGAACTCGGCGTGAGCACCTCGACCGCGGGCACGTACGTCAACCATGCGAGCGTCACGAGCGCGGCGGAAGACCCCGAACCGGCGAACAACTACGCCGAAGCTGCCGTGAGCGTGCTCGCCAAGCCGGCCGTCCGCACGCGGCTGACCCTGCGCGCGCGCGTGAACGTCCCCGCGACGATGGCGGGCGAGATGCTCCGCTATCAGCTGGTGGTCGGCAACGCCGGGGGCAGCGCCGCCGAGCACGTCGTCGTGTGCGACCTGCTGCCGCGGCACACGACGGTGGTCAATCGGGGCGGTGGGCACCTCGACGCGGGCCGCGTCTGCTTCAAGCTCGCAAGTCTCGCCGCCCACAGCGCCCACACCTTCCGGCTGCTCCTGCGCGCCGACTCGACCGCCATCGGACGGATCGTCAACCGGGGAACCGCCACCGCGAGCGACGTCCGCGAGGCTCGCGCGCACGTCGCGACGCCCGTTCGCGGGGGCACCCTCGTGCATCGTGAAAGCGGTGTCACCGGCTAGAGCGCCGACTCGGTCGTGGCTGCCGGCGCTGGCGGTGTGCGCGGCGTCGCTGCTCGCGTGCGCGCCCGCGCGGGCCGCGAACGTCCGGCACGCCGTCGGCCCTCCCGACGGGACCGGAGCGTGGGTCGCGACGGTGCTCTACCGGAGCCTCGCGCGAGCCCGCCCGGACGCCCGCTCCCGAGCGGTGGGCTCGGTCTCGCCGATCTCCGCGTGGGGGACGCCGACGGAACTGCTCGTGCTCGCGTCGCGGCGGGACGCGAGCGGCACGCCCTGGGTGCGCGTGCTGCTCGACGAGCGCCCCAACGGCAAGGCGGTGTGGATCGACGCCGAAGACACGACCCTGTGGCTCGATCGGTGGCGGATCTCTGTCTCGCTGGCGCACAGGCGGGTGAGCGTCTATCGGCGGGGGCGCCTCGTGCGCGTCTTCGAGGCGGTCGTCGGAAAGCCCTCCACACCTACGCCGACGGGCTTGTTCGCAATCGCCGCCGAGCTGCGCCAGCCGGGCTCCGAAGACTTCGAGGGGACATGGGTGCTGCCGCTCACCGCCCACTCGAACGTCTATCGCCACTTCGACGGCGGCGACGGTCAGGTGGCGCTGCACGGGCGCGGAGGCGCGAGCCTGCTCGATCCGCTCGGCACGGCGCTCTCGCACGGCTGCGTCCGCCTCGCAAACGCCGCCATCGGCTGGATCGCCGCGCACGTGCCCGTCGGGACGCCCGTCTCGGTGGGCCGATGGTGACCCGTCAGCCGGTCTTTGCGCCCATGCCCCCGCCAGGAGTCGAACCTGGATCTACCGCTTAGGAGGCGGTCGTCTTATCCATTGGACTACGAGGGCTTCGCCGGCCAAGCGCACCACGGGCCGCAAGCGAAGGCTAGCGGCGCCCATGGTTGCACCCGAGAGCGGCGTCGGCGCGCGTGGCCGCACCGACGAGCTCGGATCTCAGGAGCTTCGCGCCGGCGCCTGCGCGGCCAGGCGCGCGAGCGGCTCGCCGGCCAGCCGGTGGGTGATCCACTCGCCCATGGTCTGGGCGCCGATGCCGCGGTAGAAGCCGAGCGCGAGCTCGTTCCAGTCGAGCGCCGCCCATTCCAGGCGCCCGCCGCCGCGCTCGTGGACCAGAGCGGCGACCGCGGCGAGCAGCGCCCTTCCGACGCCCGCGCCGCGGTGGGCGGGGCGCACGAACAGGTCCTCGAGCCACACGCCCGGCAGAGCGAGGAAGCTCGAGAAGGTCGGGAAGAAGAGCGCGTAGCCGGCGAGCTGCGAGCCGCATTCGGCGATCAGCGCCTCCGCGGCCGGGCGCGCTCCGAACAGCGCCTCGCGCACGAGCTCCTCGGTTGCGCGCAGCTCGTCGCGCAGGCGCTCGTACTCGGCGAGCTCGCCGAACAGCACGAGCAGCTCCGCAGCGTCCCGCGGACGCGCCGCGCGCACGATCAGCTCGCCACCCGCGAGCGGCTGCGAGCCGCCGCGATCCGCGTCGGGCGTGCGCGTCACCGCGCTCCCCGGTCGGGGCGCCCGGGGTAGATGTCGTCGATCGTGCTCAGGGCCACGTAGGGCGCGCCGGCCGCGCGCTCGATCGCCCCATCGCCGCCCGCCAGCCGATCGAGCACGCTGACCACGCCGCAGATCTGATGCCCTGCGTCCCGCAGCGCGGCGATCGCCGCGAGCGTCGAGCCGCCCGTCGTGACGACGTCCTCGACGACCAGGCAGCGATCGTCGGGGTCCAGCAACGGTCCCTCGATCCGCCGCTGCAGCCCATGGGCCTTGGCGTCCTTGCGCACGAAGAACGCCTTCGCGCGCGCTCCGCCCGCGAGCGCGGCGCAGGCGACCGCGTCCGCTCCCAGCGTCATCCCCCCGACCGCCGTCGCACCCCACTCCGCGACCTGCGCCGCGACCAGCGCGGCCAGAGCCGCGAAGCCCTCCGGACGCAGGATCGCGCGCTTGGCGTCCACGTAGTACTGCGCGCGCGCGCCGCTCGTGAGCGTGACCTCGCCGATCACCAGGGCGTGCCTGGCGAGCTCCTCGATCAGGCGCGCGCGGGCGCCGGTCGGGTCGCTCGCATATCCGTCGATCGCGTCCACCCGGCTCCGTAATCTAGCGGGGTGGTCTATGCGATCGTGAGAGTCGTGCGCTTTGCCTCGCTGGTTGTGTGCCTGATCGTGATCGCCTCGTTCGCGATCTTCGTCGTGAACCAGTCCCAGACCGCGTCGGCGCACCAGACGCGGGAGATCACGAGCGGCCCCAACGACGTGCCCGCGAGCACGAGCAAACGCGAGGGCAGCCTGCACAAAGCGATCGACGAAGCCTCCGAAGAGCTCACCTCGCCGTTCGCCGGCGTGACCTCGGGCACCAGCAGCGAATGGGTGATCCGCGGCGTCAGGCTGCTGCTGGCGCTCGCCGTGTACGGCTTCGGGGTCGGCTTCCTCGCGCGCGTGGTGAGCGTCAGGGCATAGGCCCCGCGACGGGTCGGCGCGCTACCGGGGCGTGGCGCGAGCGGGGTGCGTGTGGCGGTGCGGCTCGGCGCCGGCGGCGGCGGCTTATTCGTATACGTCGACGGGCGTGCCGATGCGCACCCACGCGTAGATCGCCGGGGCGTCGGGGATCGGCACGCGCAAGCACCCATGACTGGCTGCATACGTCGGGACTTCGGCGTAGCCGTGGATCGCGTAGCCACGGATGAAGTAGTTGGAGTCGACCATGCCCTCGCTGTTTTCGCCCGGTGTCTTCTCATACACGCGAAAGCGCCCGATGACCGTCGGCGTCGAGGGCTTGCCCGAGCTCATCGTGTAGATCCTGCGCACGCGCCCGCCGGGTTCGACCTCCGCGAGCACCTGCTTCGTGAGATCGGCCTCCACGTGCCGACCGTCGCCCGGGTAGCGCACGTCGAAGGCGCCCGCCCCGCGCGCCAGCAGCTCGAACACGCGCGTGCCCGCCGCAGCTATTCGCTGCAGCCCGGTGAGCTTGCGAAACGCGATCAGCGCCTGGCCCGTCCCTTCTTCGAAGACCCCGCTCCGGGGCACCGCGTAGCGCAGCGCGGCGAGCTCGTCCTGCAGCAGGCGCACCGACTGGCCGCGCGCGCCCGCCGCGAGATTCGGGTTGACGTAGCGGACAGCGGCAGAGCGGGCTTCGAAAGCGTCCTGCTGGGGGGTCGCGTAGTGGACCGCGCGAACCCGCAGCAGTCCGCCGTAGTGACTCGTGAAGGCGACGCTCGCGAGCCCGGCGCCGTGCGCCCCCGGGAGCACCCGCACGACGCGTGCGCCCAGCGGGCGCCGATCGAGGTAGAAGCTGAGCTCGAGCTCCTGGCCGGGCACGTACGGGGTGACGTTCGCGCGCACCACGATCCGCCGTCCGAGCAGCGCGAAACGGGGATTGCCGCCTACGTCCCCCAGCGCCAGCCGCGCGCTCCCGGCGGCGGGCGCGGGTGCGCTCGAGCCCGGGGGCGGGGCCGGAGCCGGCGCAACTGCGCTTTCGGCGGCCGCCGGCGCGGCCCAGGCGAACACGGCGCACAGGCCCGCGAGGGCGCCCTGGAGCACGGCGGCGAGCCCCCTGGGGGTGACGGTCACCGTGCGGCGCATCGCCGGATCCTATGCCGCGGGCGGCGCGAGACCCGACTCGGGCACGATCAGGCCGATGCGCTTGAACGCGAACACGAGGGCCGCGATCGCAGCGAGCGCGCCCACGACCAGCACCGGCGCCTGCCAGCCCCAGTCCTCGAGGCTCGCAAACGCCAGGCAGTTGTTCAGCGAGTGCGCGACGATGCCCGGGTACAGCGAGCCCGTGTAGCGATACAGCAGGCACAGCCCGAAGCCGAGCGCGCCGAGCGGCACGAGGTCGAGCGTGGGGGCCGAGCCGTAGTGCACGCCCCCGAAGATCACCGCGTCGACCAGCGCCGCCGGCAGCGTGCCGCGCCAGTTGCGCAGCGCCGTGAAGATGTAGCCGCGGAACAGGAACTCCTCGCAGATCGGCGCCACCACGCAGGTCAGGAGCGCGCTCAGGATCAGCAGCGCTGCGCCTTCGTTCGAGCCGAGGGTTTCGAGGATCTTCTCCCGTGGCGTGTTCACGATCCCGGACCACACGCTGCTCACCACGATGAACGCGAACAGCAGCGCGAGCACCAGCCCGCCCGCCCGGCGCCAGCCGGCCGCGGGGCGGCGCAGGCCGAACTGCCAGGCGCTCACACCCCGCCCGCCGAGCTGCGCAAAGAACACCGCCGCGCACACGAAGCCGACGTCCTGGACGGCCGTGTCCGCGATCGTCACCCCGGCCGGGGTGTGCGTGCTCGTGATCTTCGCGCCCAGCGCGAGCGCGGGCAGGTCCACCGCGAGACTGCCGACGAGCGCCAGCCCGATGCCGCTGATCAGCGCCGCGAAGGCGGTCCACGGCGGCCAGCCCGGGCTCGGCGAGCGCGCCCGTTCGCTTGCCTGACCATCGTCCATCGGGTCTAGGCCACCCAGTGCCAGGTTGCGAACTGGGCGAGGAAGCAGGCCATCAGCGCGCCTGACAGCACGAGCGCCGGGCGCTGCAGCCGCGGCCGCTCGGCCAGCCACGCTCCGAGCCAGATGCCCAGCGGGAAGAGCACGACGATGAAGCGCGGCAGCGACATCAGCGGCTCCGCGCGCACCGGGTCCGAAAGCGGCAGCGCGAGCGCGGCGAGCGCGTACGCGCCGTAGGCGAGCGGCAGCCTGCGCAGGACGCCGACGATCGCGGGCACCGCGGCCGCGAGGAAGCCGAAATCGAGCAGGTTGTGTCCCGCGTTGACCGACGGGCTGCCGCTCGCGGCGGCGAAGTACACGTGGCGGTTCTGGAAGGACAGCAGCTGGCGGGCGCCGTCGAACGCCGCCCGCAGGCCGTCCCAGATGCCCATGAACGGGCTCGTCAGGTGCCGGCTCCAAACTTCCTCGGCGTGCAGCGGCGCCAGCGGATCGCCGCCCGCGAGCCCCAGGTAGCACGCGTACAGCACCACGCCCGCCGGCGCCAGCGCCAGCCACAGCAGCTCGCGCCCGATCCGGTAGCGCGGCAGCAGCCGCCGGAGCCCCGCGGGGGCCCGCCCGGCCGCGCGGTCGGGCGGGCGATCCTCGCGCGGCCCGTACAGATAGATCACGAGCGCGGGCACGATCAGCACGAGGCCGGTGCTGCGCGTGGCGCCGGCGAGCGCGCCGAGCACTCCCACCCATCCCCAGCGGCCATGACGCGCGCTCCAGAACAGCCCGACGGACAAGGCCATGTACAGGGACTCCGAGTACACGGCTGAGAAGAAGAACGCCATCGGCGCGAACGCCATCAGCGTCACGGCCAGACGCGAGGCGTCCGCCACGCGCGCACCCGAGATCGCATCGGCGGGCCTGTGCCCGAGCTCGAGCGTTGCCAGGCGGTGGATTCCGTACAGGGCGAGCGCGAACGCTCCCAGTGACAGCAGCACGCCCGCGAGCACCGGCGGGGCGCCGAACCACGAGATCGCGCGCACCCCAAGCGGATACGCCGGGAAGTAGGCGGCGCGTGCGAGCGTCGAGGTGCCGAGGCCGGGACTGTAGCCGTGACGCGCGATCACCAGGAACCAGGCCGAGTCCCAGCGCGCCGCCGGCGCCGCCAGCAGGTCGCCGAGCCAGCCGAAGCCCTTGGTCACGCCAGGCGGGTCGAAGGCTTTGCGCTCAGGGCCGTAGCCGAATGCCAGCACCGTGCCCACCCCCGCGGCCCACACGAGCAGCCGCGAGCGCCACAGCGCGCGCCAGCTCTCGCGTGCGGCCGTCTTGCGCGCGGGGTCGAGCGCCCGCACGTCGGCCGATAGGCGCGCGAGCAGCGCCGGGCGGCGGCGCTCGAGCGTGGCGGGCGGGCTGACCGCCGCGTTGGCGATGTCGGGGTTCATGGCGCTTGGCACCGAGCGTAGTGATCGGGACAACGGCAGAGAGCAGGAAATCACACCGCGCGCGGTAATCTCGAGCTTCGGAGATGTCCCGCCAAGCCCGCAAGCGCCGCCACAGCCGCGGCGTAGGCACGCGCGCGTTGTTGATCCTCGGCGGCGCGCTCGTCACCACGCTGCTCGTCGGCGTGCTCGCGGCGATCGCCTACGTCGCGCACGTCGCCGACTCGGCGCCCTCGCCGAGCAAGCTGCGCCCGCGCATCAGCGGCGGCAACTCCGAAGTGTTCGCCGCAAACGGCACGCGCCTCGGCTTCATCCAATCCGACGAACTGCGCAGCCCGGTCTCCTGGAGGGAAATCCCCTCCGATCTGAGGAACGCGACCGTGGCTATCGAGGACCAGCGCTTCTACAAGAACGACGGCGTCGACCTCACGGGCATCTTCCGCGCGGCGGTCAAGGACGCGCTCAGCGGAGCCCCGCTGCAGGGCGGCTCGACGATCACCATGCAACTGATGCGCAACCTGTACCTCGGCGGGGACCAGCGCACGCTGCGCCAGAAGATCATCGAGGCCGCGATGGCGATCGAATACTCGAAGGAACACAGCAAGAAGTCGATCCTCACCAGCTACCTGAACAGCATCCCCTACGGCACCGTCGGCGGCCAGACGGCGGTCGGCGTGCAGGCCGCCTCGCGGATCTTCTTCGACAAGCCCGTCTCGCGGCTCGACCTCGAGCAGTCGGCGCTGCTCGCCGGCCTGCCGCAGGCGCCCTCGCAGTACAACCCGTTCCTGGATCCGACGGCGGCCAGGGAACGGCGCAACGAGGTGCTCGCGAAGATGGCCGAACTGCACTACATCTCCAAGGAGCGGGCGAAGGCCACGGAGGCTGCGCCGCTCGAGGTCCACCACGGCGACTTCTACACGCAGCGCAGCGAACCGTTCTTCTTCGAATACGTGCGCCAGCAGCTGATCGAACGCTACGGCACCAAGACCGTCGAACAGGGCGGGCTGAAGGTCTACACGACGATCGATCTGGACAAGCAGCGCCTGGCGCGCAAAGCGATCGGCGAAGTGCTCGACGAACCCGGCGACCCGGCCGCGGCGATCGTCACCATGGACCCGCACAACGGCGACATCGAAGCGATGGCCGAGTCCGAGAGCTACGAACAGTCCCAGTTCAACCTCGCAGCCGACGGTCACCGCCAGCCGGGCTCGACGTTCAAGGCGATCGACCTCGCGGACGCGCTCTCGCGCGGCGTCGACCCGAACACCACGTACTACCTCTCGCACACGCTGCCCGCCGGCTGGCTGCCCGGATATCCCGAATACGAAGTCCACACCTTCGAGGGCACCTCCCTGAACAAGTCGATCAACCTCGTACAGGCGACGCTCACCTCCGATAACACCGTCTACGCACAGCTCGCCGCCGACCTCGGTGAGGAATCGATCACCCGCACCGCGTACGCGATGGGGGTGAAAACGCATCTCGAAGGAAACCCCGCACAGGCGCTCGGCGGACTGACGCTCGGCGTCACGCCGCTGGAAATGGCCGACGTGTACGCGACGCTCGCCGACGGCGGCTGGCGCAACACCCCGATCGCGATCACCAAGGTCGTGTTCCCCGACGGCCAGGTCGATGCAAGCTGGGGCAAGCCCCGGCGCGTGAGGGTTCTAAGGGAAGCCGTCACCGCCGAGGAGACGAGCATCCTGCACGAGAACGTGCTCGAGGGCACGGCCGTCAGATCGGTGATCAACTGCCCGACCGCCGCCAAGACGGGCACCACCAGCGAACTCGTGGACGCGTGGCTCGACGGCTACACGCCCAACTACACGACGATCGTGTGGATGGGCTATCCGAACAAGCGCGTGCCCATGACCGACGTGCAGGGCGAACCTCAGCAGGGCGGTGCGCTGCCGGCGGTGATCTGGAAAACGTACATGAGCGCCGTCACCGAAGGCCAGCCGTGTGTCGAATTCCCAGCGTCCAAGGAAGCGCTCACCTACAAGCCCTTCTACGGCCACTACGCGACAACCGGCCAGCAGCTGACGAGCCCGACGCCGGAAACGGGCGCCGCGCCGGCGCCCGCCACCACGCAGCCGCGCCGGGCCGGCGGCCGACACGGCAACCGCCAGAGCGAACGTCCCGTCCTCGAAGTGCAGGAATCGCCACCGGCGAAAGCCGAAGCGCCGGCGACGCCGAAAGCGCAGAACCCCACGACGCCGGGCGCCGAACCGGTCACCTCACCCACACCGAGCCGGCCCACCCCTCCGAGCACGGGCGGCGCGGCGACGCCATAGCGGGCCTTCGCTGGTAGTTTGATCCCCAGAAAAAGCAAGCGACGGCGTCGCTCGCCCGCGTGGGCGCTGCGAGGGCCAGATGAGGTGCATGTGGCGAAGGAGGACAAGGTCGAATTCGAGGGCGAGGTGATCGAGGCCCTGCCCAACGCGATGTTCCGTGTGAAGCTCGACAACGACCACGTCGTGCTCGGGCACGTCGCCGGCAAGATGCGCCGCTTCAGGATTCGCATTCTGCCGGGAGACCGCGTTCGCTGCGAGCTCTCGCCCTACGATCTGGACCGCGCGCGGATCGTCTACCGCCACCGCTGAGCACAGGCATCGCCGAGCGCTCCCTGATCGACTCCATCGCGGCGCAGCTGGCGAGCCCGAGCTCCGCCGCGAGGGTGCTGCGCGGGAGCGGCGACGACGCCGCTGTGGTGCGTGCGCGAGCGGTGTGCGTCACCTCGGTCGACGCGATGGTCGACGGCGTCCACTTCCGCCTCGGGGACGGGCGCGCCACCCCGCACGAGGTCGGGCACCGGGCGCTCGCGGCCGCGCTCTCGGACCTCGCGGCGATGGGCGCCGACCCCGGCGAGGCGTACCTGGTGCTGGGACTTCCGCCCGACTTCGGCGAGCGGCGTGCGCTGGAGCTCGTGCGCGCCGCCGACGCCCTCGCGCTGCGCACCGGCACGGCGCTCCTCGGCGGCGACGTGGTCGCCGCCCCCGCTCTGACGGTCGCGGTCACGGCCGTCGGCTGGGCCGATGAGGCGAGCGCGCTCGTCGGACGCGACGGCGCGCGTCCCGCGGACCTGATCGGCGTCACCGGCGGACTCGGTGCGGGCGCAGCCGCGCTGGCGGTCATGGACGGCCGCGCCCGGCGCACCCCCGCGAGCGAGGCCGCGCTCGCGCGCATGCGCGAGCCGCTCCCGCGCCTGCGCGAGGGGCGCGCGCTCGCGCAGGCGGGGGTGCGCGCGATGATCGACCTTTCCGACGGCCTTGCCAGCGACGCCCGGCACATCGGTCTGGCCAGCGGCGTGTGCCTGCACGTCAGCCTCGCCGCGCTGCCGCTACACGACGGCGTTCGCGAGGTCGCCGGCGAGCTGCACGTGCCGCCGTGGCGTTTGGCCGCGAGCGGCGGCGAAGACTACGAGCTGTGCTTCTGCGTCGCGCCCCACGCGCGCGAGCGGGTGGAGCGGGCGCTGCGGGCGCTTGGCGGCGCGCAGGTCAGCTGGGTCGGCGAGGCGCGGGCGGGCGCGCCCGGGGCGCGGCTTTCGGACGAGCGGGGGAAAGACGTTCGGATCGAGGGATACGAGCACCGCTGGTAGCGGACGCGCGGCCTTCGGCGCGACGGCAGGCGCCGATTCGATCGGCACCGGCAGCGCGCCGTCCGGGAGCTCGCGGGCGGCGCCGACGGGCACCGTGCGCGTCAGGCGCGCGTAGACGAGCAGGCGTTTTTCGGCGGTGAACACAGGCGTGCACGCCGACAGCACCAGACGGCTGTAGCCGACCTGCGCGGTCGCCGCCCGCACGTCAGAGGGGGCGACCACGCGCTGGCCGGTGACCGTGTAGGTGAAATGCGCGTAGGGCATGTACAGGAGGATGTGGTTGCCGGCTTTCAGGAACTGGATTTCCCTGAATGGCGCCAGGAAGGTCGTGCGGTGCCCCGCGATCGCCGTCGTGCCGCCAAGCCCGGGAAAGCGCGTTTCCGAGTACACGCCAGGCCCGCTGATCAGGTCGGCGGTGTCCGTGCCCTTGACCACCACGTAGCTGGCGCCCACGCGCGGGATCACGATCCGCCCGACCGCGTCCCCGTTGGCGGTGCGGCGTTCCTCCTCGGCGGCGAGGAACGCGATCCGCGCGCGCTCGTCGGCGAGGCTCGCGAGCACGCGGCGCTCGCCCGAGCTGGGTTGCTGGCCTTCGACGTCGCGCAGGCGCGCGCGCAGGTCGCCCTGCCTGATGCTCGCGTACAGCGCGGTGATCGGCTCCTGCCACACGAGCGTGACGAGCGCGTCCAGCAGCGTGAGCGTCCCGGACAGGATCAGGATCGCCGCGAGCGCGCGTGCCACGCGGCGGCCACGCGAGCGCCAGCGTCCCGCGCTCTTCGCGGGCTCATCGGCGGCCGGCGTCGTGCTGGGCTGCTCGGACACTCACTCCCTATCGTCGCAGAGCGGACTCCGTTCCACCGAGCGATCCCGGGCCGGCGTAGGAGCGCGGCCCGCGGATCGTCACCTCCCGCTGGGCGGCTGGGAGCGGCGCGGTGTGCACGCCCATGCCCGCGACGCCCAGGATCGCAGCGGCTCCCGCGCAGCCGAACGCCACGCTCCACAGCAGCGCCGCGCCGAAGCCGACGTAGCCGCCGGCGAGCAGCAGCAGCCCCGTCCACGCCACCTCCCCGGCCCCCAGCCCGAGCTGAGCGGCGTAGAACCCGATCAGCAATGCGACGGGCAGCACGCCGACGAGCACCAACGCGACCGCGAGCGCGCGCGGCACGCGCTCTGCGATCGCCATTCGGCCAGGCGCAGCGAGCACCAGCCAGGCGTGCAGGGCGGGAAGCGCGAGCAACGCCGCCAGCGGGTTGATGAACCATGCGACGAGCGCTACCGGCGCGAGCACGAGCACCAGCGTAAGCCCGCCGAGCTCGGGGTTGGCGGGCGCGCCCCACCCGAGCCGGCGCAGCAGCGCCGCACGCAGCAGCCACGCGAGCGCGAACGTCAGGGCGACGGCCGCCAGGGCGCTCAGCGCGCGCGCGTCCAGCGGCAGCGCGCCCGCCGGCGCCGGGGTCGCAGGCGTGGCGCCCAGCACCCCGAGCCAGCCGAGCACGTACACGAACACCACACAGATCAAGAACGGCAGCGCGCAGCTGAGCGTCCACAGGGTCGTGCGCCCGACCGCCAGTCGCCTTCGGCGGGCGCGCGCGAGCCCGTCCAGCGCGGTCGCGAGCACCGGCAGCAGCAGCGTGCCCACCAGCAGCCGCAGCGCCCACATCGGCAGCGTCTTGTGCTGCAGCTGTAGGCCGGTCTGCGCCGACTGCGGCACGTTCGGCGCCGTGTCCAGGGCATCGACGGCGCTCAGCACCGCCCTGCCCAAGCCTTCGAGACGTTCGCCGCTCAGCGCCTCCGCCGCCGGCCCCGGGCCGGGCCCGCGTTCGCCGGAGACCTGCACGAGCACCGCCGGAATGCCCGCGGCGTTCAGCACGCCCTGTTCGCCGAGCGCCACCGGAAACGCCAGGTGCGCGAGCTGCCCGAGCACGCTCGGGGCGCCAGCTTGGATGCCGGTCTCCTGCCCGATCGCCTCCGCGACCGTGCTCTGCAGCTCGAGCGGCGCCGAGCCGAGGCCGTCGGAGAAGGGCACGACCACGGGCGCGCCCAGCCGCGTCCCGGCGAGATCCCCGAGCACGATCGCCGCGTCGAACGGCCCGTGCAGTCCCAGCGCGGCCGGGTCCGATGCGAGCAGCGCCGCGCCCGCGTCGCCGCCGCTGCCGCCACTCGTGGAGACCAGCACGATCGTGTGCCTGGTCTCACGCGCAGAGAACACGCGCGCGAGCTCCAGCAGCGCGGCCGTCCCCGACAGTTCCGCGGCCGCGCCCGGGGTCGCGGCGTCCCGATGCGCGAGGATCAGGATCGGCGGCGCGCCGGTCGAGCCGGGTCGCTGCGCCACCACGGTCGTGAGCGCGCGCTCGCCGTCGATCGTCTGGGCGCTGTGGCGATAGGTCCGTACCGAGAAGCCGCCGCCGGCGGTGCCGCCGAGCCCTTCGAGCGTCTGCGCCACGTAGCCCGCGAGCTGCTGATCGCCGAAGCCGCCCGGGCGCCGCTGTGGGTAGCGGCGGGCGAGGCTCTGCAGTTCGGCGAACGCCGGGGCGCCTTCGAAGGCGTCGGGCGCCAGCGTCGAGCCGTCCGGCGCGGGGCCCGGACTCAACGAGAAGGCGGCTATCGCCAGCGCGAACAGAAAGGGAATGAATGCCGCTCGGTACAGGCGCCCGTTGAGCATGGCCCTAGACCATAGTCCGCGCGCCGGCCTGCCGGCGGGGCGTCGTACGCTCAGGGCCGCTCGGACCGGTCGAAGCGCCGGGCGGGCGGCCTCGGAGCCCGGGTTGCGAGGCGAGCTCGCCGCCGGACACCGCTGCGGCGCGCTGATCGGTGCGGCCGAACAGATATCGTGCCGCCGCGTGCTGCAGCCAGTCGCCGTCGCCCACAAGACGCTCGCCGACTACACGCACATCTGCGGGCGCGAGCTGATCGCCGAGATTCGCGAGCTGGCCGAGCCGCTGCAGGGCAAGCGCGTCGTGCACCTGTCGGCCACGGCTTTCGGGGGCGGCGTCTCGGAGATCCTCTACACGCTCGTGCCGCTGATGCGCGACGTGGGTCTCGACTGCGAGTGGCAGGTGATCTACGGGCGCGAAGAGTTCTTCAACGCGACCAAGCTCATGCACAACGCCCTCCAGGGCGCCCCGCAGGACCTGGACGAGGAGCAGTGGGCGACCTGGCGCTCCTATAACGAGCACAACGCCCGCGAGCTGACCGGCGGCTGGGACGTTTGCCTCGTACACGACCCGCAGCCGGCGGCGCTGTGCCAGCTGGTGCCCGAGAAGGCCAAGGGCTGGGTGTGGCGCTGTCACATCGACCTCTCGACCCCCAACCCCGCGACGATCGCGCAGCTGCTGCCCTACCTGGAGCACTATCCCCAGTCGCTGTTTCACATGCGCGAGTACGTGCCCGCGGGAATGAACGGCAAGGTCAACGTGGTGCCGCCCGCGATCGACCCGCTCACGCCGAAGAACATGGCGCTCTCACCCGAAGACGGCGCGTTCGTGTGCGGTCAGTTCGGGGTCGACGTGGACCGCCCCCTGATCTGCCAGGTCTCGCGCTTTGACCCGTGGAAGGACCCGCTCGGGGTGATCGACGCCTACCGCCAGGTCAAGGAGACGATGCCCGAGGTGCAGCTCGCGCTCGTCGGATCGATGGCGAGCGACGACCCCGAGGGGTGGGACTTCTTCAACTCGACCATCGCCCATGCGGACGGCGATCCCGACATCCACATCCTCAACAACTTCAACAACGTCGGCGCGATCGAGGTCAACGCCTTCCAGTCGCACTCGGACGTGCTGATCCAGAAGTCCACGCGCGAGGGCTTTGGCCTGACGGTCTCGGAGGCGATCTGGAAGGCACGGCCGTTCGTCGGCGGCGACGTCGGCGGCATCCCCCTGCAGATCCAGGACGGCGTCACCGGCTACCTGGTCTCCACCGTCGAGCAGTGCGCCAAGCGCACGCTCGAGTTCCTGCGCGACCCGGAGCTCGGGCGCACGCTCGGACGCCGCGGCAAGGAGCACGTGCGCCAGCACTTCCTCACGCCGCGCTACCTGCGCGACTATCTGAAGATCTTCAACGACCTGCTCGACGAGTCATGAGCGCGACACCGGCACAGCGGGCTCCGCTCGTGCTGGTGAGCAACCGCGGACCGGTGACCTTCGAGGCTCACGGAGAGGTTCAGCGTGGCTCCGGCGGGCTCGTGACGGCGCTCACCGGGCTGGCCTCCCACCGCGCCGCGATCTGGATCGCCTCGGCGATGAACGAGCACGACGTGGCGGTCTCGCGCGAACACGGCGGGCGCGCGTTTCCCGTGCGCGCGCCGGGCGGCGGCGAGTACCAGGTGCGCCTGGTCGTCAGCGACCCGGAAGCGTATGACCGCTTCTACAACGTGTTCGCCAACCCGATGCTGTGGTTCATCCAGCACTACCTGTGGGACCTGTCGAACGCGCCCGACATCCGCCGCGAGGAGATCGAGGCGTTCGAGTTCGGCTACAACGTCGTCAACGAGGATCTCGCGCGCGCCGTCGTCGAGCAGCTCCAGGGCGAGTCCGAGCCCGTGGTGATGGTCCACGACTATCACCTGTACACGCTGCCGGACCTCGTGCGTCGCGCGCGTCCGGACGCGTTCCTGCACCACTTCATCCACATCCCGTGGACGCAGCCCGACGCGTGGCGCGTGCTGCCGACGCGCGTGCGCGAGGAGATCTACACGGGCCTCTTGGCCAACGACATCATCGGCTTTCACACGCGCTCCTACCGCCACAACTTCCTGCAGTGCTGTCGCGATCTGATGGGCTTGGAGGTGGACTTCGAGCGCGGCTTGGTGACCGCTCCCGGAGGGGAGCGAGAGGTGTGGGTGCGCGCGTATCCGCTGCCGATCGACCACCGCGCCACGCGCCAGATCGCGCAGAGCGCGCGCGTGCGCGAGTTCGAGGAGCAGCTGCTGCGCCGCCGGCGCGACTTCCTGATCCTGCGCGTGGACAGGGCCGACTTGAGCAAGAACGTGCTGCGCGGGTTCTCCGCCTTTGACCTGTTCCTCGAGCAGCACCCGGAGTTCACCGAGCGCGTCACGTTCATCGCCCAGCTGATGCCGTCGCGCACTGACGTCCCGCAGTACGCCGAGTATCTGGAGCGGATCGAGGCGCTCGTCGCCGTCGTCAACCACCGCCACGGCACACCCGACTGGATGCCGATCCAGCTGAAGCTGCGCGACGACCTCGAGGAGGCGATGGCGGCCTACAAGCACTACGACGTGCTGCTCGTCAACGCGATGTTCGACGGCATGAACCTCGTCGCCAAGGAGGGCCCGATCGTCAACGAGCGCGAGGGCGTCTCGATCCTGTCGGAGAACACCGGCGCCCACGAGGAGCTCGGCGAGTTCGCCCTGTCGGTCAACCCGTTCGACATCCAGGAGCTCGCCAACTCGATCTATGCAGCGCTGGCCATGGATCCGGGCGAGCGCCGGCGGCGCGCGCGGGGGCTCGCGCAGATCGTCACCTCGCGCGATCCAGGCGACTGGATCGACGAGCAGCTCGCGGACATCCGCGCGAAGGCGCGCGCGCGCTAACCCGCTACCCTGTGCGGCCGAGCGCCATGACACCGCCCGCTCCGACATACGACCTCGTGCTGCTGCTCGACCCGCAGGCGCAGGAGAGCGCACGCGCGAAGATCGTCGCCGACACGCGCGCCACGATCGAAGGCCAGGGCGAGCTGCTGCGCCATGACGAGTGGGGCGAGCGCCCGCTCGCCTACCCGATCGAGCGCAGGACGAGCGCCGAGTACCACTTGCTGCAGTTTCACGCGAACGCGGCCGAGCTGCTCAGCGAGCTTCCTCGCACGCTGCGAATCACCGACGGGGTGCTGCGCTTCCGGCTGATCAAGCTCGCACGGGGCGTGCCCGACGCGCCCGACATGCGCTCGAGCGCGTCCGGCGCCCGGCGCCCCGAAGGCGAGCGACCGGAGTCGGCCCCGCGCGCCGAGGGCGAGCCGGCCGTGGCCGCCGCCGCCGAGCCTGCGTAGGCGCGCGGCGGGCGGCGCGCGGCGGGCGGCGGGCGGCGGGCGGCGGGCGGCGGAACAGCCTGCTTACGCCGGCGGCGCGGGGGTAATAACATCGGGCCGCATGAGCTGGGCCGAGCGTGAAGACATGAGCGACCGTTCGGCGAGCAGGACCGACGTGCTGCGCGCCTCGCCGCCGATGTTCGACTCCAAGCTGCTCGACGCGCTCTCGCGCGTGCACCCGGCGATCCCGGTCGTGATCTTCCTGCCCGCGATCGCCGTGCTGGCGGCGTGGGGGTTCGCGGAAAGGAGCGCGCCGAGCGCCCTCGGCCTGGTCGTCGGCGGGTACGCGCTGTGGACGCTGTTCGAGTACTGGCTGCACCGGCTCGTGTTCCATTTCGAGCCGACGGACGGGCTGGGCGCACGCCTGCACTGGATCATCCACGGCGTCCACCACGACCACCCCAACGACCCGATGCGCCTGGTCATGCCGCCCGCCGTCAGCGTGCCGTTGGGCGCCGGCGTGTTCGGGCTGCTGTACCTCGCCTTCGGCGCGAGCTATGCGCCGGCGCTCGGCGCGGGCTTCTTCGCCGGCTACCTGGTCTATGACATGACGCACTACTACCTGCACCACTTCCGGCCCCGCGGAGCGCTCGGCAGGACGCTGCGCGAGCGCCACATGCGCCATCACTTCCAGGACGACACGCGCGGCTTCGGGATCAGCGCGCCTTACTGGGACGAGGTCTTTCGCACCTCCTCGCGAGCCAAGCGTTCCTCGCAATGAGCGGCATCGGCGCCGGCCCTCGCGAGAGCCCTCTCCGCACCGCGCTCTAGACTCGGGCTCGAAGCTCGTTTACATATCGCCCCGCGCGAAGCGGCGGGGGCAAAGCTTGAAAGGAAGAGAAGCCGTGGCCGCCACCAACATCAACAGGGTCGTGCTGACCGGAAACCTGACCGCCGATCCGGAGCTGCGCTCGCTGCCCAGCGGCAGCTCGGTGTGCAGCCTGCGCGTCGCGTGCAACACGCGGCGCAAGAACGCCAGCACCGGCGAATGGGAGGACAAGCCCAACTACTTCAACGTGACCGTCTGGGGCGCGCAGGGCGAGAACGCCGCGCGCTTTCTCGCCAAGGGCCGCCCGGTGGCGATCGACGGCCGCCTGGAGTGGCGCGAGTGGGAGGCGCAGGACGGGGCAAAACGTCAAGCGATCGATATCATTGCCGACTCGGTGCAGTTCCTGGGCTCGCGCGAGGACACCTCGGGCGGCGGCTTCTCCGGGAACGGCGCCGCGCGCGGCGGTGAGGTTCCGGTCGACGAACGGGACTTTCAGCCCGCACCCGTCGCCAGTGGCGCGGGCGACGACGACATTCCGTTCTGACCAACAGCCGCCACAACGACGCCCAGTGCACTCAAGCCACGCCAAACCCGATCATCCCGCGCTCGCGGCGCGCCTGAGCCGCGAGCACGGTCGAGCACGCTGATGGCCAAAGCACGCGGTCGCGGCAAGCCGGTACGCCGGCGCGACAAGAAAGGCGGTCCCGGCAGCGGGCGGCGCAAGCCGTGCCAGTACTGCCGCGACAAAGTCGAGCAGGTCGACTACAAGGACGTCGCGTCGCTGCGCAAGTTCATCTCCGAGAAGGGCAAGATCCGCTCGCGGCGGATCACCGGCTCCTGCCGGCGCCACCAGGTGCAGATCGCGCGCGCGGTCAAGCGCGCGCGCGAGCTCGCGCTGCTGCCGTACGTCAACGAGGGCGGCCGCGACGACAACCCGCGCGGCGGGCGCGACCGCGGCGAACGCGAACGTTAGGCGCGGGATGCGGCGACAGACGCGCGACGCTCGAGGCGGGCATCCCGATGCCTGAGGCGATCCTCCTGAAGGACGTGGACACGCTCGGCGAGCAGGGCAGCGTCGTCGAGGTCTCCAAGGGCTACCTGCGCAACTACCTGATTCCGCGCAAGCTCGCCCAGCCGGCGACCAGGGGCGCGATCGAAACGGTGCGCCAGCGCCAGGCCGCGGCCGAGCGCGCCGCGCGCGAGGCCGTGGAGCGCGCGCAGGAGAACGTCAACCTGCTCAACCGCACCGTGCTGACGATCCCGCAGCAGGCTGGCGCCGACGGGCGGCTGTTCGGGTCGGTGACCGCGCAGGACATCGCCGGCGCGATCCGCGAAGCGCGCGGCCTGCGCATCGACAAACGCGGGGTGCACATGCCCGAGCCGATCAAGAACGTCGGCACCTACATGGTCGTGGTCGAGGTGGTCGATGGCGTGACCGCCACGGTCAAGACCATGGTCGTCGCCAAGAAGTAGCCGGCGGCGCGCGCGAGCCTTCCGCCCGCCGCTGCTGCGAACATGTGTTCGCAGATGCGTGGCCGACCTTTTCCTCCCGCGAATTGCGGAAACCGCTCACGGGCGCCCGTCCGCGGCGACCTACACTGCGCCAACCGATGAGCGCCGTGTCCACCGCCAACGGCTCGGGCGGCGCCCCCACGGGCGTCATCGCCCCGCCGCACAACCTCGACGCCGAGCAGTCGGTGCTCGGCGCGATCCTGCTGTCCGACCGCTCGCTGTATGCGCTCGTGATCGAAGAGGGGCTGCGCGCGGAGGACTTCTATCGCGAGCGCCACGGGACGATCTACGAGGCGATGCTCGCGCTGTACAACGAAAGCGAGCCGGTCGACGTGCTGACCGTCACCGATCGCCTGCGCCAGATCGGAAAGCTCGAGCAGGTGGGCGGTCGGGCGAGCGTCGATGAGCTGACCGGGGTCGTGCCGGCGGCGGGCCACGCCCGGCGCTACGCGCAGATCGTGCGCGAGAACGCGCTGCTGCGCCGGCTGCTCAAGAGCACCTATGAGATCCAGGAGAGCGTGCTCGGCCACGAGGCGCCGCCGCGCGAGCTGGTCGAGCAGGCCGAGAAGGCGATGCTCGAGGTGGCGCGCGACGACCGCCAGCAGGATTTCCGCGCGATCGAGGAGGTGCTGCACGAGGAGCTCGACAAGCTCCACCGCCTGTCGCTCGAGGGCACCTCCCTGACGGGCACCCCGTCGGGCTTCAAGGACCTGGACGAGATCACCGGCGGCTTCCAGGCGGGAAACCTGATCATCATCGCCGCGCGTCCGGCGATGGGCAAGAGCGCGCTGGTGTGCAACATCGCCGAGAACGCCGCGGTCGAGCACGGCAAGCCGGTGGCCCTGTTCTCCCTGGAGATGGCCGAGGCGGAGCTGGCGCAGCGGTTCGTGGCCTCGCAGGCGCGGATCAAGGGCGAGGAGCTGCGCAAGGGGCGCGTCGCCGAGCAGCGTTGGCCGAAGATCCTGAAGGCCAGCGAGCGCCTCGCGCGGGCGCCGCTGTGGGTCGACGACTCGAGCGACGTGGGGATGCTCGAGATTCGCGCCAAGGCGCGGCGCCTGCACAGCCAGTGCGAGGGCGGGCTCGGGCTGATCGTGATCGACTACCTGCAGCTGATGCGCACCGACAGCCGCTATGACAGCCGTGTGACGGCGGTGGGCGAGCTCAGCCGCGGCCTGAAGATCCTCGCACGCGAGCTCGGCGTGCCGGTGATCGCGCTCTCGCAGCTCAGCCGCGCGGTGGAGCAGCGCCCGGACAAGAAACCGCAGCTCTCGGACCTGCGCGAGAGCGGCAACCTCGAGCAGGACTCCGACCTGGTGATGTTCATCTACCGCGAGGAGTATTACGACGAGGACTCCGAGCGCCCCGGCGAGGCCGACCTGATCATCGCCAAGCACCGCAACGGCGCAACCGGCAAGGTCACGCTGACCTTCCAGAAGGAGTACCCGAAGTTCATGAACTACGCCGGGGAGCGCTTCGCGCAATGAGCGGGTCGCCCTTCGACGGGGAGCCCGGCGAGCTCCCCGACCCGCTGACCGTGCTCGCTCGCCGCCGCGGACCGAACGGCTGGTCGTGTCCGTTCGGCGTGTGCGACGGCAGCGGCTTCGTGATCGATGCGGCGACGAACACCGCCAGCGACTGCGCCTGCCGACGCGGACGGATCGCGGCCGCGCGGGCCGCGACGCTCGAGGGGCGCGTTCCGAACCGCTACCGCGGCGTCTGCTTCGAGCGTCCGCCGGTGCTGGGCATGCCGGAGGCGATCGTCGCGGAGGTCAGGCGCTACGTGCGCAACCTCGAGCCGCGGCTCGCGGAGGGGCGTGGCCTGTGGCTGACCGGCGACGTCGGCACCGGCAAGACGAGCCTCGCGATGATCGTCTCCAAAGCCGCGCTCGATGCCGGCCGCTCGGTCGCGATCTACTCGCTGCCGCGACTGCTCAACTTGATTCGCGATGAGATCGGCGCCGAAAACAGCCTGCTCGACCTGCTCGACAGCCTCTCGGCCGTCGATCTGCTGCACATCGACGACCTGGGCGCCCAGCACACGACGCCATGGCGCCTCGAGCAGCTGTACTCGATCGTCGACGCCCGCTACCAGGCCAAGCGCGCGATCATCGCCACCACCCACCTGATGCCCGACGAGCTGGCTGAGCAGATGGGTCGGCGCGTGCTCGCGAGCGCTCCCGACGCAGACGCCCGTCAGCAAGGACGCGAGCGCGCGTCGCTCGCCGAGGACGCCGGCGAGGTGGTGGGCAAGCGGATCGTCTCGCGCCTGGTCGAGATGTGCGGGGACCCGCTGCCGCTCTACGGAGCCGACATGCGCCGCGAGTTTCGCGCGGCGCGCGCACACAGCGCGGAGCCCGCGCCCTGAGCCGCGCGGGCGCACCGGCCCGACCCGCGGCGACGGCGGAGCGTCCGTGCAGCGCGGGCAGGACCGGCGAGGCGCGCCGTGCGCTCGTACACTCCACTGGTCATGCCGGGGATAGTGATAGTCGGCGCCCAATGGGGCGATGAGGGCAAGGGCAAGATCACCGATCTGCTCGCCGAGCACGGCGACGCGGTCGTGCGCTTCCAAGGTGGCAACAACGCCGGGCACACGATCGTCCGCGGCGGCGAGGAGTGGAAGCTGCACCTGATTCCCTCGGGCATCCTGTACGCGGGCAAGCGCTGCATGATCGGCAACGGGGTGGTGATCGATCCGAAGGTCCTGATCGACGAGCTCGACGCGCTGCGCGCGCGGCGCGTGGACGTCGGCGGCCTGCGCATCTCGGCCAACGCGCACCTGATCATGCCCTATCACCTGATGCTCGACTCCGCCGGCGAGACGCGGCTGGGCAGTCTGCAGATCGGCACCACCCGCAGGGGCATCGGCCCGTGCTACGCAGACAAGGCGGCGCGCCTTGGCATCCGCGTGCAGGACCTGCTCGACGAGAAGATCCTAAAGAAGAAGATCGTCGCCGCGATGGAGCCCAAGCGACTTTCGCTGCGGCCGTTCGACAAGGACCCGGCGCTCGACCTGCACACGATGACCGAGGAGTACCTGACCTACGGGCATCGCCTGGAGCAGCACATCGCCGACACCTCCAAGCTGATGTGGGAGATGCTCGACGAGCACAAGACGATCATCCTCGAGGGCGCGCAGGGGGCGATGCTGGACATCGATCACGGCACTTATCCGTTCGTGACCTCCTCCAACCCGCTGGCCGGCGCGGCGTGCGTGGGCAGCGGCATCGGGCCAAAGGCGATCGATGAGATCTGGGGTGTGGCCAAGGCGTACACGACGCGCGTGGGCGCGGGCCCCTTCCCGAGCGAGCTGCACGGCGAGATGGGTGAGACGATTCGCACGCGCGGGGGCGAGTTCGGCACGACGACCGGGCGCCCGCGGCGCACCGGCTGGCTGGACCTGGTGGCGCTGCGCTACGCCGCGCGCCTGAACACGCTCACCGCGCTCGTCGTGACCAAGCTCGACGTGCTCTCGGGCCTCGATCGCATCCACGTGTGCACCAGCTATCGCGGCGCCGACGGAGCGGAGTTCGAGGACTTCCCGTATCACCAGACGGTGCTGCACCACACCGTCGCCGAGCTGACCGAGCTGCGCGGCTGGAAGGAGAGCCTCGGCGAGTGCCGCACCGTCTCCGACCTGCCCGACGGCGCGCGCGAGTACCTGGACTTCATCGCCGAGCACGTCGGCGCGCCCGTGGCGCTGGTCGGCGTCGGTCCCGGTCGCGAGCAGACCGTGTGGACAGACGCCGGCCGTCAGACGATCATCGGCTCCAACGGCTGGCTCGCGCCGGCCGCGCAGCCCACGCATTCCTAAGAACCTCTTATCCGACTCCCAGCAGCACTTAAGGTGTGCGCGCGAGCGTTCGCGGGGTGAGGCCGAGATCGCCGACGCGCCACGCGCCCGCGCTCGCCGTGCTCCTGTGGAGCGCGCTCGGGGGATCGGGCGCCCTCGCGCCGGGCGCCGCGTTCGCCGCGGCACCCGCGCTCGGCGCGTCCACCGCGGGAGCGCAGGCAAAGCGCGAGGCATCCCCGCCGCGCGCGCTGGGCGGCACGCGCATGCAGGCGAGCGTCAGCACCAACTGGGCGGGCTACGTCGCCCTCCCCTCCACGCGCGTCGGCTCGCGCTTCAGCAGCGTCTCGGGTTCGTGGACGCAGCCGAAGGCGAACTGCACGGTCGGCCGCGAAGCCTATTCGGCGGCGTGGGTGGGACTCGGCGGCTACAACGAACGCTCCCGAGCGCTCGAGCAGATCGGCGCCGACGCCGACTGCACACGCTCCGGCGCGGCCGTGTACACCGCCTGGTATGAGCTGCTCCCCGCCGGGCCGGTCAACCTCAAGCTGCACCTACGACCGGGGAACCGCGTGGCGGCCTCGGTGACCGTGCGCGGCCAGGACGTGACGCTGCGGATTCGCGATCTCAGCACCGGCGCGCATTTCTCGACCACCAAGCGCGTTGCTGTGATCGACGCCTCCTCGGCGGAGTGGATCGTCGAGGCTCCGTCGGCGTGCGTTAGCGCCGACACGTGCACGATCCTCCCGCTCACGGACTTCGGTCAGGTCGCGTTCTCCAGCGCGACCGCGACAGCCGCCGGACACACCGGGCCGGTGGCCGATCCCGACTGGTACGCCACCGCGCTCGAATTGCAACAGCAAAGCTTCGGCGCGAGCAGCGAGCAGGCTGGCGTGCGCGCGGCCCCGGTCAGGACGCTCACGTTCGCCGCGCCCTCGGCGAGCGCGACTCCGGACGGCGCGTTCACGGTCAGCTGGGGCCAGCGCTCCGTGCAGATCGAACGGCCGAGCCCGCCGACGCTGCCGGGCTTCGGCGGCGGCCCGCCCTAGACATCCCGGGCGCGCGCATAGCACGATCAGCTTCGCGGGGGCCGCCGCACCCGGCCGGCGGCCGACGCTGCTGTAGGGTCCGCAAATCGAGGCTCAGGGCGCCGCTCGCACGCGTGGCGAGAGGACACGCTCGTGAACGTGTTCTCGGTTGGCAAGGCGCTGGCGGGGGTGTGTGTGCTGAGCCTGATCTCGCGGGGACTCGTACGGCTCGACGAGCCGGTCGCGCGGCACTGGCCCCAGTTTGCGGCGGCGAACAAGGACGCGATCACCGTGCGCCAGCTGCTCAGCCATCAGGCGGGGCTCGCGGCGATCGGCGCCGAGCTGCCGATCGGGGCGTTGTACGACCGGGAGCTCCTCGTCCGCGCGCTCGCCGAGCAGCGACCGTGGTGGGTGCCCGGCACGGGCCATGGCTATCACGTGCACACGTTCGGGTTCCTCGCCGGCGAGCTCGTCGCGCGAGTCGCAGGCGAGTCGATCGGCTCGCTGAGTCGATCGGCGGAGGCTGAGGGGCTGGAATCCGAGCGCTGAACCTGGGCGCGCGCCGCCGCGCGGGCGCTTGAAGGGCGTGGGAGGCGTGGGAGGCGCCGGCTTGGCCGGATAAGCTCTGCGCGTGCCGAAGATCTTCAACGTCTACGGCGAGGATTGGGAGCGATGCGAGGATCGTCCCGGCTGGCGCAGCAGGGAAAGCTGGGTTGGCGCGCGGATCGGCGCGGAGCTGATCGGGGGGAGCCTGTACGAGCTGCAGCCGGGCAGTCGTCTGTGGCCTTACCACACCCACTACGCGAACGAGGAGTGGCTGCTCGTCGTGCGCGGGCGCCCGACGCTGCGCGCGCCCGACGGGGAGCATGACCTGCGCGAGGGCGACGTGGTCGCGTTCGCGCGCGGGGACGATGGTCTTCACCAGGTCAGCAACAGGACCGACGCGCCCGTCCGCGTGTTGATGCTCTCGACCCTGATCGCGCCCGATCTGGTCCACTATCGCGACAGCGGGAAGTTCGGGGCTCGCGACGCGAAGGGCAAGCGCGTGCTGCTCAGCCGGCCCGGGCCGCTGCTCGACTACTGGGACGGGGAGGACTAGACGGCGGGACAGGTCCCTGCGTCTGGCGGATTTGCGGAGCTGCTAGCGGGGAGGGCCGTGCGTTGCGCAAACCGCGTGGTGCGGGCGCAGCCGCCGCTCGACACGCGGCGCTACTCTCACGGGATCGCTCGAGAGCACTCCACGCTCGGCCTGGACCAACTAACCCTCCACGGTCACCGCATTGCCTACCGCCAAGCTGGTAGCGGCCCGGCTGTGGTTCTGATCCACGGGATCACCTCCGACTCCGAAACGTGGAGTCGGGTGATGCCCTCGCTCGCGCGCCGCTTTACGGTGATCGCGCCGGACCTGGCGGGTCACGGAGGATCGGACAAGCCCAAGGGCGACTACTCGCTCGGCGCGCACGCCAGCGCGGTGCGCGATCTTCTGCTTACGCTCGGCCACGATCGTGCGAGCATCGTGGGGCACTCGCTCGGCGGGGGCATTGCGATGCAGTTCTCCTACCAGTTCCCCGAGCGCTGCGAGCGGCTCGTGCTGGTCGACAGCGGCGGCCTCGGGCGCGACGTCAGCCTGTTGCTGCGAGCCGCGACGCTGCCAGGCTCGGAGTTCGTGCTGCCGTTCCTCGCAGCCGCGCGCGTGCTGGATGCCGGTGAGTTCGCCGGGCGGCTGCTGGGCCGTGTTGGCCTGCGCGTGCGCACCGACCTGGAGGAGATGGCGCGTGGACATGCGACGCTGTCGGACGCCGGCGCACGGGCGGCCTTCGTGCATACGCTGCGCTCGGTCGTGGAGCCCGGCGGGCAGCGCGTCGACGCCGCCGATCGACTGTACTTGGCGCAGTACATCCCGTTCCTGCTGCTGTGGGGCGAGCGCGACTCGATCATCCCGGTCTCGCACGGTCGCGCGACGCACGAACAGGTGCCCGGCAGCCGCCTGGAGCTCTTCGCCGAATCCGGACACTTTCCGCAGCTAGACGAGCCCGAGCGTTTCATCGACGTCCTGGTCGACTTCATGGACTCGACCGAGCCCGCGGCGCTCGACGCCGAGCGCTGGAGCGAGCTGCTGAGCACGCAGAGTTCCTGACCGTCGCGGCCGTGCCACGCTGGATTCGGCTGATATTGAGCCGGAAAGTGGGCCGTGCAGGAATCGAACCTGCAACCTTGGGCTTAAGAGGCCCCTGCTCTGCCGGTTGAGCTAACGGCCCGCGCTGTGTGGGCGCCGGCGAGTCGGCCGGCTCAGGCGGGAGATTGTATCCGAGCGCGCGTGGCGCTCGCGGCCGGGGGCGCTGCCCGGCGGGGCGGGGGCGCGCGGCGTCGTGAGGCTCGCGGGAGGGTGCCTGGCCTCAGAACACGACCGTGCGCCGGCCGTCGACGATCACGCGGTCGTCGAGGTGCAGGGCGACGGCGCGCGCGAGCACGAGGCGCTCGACGTCCCGGCCCACGCGTTCGAGCTCGCGCGCGCTCTGACGGTGGTCGACGCGCACGACGTCCTGATCGATTATCGGGCCGTCGTCGAGCAGCTCGGTGACGTAGTGGGCGGTCGCGCCGATCAGCTTGACGCCGCGCTCGCGCGCCCTGCCGTAAGGGTCGGCGCCGGGGAAGGCTGGGAGGAAGGAGTGGTGGATGTTGATCGCGGGCATCCCGACGCGCTCGAGGAAGTCGCCGCTGAGGATCTGCATGTAGCGGGCGAGCACGAGCAGCTCGGCCTGGCCGCGCAGCAGCTCGAGCATCGCGGCCTCGGCGTGCGCCTTGTGCGCCTTCTCGACGACGACACGGTGGAAGGGGACGCCCGCGGCGCGCACCTCGCGCTCGAGCTCGGAATGGTTTGAGATGACCATCACGACCTGCGCGTCGAGCTCGCCGCGGCGCCAGCGCCACAGCAGCTCCTGCAGGCAGTGGTCATAGCGCGAGACAAGGATCGCGATCCGCCGGCGCTCTCCCCGCCAGCGCACCCCCCAGTCCATGTCGAAGCGTCCGGCGACCTGGCTGGCGAACTCCTGCTTGAAGGAGTCGCGCTCGGGCGCGCGCGCCAGGAAGAACTCGGTGCGCAGGAAGAAGCGCCCGCCGCTCGGGTCCGAGGAGTACTGGTTGGAGGAGACGATGTTGGCCCCGCGGTCGAACAGGAAGCCCGAGACCGCCGCGACGATTCCCGGCCGGTCCGGACAGCCGATCAGCAGCCGGCCGGTGTAGCGAGGCGCGTCCGATTCGCCCGTCTGCTCGCCCGTCTGCTCGCGAGCGCCGCTGTCTCGATCGTCGCGCCCATGGTCCCGCTGGCGCTCTTGCTCCACCATGCGCGCCTTTTGCGGACTATTTCTTGGTCGTCGTCGAGGAGCTCCCCAGCGCACCGGGGGTCGTTTTGACTTCGTGCGCTTCGATCTTGCCTTCGGAGTTGAGCTTGCCCGTGTACGTTTTGCCGTCGGTGGTGGTCGTGTAGATCTTTTCGCTGGGGTTGGGGTTGGCCTTGACTTCGGCGAGCTCGTTCTTCAGGCGCGTGCGTTCGGAGGAGGGGGCGAGCGCGACCGCCTTTTCCGAGGCCAGGTCGCCGACACGCGTGTTGTGGGCTTTGTAGGCGTACTCGGCGAGCGACGCGTACAGCGCCGCGTCGTTTGGCCTGGCGGCGACGGCGATCTGCAGGACTTCGACCTCCTTCGTGGGTTCGTTGAGGCCCGGTTCGCTGTAGACGGTCTCCATCAACTGCGCCAGTTCGGAGTTCGGGTTGGGTGGATTGAGCGCTACGTAGCTCGCCCACGCCTGCGAGGCTTCGCGGAAGACTTCCTTGCCTTTGCTCGTGACGGCGCCGGCGCTCGTCACGTACGCTTCGCCGCCGGCCTCGTGGAGCAGCTCCTTGAGCAGGTATTCCCAGTCGCCGACGTTCTTGGGCTGCTTGGCGAGCAGCTTGTGGTACTTGCTGATTTCGCTCGAGTAGCTGGGCCCGCCGCCGGCGCCGCCTTCTTTGCTGAGGCTGCTGAGGATGCCGGTGCCGCCGAAGCCGCCCACGCCGAACAGCACGAGTCCCGAGCCGAAGAGCACGGCCAGCGCCCCGTAGATCACGCGTGTGACGCGGCGTCGCCCGCGGCCCCTGAGGTCGAACAGCATGGCCGTGCGCCTAGCTGCCCGACAGATTCGGGTCGATGTGGTCTATCAGGTCCTGCACTGTCGGCTCGGCTGGATGCTCCGGTGGTTGCGGCGCGGCCCCTCCGCTGGGATACCCCACGCCTGCGGTCGCTGCGCTTCCCTGCTCGGGGCGGACGCGATTCGCCCTCCCGACAAGCGCCGCAATCAGGATACTCAACTCGTAGAGCAGGTACAGGGGCACGGTCTCGAGCAGCAGCGTGAGCGCATCGCCGGGCAGGAACGCCGCCACGGCCGCGCACCCGGCGAACGCGAACGGGCGGCCGCGACGCAGCTGGCGCGGGGTCACCAACCCCAGGCGAGTGGCGCCGAGGACCACGACGGGCACCTGGAAGACGAGGCCCATCGCGAGCAGGATCGTTGCCTCGAAGCTGTACAGCGGGCTGGCCTGGACGAGCACGTTGAACTCGCTCGAGTTGAAGTTCGCGAAGAAGCGCACGGCGGCGGGCAGCACGACGAAGTAGCCGAACCCGACGCCCGCGGCGAACAAGAACGGAACCGCGCCGAGCAGCGGCATCGCCACCCGCCGCTCGTGGGGGGCGAGCGCGGGCAGGATGAAGCCGTAGAGCTCGAACAGGATCACGGGCAGCGAGAGGATCAGCGCGAAGTACAGCGTGACCGTGATGGTCGTCGTGAACGGCTCGGCGATGCCGGTGGTCACCGGATCGATGCCGACGGCCGAGCGTGGGAGCTTGGCGACGTCGCCCTTCAGCTTGCTCGCGAGCGGCGGCAGCTGCTTGCGGATGGACGGCGAGATGCCGCTGCCGGGCCTCGCGAGCAGGCCGACGAGCCCCTGCATGGTTTCCGCGGTTTTGACGATCCCCTGCTGAGCGACGTTGGCCTGCCCGACCGTGCCGTCGCCGTTGGCGACCTGCTTTTTCGTCTCCGTCTGCAGAGGTTTGTTCATTATGTGCAGGAGTGCGTGGTTTTGCCAAAGGCAGATGCCGAAGGCGACCGCGAGCACGGCCACGCTGACGATCAGGCGCGTGCGCAGCTCTTCGAGATGGTCTACGAGGCTCAGCCGATCCTCGTGGCCGATCATGCGGATCGCAGTGGCCATGGGCCCTATGACGCTACCACCGTGCCGATACAGGGCCGTTGGGAGACCGTCTTGGGGGGGCGAGCGGGACGCTGCGAACAGGCCGGCGCGTGGTCACCCACATCAACGTTCGGGATACCACGGCCCCGCTTACTAAAGGCGCTGGCTCCGCGAGTCGATGACGACTGAGAACCGCGATGGACTCCGAGAAGAAGCCAGACATCCACCCCGCGCAGCAGACCGATCGCAGATCGGTGGGCAAACCGGCTGGGGCCGTCTACGGCGCACGCGCCAAGGCCTCGGAGGGCACGTGCGCACCGGCGCAACTGCACATCTGCTTTCACTGTGCGGGCGAGCTCGTGTATCCGTTGGATTGGTCGGAGGAGGGACCGCGGCACTGGCGCATCGTCCTGCGCTGCCCCGAGTGCGAGTCCCGCCGCGAAGGCGTCTTCGACCAGACCGCCGTCGAACGCCTGGACGACGAGCTCGACCGCGGCTCGAGCGCGCTGCTCGGCGACCTGCGGCGAATGACGCACGCGAACATGTCTGAGGAGATCGAGTTCTTCGTGCGCGCGCTGGACGCCGACCTGATCCTGCCGAGCGACTTCTAGACGGCCGTCTACTTCACGCCGCAGCGCGCGTGACTTCAGCGGTAGCGCTCGACGACGGCGTCCGCGACCATGTCGAGGAGCGCTGAGCGTCCGTCGGGCAGGATCGCGGGCAGCGCCGACTTGGCCTCGGCGACCACCGCGAGCGCGCGCTCGCGCGCCTCGTCGAGCGCGCCGGTCGCGGCGATCCGCTCGCACAGCGCGTGCGCCCGCTGCGGCCCGTCCGCGCCGCACAGCGAGGCGAGGTCGAACGTGGCCAGGCCGGGGTCGCGCGCGCGCGCGAGGATGAACGGCAGCGTGACGGTGCCGTCGAGCAGATCCGTGCCGCGCGACTTGCCCGTGCGCTCGACCGGGCCGGACACGTCGAGCACGTCGTCGAGCATCTGAAAGGCGAGCCCGATGCGCCGGGCGAAGACCCCGAGCGCGTCGGCGAGCGCGCTCGATCCTGCGCGCGCGGTGAGCGCTCCCAGCCGACACGCCGCCTCGAACAGCGCCGCGGTCTTCAGCTCGCAGCGCATCAGGTAGCGCTCGACCGGCACGTGCGCCGCGTACAGGTCCTCGCGCTGCAACAGCTCGCCTTCGGCGAGCGCGGAGCTCGCCTGCGAGAGGGCTCGCAGCTGCTCGGCGTCATCGTTGCGCGCGAGCTCTGCGAAGGCTCGCGAGAACAACAGGTCACCGGTCGCTACAGCCATCGGACGGCCGCCTTCGACCGCGACCGTCGGGCGCCCGCGGCGCAGCTGGGCGCCGTCGATCAGGTCATCGTGGACGAGCGTCGCGGAGTGGACTAGCTCCACCGAGACGGCCGCGCGCACCAGGCGCTCCTCGCCCTCGTGCGTGTCGGGCGGGCCGCCAGCCGACTCGGCGGCGAGCACGACGAGCAGCGGTCGCAGGCGCTTGCCGCCACCGCCGATCGCCGCCCATGCGTACGGGGCGAGCGGCGTGCCCGCGCGCGCGGTCACCCGCTCGAGATGACGCTCGGTGCGCTCCATGCAGCGGCGCAGGCCCTCGCCGCCGCGGCGCATGATCGCCTCGAGTCCGTCGACTCCCCCCGCGGGAGGACTGGCCGCAGTGCTGCCCACTGCGCTCATCATGCCCGTTCTCCCGGCACGGTGCCGGCGTGAATGGCCACAATGCCACCGGCCGTGATCAGGTAGCGGATCCGCGAGAGACCCGCGCGCGCCAGCACGGCCGCGAGCGCCGCCGGCCCGGGGAAGCGCTTGACCGAGTTGGGCAGGTACGTATAGGCCTGCGCGATCGTGCCGGCGCCCGCTTCGGCGTGCACCCCGGCGCCGCCGGGCGCGCCGGCGGCGCCGGGCGCGTGGCCAGCGCGGGCGGCGATCACACCGGCCATGCGTCCGAGCGCGGGGATCAGGCGCTCGAACCACACGCGGTAGAAAAGCGACAGCGGCGGGCGTGTGGGGGTGGTGATCTCGAGCACGACCACCCGGCCACCGGGACGCACGACGCGCACCATCTCGCCCAGGCCGCGCTCGAGATCCTCGAAGTTGCGCGCGCCGAAGCCGACGGTCGCGGCATCGAAGCTGGCGTCGGGGTAGGGCAGCTGCATCGCGTCGGCCCACTCGAAGCGCGGCCGCACCTGGCTTGCGTCCGCGCGCGCCGCCTTGGCCCGTGCGCGCGCGAGCATCGCCTCGGCGAAGTCCGCGCCCACGACCTCGCCGCCGGGCGTGACGCGGCGCGCGAGCTCGAGCGCCAGGTCGCCGGTGCCGGTGGCGAGGTCGAGCACGCGGCTGCCGGGGCCGACGCGGGCGAGGTCGGCGGCGCGCTGGCGCCAGCGATGGTGCAAGCCGGCGGTCATCGCGCCGTTCATCAGGTCGTACACGCCCGCGATCCGGTCGAACATCGCGCGCACCTCGCGCGGCTGCAGGCGCCCGCTCGATGGTCCGTCGCCGGACGGCGCGCCGTCTCGCAGCGGAGCGCTCACGCCGCGGCTATTTCAGCTGCGAGAGGAAGTCGACGATCGCTTCGAACTTCTTCGCCGGCAGGTTCTTGAAGGACGGCATCGGCGCGGTCGGGTTGACGAGCGTGCGCTCGATCCCCTGGCGCGGGATGCGCGAGGCGATGTGCGTGAGGTTGGGGCCCGGGCCGGGGTTGCCGTTGTTGCCGATCGTGTGGCAGGCCTCGCAGCCGGACTGCGCGACCGCGAGCCGCCCTTCGTTGAACTTGGCGACCGCCGCCGGGCCGTTTTCCACGACCGCGGCGGGCGTGGCGATTTCGAGCGCATCGGGCGTGCCCGCGTGGGCCCCCTGGTAGGTGAGGTAGGCCATCAGGCAGATCGTCACGATCCCGGAGATCGTCGCTACCGGGCGCCGCTCGGGCCGGCGCTCGGGGCCGCGATCGTAGAACGGCAGCAGGAACAGCAGGATCATGCACAGCGTGGGAATCCCGATGGTCGCCAGCTGGATGATGCTCGGCGTCCTGATGATCCGCAAGATGTCGAACAGGAAGAAGAAGTACCAGTCCGGGCGTGCGTCGTAGCTCGTGGTCGCCGCGTTGACCTTGGAGCCGAGCTCGTCCCCGAGCACGAGGGACATCGTGATGATCACCGCCATCACCACACACGCCATGACCGCGTCCTTGGCGACCGCGTACGGGAAGAACGGCTTGCCCTGCGACTTCAGGAGCGCGTACTCGCGCAGGTACTCCTCCTTCTCGCGCTGGTTCATCGCGCGACCTGTGCCGCCCGCGCGGCACGGCTGGCTGTCGAGCGCGACACGACCCTACACCTCGGTCTCGCGCAGCTCACGCCGCTTCTCGGCTTTCTGCCACGGCGGCGCGGTCGTCCCGAGCTTGGCCACGAGGTACAGGTGGGCGCCGAGCAGCGCGGCGATCAGGCCGGGCAGCAGCAGCATGTGGATCGCGTAGAAGCGCGACAGCGTGGTCGCGTTGAATTCCGCGCCGCCGTACAGGAAGTCGCTCAGGTAGGGGCCGAGCAGCGGGCCCGTGCCGTTGATGTTGACGCCGACCTGTGTCGCCCAGTAGGCGCGCTGGTCGAACGGCAGCAGGTAGCCGGTGAAGGACATCGCCATCGTGAGGATCAGCAGCACGACGCCGATCACCCAGTTGAGCTCGCGCGGATACTTGTAGGCGCCGAAGAAGAACGTCCTGGCCATGTGCAGGAACACGAGCACGACCATCACGCTCGCGCCCCACTTGTGCATGCCGCGCACGAACTGCCCGAGGAACACGTCGTTGGTGACGTAGCGGATCGATTCGTAGGCGCCGCCCGAGGGTTCCGGGCGGTAGTACATCGCGAGGAACACGCCCGTGACCGCCTGGCTGAGGAACGCGAACATGGTGGCCGAGCCGAGCGTGTAGAACCAGTTGGTGCCCTTGGGCACCTTGCGGAACAGAAGCCAGCGCGTCGCGCCGCTGAGCGAGGTGCGCTCGTCGACCCAGTCGACGACCGTGATGCCGGCGTTCAGCGCGTCGTCGAGCGGGCCCTTGCCGCCGTTCTCCTGCCCCGGACGCGGGGGCGGCGTCTTCAGCGGGGCGGGGAGCGGGGGGGCGGGGAGTTTGGGCATGAAAGGCCGGGAGACCGCTCGAGCTTATTTCGGCGCGTCCGGACGCGCCGGGTACAGGTATTGGCCGATGCCGTCGAGCGGCTCACCGGGCAGCCGCGGCGAGAAGCGCCGCAGTTGGCTGTTGACGCTGAAGCGAGCGCCGAGTTCGACGTTTTCGCCGTTGACGCGCGTGTAGAAGCGATCGAGCGGCCTCACCGGCGGCCCGGACACGCGCTCTCCGAGCAGGTCGTAGACGCCTCCGTGGCACGGACAGACGAAGCGCTCGGAGGCGTCCACCCAGCGTACGGGGCAGCCCAGGTGCACGCACCGGTCCGAGATCGCTATGTAGGGCGTGTCGCGGTCGTAGACGTCGGTGTCGATCGCGGGGTTTTTCTTGCGCACGTACGCGGTCGACTTGCCCGCCTCGCCGATGTTGGGCACGAGCGTGATTACGACCGGCACGTAGTTGTTGTCGGGAAACTGGGAGACGGTGCCGATGACTTCCCAGGGATGGGGCGTGCCCTTGAAGATAGGGCCGATCGCGAAGCCGAGCGCGGGCAACGTGAAGGCGGCCGCGGCGACCGCTCCCGCGCCGTGCGCGGTTCCGGTCATGAAGCGCCGGCGCGTGACCGTCTCGCCCTCGAACGCTCCGGGGATACCTCGGTCGAGGGCGTACTTGGAGGTGTGTCTCGCGTGCCTGTCTGCCACGGGAGGCGAAACAATATCGAGGCGCGATTCAAGACGGCGCGGAAGTCATCCGCGCACTTGTGCGCATCGCCTCGAGCGCCCCGGGGTCGCCTGCGAGCACCAGCTGCTTGGCGCGCGCATGCTCGGCGTCTGTGCCCCAGCCGACGGCGCGGGCACCGGCGCTCCAGACCGCGTCCGCGAGCTCGACCCGGCGAGCGCCCTGCGCGAGCGCGCTCAACGTGATCGTGTCGGCTAGCTCGGCGACCGCGTGCGTGTCTCCGAGCTCGACCAGCTGCGCGAGCCCGATCGCGTACAGCCGGTCGCCGACCAGCAGGCGCATGTCGGCCTCCGGCACGCGCACGACGCGCGGGGTTCCGTAGTGCAGCAGGTAGCCCTCGTAGATCGCCTCGACGAGCAGCTCGTACTGATCGCGCCTGCCCGACGCGTGCGGTCCGGACGCGGCAAGCGCGGCCGGGCTGGCCGCAAAGCTCCCCGAGCCAGCGGCGCCGCGCGAGCGGGCGCCGCGCGGCGGCGCGCCGCCGGCTGGCTCGGCGGGGGAAGCGAGCAGGCTGGCGGTCACGCCGCCGCCGTCGCGCAGGAGCGCACGCAGGCGTTCCAGTCCGGTGGCGCTCATCAGCGGCGCCTCGTGCTCACGTGCGCGGGCGGGGGCGGGGGCGGGGGCGGGGAAGGCACTCGAAGGCGGCGGCGGCGGCTTCGAGCGTGCGCTCGATCTCCCGGCTGCCGTGCGCGAGCGAGGGGAACCACGCCTCGAACTGCGACGGCGGCGGGTACACGCCGCGCGCGAGCAGCTCTCGGCACCACGCGCCGTAGGCGTCGAGGTCGCACGCTTGGGCGTCGGCGAAGCTCGCGACGGGCGTCTCGCTGAAGAACACGGTTAGCAGCCCGGGGACGCTTGCGACCTGCACGGGATAGCCCTCGTCGCACGCGCCGGCGGCAGCCTCGCGCAGCCCGTCGGCGAGCCGCCGGGTGGTCTCGGCGAGGCGCGCGTACGCGGGCCCGTCGAGCAGCTCGAGCGTCGCGAGGCCGGCGGCGACAGCGAGCGGGTTGCCGGACAGCGTGCCCGCCTGGTAGACCTCGCCGGCGGGCGCGAGCATGCCCAGCAGCTCGGCGCGCCCGCCGAGCGCCGCCGCGGGCAGGCCGCCGCCGATGACCTTGCCGAGCACCACGAGATCGCCTTGCACGCCTGTGAGCTCCTGCGCGCCGCCGCGCGCGACGCGAAAGCCGCTGATCACCTCGTCGAGGACGAGCAACGCCCCGGTCGCGTCGGCGCGCTCGCGCAGCAGCGCGAGGAAGCCGTCGGCGGCGGGCACGAGCCCCATGTTCGCGGGCAGCGGCTCGGCGAGGATCGCGGCGAGCTCGGCGCGCTCGGTGGCCGCGACGAGCGCGTCGGGGTCGTTCCACGGAACGACGATCGTCTGTGCGGTTGCGCCCGCGGGCACGCCCGGGCTCGCGGGCAGGCCCTGGGTGGCCAGCCCGGAGCCGGCGTGCGCGAGCAGCGCGTCGGAGTGCCCGTGGTAGGCGCCGGCGAACTTGAGGATCCGCTCGCGACCGGTGGCCGCGCGCGCGAGCCGCACGGCGGTCATCGCGGCCTCGGTGCCCGAGGAGGTCATGCGCAGCATCTCCACGGCTTGCATGCGGGCGGCGACCTCGCGTGCGAGCCGCGTCTCGGCGGCGGTAGGCGCGCCGAAGCTCGTCCCGTCGGCGGCCGCGGCGGCGATCGCGCCGAGCACGTGCGGATGCGCGTGGCCGTGGATCAGCGGTCCCCACGAGCAAACGTAGTCGATGAAGCGGTTGCCGTCGACGTCGATCAGCTCGGCGCCCTCGCCGCGGGCGATGAAGACCGGCTCGCGCCCGATCGCGCGCATGGCGCGCACGGGCGAGTTGACCCCGCCGGGGAGCAGCTCCTGGGCGCGCCGATAGAGCTCGGCGGAGCGCGTGCCGGTGAGTGTGGCGGTCAACGCGTCACGAAGCGCCCATCACCGTGAATACGATGGCGAACGCTGTGTTGAAGTGAAGACATATCCCCGGCCAGGCGCCTCGGCATATCCCCGGCCAGGCGCCTCGGTATATCCCCGGCCAGGCGCCTCGGCGATGCGCACACGAGCACCAAGCGCTACTGGACGACGCCGCCGTGCGCGCGTTCCCAGTCCTTGAACTCGTCGGTGAAATACAGCAGGCGAATCTTCTTGAACTCGGTGGAGGAGTACAGGGTGGCGCGCTCGTGGATGCCGGTGCGCTCGGCGATGGCGTCGAGCACGGCGTCGCACTCCTGCTTGGAGCGCCCGTGCGCCATGGTGAACACCGAATAGGGCCAGTCCTGGTAGGTGGGGCGCTGGTAGCAGTGGGAGATGCCGCGCACGGCGGCCATGCGGCAGCCGATCTCGTAGATCTGCTCGTCGGGCACCTTCCAGACGCCCATGCCGTTGGCGGAGAAGCCTGCGCGGCGGTGGTAGAGGATGGCGGCCACGCGGCGCAACAGGCGGCGCTGCTGCATGCCGGCGAGGTGGTCGAGGAAGCGCTCCTGCGCCATCCCGAGCTCGGCGGCGGCCGGCGCGTAGGGCTCGGGGGTGACGGCCATGTCGCCCTGCAGCGCGCGGATGACGGCGATGTCCAGCTCGTCGTAGGGCTGGGGGTCGATCTCAACGGGCGCGGCGACCTCGGCGGCGGCGCTGGCGAGCGCCTCGGTGTCGCCCTCCATCTCCAGATCCATGCGGATCTTGAAGAGCTTGAGCGTGGGCAGCTGGCGCACGGACTCGGCGCCGGCCTCGCGCGCGAGCACCGCGAGCGTGCCGTCGAGCCCGAGCTTGGAGTCCGGCTCGGTGGCGATCGTGAACCACAGGTTGAACTCGTGGTTGCGCAGGTAGTTGTGCGAGACGCCCGGGTGCGCGTTGATGACCTGGGCGGCGCGGTGTGGGTGCTCGGGGTCGACCTTGGCGGCGACGAGCATCGAGGAGTAGCCGAGCGCGCGCGTGTCGAAGATGGGCGTGACCTGGCGGATGATGCGCTTCTCCAGCAGCCGCTGCACGCGTGCCATGGTCTCCTGCGGGGCGATCCCGGCGAGCGAGGCGACGTGCTCGTAGGGCCGGGGCGCGATCGGGAAGCTGCCCTGCATGAGGTTGAGCAGCCTGCGGTCGGTCTCGTCGAGCGCTACCGCGGCCCCGTCCTTGCGCGCGCGCAGCTTGGGCGGGGCGCTGACGGGCCGCGCGGGATCGGCGACGTCGGCGAGCGGCGCGGCGAGGGCGTCCTCGGCGAGCGCCGATCGGGGCTCGCCGAGGACGGGATCGACGTTCATGTCTGCTCTGCGAGCCATCGGGCGGCGTCCTTTGCGTGGTAGGTGATGATCACCTCGGCGCCGGCGCGGCGCAGCGAGGTGAGGATCTCGAGCACGGCGGCGCGCTCGTCGAGGTAGCCGGCGGCGGCGGCGGCCTTGACCATGGCGTACTCGCCGCTGACGTTGTAGGCGGCGACCGGCAGGCGCGTGGCGCGCTTGACCGCGCGGATCAAATCGCCGTAGGCGAGCGCGGGCTTGACCATGACCATGTCGGCGCCCTCGCGCACGTCGAGCAGCGCCTCGCGCACGGCCTCGCGTCCGTTGGCGGGATCCATCTGGTAGCTGCGGCGATCGCCGAACGCGGGCGTGGAGTGGGCGGCATCGCGGAAGGGGCCGTAGAAGGCGGAGGCGAACTTGGCGGAGTAGGCGAGGATGGGGGTCTCGGCGAAGCCCTCGCCGTCGAGCTCCTCCCTGATCGCGCCGACGCGCCCGTCCATCATGTCGGAGGGTGCGACGATGTCGGCGCCGGCGCGCGCGTGGCTACAGGCGGTGCGCGCGAGCAGCTCGACGGAGGCGTCGTTGTCGACCGAGCCGTCCTCGCGGACGAGCCCGCAGTGCCCGTGGCTGGTGTACTCGCACAGGCACACGTCGGTGATGACGAGCAGCCCGGGGGCGGCGTGCTTGATCGCGCGCGTGGCGAGCTGCGCGACGCCAGCCTCATCCCAAGCCCCGGAGCCGTGCTCGTCCTTGACGGCGGGCAGACCGAACAGCAGCACCGCGCCGATCCCGAGGTCCGCGGCGGCGCGCGCCTCCTCGACGGCGCCCGCGAGCGACAGGCGCTGGACCCCGGGCATCGTCGCGATCGGCTCGCGCTCCGGGACGGCCTCGCCGACGAACAGCGGCAGCACGAGCTGTGCGGCGCGCACGTCGGTCTCGCGCACGAGCCCGCGCATGCCCGCGCTCGCGCGCAGCCTGCGCATGCGCGTCTGTGGAAAGGCCATGGCCCTCGAGGATACCCTGCTCGATCGTCTTTTTATGAGGGGGCGCCTTCGGCGCCTGCTCGGCGTTCGCAGTTGCGCTACTCGACGCGGCGCAAGCCGGCTCGCGCGAGCGCTCCGAACACGCAGGCGAGCGCGGCGAGGTGCGCGAGTGAGAGCGAGAGCGCGGGAGCGGCGCCGTTGACGGCCGTGTCGAGCGCCTGCAGCGCGGGCTTGTACGGGAAGGCGAAGGAGATCGCGGCGATCGCGTCGTAGACGCCGCGCGAGACCGAGCCGCTGGGGACGAGCGCGAGAAACGCGAGCGGCAGCGAGAGCAGGAACGCGAGCAGCGAGGCGACGCGCAGCTCGCGGGCGAGCGCGCCGATCGCGAGGCCGAGCGCGGCGAAGGCGAGCGCGGCGAGCGCGAGCGCGAGCAGCCACTCGCCGACGCGACTCCAGGCGAGCGTGACGAAAGCGCCGATCCCGGAGAGCAGCGCGAAGGCGACGAGGAACGCGCACGCGGCGGCGAGCAGCGCCTTCTCGGCGAGCAGCGCCTCGCGGGAGATCAGCCGAGCGCCCGCGCCGAGCAGCCGGGCGAGCGTGTGCTCTTCGCGCTCTAGCGCGAGGCCGCCGGCGGCGAGCAGCATGCAGATGAACATCAGCGAGAGGCTGACGGCGACGACCACGGCGAACGCGTCGAGCGGCGTGCGCCGGCCGTGCAGCAGCACGCTGCGCACGCGGATCGGCTGCCCGATGGTCGCGAGCACGCGGCTTGCGAGCGCGAGGTTCTGGGCGGCGAAGCCGGCGAACGAGTCGATCTGTTCGAGCTGGCTGCGTTCGCGGCCGGGTGGCATGCGGGCTGCGATCGCGCCGAGCGTCGCGGGGATGCGGTCGAGCCCGAGCAGCTGTTCGGGTGCGCCGAGGGCGCCGAGGGCGCCGCCGGTGAGCAGCGTGCCGATGACCTTCCTGGCGGCCGTCTGCACCTGTTCTGAGAACGCGAGGTTGGCCCGGCCGAGCGCGGAGTCGATGGTCGCGCGGGCGAGCGACTGCTCGAGCGCGTTGCCGTTGTAGAGCACTTCCAGGCGCGCCTGGCTCTCGTTGGAGGCGAGGCGCGCGGCGAGGTCCGCGGGGATGACTACGGCGGCGACCGCGTCGCCGGAGTCGACGTCCGCGAGCGCCTGCGCGCGGCTGGCGGCGGGCACGGCCTGGACCTGGTCGAACAGCTCGCGCAGGTACGCGCCGACGGCTATCCGCTGGCGCCCGACGCGCACGGTTTCGCCGGGGGCGGTCTGGTCGACGATCGCCACGCGCGGGCGCGCGGGGCTGCGCGAGATGGCAAAGCCGAGCAGCAGCGCGATCGCGACCGGGTAGAGCACGAGCAGCGCGAGCAGCACGCGCGAGCGGCGCAGGATCAGCAGGTCCTTGCGCAGCAGCGAGCTCACGCGCGCGGGCGCGGGCGTGCGCGCCCGGGTAGGCTCGGCGGCTCCTTGCGCGGCGGCGGCGTCACGCGCCGGGCTCCGCTTGCGCGTGCTCGCGCAGGAAGCGCACGAGCGCGCGCTCGAGATCGCCGCCCGGACCCTCGCCGCCTTGGGCGAGCAGCGCGGGCGGCGCGCCGTCGAACAGCAGCCGCCCGTCCGCGAGCACGAGCACGCGCGTGGCATGGCGCTGCGCCTCGCTGGCGTTGTGGGTGGAGAACAGCACCGCCGTCCCGGTGTGGACGCGGGCGGCGAGGAACTGCCACAGGCGATCGCGCTGGAGCGGATCGAGCGCGGCGGACGGCTCGTCGAGCGCGAGCACGGGCGGGTCGGCGATCAGTCCGAGCGCGACGTTTACGCGCTGGCGGTTGCCACCCGAGAGCCGGCCGGCGGGCTCGCTTGCGCGCTCGCGCAAGCCGGTCTGCTCGAGCATCCGCGCGACGGCTGCGCGTGGCTGGCGCAGGCCTTCCAGGCGCGCGAACAGCTCGAGGTTCTCGGCGACCGTGAGCCTGGAGTAGAGCGCGGGGGTCTGCGGCACCCACCCGATCCGGCGTGCCGTCGCGGCCGTCGACCACGCGGTGGCGCCGGGCGGTGAGGCGGCGTAGGTGACGGTGCCGGAGCTCGGCCTGTGGATGCCGGCGATGAGCGACAGCAGCGTGGTCTTGCCGGCGCCGTTGGGTCCGACGAGCGCGACGAGCTCGCCGGCCGCGAGCTCGAGGCTCACGTCGCTGAGGGCGTCGCGGGCGGGGTTGGAGCGGCGCGGGCCGTAGCGCTTGCCCAGCCCGCTGACGCTGAGGACGGCGCTCACAGCAGGCCGTTGCCGCTGCGCGTCCAGGGTTCGAGGGTCAGGTGGCGGCCTAGGTAGACGGCGGTCTCGCGCAGGACCGCGAGGATCGGGAGCGCGATCAGCGCGCCGATGATGCCGTGCAGTTGCAGCCCGAGCAGCAGCGCGAAGATCACCAGCAGCGGGTTGATCCGCAGCGTGTGCCCGAAGACCTGCGGCGCGACGACGTGGCCCTCGAGCTGCTGCAAGCCGACGAACAGGAGCGTCACCCACACCGCGGTGATCGGATCGGTGAGCAGCGCGACGATCACGGGGGGCAGCGCGCCGAGGAACGGCCCGACGTACGGCACGAGCTCCATGACGCCGTAGAACAGCGCGAACGCGAGCGCGTACTTGCGCCCGTCGGGGAAGATCCCGAGCACGCCGAACACGTACAGGCTGAGCCCGGTCGAGGCGCCCATGACGAAGCTGAAGAGCAGCTGGCCGCCGACGTAGCGCGAGACCGCGCGCTGCACGAGCGTCGGATAGTCATCCGCGCGGGTGCCGTCGCCGTCGGGCATCGCGCGCCGCACGAGCTTGCCGACGCTCTGGCCGTACACGAGCATGTACACGGACAGCACGAACACGAGCACGAGGTCGAAGATCGCGCTGGCCGCTTCGGTGAGCAGCCCTCCGAACGAGGATGCGAGTTTCCCGGCGCTCTTGGCGACTTTGTCCTGGATGCTCTGCAGCGCGGTTTTCCCGGGTTTGACGAGGCTGAGGTGGATGCCGTGCTTGTCGAGGGTCCGCTGCAGGCTCGCGAGCTGTTTGTTCGCTTCATCGACTATGTGCGGCAGGTTGTCGGTGAACGTGCGCACCTGGTTTGAGATCGGATTGGCGAGCAGCACCCCGATCCCGGTGAGGATCAGGAAGAATGCGACATACACGGCCAGCACCGCCAGACCGCGCGGGACGCGCCCGCGCTGGATGAACGCGACGGCCGGGTTGAGGATGAGCGCGATCAAGGACGCGACGATGAAGATCACGAGCACTTTGCCGGCGGCCTCCGCGAGCGTCCAGATCGCGAGCAGCGCGAGCGGCAGCACGACGAGCTGGACCCAGCGCGGCACGACAGCGAGCGCGTGCTCGGCCGGCGGCTCGCGGCCGGCCTGCTCGTCGCCGGGCTCGCGCCCTCCGGCGCTCGGCGGCGCGGCCGGCGTCGGCGTGGCGGTGTCGGCCGGCGCCTCGCGGCCGGCCTGCTCGGCGCCGGGCTCGCGCCCTCCGGCGCTCGGCGGCGCGGCCGGCGTCGGCGTGGCGGCGTCGGCCGGCGGCTCGGCGTGCGTCGCCGGCGCCTTGCCCACGGCGGGCGCCTCGCCCACGGCGGCGGGCGCGCCCGCGCCGGGCGCGTGTTCGGAGACGCCTGTCACCCGCATCCCACCATCGCCAGAGTATGGCTGAGCCCGAGGCGGGCGCCGGGCGGGCGCCGGCGCGCATCCTGTTCGTGGGAGACGTCGTCGGCGGGCTCGGCCGGCGCACGCTGCTCGACTGCCTGCCGATCCTGCGCGAGCGCCACGCGCCGACGTTCGTGGTGGTCAATGGCGAGAACGCGGCGGGCGGCCTGGGGATCACGCCGAAGATCGCCGAGCAGATGTTCGCGGCGGGCGTGGACGCGATCACGCTTGGCAACCACACCTACCATCGCCGCGAGGTTTACCCGTACCTGGCGAGCAGCGCGCGGATCGTGCGCCCGGCGAACTTCCTGCGCAGCCAGCCGGGGAGGGGCGCATGCGTGGTCGAGCACGACGGCGTGCGCCTCGGCGTGGTGAACCTCAGCGGCAACCTGTACCTGAGGGCGGGGCGCTCGGCGTTCACGGAGGTCGAGGTTGCGCTGGGCGAGTTGGGCGAGGTCGAGCACGTGCTCGTGGACATGCACGCCGAGGCGACCTCGGAGAAGGTCGCGATGGGCTGGCATCTGGACGGGCGTGTGACGGCGGTCGTGGGCACGCACACGCATGTGCCGACCGCGGACGCGCGGGTGCTGCCCGGCGGCACGGCGTACATCACGGACGTCGGCATGACCGGCCCGCGCGGCGGCGTGATCGGCGTCAAGCGCGAGCAGGCGATCGAGGCGCTGCTGACGCAGATGCCGGTCCGCTTCGAAACCTCCGAGGATGACCCGTGGCTGATGGGCGTGCTGATCAGCTGCTCACGGCGGCTGCGGGCAGACTCGATCGAGCAGGTGTTGATGGCACGACCGGCACAGCCGGCGGAGGATCGCTGAGGCGTCCGAGCAGCGCGAGCATGACGAGCGGGAAGAACCACGGGATGTACAGGTAGAACCAGTGTTCGATGCCGAGCTGCTCGGCGATCACGACGGCGGCGCACGCCGCGGCCAGGCCCACGAGATCCGGGCGGCGCGGCAGCACGGCGAGACCGAGCGCGAGCGCGACGGCCGCGCCCTCGACGAGCGTCTCGGGGGCGTGCAGCCCGTACAGCCCCCAGATCGAGAACGGCGAGCCGCGGTTGGCCTGGTAGACGAGCGTGCGCTCGTAGATCGTGTGCAGCGTGTCGTGGCTGAACGCTGGGATCGAGACGAGCGCGGCGGCCCCCGCAAAGCCGATCGCGTACAGCGCGAGCGCGAGCGCGCGGCGCGCGCGGGGGAGCTCCCCCTCCGCGGACGATGCGGACAGGCCGTGCGTGGCGAGCAGCGGGGCGAGCGCGAGCGGGGCGAACTTGGTCAGGCCGGCGAGCGCCGCGAGCGCGCCGCGGCCGGCGATCGCGAGCGTCGCGCGATAGCTGGCGGCGAGCACCGCCGCGAGGATCAGCACGGCGACGAGCGAGTCGTTGGAGTTGCTCTCGAGCGCGAACAACGTGAACGGGTAGGAGACCCACGCGTAGGAGAGCGCGATCCCGAGCGTCGGGCCGCGCAGCCGCCGACCGAGCAGGAACATCAGCCCGGTGGCGAGCAGATCGAAGAAGATCGCCGCCGCGTGCGCGGCCGGCAGGTCGTCCCAGGTGCCGCTCCAGCCGAAGATCTGCTCGAAGGGCACGTACGCCTCGTAGCTGACCGGGCCGTAGGTGTCGCCGTGTTCGTTGTCCGCGGGCCAGTGCCCGTACAGCGGTTCGTCCTTGACGATCTTGCTCGCCCCGATCACGCCCGCGTAGCCGACGTCGATGACGTTCGAGTCGGTGACGTTCAACGCGATGCGAAAGCCGACCAGGAAGACGACGCCGAGCGCGAGCCACGGCGCGGGCACGAGCAGGCGCAGCCGCGGCTGGCGCCCGGGGAGGCGTCGATCGCCGTGCGCGCGCCCGCGGCGGCGCAGCAGCGCGAGCATGCGCGCGAGCAGATACAGCAGCGGCGGGTAGGCGAGCGGCACGGACGCGTAGATGTGGGCGTGGTTGAAGAACGCGAGTGACACCGAGAAGGACAGCAGCACGAGCAGGTCGAGGTGCAGCAGCGAGAACGGGCGGCGGAAGTCGAAGAACGGCACGATGAACAGCGCGCACAGCGGCAGCCACACGTACAGCGCGTTGACGTGCCTGCCGAACGCGCCGGGGTAGCCGCGCGCCATCGACCATGCCACCTGAAACCCCGTCCACTGTTCGGCCACCCGCCCGGAGAGATCGTCGATGATCACCAGGCCGATCTCCTGCTTGCCGCCTTTGGAGAAGTAGCTGACCTGCCACTGGAAGGCGCCCTTCAGATAGGTGTCCCCGAAGGAGCCCGGGTATTCCTTGCGCACGGCGCGCATCTTGGGCAGCCGGTCGGCGATCGCGAGCACCTCGTCGGAGGACAGCCGGTGGCCGGCCGGTGGCACGGTCGACAGCGGGATCGGGGTCGGCGTTTCGGGGCTCGTCGCGCGCGTCGTGCGGGTGGCGGCGCCCGTGCGCGTTGCGAACGCTCGCAGGCCCGCGGACAGGGGTGCGCCGGGGATCGTGGCCGGGGAGGCGCGCGCGGCGACCGGCGTGCTCGCCGGCGCGTGCGCGCGGGTGGCGGCGACGCTCGCGTGGGCGAGCGACAGGCTGAGCACGGCGAGCAGCGCCGAGACGGCGGCAAGGACGGCTGCTCTCGCGCGAGCGCGCATGCAGCCGAGAGTAACGGCGCTCGGCGGGGGCGGTCGAGCCCCGAAAACGGCGCCCGGCGTGCGCTCGAGCTGCGGAATGTCGCTCAGCGCACGCGCTCGAGCCCGAACTGTCCCCGCACGAGCGCTGCGACGTCGCGTATCGCCCATTGCCGGCGCTCGGGCGTCGGCGTCGCGAGGCCGTGCAGCACAAGCGCGCCGAGCGAGTCGCTGGCGTGCAACGAGCCGTGGCTGCCGCCGCCGACGTGGGCCTGGCGACCCCAGTCGACGAACTCGTAGCCGGGCGCGGCCGACAGCAGGACCTCTCCGGAGGTGGGGCAGCAGAGCGCGCTCCACGCGCGCGCGAGGGCGTCGGGATACGCGGGCGCGAGCAGGCGGCCGTCCTCGACGCGCGCCTCCAGGGCCGCGAGCTCGCCCGCGACGCTCCAGCGCTCGCCGCGCGCGTCGAGGACGTCTGCGCCGGCCCCGCCGGGCGCGAAGCGCAGCTCGCCGCGAGACGGGCTCGCGATTACGCCCTCGCGCGGCGCGTCGTGCGCGTCGCGCTCGAGCCACAGCGCGAGGTCGACGCCGTCGATCGCGAGCGCGCGCGAGATGACCGACGCGCGCATCGCGTCGCGCTCGGACTCGTTCAGCGCGTACACCATCGCGGCGCGCTGGGACGGGCAGACGGCGATCCGCTCGGCCTCGCCGGCGCGCTCGGGCGTCCGCGCGGAGCCGCTCGCGCGGCCGGCGGCGGTACGCGCGGAGGGGCGGGGCGGGCCGAGCACCCCGAGCTCGGCGAGCTCGTCCTGGAGCGCGATCGTCGCGGTGACCGGCGCCTGGGAGTGGTCGGCCATGACGATCACGGCGTGCTCGGCGAGGAACGCCTCGATGCCCCCGGCGGCGTTCATCACGCGCGCCAGCTGCAGGTCCGCCTGGCCGATCGAATGGACCTGCGCTTCGGGACCGCGCTTGTGCGAGTACCAGTCGTTGTCCGGCAGGGACAGCAGCAGGAAGTCGAACAGGTCGTGCTCGACGAGGTACTCGGACACGCACCCGGAGTGGCGGTCGCGCAGGCCGGGCATGCCCAGGTTCGAGCGGCAGCCGGTGCGACGCGAGGCGAAGATGTCGGCGTAGAAAAGCTCGCGCGGGCCCATGACCGCGTGGCGCATGAGCGTCGCCGCGACGCGCGTGAGCGCGGTGTCGCGCTGCGGCTCGTGGCGATGACGCCCCCTGTACATCAGGTAGGTCGTGCCCGCGGTGCGCACGCCGGCGTCGTCGAGCGTCTCGAACACGGTGGGCGTGCGCGTCGACAGGTGGGCGCCGTTCATGTTGTAGACGGTGTCGGTGAGCTGGCGCGCGATCCCGAAGCGCTGGGCGGCGCGAAAGCTCGAGCCGTACTCGACGTAGCGGTGCTCGGAGCGATGAAACCAGTTCATGCCCGGGATCTCGTGCTCGTCCTGGCTCGTGCCCGTGACGATCGAGGCGGCGCACACGGGCGTGACCGAGGGAAACGCGGCCACGCAGTCGGGCACGTAGCGCCCGCCGTCGACGAGCCGCTCGAGCACCGGCGCGGCGCCCGCCTCGATCGCGCGCTCGAGCATCGCGGGGGCCATTGCGTCGATGACGCACAAGACGAGCTTTGGCCTCGGCGTGCCCATGCCCCGCTCGCTCAGCGGCGCAGGATGCGCAGCCCGGCGTACTTTTGATCGCCGCGCGCGCGCCCGCGCCAGGCGAACCAAGCGAGCAGCGCGACTGCGAGGTAGCCGAGCGGGTGCAGCGCGGCGGCGAGCGCGGCGAGCAGCAGCGCGCTGGCGTCGAGGTACACGCTGAGCGCCTCGCGCGCGGCGCGGTCGCGCAGCCGCGCGCGGGCGCGAACGATCACCGGCCAGAGCGCGCGCTGGGCGAGCCCGGCGACGAGCAAGCCGCCGAGCAGCCCGGGCCACCAGGCGTCGCCGTGCGCGGCGAGCGTCCCCGCGAACACGAGCGCGCCGGCGCCCAGCCCGAGCCCGGCGAGCGACGCGCTGAGCGGGTTGGCCGGCTGGCTGCGGTCGGACGGGTCGAGCACAGGCGCGAGCGCGAGCAGGATTTGCAGCGCGTACGCGAGCGCCAGCGCGGCGGCCGCCACGAGCAGCCACCAGCTGGCCTGCAGGAAATGGAAGGAGTGGCTGGCGAAGCTCACGCCGAGCGCGTGCGAGGAGCCGAGCGCGCCGGCGAGCAGCAGCGGCAGGAACGGACGCAGCCCGCACGCGGCCGCCAGTCCGGCGCCGAGCCCGATGTAGAAGACGATGCCGTTCATGCAGGATGGCCGTGGGCGTGCGCTACCTTGCTGGCATGCGCGGGCGGGACGATAGTCGACGGGCTCGACCGACAGCGCACGAGCTCGCGCGCTACGAGTCGCTGTTCGCGGCGCGCACGCGCGGCATGAAGAGCTCGGCTATGCGCGAGATGATGGCCCTGACGGAGCGCCCGGAGGTGATCTCGCTCGCCGGCGGGCTGCCCGACACGAGCACGTTCGCGCCTGAGCTGTACGCGCAGCTGATGGCCAAGGTCGCGGCCGAGTCGACGGCGCGCGCGCTGCAGTACGGCCCCACCGAAGGGATGGCTGCGACGGTCGCGTGCGTCGTCGAGGTGATGGCCGCCGAGGGGACGCACGTCGATCCCGCCGAGGTGATCGTCACGACCGGCGGCCAGCAGGTGATCGACCTGGTGTGCAAGGCGCTGATCGACCCGGGCGACGTGATCGTCGCCGAGGCGCCCACCTATCCGGGTGCCGTGCCGACGTTCACCGCCTATCAGGCCGACGTGGAGCAGATCGAGATCGACTCCGACGGGATGCCGATCGACGCCCTCGAGCAGACGCTCGACCGCCTGCAGGAGCAAGGCAGGCGGCCCAAGTTCATCTACACGATCCCCAACTTCCAGAACCCCGGCGGCGTGACGATGTCGCTGGCGCGCCGGCGGCGGCTCGTGGAGGTGGCGCGCGAGCGCGAGCTGCTGGTGCTCGAGGACAACCCGTACGGGCTGTTGCGCTACGAGGGCGAGCCGCTGCCCACGCTGCACGCACTCGGTGCACAGAGCGCGAGTGGGCCCGGCCGCAGCGGGGCGTCGGACCTCGTGATCTACCTCGGCACGTTCTCGAAGATCCTCGCGCCGGGCCTGCGCCTCGGCTGGGCGGTGGCGCCTCGCCCCGTGCTGGAGAAGCTGAACCTCGGCAAACAGGGCGCCGACCTGTGCTCATCGCCGGTGACGCAGACGTTCGTCGCGGCGTACTTCGCCGAGCGCGACGCCCGCGGCCAGCCCGCATGGGTCGGATACGTGCAGCGGCTCAAGGACCTGTACCGCACGCGCAGAGACACGATGCTCGAGGCGCTCCAGGAGCACCTCGGCGGGCGAGCCGGCTGGACGACGCCCGCGGGCGGCCTGTTCGTGTGGGCGACGCTCGACGGCGGCATCGACACGACCGACCTGCTCGCGCGCAGCGAGGGCGTCGCGTTCGTTCCCGGCCGCGCCGCGTACGTCGACGGGCGCAGCGGCTCCTCTTCGATGCGCCTGAACTTCGCCGGCGTGACCGACGAGAACATCCGCGAGGGAGTGCGCAGAATCGGCAGGACGATGGGCGGCGACACCGGCCTGCTGGGGACGCTCAGCGCCACCGCATCCTCGCCCGCCCCCGCGAGCGCGCCGTCAGAGCCCGCCGCGACGAGCGCCGCCCCGTCCTCGCCCGCCCCCGCGAACGCGCCGTCGCCCGCGGGCGATGCGCCCGAGCCGCTCGCCGACGTCGTCGCGCTGCCTCGCCGCGACGCACCCGATCCCGCCCGCCCGGTGCGGCGGCGACGGGATCGATGAACGCGGCGCGCAGGGTCGCGGTGCTCAAGGGCGGCGGATCGCTGGAGCGCACGGTGTCGCTGCGCTCGGGCGCGCGTGTCGAGCATGCGCTCGAGCGGCTGGGCCACGAGGTGATTGCGCTGGACGCCGGTCCGGAGCTGATCGCGCGGCTGCGCGAATGCGACCCGGACGTGGCATTCGTGGCGCTGCACGGGCGCGACGGCGAGGACGGGACCGTGCAAGGTCTGTTGGAGCTGATCGGCGTGCCGTACACCGGCTCAGGACCCGCGGCGTGCATGCGCAGCACGGACAAGGCGCTCGCGAAGTACCTGATGCGAGACGCGGGGATTCCGACCCCCGCGTTCACCGCGTTCAAGGAGAGCGCCGTGCGCGACCTCGGGGTCGCGGCGGCGCTCGAGGACATCGAGCGCACGCTCGCGTTCCCGCTGGTCGTCAAGCCGGCGAGCCAGGGCTCGGCCCTGGGGGTGAAGTTCGCGCGCTCGCGCGATGAGCTGCCGGGGGCGATCGTGGGGGCGCTCTCCTACGACCGCAAGATCGTGATCGAGCGCTACGTCAAGGGCCGTGACCTGGCGGTCTCGGTGCTCGCCTGTCCCCGCGAGGCAGACGCACGCAACGCCGCCGCAGAGCCGCTGGCGATGCCCGTGGTGGAGGCGATCCCGCGCGAGGAGGAGTTCTACAACTACGAGTCGCGCTACGAGATCGGCATGACCACCTTCGTGTGCCCCGCCGAGCTGCCGGCGAAGACGGCCGAGCTCGCGCAGCAGATCGCGCTGCAGACCTACCGGCTGCTCGGCTGTCACGGGGTCGCGCGCGTCGATCTGATGCTCGACTCACACACGGACGAGCTGTCCGTGCTCGAGACGAACGTCGTTCCCGGATTGACCGAAACGAGCTTGCTGCCGCTCGCCGCGGACGCCGCCGGCATCGACTTCGACGAGCTGATCGCGCGCATCCTCGAAAGCGCCGACACGGTGCGATGACCGCGGTTGGGTGCGCACATGCGCGAGGAGCGCCGTTCAGGAGTCGCCTGCGGCGAAGTCCTCGGGTGAGACCTGGTCGAGGAACTCCTTGAACTTCTCGACGACGTCCTCGGACTCCTCGACGTCGTGCTCGAACTCGATCGCGGACTCGGAGATGACCTCCTCGGCGGCGTAGATCGGGGCGCCGGAGCGCACGGCGAGGGCGATCGCGTCGCTCGGGCGCGAGTCGATCTCGAGCTCGCGACCGCCCACGCTGAGTGTGATGGACGCGAAGAACGTGTTCTCGCGCAGCTCCGTGACGGACACCTGCGTGCACTTCACGTCGAGCTCGCCGAGGATGTCGCACAGCAGATCGTGGGTCATCGGCCGCGGCGTGCCGGCGCCCTGCAGCTTCATCAGGATCGACGCCGCCTCCGGGTGTCCGATCCAGATCGGCAGGAACTTGTTGCCGTCGACGGTCTTCAGGAGCACGATCGGCTGCTTGCCAACCATGTCGAAGCTGACGCCATAGATCACCATCTCCTGCACGAGGTGCCCTCCGAGAGCGGGGAAGTCAAAAGTATAGGTGCCGTTTGGGCGCCCCCGCGGGAGGCGCGCCAGCGCGATCGGGAGCTCACCGCGAGGGACTGATCGGGCTCCTCAGCGGAAGCTCCACAGCTTGTTGCCGAGGAAGTTCAGCGGCATCGAGGCCGCGACAGCCAGCGCCTGAGCGGGCACCTTGGCGATCCCGGCGCCCTGCACGAACAGCGTCAGCAGCAGCAGGCTGCAACCCTCGGCGACCAGGCTGACGATCAGGAAGCGGATCGCCTGCGCGTGCGCGCGCCCACCGCGAGCGTCGAACGTCCAGTGGCGGTTGAGCACGAAGTTGTTGATCACCGCAACCAGCCACGCGACGACGTTCGCGGCCCGGTAGTCGAGCCCGACCGAGTGCACGAACAACGCGTACACCGCGACGTTGACCACGAACCCGACCCCCCCGACGATGCCGAAGCGCACCAGCTGCAGCCAGTTCGCGGGCCGGCGCATGCCGGAGAACAGGCGGGCGTGCGGCCGCATCTGCACGGCCGTAGCTTCATCGCGCATCGCATCAGGGTAGCGGCCATCCCCGGCGGACCGTGTCGCTAGCCTACGTGCATGACGTCCGCTCGCCAGGGGATCGGGGCGATCGGCTGCCTGCTGGCGGCCCTCGCCCTGGCCGGTTGCGGAGAAGCCGCTCCCGGATCCGGCGCGCGCGCAGCGAAGGCGAGCACTGGGACGAGCGCCACGAGCGCCGTCGCCAAGGATCCCCCGGCCCGCACGCCGGGCGCCACACAGGCCCGTGCGAGCTCGCGCGGCGTCGCCAAGGAGGCCGCCGACCCGCTCGAAGCCGACAGCTATCCGGTGCCCGCGTCGGTCAAGCACGCGAGCGCCGCGACCCCGGCCAAGGCGGGCGAATCGATCGTCGCGGCGGGCGCGCCGTCCAACGCTGAAATCCGCAGCGAGCTCGCGCAGATGCACGCGGTCGAACGCAGCGTCAACCAGGAGCAGAAGCTCGACCTGACGCCCGTCCCGGGAGGAGAGTCGGTCGGTGGGAATGGAACGATTCCAATCCCCACGGACGTTCCGGAAGTCGTGCAAAAGGTGATCGCGGGCGCCAACGAGATCGCCGACTTCCCGTACGTGTACGGCGGCGGGCACGCGTCGTTCGTGGACAACGCGTACGACTGCTCCGGCTCGGTCAGCTACGCGCTGGCCGCCGGGGGGCTGTTGAGCGCGCCCGAGACCTCCGGCCAGCTCGAGAGCTGGGGCGTGCCCGGGCCGGGGAAGTACATCACCGTGTACGCGAACGCCGGGCACACGTACATGTACGTGGACGGCATCCTCTACGACACCGCCGGGCGCAGCGGCCCGTACGCCTCACGCTGGCAGGTGCAGCCGACCGACAACGAAGGCTACGTCGTGCGCCACTGGCCGGGGCTGTAGCGGCTCGAGCAGCGGCTCAGACGAGCGTGATGCTGGTGACGACGGTCGTCGTCGCCGGGTTGCTCGTCGCGGCGTTGCGCACGACCAGCCGCAGCGTCAACGAGAGCTTGTGCACGTGCGCGAGACGCGCGGCCGTGCGCTTGGGGAACTGGATGTGCACCGCGCTGCGTCCGCCCTTGGTCGTGACCAGGAACGCTTTCGCGATCACCAGCTCGGGCGGCGAGCCGGCGGGCAGCCCGGTGGCGGGCGAGCCGCTGATGTGGAGCTTGTGGGCCTCGGCGCTGCTGAGCAGGACCTCGAAGTGGCCCGCGACCTGCTCGTTGACCGAGTAGCTGACGTCCAGCCCCTTGTGCAACGCGCTGCGCAGGCTCTGGGGCAGGATCGCCGCTGCCGCCAGCGGCGCTGGGATGCCCGGTTTCGCGCCCGTGCCGCCGGACCCCGAGCTCGACGTCGAGGATCCGCCGCCGCTCGACCCCGAGCCGCCGCCCGATCCAGGACCTGAGCCACCCGTGCCCGGTGGGAGCGGGCCCTCGACCGTGATTTCGTGCGAGGTCGTGGCCGTGTGGCCGCCCACGTCGGTGACGGTGAGGGTCACGGTGTAGGTGCCGCCGTATTGGTAAGAGTGAAACGCGCTCGCGGCGCACGGCGAGAGCCACGGCGCGGCGCACGGCGTCGACGCGGGTGAGTTCGCGGCCGGGGAGCCCGGCGCGTAGCCGGTGACTTCGGGCGTGCCGTCCCCGAAGTTCCATTTGAAGACCGGGTAGTTGGGTTCTTCTTCGCCCGACGCCGAGAACTTCACACCCGCGTTGAGCGTGATGCGCGACTCCATTCCGTCGAAGCCGATGATTTCGCCGGTCTTGACAGGACCGGGGACGTTGAATTCGGGGGCCAGGTTGATACCCGGAAGGCACGGCACCCCAGGGTATTCTTCCTTGACGGCCGCGAGGTTGAAGGCGTCGTTGATGTAGGCGTGTACGTTGCCGAGCGTTTGATTGAAGAGGGTGCCCGCGTTCGTGAGTTTGACCGCAGTGACTTCACCACCGCTCGTTTCCCAGAAGAAGTTGCGGCACTCGTCGGTGGACTCGTGTCCGGCGTCGTCCTGCCAGCCGTTGAGCAGCGGATCGGTGACGATGTTCTGTTGCTCGACGCCGATCTGGCTCACGATCACGTCAGCTAGGCCGTCGTCGAAGTAGCCGTCTTCGCCTTTGCCGTCCTGGTTCGGCTCCTGCTCGTGCGGACCTTCGCGCTGTTCGCGCTCTTCGCGTTCGACTTTTTCTTTCGCTTCGCGCGCCGCTTTGGCTTTTTTCAGTTCAGTGCGTTTCGTTTCCAGTTCGGTTTTCGAGATCAGCCCTTTTTTTTCCTGTTCTTCGTAGGCCGTGAGTTCTTCGACTTCTTTCTTTTCCGCGGCGAGCCGGTGTTCTTCTTCTTCTTTGGTGCTGACCTTCGGATGCTCCTTTTCGATGGCTTCGGTTTCCGGATTGAGCATGTAGGCCCCGTCCTGGCATTCGTAGGCCTGCTGGCGATCTTGGGGGGCGAAGCTGCCATCGCCCTCGCCGCCGGCGATCCACGGGATCACGGCGTACAGGACCGTGTTGCCGTCACCATCCGCAGCTTTGTCCGGGTTGATGTCCGAGTGATAGCTGCAAAAGCTCTTTTCGTATATTTCCACTGCTTCAGGGCTCGCCTTGCCTTCTTCCAGTTCCTTGGGCGTGGCCGGATAGTCAGAGCAGTGGTCCGCCGCGAGGCAGACGGCGACGCCGGGCGGGGTAAGCACGTAGTAGATCGTGCCCATGCCCTTGGGCAGTTTGTGCTGGGTGATGAAGCTCTCGAGCTGTTCGCGGATCTGCGTGTCGCTCAGGCATGTGATCGCTTTGCCGTCGAGCAACGGGCTCGGGTCGACGCAGCCGCCGCTGGCGGGATACGGGTTCGTGTCGTTGAATGCGCCGCTGGCCACAGACTCGTACGTCGCGTGTTCGTTCGCCGGATCCGTGTACTGCGTGTCGACGGCGAACACATTGTCGAGCGTGCCGCTGGACGCGGCCATGCCGGCCATGAAGTTGTTGACGTCCGTCTGCCAGACGTTGTAGTAGCCGTTCGTGGGCTCCCAGTAGATCACGTAGGTCTGGTTGGCCGGCAGGACCGGACCGCCTTCGGCGTCCCGGAATTCGCCGGTGACCGACCCGTCGTGGACGCTGTTGAGGTTGCGCGGCTGCAAGCCCACCTTCGTCCCCCCCACTTCGGTTACGACCGCGCCCGCCGTCGCCGGGAGGAGCGCCAAGGAGATTGCGAGGGCGGCGAAGACCGCGACCGTCGCCCGCCAACCGCGCGACGCCATGCGCAGCCATGCCAGCGGGGAATGCAAGCGCGCGAAGGTGGTCACGACCCCCTCATCGGCAGGCCGCCGGGGATGCCTTAGCGCGGTGGACGGGATTTGCAGCATCCTCGCCGTGGCGCCGGCAGGTCCCCGGCGTCGAGCCGGGGCGCCGACTCGCATCCCATGCGTCGGGCCGGCGCGCCGACAATCCGTCGAGCGCGTCGCCCGCTCCGACAGCAACGCTCGCGCGCATCCGATCCATCCGCCCAGGGGGCGTGGTGCGCCGCGCTCGAAAAACCCAAGCAAAGGTCGGATCGCGTGGCACACGACCCAACTCCCGGCTCAGGATCCGCGCCGCCGGCGCCGCCGGCCTCGCGGGCGGCGCGGCGCGGGGCCTTCGCCGCGCGCGCCGCGGGGGTTGGACGCAGGCGGGCACACGGACGCACGGGCGTGTGGCTCCTGCTCGCCGGCCTGCTGGTGCTCGGGGGGGTGCTCGCGTCGGTGCTCGGCGCGCGCGCGACCGCGCGCTCGAACTCCGCGAAAGCACGGCTCGCATTCCACCTCGCCTCCACCGAGATCGCCTCGACGCTCACCCTCGCGATCCAGCACGAGGAAGACCTGATCGTCAGCGCGAGCGCGTTCGTCGCCGGCAATCGCCGCGCCTCGCCCGCGGACTTCGACAGGTGGGTCGAATCGGTGCGCGCGATGCAGCGCTACCCCGAGCTCCAGAACATCGGCCTCGTGGAGCTCGTGCCCGCCTCCCGGCTTTCGAGCTTCACCGCGCGCATCCAGGCCGACCCGGTGCGCCCATTGGGGCCGGCCTCGATGCCCCCGAAGGGGCCGTTCACGATCTTGCCACCCGGGCGGCGGCCCTACTACTGCTTCGCCGTCGCCGGCATCGCGCGCAGCGCAGCGAGCTACCTGCCGGCCGGCGTGGACTACTGCGCGCTCGCCCCGACACTGCTCAGCGCCCGCGACACCGGCGTGCTGACCTATGCGCCCGTCGCGGGGCGCAAAGGGGCGGTGCTCGGGATCGAGACGCCGGTGTACAGCGGTGGGCTCACCCCCGCGACGGCGAGCGCCCGCCGGCGCGCCTTCGTCGGCTGGCTCGGCGAGCTCGTGGTCCCCGGCGTGCTGCTCGCGAAGGCGTTGCAGGGACACCCGGGCGTGGCCGTGCGCTTCGGCTATCACTCGCGCGCCTCGCACGCAGCGTTCACGCGCGGCGTCGCGCCGCGCGACGCCCAGAGCTCGGTGATCGCGCTCGGCGGCAACTGGACCGTTCAGACCTTCGGCGCGGCGAGCTCCGCGAGCGTTCTGGGCGACTCGCGCGCGCTGCTGCTGCTGCTCGGCGGCACGCTCTTGAGCGCGACGCTCGGACTGCTGGTCGCGCTGCTCGCGACCGGGCGCACGCGGGCGCTCTCGCTGGTGCGCGAGAAGACGCGCGAGCTCTCTCACCTGGCGCTGCACGACCCGCTCACGGGGCTGCCCAACCGGGCGCTGGTGCTCGACCGCGCCGAGCAGCTGCTCGCGCGCGTGGCGCGCAAGCCGGGCGCGCTGGCGGGGGCGCTGTACGTCGACATCGACGGCTTCAAGCACGTCAACGACACGCTCGGCCACGCCGCCGGGGACCGCCTGCTGACGGTCGCGGGCAGCAGGCTGCAGCGAGCCGTGCGCGAGCAGGACACCGTCGGGCGTCTCGGCGGCGACGAGTTCATCGTGCTGGTCGAACCCACGGCCGATGGGCCGGCGATCGACGTGCTCGCCGAGCGCCTGGTCGAGTCGCTGCGCGAGCCCGTCGAGCTCGGCGACGCCGGCAAGCTGTTCTCGGTGACCGCCAGCATCGGCGCGGCCGGCGGCATGTACGCCACGCCCGATGAGCTGCTGCGCGACGCCGATCTCGCGCTGTATGCGGCAAAGGCCGCGGGCAAGGACCGCTACGCGCTGTTCGACGCGGGTCTGTACGGAGACATGGAAGGGCGCCTGGCCCTGCAGGCGGACCTGAGCGCTGCGGTCGGCGAGGAGCAGTTCTTCCTGCTCTACCAGCCGATCTTCGACCTGGCAAACCGCCGTGTCGTCGGGGTCGAGGCACTCGTGCGCTGGCGTCATCCGGATCGCGGCATCGTCGCTCCGGACAGCTTCATCCCGCTCGCCGAGGAGAGCAGATTGATCGTGCCGATCGGCCGCTGGGTGCTCGACGAGGCGTGCCGTCAGGCTGCGAGCTGGACGGCGGAAGGGCTGCGACTCGGCGTCTCGGTGAACGTGTCCGCGTACCAGCTCAATCGCAGCGACTTCGCCGATGACGTACGGCGTGCGCTGAGCAGCTCGGGCATAGCGCCCTCGTCGCTCACCCTCGAGATCACAGAGACGACGCTCATGCGCGACGTGCCCGCCGCGGTCGAGCGGCTCGAGGAGGTCAAGGCCGTCGGCGTGCGCGTCGCGATCGACGACTTCGGCACCGGCTACGCCTCGCTCTCGCACCTGCAGCGCATGCCCGTGGACATCCTCAAGATCGACCGCAGCTTCGTGGCCGCGCTCGACGAGGGAGCCCGGAGTCGCGAGCTGCTCGCGGCGATCGTCGGCGTCGGCAGATCGCTTTCCCTGAGCGTCGTCGCCGAGGGCATCGAGGAGCGCGCGCAGCGCACGATGCTCGAAGAGATCGGCTGCCAGATGGCGCAGGGCTTCCTGCTCGGCCGGCCCGGGCCGGCGGACGACATCCAGGAGATGCTCGGGCCTCGCCCGTCGAGCCCCGCTCCGTCGATCGCCTGAGGGCGCTGCGGGGGCCGCCGCGCCGTGCGGCTACCGGGGTCCGACGTCGTAGCCCGCGTGCTCGAGCGCCGCGAGCAGCTCCTGCGTATGCTCGCGACCGCGGGTTTGCAGCGTGAGCTCGATGCCGGTCTCGCGCACGTGCAACGGCAGCGCTTCGCGCACGTGCTCGACGCTCACCAGGTTGGCGCGGGTGCGGGCGACGAGCTCGAGCAGCTCCGCCAGGCCGCCCGGACGGTCGGGCACGCGCGTGAACACGCGCACGCGCCGGCCCTCCTCGGCCTCGTGGCGCAGCAGCAGGCCCGCGAGCAGGGCGCTGTCGACGTTGCCGCCGGAGACGATCGCGACGCTCGTGCCCGCCACCGGCGCCAGCCGCCCGCTGCGCAGCGCCGCGACCGCCGCCGCGCCAGCGCCCTCGGCGACGAGCTTTGCGCGCTCAGCAAGGAACACCATCGCGTCGGCGATCTCTGCCTCGGAGACCGTCTCGATGCCGTTCAGCAGCTCGCCCAGGAGCGCGAGCGTCAGTCCTCCCGGGCGCTTGACCGCGATCCCGTCCGCGATCGTCGCGCCCGTCGACTCCTCCGCGCCCGTCGCGCCCGCCACACCGATCGCGCCTTCGCGGGCGAGCGCGCGAGCGAGCGGCGCGCACGCCTGTGCCTGCACGCCCACCAGCTGGACGTCTGCGCCCATCCGGCGCAGCGCGATCCCAACCCCCGACGCGAGCCCCCCGCCGCCGATCGGCACGATCACGCGGGCGAGGCCGGGGACGTCCTCGAGCAGCTCCAACGCGAGCGTGCCCTGACCGGCGATCACCTGCGGATCGTCGAACGGGTGCACGAGCGCCGCGCCCGTCTGCAGTGCGCGCTCGGCCGCGAGCTCGAGCGCGTCGTCGACAGAGGCGCCGGCCAGCTGCACGCGCGCGCCCAGCGCGCGCACCGCAGCGAGCTTCGAGACCGGCACGTCGAGCGGCATGAACACCTCGCAGCCGACGCCCGCGACGCGAGCCGCGTACGCGACGGCGCGGGCGTGGTTGCCTGCGCTCGCCGTGACCAGCCCCTGTGCGGCGCGGTCTCCCAGCGCGGCCACCTTGCTGAGCGCTCCGCGCAGCTTGAACGAGCCGGTCGCCTGCAGGCACTCGGCCTTCAGCGCCACCGGCGAGCCGAGCTCCCGCGCGAGCTCGGCGCATGCGAGCGTCGGAGTGCGCACGGAGACGTCCGCAAGCGCACGGCGCGCGGCCTGGGGGTCGATCCCCTCAGACAGGGACGTGAGCGGGTCCTGCGCTGGCCGGCGCTCGCCGGACGCGGCCTCGCGGCTCATCCGGACGCGCCCTCGGGCGAGCCCGGGGAGTGCGCCTGCGAAGCCTTCGCGGTCGGGTTCAGTTGCGCGAGCGTCAGGGGGTGTGCGGGCGGGTGCCTCAGGATCGGCTGCCTGTGCGCGCGCAACCCCTCGTCGATGTGCAGCAGCTCCCCCGAGGCGAGCATCCGCCAGCCGGGGTCGGCGTCCATCTGCTCGCTCGCGAGCACCGTCAGCGGACGCCGCGCGCCATCGGCCGCGAGCACGCGCGTGCCCAGGCTGCTCGCGTGCTCGAGGGCGGCGCCGGGCTCGCGCTCGAGCACGTACAGGGGGTGCGTGTGCGGATAGCGCAGCGCCCACAGGCCGCCGGCCTCCGCGAGCACGAAGTTGATAGCGAACAGCGCAAGGTTGGCCGCGACCCACGTGCATGCCGCCTCGATGCCCGCCGCCACGTCGCCGCCGTGCGCGGCGATCTCGCGCGTGATCAGCGCGAACAGGCGCTCGGAGTCGGTGTCGCCTTTGACCAGGCGCCTGTCCGCGCCCAGATGGGCGTCGAGCGCCGGCAGGTCCTCGACCACGCCGTTGTGGGCGAACAGCCGCCGGTCCATCTCGAACGGATGCGTGTTGCGGCGCTCGAGCGCGCCGGTGGACGCGAAGCGGACGTGCGCGACGAACGTGCGCGAGCACAGCTCGCGCGCCTCGCGTGCGAAAGTCCGGTCCTCGTACGCCGCGTGCGCCTGCTTGCTGACGTGCGGCGCGCCTTGCTCGTCAAACCAGCCGAGGCCGGTTCCGTCCGGCTCGCGATGGCTCTGCGTGGAGAGGCTGTCGGGCGCGTCGAGCAGCCAGAACGTCGCCCGGGCGGGCTCGCTCCCAGCGCTCATGCCGAACAGCCGACACACGGTGCTCGCGACGCAGGCTATCCCAATCGCCGACGGCGCCGACGCTAGCGCGCACGGCCGCGCTGGCGCGGTCTCATGTCGACGGCGCGTGCGGCCGCGCCGTCGGGGGCGATCGCGCGCGCGCCGGTCTGGAAGAAGGCTTCGACGGCCTCCGGGTCCAGCGGCCGGGCGAACAGGAATCCCTGGCCGTTGTCGCAGTCCTCCCGCCTGAGCAGCGCCAGCTCGCGCTGCTCCTCGATGCCCTCGGCGAGCGTCTCGATCGAGAGCGCCTTGCCGAGCTGCACGAGCGTGCGGATCAACGTCTCGCCCTCCTTGTTGTGGCTCAGCCCGGCGATGAACGAGCGGTCGATCTTGAGCGCGTCGACGGGGAAGCG
>DATJTT010000009.1:0-105818 GCA_035503075.1 Solirubrobacteraceae bacterium
GAGCGCCGAGTGCACCACGATCGAGGCGAGCAACGCGAGCACGATCCCGACGCACGCGACGGCCGCGAACATCGTCGAAACGTGGGGTTCGTAGGCGAGCGGGGCGAGGAACGCGACCAACGCCGCAACGGAAACCCACACGAAGCGTGCGCGCGGTTGAAATGCGGCGGCGTGACCGAGCGCGAAGAAGTAGATCAGCGCAAATGGGCTGTCCGGACCCCCACTGGAGGCGCACAACACTGCGATCAGCACGATCCCCCACAACTCGGCGACGCACGCGAGCCCGAGACCACCCCAACCCCGGAAGGCGGCAGTCAGCAGGAGACCGGCGGTTAGCAGCGCATCGAGCGCAACGGCGACCACGCCGACCGGCGAGCTCACACGAGGAAGCAGCACGGCACTCGCGCAAAGCAACGCGCCGACAAAATACAAGCCACCGGCAATCGCGACCGCCGCGCGCGCTTCTCGCCGACTGGCGGGCTCCTCCTCCGGCGGTGGTGCGAGCGTGCGCGGGACAGTCATAGCAGGAGCCTCTCCCCTTAGCGGGATCGGTGTACGCTCCCGAACCCGCCTGACAGCAATCTTACGGACTCCCAGGCGAACCGACATCGGGAGTGCCGTTGCGCACAGCGGGCCGCGAGCGTGCGGGCCGCGTCCGACGTTCGACTCTGAGCTTGAGCCCTACCCAAGTCGCTGCTGAGGTTGTCGTAGAGAAAGAGGCGCTCGACGCCGGCCGATCGTGGAACTCGAGTTTTGGCCTCGTGTTGCACACTGGGAGCGCCGAGCGAGAGGACGTTCTTCATACATGCGGGCGCCGCTTTATCGGCGCCTCGTCCAGCCAGTCACCGACGAGGCTCAGGCTCGCCCGTCGCGCTCGCGCTGCTCGCGCGCTCGCCGCCAAGCATCCTCTTCGGCCTCGACGCGAGCCGGTCTTGCACGGCCGCAATCGGGAACCAAACTGACCGCTACAGGATCGACAGGTAGCGGTCGAGCTCCCAGCGTGTGACCTGCACGCGGTAGTCGTCCCACTCTTGGCGCTTGATCTCGACGTAGCGATTGAACATGTGCTCGCCGAGCGTGCGCAACACGAGCTCGGACTCGGCCGTCAGCTCGATCGCCTCGCCGAGGCTCTCGGGAAGCTGCTCGACGCCCAGGCGCCGGCGCTCCTCCGCCGAGAGGTGATACAGGTTCTTCTCCATCGGCTCGGGCAGCTCGTAGCCCTTCTCGATCCCCTCGAGGCCCGCCTGCAAGAGCGCCGCGAAGGTCAGGTACGGGTTGCACGCGGGGTCCGGACAGCGCAGCTCCATGCGCGTCGCCTTCTCGCGCCCGGGGTGATACAGGGGCACGCGCACGAGCGCCGAGCGATTGCGCCGCGACCACGCGACATACACGGGCGCCTCGAAGCCGGGGACCAGGCGCTTGTAGGAGTTGACCCACTGCGCGAAGATCGAGCAGATCTCGCGCGCGTGCTTGAGCTGGCCGGCGATGAACGCCTTGCCGACGTCCGAGAGGAAGTACTGGTCGTCGGCGTCGTAGAACGCGTTCTTGCCCCCCGCGAACAGCGACTGGTGGGTGTGCATGCCCGAGCCGTTCTCGCCGAACAGGGGCTTGGGCATGAACGTCGCGTGCCAGCCGTACTTCATCGCGAACTCCTTGACCGTGATGCGGTAGGTCATGCAGTCGTCGGCCATCTTCAACGCGTCCGCATAGCGCATGTCGATCTCGTGCTGTGAGGGCCCGACCTCGTGGTGGGTGTACTCGACGTGGATCCCAAGCTGCTCGAGCGCGAGCACCGTCTCGCGGCGCACGTCCGAGCCGGCGTCCAGCGTCGTCAAATCGAAGTAGCCGCCCCGGTCGAGCACCTCCGTCGAGCGCGAGTCGCGGAACAGGAAGTACTCGAGCTCGGGGCCCACGTTGAACGTGTCGAAGCCCATCTCCTTCGCCCGCTGCACCGCGCGGCGCAGCACGTGCCGCGGATCGCCCTCGTAGGGCGTTTTCTCGGGCGTGATCACGTCGCAGAACATCCGCCCGACGCCCTGCTCCTCCGGACGCCACGGCAGCACCGCGAACGTGCCCGCATCGGGCATCGCGATCATGTCGGACTCCTCGATCGCGTTGAAGCCCGTGATCGAGGAGCCGTCGAAGCCCATCCCCGCCTCGAACGCATCGTCGAGCTCGTCGGCGTTGATCGAAAACGACTTCAGCTGACCGAGGATGTCCGTGAACCAGAAGCGGATGAAGCGGATGTTGCGCTCCTGCACGAGCGCCTTGACGTCCTCCGCGCTCTTGGGCTTCTCTGCCATCAGGCCGGACCTTACCGATGGCCCGCGCGCGCCGCTATCGACCGCTGGCCAAGGCGCTCAGCGCGGGCCCGCGCGCGCCGCTATCGACCGCTGGCCAAGGCGCTCAGCGCGCAGGCCATCGGCCGGCTCAGTCAGCGGCCGGCGACGGCCGCGACGAATTCCGCGACGTCTTCGGCTTCCTTGCCGACGAAGAGCTCCGCGGGCATGTTCCCGAGCCCCCGCGCCGGGCCTTCCATGATCGTGCTCAGCACGAACGCCTTGCGCGCGGCGAACGTCGGGATCGTGGGGATCAGCACGTCGAGGTCGGGTCCGATGCGTCCGACCGACTTGACCGCCGCGAGCGTGTGGCAGCCGGTGCACGTGTGCGCGAACAGTTCGCGACCCTTCGTCTCGGTCTTGCTCAGATGCACGCCGCCGACCGCTTCGCTGGCCGCGTTCGCGCCGTTGTTCGCCAACACCAGCACCGGCACCACCAGGCCGAACGCGAACAGCACGACGACCGCCAGCGTGATCAGGCGCTGGCCGGCCTTCGACTCGGGGCGCGCGGGCGGGCTCATGGCCCGGGAAGATATCGGGTGGGGCCGGCGAACGATGGCACGCTGCGCGCCCCCGGACCGGGCGGGGGCAGGCGCCGGCGTGCTCCTCCAGGCAAGGCGCACGAGCGCGCTCCCGCCGTTTAGGCGCGATGAAGGCCCGGCGCTACCCTGGATCGTGACCCCGCGCCCAAGGAGGCGGATCCCCAGCCCGGATGGACCGATCGCCGTGAACGTCCTTCGCCGCCTGGCGCTCTCGCGCCTGCTGCTGCTGTGCGCGCTGGTGGTCGCGATCGGCGTGTGCGCCACGGCGCTCGCGTCGGCGCTCACCGCCGGGCCGACGCCGCCGCCCAAGCCGCTCGCCCAGGCGATCCACGACGCGCTCGCCGGCGCGAACGCGAAGCCGATCGAAGGCATCAGCGCGAACATCACGTTCACCGACCGGCTGCTCGAAGGCGCCAGCCTCGCGAGCGGCGGGCACTCGGGCGAACTGACCTCGAGCCCGCTAGTCACCGGCGCGTCCGGCCGGCTGTGGGCCAGCAACAGCGGCGAGCTGCGCGTGGAGCTCCAGTCCGAGCAGGGCGACACGCAGATCCTCTACGCCGGGCACTCGCTGACTGTGTACGACGCCGCCACCAACACCGAGTACCGCTACACCCCGCCGGCACAGCCCGGAGCGCGCGAAAACACCGAAGCGCAAGCAGTCCCGAGCCTCACCAAGATCGAAGCGGCGATCTCGGATCTGAGCCGCGACGCGGATCTGTCCGGCGCGACGCCGACCGACGTGGCCGGCCAGCCCGCGTACACCGTGCGCGTCTCGCCCAAGCAAGCGGGCAGCCTGTTCGGCGCCGTCGAGCTGTCCTTCGACGCCGTCCAGGGCGTGCCGCTGCGCGCAGCGGTCTACTCCTCGGACAGCTCCGCCCCGGTGATCGAACTCGCCGCCACCGAAATCTCCTACGGTCCCGTCTCCGGCTCGGTGTTCGAACTCAACCCGCCCACAAACGTCAAGGTCGAAGAACTCAGCCTGCACGAACGCGATCGCGCCGGCTCGCCCGGCGCGGGCGCCGCGCGCGCTCGCGGACACGACGGCGCCCGCCCGAAGATCACCACCTTCGGGCACGGGCCCTCGACGGTTGCGGTCTTGGAAGCCAAGAGCAGCTCGGCGACGCGCAGCGGCGAAGGCGAAGCGCTCGAAGGGCTGCCCAAGGTGAGCATCGACGGCGTCAGCGCCAGCGAGCTGCGCACCGAGCTTGGCACGCTGCTCACGTTCGAGCGCGGCGGCGTGCGCTACCTGCTCGCCGGCGCCGTCCCGCCCGCCTCGGTCGAAGCGGTCGCACGGGGCCTGTAGCGGTGAGCGCCGACGCCGCGCCGCCAGTTCGCGCGCGGGGGCTGGTCAAGCGCTATCGAGAGGTGCTGGCGGTCGATCACATCGACCTCAACGTCGACGAGGGCGACGTGTACGGCTTCCTCGGCCCCAACGGCGCGGGCAAGACGACCACGCTGCGGATGGCGCTCGGCCTGATCGTGCCCTCCGAGGGCAACGTCGAGCTGTTCGGGCGCGACCCGATGCGCCACGGCGCCCGCGCGCTGCAGGGCGTCGCCGGGTTCGTCGAGGCGCCGCGCTTCTACCCATATCTGACAGCGCGCAAGAACCTCGAACTGCTCGCGGCGCTCGACGGCGACGGTGCCGCCGGGCGCATCGACGAGGTGCTCGAGACCGTCGAGCTGACCCCGCGCGCCGCTCACAAGGTCCGCGGCTACTCGCACGGCATGCGCCAGCGGCTGGGGATCGCCGCCTCGCTGCTGCGCAGCCCGCGCCTGCTGATCCTCGACGAGCCCGCCACCGGCCTCGACCCGGCGGGCATGCGCGACATGCGCAACCTCATCCGCGGCCTCGCCGGCGAGGGGATCACGGTGCTGCTCTCGAGCCACCAGCTGCCCGAGGTGCAGGAGCTGTGCGATCGCGTGGCGATCGTGGACAGCGGACGCGTCGTCTACGAGGGCGCGCTCGCCGACCTGCGCCGCCAGGGCGGCGCCGGCTACCGATTGCGCACGACCGACGACCGTCGCGCCCTGCAGCTCGCGCGCGCGCAGCCCGGCCTCGAGCGAGCGTCCACCGGCGAGCACGGCATCACCTTCCAGGCACAGGAGCGCGAAGTGGGCGAGCTCTCGCTCGCGCTCGGCGCCGCCGGTGTCGGCATCCTCGCGCTCACCCCCGAACTGGCGACGCTCGAGGACCTGTTCTTCCGCCTGACCGAGGGCCAAGCGGCGGAAGCGGCGAGCGGGCGACCGGCGAGCGTCCCGCGCAACGGCGCCGCCGGGCGCGCGCCCGCGGGCGCCGCCCCCGATCGCGTCGCGGGGCTCGAATGAGCGCCGCGGCCGGCACCCGTCCGGCGCCCGCGCGAGCGTTCGTGCGCGCGCGACGTCCGTTCACCCTCACGGTCTACCGCTGGGAGCTGCGCAAGCTCGTCTCGCAGGTGCGCAGCTATCTCGGTGTCGGGCTGCTGATCCTGCTGATCCTGATCTTCGTCGTGTTCGAGAGCCTGCACCACCGCGGCGGCCACCGCAACAACATCTTCGCCGCACAGATCACCCAGTCCGGGCTGGCGACGCCGGTGCTGATGCTGCTGTTCATGTCGGGCTTCTTCCTGCCGGTCGTCGCCGCGCTCGTCGCCGGCGACATCTTCGCCAACGAGGACGGCAACGGCACCCTCAAGACGATCCTCACGCGCTCGGTCGATCGCGGCCAGGTGTTCGCCGCCAAGGCGCTCGCGGCGATGACGTACTCGGCGATCGTCGTGACGGTCACCGCCACCGTCGCTACCGTCGCGGGGATCGCCTCGTGGGGCTTTCACTCGGTCCGGACGTTCTCCGGCACGATCGTCTCCGCGCCGGAAGCGCTGCTGCTCGTATTCGCGATCAACGTCACCTATCTGATCCCGCTGTTCACCGTCGTCAGCATCGGCTTGCTGCTGTCGGTCACCACGCGCAACAGCGCCGCGGCGGTCGTCGGCACGATCGGGATCGTGATCTTGCTCGTGATCGTCGCGCAGATACCCGGCCTCGAAGCGATCCAGCCCTACCTGCTCACCGAACAGCTGCAGAACTGGCAGGGCCTGCTGCGCACGCCCACCGACTGGACGCCCGTCGCGCACTCGGCCTGGGTGTGCGCGCTCTATGGGGTGCCGGCGCTGTTCGCCGGCTACCTGGTGCTGCTGCGGCGCGACGTCGCGGGCGGGTAAGCTCGCCGCCGCGCCCGGGCGCCGGCGGGCCTACGTCGTTTCGATGCTGACGTGCCCGACGCGCAGCCCGGCGGTCTGCAGCTCGAACCCCTCGCGTGGGCGCGAGGCGGGGACGAACGTGACGGTCGCCTCGGACTCGTTCCAGCCGCCGTGGGCGCGCAGGTAAGCGACGGTGCTCGTGATGTCGTAGCTCGCGTCCAGGCCTTCGTGGCCCTCGTGAGCTCCCGCGCCTTCGCCGTCGTCCCCGTGCGCGTGGTGGTGGTCGGCCCCGAAGCCGGCGAGCAGTCCCACGTAATGCGGGACCGAGCCGGCGGTGGCGCGATCCGCGTCGGGGTAGTTCAGGTAGATCTCGTAGTTTCCGGGGGGCCCGTCGGCGACGATCCCCTGCAGGCGCAGCAGCACGCGCGGCTGCCCCGCCTCTGCGGCGGGCTCGGCAAGCCGAGCGACCGCAGCCCGGGCCTGCTCGGGCACGGGCACCGGAGTCGACACCGGCTCCTTGGTCAGCTCCAACGGCCCGGAGCGGGCGCCGGAGACCGGCTGGGGGCGTAGCGTCGCGACTGGGCCCGCCGCGAGTTTGGGCAGCGTCGCGGCGACCTGGGTCTTGCCCGGAGGAACCGGCGCCGGGAACGTCGGCAGGTTCGCGTAGCTGTAGCAGTAGGGGAACGGGTCCGCGAGCTTGGCCGGGTCGAGCATCTGGCCAGGGTAGACCACGACCTTGTTGGCGAGATCGCCGTCTCCCCAGAAGTTCCAGCGCGTGTCGCGCAGCGGGTCGTCCTCGGCGTTCAGCCAGGTCGGGGCCGAGGGGTTGGCGTTGCCGGCGGCGTTCCAGCCGACCCAGAAGCGGTCGATCTCCGAGTGATGCAGCCAGAACACCGGGTCGAAGCCGGCCGTCACCGGGTTTTGCATCCAGCCGGTGCGCGAGAGCACGCCGTCGCCGCTGCCGACGTCGTCGTGGACCGCGCCGTGCGGCTGGCGGTCGAGCGTCGTGTTGAAGCCCAGGAAGTCTGTGTGCGCGTACGCTTCGTCGTAGTACGGCGTCAGCGTCTCGAGGTGCATCGCCTGCTGCTTGCCGGGCCACAGCGGCTGCAGGCCGCGTTTGGCGGTGTCAGCGATGTACAGCGGGTTGTCGGTGCCGTCGGGCAGCTCGGCCTGGGCGAACACCCACGGCAGGTTCGAGCGAGGCCACGGCGCGCCCGGGCCGGCCTGCGCGTAGTAGCTGTAGTTCCAGTAGGGCAGCGCCCACGTGTCCGGGCCGCCGAGCTGTGCGACCCACGCGCGCACGATGACCTCGAAGAAGTAGATGAACGCACGGTGCCATGCGAGGAAGTACTGCTCGCTTTTCGCCGGCCCGTGCGTGCAATGGCTCCACCGTTCGTTGAACGGCGCCGGGGGAAGCGATCGATACTTCGGCCACCAGTGCATGGCCCCCTGGAAGAAGCCCGAGTTGGGCGCGTCGCTGTAGGGCCACATGCTTTCGACGTTAGTGTCCCCGTCGGGTGACTTCTGCCAGCCCATCGCCTTCAGCGCCAACGCGTAGTACAGGCTGACCGCGTCCCAGCCAGGCGGATCCTTCACCGGGAACGCAGCCACCTCGCCCTGGTTCAGATCCCAGACGTCGTAGCGGATCAGGTGAGCGTCGGCCGCCATCGCGCTTCGCACGCGCAGACTAACAGATCGGCTCGTCCCGAGGGCTGATACTTCGCCCGGCCGCGCCGGGCGGTGCGTGTCGCGATCAAGACACCTCGGCCGGCGACTGCACGACCGTCAGCTCCACGTCGCCCATCAGCCGCCGCGCCTCGCGCGCGTCGATCAGCCCCGCCCCCAGGCGTGCCGTCGAGTCCGCGCCGCAGGCCACGCCGAAGCGCAGGCACTGGTCGGGCGGGCGGCCTTCGTAGCGCGCCGCGAGGTAGCCGGCCAGGAAGGCGTCGCCGGAGCCGCTGCGGGCGACGGGCTCGCGTGGCTCGATGCGTGCGCGCTTGAGCAGCTTCTGCCCGTCCACGAGCACCTGCGCGAAGCAGCCGTCCGAGAGCGTCATGATCGCCTCGCGCGGACCGAGCGCGGCGATCTCGCCGACCGCCAGCAGACGGTCCTCCTCGCCCGCGAACTCGTGCCCGACGAGCTCCTCCGCCTCGAGCACGTTGGGCGAGACCACGTCCGGCTCGGCGCGCACCGCCTGGCGCAGCGGCTCGCCGTCGGTGTCCACGACCGTCAGCACGTCCAGACGCTCGAGGTCCCTGATCAGCGACGCGTACAGCTCGGGCTCCACGCCGCGCGGCAGCGAACCCGCGAACACCACGATCGCCGCCCCGCGCGCGAGGTAGGTGAGCTTGTCGCGGAACAGCTCGACCTCCTGGCTGGAGACCGACGGACCGCGTTCGTTGATCTCGGTCTGCTCCCCGCTCGTCGGGTCGAGCACCGAGGTGTTCGTACGCGACTCCTCGCGGATGCGCACGAAGTCGTTGAGGATCGACTCCTGCGTGAGCTGCTCGACGATGTGCGTGCCGGTGGCGCCGCCCGCGAACCCCGTGGCGATCACCGGCTGTCCGAGCGCCTTGAGCGTGCGCGCGATGTTCACGCCCTTGCCGCCGGCCATCGTGCGCTGGTCCACCGTGCGGTGACGCCGTCCGAGCCGGAAGTTCGGCACCGCCAGCGACTTGTCGATCGCCGCGTTCAGCGTGACCGTGATGATCATGACTACCCTCTCGCTCTTTCGTGCACTTGAATGGCGGAGTGTGCCGCGGAGCGCACGACACACAGGCTAGCGGAACGCTCCGGGGCCCCAGACACCGCGTCCACCGCCTCTCAGCGGGGCCCGGCGGGACACGCCGGACGCCTGCTTCTACGCCGCGCCGAGGACCCGATCGGACAGCCGCCACGCGATCTCGCGCAAGCGCTCGGCCTCCTCGCGCGCGGCAGCCGCCGGGTCTCCACCGCGGACGCGATAGGCGCTCGCGATGCTCCGTGAAGCGGATACGAGGCCGCCGGCGCGACCGGGCGCGAACGCGGCCCCGAGCTCCTGCACGCGACCGCCCTGCGCGCCGACCCCGGGGAGCAGGAAGACCGCGTTCGGCATCAACTCGCGGGCGCGCTCGAGATGGACCGGCTCGGTCGCTCCGAGCACCGCCCCGACGTCGCTGAGACCGTCCTCACCGACCCCCCCACCGCCCAGCTCGGACACGATTTCGGCGACCCGCTCCCATACCGTGCCGCCGTCCTGCAGACGCAGGTCCTCGATGTCGGCGGCTCCCGGGTTCGAGCTGCGCACGAGCACGAGCACGCCCGTGCCCGCCGCGCGCGCTGCTTGCACGAACGGCTCGAGCGTGTCCTTGCCCATCAGTGGGTTGACCGTCACGAGCTCCGCGCGCAGGCCCTCGACGCGGCCGAACGGGCTGTCCAGGCCTTCGCCGAACGCGCGCGCGTACGCGGCGGCGCTCACGTCGATGTCGCCGCGCTTGCCGTCCGCGATCAGCAGCATTCCAAGCCCGCGCGCGTGCGCGGCCACCGCTTCGAGTGCGGCCCAGCCCGCGGCGCCGAGCGCCTCGAAGCGCGCGAGCTGCGGCTTGACCGCCACGCACGCGGGCGCCGCCGCCTCCATCAGCGCCCGGCAGTGCCCGAGCACCGCGGCCGCCGCCGCCTGCGCCGGGCTCGGTCCCGCCGCGCCCGCCTCCCCGGACCCCGGCCACAACGCGCCCGGATCCGGGTCGAGGCCGAGCACGATCTGCGACTCGCGCTCGGCGACCCTCGCGGCGAGGATGTCCCCGAAGAAGTCCGCGGTCTCCCCTCTCAGCGCCCCTTCACCGCGCTCTTGAGACCGCTGCCGGCGGTGAAACGCGGCACCCGCGAGGCGGCGATCTGGATGCGCTCGCCGGTGCGCGGATTCACGCCCAGGCGCGCGCCGCGCTCGCTGACGTGGAACTTGCCGAACCCCGACACCGTCACCTCGCTGCCGCGGCGCAGCGCATCCTCGACGGTGGCCAGCACCGCATCGACCGCGCGCGCGGCATCCTGCTTGGTCAGCTCGGCGCGGTCTGCCACCTGGTCGACCAGCTCGGACTTTGTCACTGCACCCTCCTCGTTCGTGAAACCGTTGTAACGAAGCTAACACCGTGGGCGGACGGGCGCCGCGAAGAGCGCGGCCGCAGGCCGCATGCGCGTTCGCAAGAATACGCCGATGGCCGTCGCCAGGATCGCGTGGTTTGCGACTGTGCTCGTCGCGCTGATCACCGCGCTGGCGCTCGCGCTGTCCGGCTACGACGGCTACGCCGGGCTCGGCGTGGCGGTCGCAGCTTCGGCGGCGATCAACCTGACCTAGGCGCCGCCCGGTCCTCCAGCCAGGCGAGCAGGGCGCGCGCCGCGCGGCCGCGATGGCTGATCGCGTCCTTGTGCTCGTCCGAGAGCTCCGCCATCGTCGGCGCGGACGCCCCCGCGCCGGCCGGCTGGCCGTCCTCGGGCACGAACACCGGGTCATAGCCGAATCCGCGCTCACCGCGCGGGCGCGCCGCCATCGTGCCGGCGCAACGGCCTTCGAACATGCGCTCCTCGCCGCTCGCGGGGTCGACGTACGCGAGCGCGCACACGTACTCCAGCCTGCTGCCAGGGGGTGCCTCGCGCACGAGCTTTTCGAGGTTCTCGGCGTCGGTCGCGTGCTCGCCCGCATATCTGGCCGAGCGCACGCCCGGCGCGCCGCCGAGCGCCGCGGCGGCGATCCCCGAGTCATCGGCGATGCTCACACGCCCGAGCGCGAACGCCGCGGCGCGGGCCTTGCCGAGCGCGTTCTCGGCGAACGTCTCGCCGTCCTCGGGCGGCAGCGCGACGCTCGCGGGCAGGGTCTCGAGCTCCCAGCGGGGCCGGCCCGCGCCACGCGCGAGGATGCGCTCGAGCTCGCGGCGCTTGTGCTCGTTGTGCGTGGCGAGCAGCAGCTTCAAGCGACGGACGCGAGCGCGATCGCCTGGTCCTGGACCTCGCGCAGGCGCTCGATGCCGACCGCCGCGAGCTCGAGCAGCTCGTCGAGGTGCGCGCGCGAGAGCGGCGTGCGCTCGGCCGTCGCCTGTACCTCCACGAGCCCGCCGTCGGTGCTCATCACGACGTTCGCGTCCACCTCCGCGCGCGAGTCCTCCGAGTAGTCCAGGTCGAGCAGCGCCGCGCCGTCGATGATCCCGCACGAGACCGCGGCGACCGAGCCGGCCAGCGGCGAGCGCTCGAGCCGCCCCTGCGCCCGCAGCCGCTCGCATGCAAGCGCGAGCGCGACGTACGCGCCCGTGATCGACGCGCAGCGCGTGCCGCCGTCGGCCTGCAGCACGTCGCAGTCGATATAGATCGTGCGTTCGCCGAGCGCCTCGAAATCGACGATCACGCGCAGCGCGCGGCCGATCAGGCGCTGGATCTCGACCGTGCGTCCGTCCAGGCGCCCGCGCGTGGCGTCACGCTGCTTGCGCTCGCCGGTGGACGCGGGCAGCATCCCGTACTCGGCCGTCACCCAGCCGCGACCCCCGCCGTTCAGCCAGCGCGGCACCCCCTCCTGCGCGGAGGCGGTGCAGATCACGCGCGTCTCGCCCGTCGAGATCAGCGCGGAGCCTGTCGCCGTGCGCACGAACCCCGGCTCGATGGCCGTCGGGCGCAGCCCGTCGCCGCCACGCGAGTAGCTGCGCTCGATCGCCCGCTCGTCCATGCGCGCCATCATTCCAGAGCGCTACGGTCGAGGGATCTTGCGCGCGCTCGTGGTCTCGAACATGCGCCCCGACGCCGCGCATCCCGAGCGCGGGCGGTTCGTCCGCGACCAGGTCGCCGCGCTGCGCGGGCTCGAGGGCCTCGAGGTCGAGCTGCACGAGTTCCCACCGGGACCGCGCGCGCTGGTCGGCGCGGCGCTCGGATTGCGCCGCGGCCGGCGCGCGCGCTTCGACGTCGTGCACGCGCACTTCGGCCTCAGCGCCTGGCCGGCGCTGGCCGTGAACGCGCGCGTGCGCGCGCTGACCGTGCACGGCAGCGACATCCGCCGTCCGCGCACGCGCGTCGCTACCGCCGCCGTGCTGCCGCGCATCGAGCTGCTCGCCGCCGCATCCGCGGCGCTCGTGCACGAGCTTCCGGGCCGCAGAGCGCGCGAGCGCGCGCTCGTGCTGCCATGCGGCGTCGACCTCGAGCGCTTTCGAGCGCGCTCGCGCGCTGATGCGCGCGCCGAGCTCGGGCTCGAGTCGGATGGCCCCTTCCTCCTGTTCCCCGCCGACCCCGCACGCGCCGAGAAGCGCCACGACCGCGCGCGCGCGCTGGCGCAGGCCGCCGGCGTGCCGCTGCTGACGCTCGGCGGCGTCGCGCCCGAGCGCGTGCCGCTGTGGATCAACGCCGCCAACGCCGTGCTCGTGCCCTCGCAGCGCGAGGGCTTCGGGCTGGCCGTGCTCGAGGCGCTCGCCTGCGACGTGCCGGTGCTCGCGACCCCCGTGGGCGTCCATCGCGAGGCGCTCGCCGGCGTGGCGGGCACGCTGTGCGCGCCGTTCGAGCTCGCCGGCTGGCGCGCCGCGCTCGAGCCGCACCTGCGCGACCCCGACCCGCGCGTCGAGGGCCGCTCCGGCGCAAGCCGGTTCTCGGCGCACGCGATGGCGGTGCGCGTCGCCGACGCGTGGCGCGCGGCGCTCGCATGATCCGCCCAAGCGTCGGGGTAGCATGAATCGAGCGTGGATCAGATATCTGACACCTCGCCGACGGACGCCCCCGCTCAGGCGCCCGACGCGGCCAAGCCGACAGACGGCGCGAGCACACCCGAGCAGCTCGGCGCGACAGTCTCCGCGGGGGCGCGGGCTGGCGCGGCCGCGACCGAGCTCGACGCCGCCGCGCCGGCTGGAGCGGACGCGGCCACAGCGAACGCGGCGATCCCCGAGCTCGCGCCGAGCGCACCCGACTCGCCGGCCCCCGAGCAGCCCGACCCACAGTCGCCCGGCTTTCGCTCTCGCGGCCGTGCGCGCCGGCGCGCACGCTTCCTGCGCAAGGCGCGCGAGCTGGCCTATCGCGACCTCGGCGGCCTCGTGTTCAACCTGCACCGCTTCGGCCAGCGCAACGATGCGCTCGTGCTCGCGAAGCTGACCACGACCGCGCACATCGACTCCGAGCTGCGCGCGATCGAAGCCTGGCTGCAAGAGCGCCGGGCTGTGACCGTGCTGCGCGAAGCGGGCGTCACCGCGTGCCCGCGCTGCGCCGCCATCCACAGCAGCGAAGACCGCTTCTGCCCCAATTGCGGGCTGTCGATGGCTCGCCACGTCGACCTGCCCGCCGGCTTTCAGCCGGCGCCCGCCGCGCCGGCGCCCTACGCCGCGCCGCCCGGCGTGCCGGCGCCCGAGACGCCCTCCCCGGCGGGCGTGGCCGCGCCCCGGGCGCAGCCCCCGCCCCCCGCCCCGGTCGCCGCCGAGGCGGGCTCGGTCGCATCCGACGCACAGCCGCGAGCGCCCGCCGCCGTCCAGCCCGCGGTCCCGGTCGCTGCGCCCGACGCCCCTCGCGCGCGCCCGTCGAGCGGGCGCTCTCCGTTCCCGCCCGGCGCCGCGCCGGCCACGGACGCCCAACGCGATACGCCGATCCCCGCAGGCGAGCCCGCGGAGGACGGGCCCACCGAGATCCTGCGCCCGCCGGCGCCGGGCGCGTGAGCGTGGCCGGCGCGACGCCAGCCGGCGCCGAGGCGGCGCCGGGCGCGCCCGCACCGGCCCCCGACGTCCGCGAGGCGTGCCCGATGTGCGGCGCACCGCTGCACGCCGAGCAGGAGTGGTGCCTGAACTGCGGCGCCGCTGCGCGCACACGCCTGGCGGCCTCGCCCACCTGGAAGGGCCTGGTCGCAGCGCTGGCGGTCGTGATCGTGCTCTCGCTCGGCGTGCTCGCAGCGGCGCTCGTGAAGCTCGCGGGCGGCTCCGGCACGCCCCGGACGACGAGCACGAGGACGGTCTTCACGACGCCGGCCGCGCTCACCCTCAAGCCGGGCACCAGCACCCGGAGCTCGCCGCCGGACGCCTCCCGCCCCGCCACGGGCACGACGCCGCCCGCGCCACAGACCTAGAGGCACGAGCCCGGGCACGTGCGAGCGCCGGGGCCGGGGAACGCGAAGCGCGAGCCGAGCAGGCGGCCACGACCCGTCCTGCGCGGCCAGATACGGTTCCGCCGATGCCCCTTCCCCCGGCAGGGACACACGATGCGGACGTCGCGGTCGTGGGCGCGGGCGCCGCCGGGCTGTACGCGGCGCTGTGCGCCGCGCGCGCGGGGGCGAGGGTGGTGCTCGTGTCGGCCACGCCGCTGGCGCAGACCGCGAGCTACTGGGCACAGGGCGGTCTGGCGGCGGCGCTCGCGCAAGACGACAGCTTCGAGCTGCACCTGCGCGACACCGAGCTGGCGGGCCGCGGGCTCGTGCGTCGCAGCGCCGCCGAGACGCTCGTCCGCGAGGCGCCCGCACGCGTGCGCGACCTGCAGGCGTTGGGCGTGCGCTTCGACGCCGACCGCTTCGGGCGCCTTGCGCTCGGGCTCGAGGGCGGCCACTCGGTCAGGCGCGTGGTGCACGCCGGCGGCAGCGCGACCGGCCGGCGGGTCGTACGCCAGCTCTCGGCGCTTGCGGCGGGCGAGCCGCTGATCGAGGTCTTCGAGGGCACACGCGCGCACGCGCTGTGGCGAGGAGACGGTCGCTGCCGGGGGTTGGTGTGCGACGACGGGCGCGTGATCGCCGCCCCCGCCGTGATCATCGCGACGGGCGGCGCGGCCGCGCTGTGGGCGCGCACGACCAACCCGCCGGGCTCGCAGGGGGTCGGGCTGCTGCTCGCCCACGCGGTAGGCGCCGCGCTCGCCGACCTCGAGCTCATGCAGTTCCACCCGACGGCCGTGATCGGCGTGGCCGGACGCGAAGGCTTCCTCGTGACCGAGGCGATCCGCGGCGAGGGCGCGACCCTGCACGACGCCGCCGGCGAGCGTTTCGTCGATGAGCTCGCGCCCCGCGACGAGGTCGCGCGCGCGATCCAGGAGCGCTTGCAGCAGTCAGGCGAGCGATCCGTCGGCCTGGACATGCGCGCGATCGATCCCGCACGCTTCCCCAACGTCGTCTCCGCCCTGCGCGAAGCGGGCCTCGACCCCACGCGCGAGCTGATTCCGGTCGCGCCCGCCGCCCACTACATGATGGGCGGCGTCGTCACCGACCTGAACGGGCGCTCGACGGTTGCCGGCCTGTACGCCGTCGGCGAGTCCTCGTGCACCGGGCTGCACGGCGCCAACCGGCTCGCCTCCAACTCGCTGAGCGAGTGCTTCGTGTTCGCCGCGCGCGCCGTCGAGGACGCGCTCGCCGATCCCGCCGCGGCCACGCGCGCGCCCGGCGAGCGCGAGCTGCAAGCCCTGCGCGAGCTGCCCGCGCCGGCGCTCGCCCGGCGCTCGACGCGGATCGCGCTGTGGCGCCACGCCGGGATCGTGCGCACGCTCGAGGGCCTCAGCCGGCTGCTCGACGACCCCCACCCGCTCGCGCCGCTGATCGCTCGCTGCGCGCTCGCGCGCACCGAGAGCCGCGGGGCGCACCTGCGCGCCGAATACCCCGAGCGCGACCCGGCATTCGACCAACGCCACGCGGTGCTCGCCGGCGAGGACGAGCTCGCGTGGCAGAGTTGGCGCTGACGCGGGCGAAAGTCCGCGAACTTCCTCCTCGACAGGTCCCTACGGCGCGATCCATTCGCGGAGCCCGGGTGTTAGGGGTCATGGAAGTTCCCGGAGCAGTTTGGAGTCTCTAGGAACGGCGGGTGTGCTCTTAGACCATCAAGTCAGAGCAAAGAGGGCGAGGAGTAAACACCATGTACCAGTTCAGCCGGGCCATCTACAGGGAGCTTGCTCCCCTGATCGAGGCTCCAGCGCCAGGCGCCCCCCCGACGAGCAACCACACGGCGGTGCTGCGCGCGTGCGAGGGCGTGATCACGCGGCTGGCGACCGATCGCCACTACTTCGCGCGGCCCGCGCGCACGCTGTTCCTCGACATCCGCAACTACTTTCCGATGTCCGCCCAGAGCCACGTCCTGCGCGTGATCGCGCGCTACACGAGCTACGCGCAGCTGTTTCTCGCCGAACATCCGCACGAGGGCTACACCGCGATAAGCGGCGCGCCGCCGCAGTGCCGCGCGACCACCCGCAAGGGCTCCGCCTGCCAGCGCACGCCGCTTCCGCACAACGGCTACTGCCCCTCCCACCAGCACCTCGCCGACACCGAGGACCGGGAGCTAGCCGCCGCCTGACGCTCGCCTGACAGGGATCGCCCCCGGCCGCATGCGGTGCGCGCGAGCTCGCGCGCGCGGCCCGGCCTCCCATACCCTGAGCGCATGCTCCTGGGCGTCGACGTCGGCGGCACGTTCACCGACGCCGCGCTGCTGGACGAGCACGCGGACGTCCACACCGCGAAGGTCCCGTCGACCCCCTCCGAACAGTCGCGCGCGGTGCTCGAGGCGGTCCGCGCGGTGCTCGCGCAAGCCGGGGCTCGAGCCGAGCAGGTGGAGCGCTTCGCCCACGGCATGACGGTCGCGACGAACGCCCTGCTCGAGGGGCGCACGGCGCGCACGGCGCTGCTCGCGACCGAGGGCTTCACCGACGTGATCGAGCTCGCCCGCCAGAACCGCCCGCACCTGTACAGGCTGTGCGAGCGCCCGCCCGCGCCGCTCGTGCCCGCGCCGCTGCGCTTCGGCGTGCCCGAGCGCATGGGCCCGGACGGTCCGCTTCGCACCCTGGACCCGACCGCGGCGGCGGGCCTGGTGGGCGAGCTCGGGCGCGCGGCGCCCCGGGCGGTGGCGGTCTCGCTGCTTCACTCCTACGCCGACCCCGCGCACGAGCGGCTGCTCGGCGAGCTGCTCGCGCGGGCGCTGCCCGACACGCATGTCTCGCTCTCGTGCGAGCTGGTCGGCACGTTTCGCGAGTACGAGCGCACCGCGACGACCGTGCTCGACGCGGCGCTCTCTCCCCTGCTCGCCGCCTACCTGGCACGCCTGTCCGCGGACGCGCGCGAGCTGGGCCTGTGCGAGCCGCGGGTCATGCAGTCATCCGGCGGCCTGACCGACGCCGCGCGCGCGGGCTCGCACGCGGCGCTCACGGTCCTGTCCGGCCCCGCGGGCGGCGTCGGCGGTGCGCTCGAGCTCGCGCGCCTCGCGCACGAGCCGGACGTGCTGTGCTTCGACATGGGCGGCACCTCGTGTGACGTGTGCGTGATCGAGCGCTCGCGCGTGGGCGAGAGCGCAAGCCGCACGATCGCCGGGCGCCCGCTCGCGCTGCCCGCGCTCGACATCCACACGGTCGGCGCGGGCGGCGGCTCGATCGCCTGGCGTGACCCTGGCGGCGCGCTGCGCGTCGGTCCGGCCTCGGCGGGCGCCGATCCGGGACCCGCGTGCTACGGGCGGGGCGGGCGCGAGCCGACGGTCACCGACGCGAACCTGCTGCTCGGGCGGCTGCTCGAGGACGCGCCGCTCGCCGGCGGGCTGGCGCTCGAGCGCCCCGCCGCCGAGCGCGCCGTCTCGCGCCTGGCGGCGGAGCTCGGCCTCGGCACGATCGCATGCGCGGAGGGGATCGTGCGGGTGGCCGAGGCGGAGATGCTCGGCGCGTTGCGCGTGATGAGCGTGGAGCGCGGGATCGACCCGCGCGGCTTCGCGCTGATGCCGTTCGGCGGCGCCGGCCCGCTGCACGCGGCGGCGCTCGCGCGTGAGCTCGGGATCTCGCGCGTGCTGTGCCCGCGCGCGTGCGGCGTGCTCAGCGCGCTCGGCCTCGCCGCGGCCGCTCCCCGCTGGGACGCCGCGCGCACGCTCATGCTCAGCGGCGAGTCGCTGTCGGCCGGGCGCGTGGCGGCCGAGCGCGAAGCGCTGATCGCGCAGGCGGGCGCGGCGCTCGCGGGCGCGCGCGCCCGCGTGCGTGTGCGCCACGAGCTGCGCTACCGCGGCCAGTCCTTCGAGCTGGCCGTCGAGGAGGAGCTCGGGCGGGACGCGCGGCGGCACGCCGAGCGCGAGCGCACGCGCGAGGCGGACGCCGGGCACCCGCGCGGCGAGCGCCGGGAGGCGCTCGACCCGGCGGGCCTGCGCGAGGCATTCGCGCGCGCGCACGAGCTGCGCTACGGCTACCGCGACGAGCGCGCGCCGGTCGAGCTCGTCAACATGCGCGTGTCGGTCTGGGGCGAGGTCCGGCCGCTGCGCCTGCGCGCGCGGCCCGCGCCGGCGTCCGCGCTCGAGCAGCGCCCGGTGGTCTTCGACGGACAAGCGCTGGCGGCGAGCGTCGTGCGCGGCGAGCCCGCGCCCGGGGTGCGGCTGCGCGGGCCGGCGCTGTGCGCCCTGCCCGAGGCCACGCTGCTGGTCCCCCCGGGCTGGGCCGCGCGCGTCGACGATCAGGGCACGATCCACATGGCCGGCGATGGACCCTGACCCGATCGAGCTGCAGGTGCTCGGCGGCGCGCTGCGCGCCGCATGCGAGGAGATGGGCGTGGTGCTCGTCCGTGCGGCGCACTCGGCGAACATCAAGGAGCGCCGCGACGCCTCCACGGCGCTGTTCGACGCGAGCGGCCAGATGGTGATGCAGGCCGAGCACATCCCCGTGCACCTCGGCGCGATGCCCGCGGCGGTCGCGGCCGTGCTGGGCGAGGAGCACGCGCCGGGCGTCTCGTGGGTCCTCAACGACCCGTTCGCCGGGGGCACGCACCTGCCGGACATCACGGTGATCACGCCCGTGTTCGCCGGCGGGAGACTGATCGGCTTCGCCGCCAGCCGCGCCCACCACGCCGACGTCGGCGCGCGCGTGCCCGGCTCGATGCCCGCCGACAGCCGCACCCTCGAGGAGGAGGGCGTCGTGATCTCACCGCGGCGCCTTGACCGGGCCGTGCTGGAGGGGCTCCTCGCGCGCATGCGCCAGCCGCGCCAACGCCGCGCGGACCTGCGCGCGCAGCTCGCCGCCAACCGCGTGGGGGCGATCCGGCTGGCGGAGCTCGCCGCGCGCTTGGGCGTCGGGCGCCTGCGCACGGCGACCGACGCCGTGCTCGACTACTCCGAGCGGCGCACGCGCGCGTGCCTCGCGTCGCTACCGGACGGCGAGCGCCACGCACAGGACGTGCTCGAGGCGCCCGAGGGAGACCTCGAGCTGCGTCTGCGCGCGCTCGTGCACGGCGAGCGGCTGGTGCTCGACTTCGCCGGCAGCGCGCCCCAGCACGCGGGCAACCTCAACTGCCCGCTCGCGGTGACGCGCTCGGCGTGCCTGTTCGCCACGCGCGTGCTCACCGACCCCGACATCCCCGCCTGCGCCGGCGCCTACCGGCCGATCGACGTCCGCGCTCCCGCGGGCAGCTTGCTGAACGCGCTCCCCGGCGCGGCGGTCGCGGCGGGCAACGTCGAGACCTCCTCGCGCGTGGCCGACCTGGTGCTCGCCGCCTTCGGCCGCGCCCAGGGCCAGGGCACGATGAACAACCTCACGCTCGGGGCCGGCGGCTTCTCCTACTACGAGACGCTCGGCGGCGGCCAGGGCGCGTGCGCGGACGCGGACGGCCCGAGCGGCGTGCACGTGGCGATGAGCAACACGCTGAACACGCCGATCGAGGCGCTCGAGCGCGAGTTCCCGCTGCGCGTGATCGAGTACGCGCTACGCCGCGGCTCGGGTGGGGCCGGGCGACACCGCGGCGGCGACGGCGTCGTGCGCGAGCTGCAGGCGCTCACCGACATGACCTTCTCGCTGATCGCCGAGCGCCGCCGCCACCCGCCGCGCGGCGCCGGCGGCGGCGAGCCCGGGGCATGCGGGCACGACGAGCTCGACGGGCGGACGCTCCCGTCTAAGATCACCGGCACCTTGCGCGCCGGCCAGCGGCTGCGCATCGAAACCCCGGGCGGAGGCGGATTCGGAGCGCCGGGGAGCAGCGCCTGAGCAAAGCGGCGAGCGGCGAGAAAGGAACGGGCGAAGATGGCCTCAGAGCAGAGCACACGCGAGCGTATCGGCTTCCTCGGCCTCGGGATCATGGGGTCGCGCATGGCCGCGAACCTGGGCCGAGCGGGATTTCCCCTGACGGTCTGGACGCACACGCCCGGCAAGGCCGAGCAGTGGGCCTCAGAGCACGGCGCCGGCGCCGCGCCCTCGCCCGCAGCGCTCGCCGCGCAGAGCGACATCGTCGTGAGCATGGTCGTCGACGGCGCGCAGGTCGCCGCGGTGCTGCTCGGCGAGCACGGCGCGATCGAGGGCGCGCACGAGCGCCTGCTGTGCGTGGACATGTCGACGATCGGGCCGACGGACACGCGCCGGATCGGCGCCGCCCTGAGCGAGCGGGGCGTGGCGATGCTCGACGCGCCGGTCACCGGCTCCTCGCCGCGCGCCGAGGCGGGCACGCTGACGATCATGGTAGGCGGCGAGCGCGCGAGCTTCGAGCGAGCGCGAGCGCTGTTCGAGGTGATGGGCGAGGTGATCGTGCACGTCGGCGGGCTCGGCCAAGGCCAGATGCTCAAGCTGATCAACAACTCGCTCGGCGCCGCCAACGCGGCGGCGCTCGCCGAGGCGCTGCTGCTGGCGAGCGCGACCGGCGTCGACCTCGACGCCTTCGTGCAGGTCACCGCCGCCGGCTCGGGCGCCTCGGCTCAGCTGCAGCTGAAGTCGGCGCCGATGCGCGCGCACGACTACACCCCCCTGTTCAAGACCGCGCACATGCTCAAGGACGTGCGCCTGTGCCTGCAGGAGGCCGAGGACGCCGGAGTCCCGTTCCCGACGGCCGGTCACGCACGTGACGTGCTCGCGGCGACGATCGCGCGCGGCCGCGCCGAGGAAGACTACGCGGCGATCATCGAGGCCGCCGAGGGCTTCGCCGGGCGGCGGCTGTAAACGCGGATACACGCAGCAGACGTCTCCGACTTCCTGGCCGGGCGACCAGCATGGCGACCAAAAACCAGCTAATTTCCAGGTGATTTGGGATTTCTGCTCAGGTTTCGTATCTTTAACGCCGCGCATCGCTCTCCCTCGGGCGAGGCACGTGTCAAGTCCGAAGCATCCGTTCATCTCGTAAGCACCTGTCCCATGCCAATTGCTTTCAAAGAATGGGCTGTCACCGTCCGCGCGCTGGCGGAAGGCGAGCAGCTTCTGACCCTCCGCAAGGGCGTCGCGCCGCGCAGCGCCCACAAGCCGCTGAAGCTCGCCCACGAGCGTTTCTTCCTGTATCCGACGTTCGACCACCAGCCGGGCGATCTGGTGCGGGAGTCCCACCAGCCCGAGCTGCGCCGCGCGCTCGAGGAGGGCGTGTGGAGCGAAGGCGAGCCGCCGCTGCACACGTTCGTCGCCGGCGCCCCCCTGCAGCAGCCCGACCGCGTGCGCATCCGGGCGTGGGCCGAAGTCACCGACCACTTCACGATCGTCGATCCGCGCTGCGTGGACGCGCTCTCGCCGTTCTACGTGTGGACGCCCGACTACGCCGAAAAGCGCCTCGGCTGGCGCGGGCGCCAGCCGTTGCACGTGCTGCTGCTGCGCACCTACCGGATCCCGCGCCCGGTGACGGTCAAGGTCAAGGACGAGTACACCGGCGCCGGCCCGTGGATCGAGCTGCAGCGCGACCTCCCGTTCGAGGGCACCCCGGTTCTCTCCGACGCCGAGTTCGAGCGCGCCTCCGAGGAGATCCGCGTGATCACCGGCGAAGCCGCCGGCCAGCCCGTGCTCGTCTAGGGCGTCCTGCGTCTGCCCGCCGCCGCGGCCGCGCGCGGGCGCGGGCTACGGCGACTCGGGCGCCGGGGCGGGCGGCGAGGGCCGTTCGAACGCGAGCGTTTCGCGCGCGACCTCGGCGGCGGACTCGGGGACCATGATTTCCCGCGGGCCGATCATCGGCGAGTAGCCGCCGATGCAGTTGCGCAGCACGCACGGGATGCCCTCCTCGAGCAGCAGGTTGGCGATGAACTCGGCCTGCGGCAGGTCGCTCGCGCGCGCGACCTGCACGAGCTCGCCCTCCGTGTACTGGGGCTTGATCTTGCGCGCGCGCTGCTGGCGCTCGCTCGCGTCGAGCTCGCCGCCCGCGGGATGCACGAGCGGCATGCCGCAGTCCCGGCAGAAGCGCTCGCTGGACGGATGAACGCGGTCGCAACTGGGACAGACGAGCTCGTCGACGTCCATCAACGCACCTCGAGCGCCACCTCTTTGACCCGGCCGCCCTCGATCAGGTAGCTGCGCACCTCGGGCTGCGCGCCGGCGAGGCCGATGATCACCCACTCCAGGCCCGGCCAGTTGGCGGCGAAGTTGACGTCCGTCTGCGACGGGTACGGAGCGGTGTGCGTGTGCGAATGGTAGATCGCACCGATCTTCAGATCGTGCTGCTCGAAGTCGTTGTACGCGTGCAGCAACTCCCTGCCGTCGATTTCAAAGCGCTTGCGCCCGGCGTCTCTTCCCCCCGCGTCCTGCCGGCCGGCAAACACGTTTTGCGCGCGTCTGACCAGCACAGCGCGCCCGTCGCCCTGCGCGCGCCCGCCGTCCTCCTGATATGCGATCAGCCCGCAGCACTCGGCGTCGTACTCCTCGCGCGCGTGCGCGACGAGCTCGTCCAGCAGCGCGGGTGCGATCAGCATCGGCGTCGGGCTTGCCGGGCTGGCGCCGCTACCACCAGACGGTCGACTCGAGGTTCTCGACCTCCTCGACCGGCAGCGTGTAGATGCCGCTCGAGAGGTACTTCCAGCCGTCGTCGGCGACCACGAACACGACGTTGCCCTCGTCGAGCTCGCCGGCGATGCGCACGGCGATGCTCGCGATCGCGCCGCTGGATACGCCCGCGAAGACGCTCTCCTCGTCGAGCAGCCGGCGCGTCCAGGTGACCGCGTCGCGGTTGGTCACGAAGATCTTGCGGTCGAGCAGCGAGATGTCGATGATCGGGGGGATGAAGCCGTCGTCGAGCGAGCGCAGCCCCTGCACCGGCTCGCCCTGCATCGGCTCGGCGGCGACGATCTTGACGGCCTCGCCGAACGCCTCCTTCAGGCGCCGGCCGTTGCCCATCAGCGTGCCGCCGGTGCCGAGCCCGGCGACGAACGCGCTGACCTCGTCGAGCTCTTCGAGGATCTCCACGGCGGTGCCGTTGTAGTGGGCGTTCGGGTTGGCTTGGTTGCCGTACTGGTAGGGCATGTAGCAGGAGGAGTCCGCGGCGGCCATCTCGAGCGCCTTGGCGACCGCGCCGTTGGAGCCCTGGTCGCCCGGCGAGTACACGATCTCAGCGCCGTACATGCGCAGCAACTGGGTGCGCTCCGGCGTGACGTTCTCGGGCATCACGACCTTCAGCCTGTAGCCCTTGCGCGAGCAGATCATCGCCAGCGAGATGCCCGTGTTGCCGGAGGTCGGTTCGAGGATCGTCTGCCCGGGTGAGAGCGCGCCCTTCTCCTCGGCGTCCTCGATCAGCGCGCGCGCAACCCTGTCCTTGACCGAGCCGGTCGGGTTGCGCGACTCGAGCTTCGCCCAAATGCGCACTCCAGGCTTGGGCGACAGGCGCGGCAGCTCGACGAGCGGGGTATGCCCGATCGACTGCACGATGTCGCCGTAACGCCCTCCGCACGGCCGGTTCCCAAGCCTCTCCGCCGCCATTACTTCACGGAATATAGCGAGGCGCGCGAGCGCTATCGAGCACCTCCGAGCAACGGCTGGCCAGAACCGGGGGGCCGCACGCGCGCACGTCGGCTGCGCGACCAGCCGCGGACTAAGATCAAGCGATGACCGCGTCCGGCGCCGGCTTCGACTTCGACTGGCTGGTCATCGGCTCGGGCTTCGGCGGCAGCGTCTCGGCGCTGCGCCTGGTCGAGAAGGGCTACTCGGTCGGCGTGCTCGAGTGCGGGCGGCGCTTCGCCGACCACGAGTTCCCGCGCGCGACCTCCGACCTGAAGCGCTACTTCTGGAACCCGCGGCTGGGCATGAAGGGGATCTTCCGGCTGACGACCTTCAAGGACGTCTCGGTCGTCTCCGGCTGCGGCGTCGGCGGCGGCAGCCTCGGCTATGCGAACACGCTGTACGTTCCGCCGAAGGCGTTCTTCGAAGACCGCCAGTGGGCCGAGATGGACGACTGGGAGGGCGCGCTCGCGCCCCACTACGCGGAAGCGCAGCGGATGCTCGGGGTGGTCGAAAACCCCTACGAGGACCCCGCCGACCAGCTGCTGCGCGAGCTCGGCGAGGAGCTGGGCGTGGGCGACACCTACAAACGCACGCCCGTCGGCGTCTTCTTCGGCGGCGAGGGCGCCGCCGGCAAGACCGTGGCCGACCCGTTCTTCGGCGGCGAGGGGCCGGAGCGGACCGCTTGCATGCTGTGCGGGCGCTGCATGGTCGGCTGCCCGCACGGCGCGAAGAACACGCTCGTCAAGAACTATCTGTACTTCGCGGAGAAGCTCGGCGCGCGGGTCTCGCCCGAACGCACCGTCGTGGACGTCCGCCCGCTGGGCTCGTCCGACGGGCGCGAGGGCTATGAGGTCGAAAGCATCCGTTCGGGCGCGTGGCTGCGCAAGGAACGCCGCGTCCAGCGCGCCCGCGGCGTGGTCGTCGCCGCCGGACCGCTCGGCACGAACAAGCTGCTGCAGCGCTGCCGCACCAAAGGCTCGCTGCCGCGCATCTCCGCGCGCCTGGGCGAGCTCGTGCGCACGAACTCCGAGTCGATCCTCGCCGTGACGGTCCCGGAGGACTACCCGGAGGACCTGATCAAACGCGTGGCGATCACCTCGTCCATCTACCCCGACCCGCATACCCACATCGAGACGGTCACATACGGCGACGATGGCGACTCGATGCACCGTCTGAACACCCTGCTGGTGGGCGACGGCACGCGCGTGACGCGGCCGCTGAAGCTGATCGGGCAGAGCCTGCTGCATCCCAAGCGCGTCGCGCAGGTGCTGTTCCCGAAACACTGGTCACGGCGGACGATCATCATCCTCGTCATGCAGACGCTCGACAACGCGATCGCGCTGCGTCCCCACAAAGGCCCGTTCGGCACGCTCTGGCTGAAGACCGAACAGGACCCCGAGCGCCCGATGCCGACGTTCATCCCGATCGCGAACAAGGCCGCCGAATGGTTCGCCGAGCGCACCGGCGGGATCGCGCAGAGCTCCGTCAGCGAGGCGCTGTTCAACATCCCCACGACGGCGCACATCCTCGGCGGCGCCGTGATCGCACCCGACCCCGAGCGCGGTGTCGTGGACGCTCGCCAGCGCGTGTTCGGCTACGAGAACCTGCTCGTGTGCGACGGCTCGGCGATCCCCGCGAACGTCGGCGTGAACCCCTCGCTGACGATCACCGCGCTGGCCGAGCACGCGATGAGCCACCTGGCCGCGAAGGAGGGCGACGCCGGCCTCGGCGGCGGCGTCGCCTCGACGGGCGGCGCGAGCGGCGCCGCCGCGAAGACCGCCGCGAGCGACCTCGCGGCGTAGCGTACGTCGACGCCGGGCCGACGGACCCGCTCGCAGGCCAGCGTTGCCTCAGAGTCGGCTTCGAGCCACCGGCACGGTCGAGACGGCCGAAGTGAGCCGGCCGCTCTGCAGCCGCAGCGACACGGCCCCGCGCAGCGCGACGAGCGCGTTGAGCACGCCGTAGCCGTCGGCGCGCAGCCGCGCGATCGTCTTCCAGCGACCGCCGCGCGCCTGGCGCTCGAGCAGCGCCGGCTGTCCCGGCCCCATCAGCAGCGCCCACACGCGCACGCGTGCGGCGTTCACGCGCAGCGGGTCGAACGGGAGCGTGAAGCCGCGCAGGAACGGCTTGGGGCGCGCGCCGGCGAGCTCGCCGCCCGGCCCGGCGCTGTACAAACCGGCCGGCCGCGGGTATTCGACGGTGCCGCCCGTGGGGGTCTCGGCGCGCACGCCCGGATAGGGATCGACGAGGAACTGCCACGCGACGAGGCTCACGCCTGCGACCCACAGCCGGTGCAGCGCGCGCGAGACCCACTGCGCCTGCAGGCGCGGGGGCACGCCGTGCGGAGCCTGGGGCTGGCTTTCCCAGTTCAGCTCGGTGACCCACACGGGCTTTTCGCCGGCGGGCAGGGCGGTGTGCGCGCGCTCGGCCGCGTGCAACAGCCCGGTGATCTTGGCGGCGTCGGAGATCGCGACTTCCAGCGAAGACGGCGCGGGCACATCGGGGTCGCCGACGGACAGCGGATGGAAGTCGAGCACGTCGAAGTGCGGCGGCGTGGGGCAGCCTGCGCTTACACGCCGGCCACGCGCGTCGATGCACAGCATCGTCTGCAGGAACGTGACGGGCGCCATGCGCCCTTCGCCCGCGCGGTCGCCGTTCGGCGCGACTCCCGCGGAGACCACCCGGGCGCCGGGCTGCACGGACTTCACGCCCGCGTAGAAGCCGTTGAGCAGTTCGCGATAGAGCAGCGGCGAGAACGGCACCCAACCGCGGCCGCCGGCAACCCACTGCGGCTCCAGATAGCGAGCCAGGTTGGGCTCATTCCAGGCCTGAAAGAGCGAGACGCGGGGAAGCGCCGGTCCCGGTGCGCCTGCTTGCGAGTAGCGCCCGTCATAGCGCGTGGCGAGCGCTTGCGCGAACTGCTCCAAGGCGCCCGGATCGGGCGCCCAGCTGCCCGGGTAGGCATACGCCCAGCGTCCCGGCGCTTCCGCGAAGGCGGGCGCGTGCGAGACGACGAGCAACGGCTGCAACCCCGCGGCGACGGCGCTCTCGATCGCGGCGTCGAGGCCGGAGAAGTCGTAATAGGGGCTCGAAGGGTCGCTCGCGTCGAAGCCGGGCGGCGGTTCGGGGGCGACGATCGACGCCCAATCGACGGGGATCCGCACGATGCTCGAGCCCGTCCGGCGTATCAGCGCGAGCGCCTGCGTGCGGGCGCTCGCGCTGGGATTCAGCGACACGCTACCGTCCGATATCCCGCGCGTGAGCCCCGCGGAGGGGAACGGGCCTTCCAGCAGCATCCGGCTCTGTGCTCGGGCGAGCCTTGCTGACGTGGGTGGCGGATTGGGCCCGAGACGTGGGGCGGCGCCGTAGGGCCGCGGCGGGCCTTCCGGACCCGTGCGCGAGGGCGCCTGCAGCACCGGCGGGGGCATGATCCACACGGCTGCGCTCAGCCCCAGCCCGAGCGCGCGACGGGCCAGAGACGGGCTGCTAGCGACGGAGCGTGACCGGCTTGCGGGCGAGCGTGATCTTGACACCGGAGGCGCCGGTCACGGTGGTGATCAGTACGGCGTGCGCGCTCTTGGCCTTGCGCAGCCACCCCCGTCCGCGGTGGGTCAGGTGCAGGACGACCGTCACGCCGCCCGCCGCCTTGGCGCTCGCCGTTCCCCGCGCCAGCAGGAGCGCCGGCGGCTTGTGCTTGTGCTTGTGATGAGAGCTCGCGGCGTAAGCCGGAAGCTTGCCATCCTCCAGATACAGGTCCTGGGTCACCGTGCCGGGCTGGTTGATGTACAGGCGGTCGCTGAGCCCGTGCTTGAGCAGCGCCTTGATCGTGATGTTCATCAGCTTTACGACCGACGCCTGCAGCGGCGGGATCACAGGCGGCGGCGGTGGCGACGGCGGTGGCGGCGGCGCGGGGCACGAGCCGACCGGACGGATCGTTTCGCTTTCGTAGGTGAAGACCGAGCCGCCGCCGAGCGGCACTTCCACGGCCTCCGACGCATACACAGTCTCGCCGAGCTGCAAGGCGGTCAGGAAGCTCCCTCCGAAGGACGACCCGGAGAGCAGCGTCACCTGCGCCTGACCGCGCCCCGCCGTTTCATAGCCGTAAACCCCGTAGGGATTCGTGAGGGGGACGTCCGTGTAGAAGCCGCCTTCTACGGTCTCCGCGCCCGAGCGCTGACCCGAGAAGTTGGTCGAGCCCGCGCACACCGTGTTTTCGATCGACGGCAGGCCGTCGTAGGTCACGGACCCGACGATCGTGCCGATCGGCGCTTCGACCGTGACGACCTCGCCCGGGACCGGCACCTGCGAGAGCCCGGTCCACCCTGATTCGCCTTTGCTCTGGTACAAGGTCGCGCCTGCCTGCAGGATGCGCACCTGGATCGGCTGCGAGGTCGATGAGCTCGCGCTTACGCCCGCCTTGATGTCTTCGGGCTGGGTCGTCGTGCCCTGGACGACCTTCAGCGAGTACTTCGGCGGCGAGCTTTCGTGGGCGTCGGCGGGCGCCGCGAGCACGACCGCCGTGGCGGCGAGCGCACACGCGAGCACGAGCGGGGTCCCCATCCGACGGTGGCCATTCCAGTGACGAGCACGCGTAGGTACGTCGAGGATCCGCATCACCAGCAGTCCAATCGTTCGCTATCCCCCGCCGCCTGAGCGGCGGACCCGGCAACTGGACGCTCAGCCTAGAGACGCCGGCGGCGGAAGTACGCGAGCGCGGACATGCGCGAGCCGTTCGGCGCACGCACGCGACCGGCCGCAGCCGTGCAAGCACTCGGCTAAAGGCGGCCGGGGTGAGCGTCGATACACGCGGCGATTCGTCCGATGCTCGGCAGGGTCCCCCTCACATCACGGCTCCGTGGCGCTCAGGTGCGAGCGACGCTCGTGCTGGCGCTGTGCGCGCCGCTTGCCCTCGTCGCCACCCCCGCCCTCTCGCAGGCGCGTTCGGCGCACCGCACGCACGCGAAGCCCTCACGGGCAGGCGCCCACCACAAGCGCCGGGGCGCACACCGCAAGAGCTCCGGCGCCCAGTACGTCAGCGGGCACCTCGACGCGGCCGGCTACACGGTCCTCGTCGTGGGCTACAACGGCAAGATCGCGTCCAGCCACTCGCAGAGCTTCCGCATCGCCGCGCCGGCCTCGAGGGTCACGCTGCAGCTGGTGGACGCCGACGGCCACTATGCGGGGCCGGTGGTCTTCGGGGGGAGCGCCTCGCGCGTCATCACGGGCGTCAAGTCTCCGGTTGACCTGGGCACGATCGACGTAGCGGCCTCACAGGGCTACGCGCGTCTCGCCCACGAGCTCGCCGGCAGGTATCTCGACCGCTCGCGCTGGGCATACGCCAAGCACGGCGTGCCGATCGGCAACGGGCGCAACCTCGGCCTCGTGCGCTCCAGCGGCAAGGGCGGCGGCAGCGGTCCCGGCGAGGATGAAGCGCACGTCGGCATCCCCAACGAGCTCGACATCGCGGTTCCCGGCACGCTCGTGCTGAAGTCGCTCGCGCCGAGCGCTCTGGCGAAGCGCGCTTCGCGAGCGTCGGCGGCGCGTGGTCACGCCGGCGAGGCGATCGCGCACATCGCGGGCGCGGGCAGCGGTGGCGAAGGCCCGCCGGCGGGAGGAGCACCAACGCCCCCCGGCGAACCCACAGCCCCCGGCCAGCCGGCGCCCTCGGGCCAGCCCGCCCCCGCCGGCCAGCCCGCCCCCGCCGGCCAGCCGGCCCCCCCGAGCGCCAGCTCAGCGGAAGGCGGCGCCGCTGAACCGTCGGCGAAGTCGCCGTGGATGTCGCAGATGTTCGTGGAAATGAACGAAACCGTGAACGACGACGCCGCGGGGGTGACGCCCGAAGAGCTCAACCAGAACCTGAAGGAAAACCTCAACCTCAAGCTCCTGGGCATCCCCAGCGCGAAGCTCGAAAGCCTGGAGCTGGACTGCAACGGCCTGTCCTTCTGCTCACAGGGAGGAAGCGGCCTGGCGGTGCTCGAGGGCGAACCGGTGCAGAGCAACGCGGCGGCGCCCGGGACCAAGCTGCCGGCGTTCTCGACTGGCTACGACACGGCGCCGTTCCCGGCGGCGTCGCTTGACGGCGCGACCGGCTTCGGCGAGCTCGTAGGGCCGGCGGCGCCAAAGGGCCTGCTCGGCGAAGACGCGAACGGCGCGCACGAGTTCAGCCTCGACCCGGAAGCGACCAGCTCGCAGATCGGCTCGGGCGACGTGATCACCCTGCTCGGAACCCGCGAAGGCAAGGCTTTTGAAGTCCCCACGACGATCGACTTCGTGTTCAACACGGTGCCGGCGATCGCCGCCTGGTCGGACAGCGCGGGCGGATCGGGCACGATCGCCTACCCGGACACCTCGAACATGGGCACGTTCTCGAACCCGATCAAGGTCGCCGCGGGCCCGGACGGCGACGTGGTGATGACGTTCACGGTCTACCGGCCGCAGCGACAGGGCGTCGCGGGCGCGGGCGAGCCGGCGTTCATGGACATCGGCCATCTCGGCTACGCGATCGACTATGCGTCGGCGCCGGCAGCGGGCTCGACGACGGTCGGCTCGAGCACCGGGCCGCAGTGCCCGGCCGCGGACTACTCAGCTCTCTCGCCGACGCTCACCGCGGACACCGAACACGGAAGCTCGGAAGACATGCTGATCGACTCGGCCGAAGACCAGCCCGCGAGCCCGGCGAACACGATCTCCTTCACGGTCAACCTCACGGCGTGCCTCGAAGCAAAGGGCGCCGGCTTCCCGGTCGGCCAGCCGGTGATGTTCGACCTGGGAGCCAACAGCCAGTCCTCGGACGATCACGCCAACCAGAAGTTCGTGCTCGAACGCGTCAGCTGAGCCGGGGCCGCGCGCTGCCGCCGATCCGCGCGCTGCCGCCGGGCCGCGCGCCGCCGCCGATCCGCGCGCCGTCGCCGAGCCGCGCGCCGCCGCCGGCCATCGCCGGCAGGATCACAAGCGTGTCGGCGTCGCCGACGGAGGTGTCGAGTCCGTCGAGCACGCGCACGTCCTCGTCGTTGAGATACACGTTGACGTAGCGGTTCAGCTGGCCGTCGGCGGAGAACAGCTGATCCTGGGTGGCGGGATGGCTGGTTGCGAGGTCGCGCAGCACCTCGCCGACGTTGGCGCCGGAGGCGCCGACCTCCTTCTCGCCGCCGACGGACGCGCGCAGCACCGGGGGGATCTTGATGGTGGCCATCGCTCGGTGAATGATTAGCAGGCGGAAAGCATCAGCGCTCGCCAGCGGCCCGAGGGCCGGGCGGGCACCGGCGCCAAAGCCGTCGCGCCGCTAGCCCGCGGCCGCGCAGAACGCCTCGTAGTCGGGGAACACGCCCATCTCCCGGTCGGCGATCTCGTGCGGGTCGCGCGAGCAGATCGGGCACTCGGGGTCGCGGTGGACCTTGACCTCGGTGAGCGTCGCGCCGAGCGCGTCGTACAGCAGCAGGCGCCCGATCGCGGGCTCGCCGATGCCGAGGATCAGCTTGACGACCTCGGTCGCCTGCAGCAGGCCCATCGTCCCGGGAAGCACGCCGAGCACGCCGTTGGCGCCGCACGAGGGGGCGAGCTCGGCGGGCGGCGGCTCGCGGAACAGGCAGCGGTAGCACGGGCCGTCGTAGGGCTTGAACACCGACAGCTGCCCGTCGAAGCCGAGGATCGAGGCGGACACCACGGGGATGCGCAGGCGCACGCTGGCGTCGTTGAGCAGGTAGCGGGTGGGGAAGTTGTCGACGCCGTCGACGATCACGTCGTAGCCGTCGATGATCTCCATGATGTTGGACGCGTCGATGCGGGTCTTGTACTTGACGACGTCCACGTCGGGGTTGAGCGCGTGGATGGACTCCTCGGCGGAGTCGACCTTGGGGATGCCGACGCGCTGGGTGGAGTGGATGACCTGGCGCTGGAGGTTGGAGAGATCGACCTCGTCGTCGTCGACGATGCCGAGCGTGCCGACGCCGGCGGCCGCGAGGTACAGCGCGGTGGGCGAGCCGAGGCCGCCGGCGCCGAGCAGCAGGACCTTGGCGTCGAGCAGCTTCTGCTGGCCCTCGGCGCCGATCTCGGGGATCAGCAGATGACGCGAGTAGCGCTCGCGCTGCTCGGCGGTTAGCGCGCGCGGGATCTCGACCTCGTAGCCGCGGTCCTTCCACAGCGTGATCCCGCCCGTCATCGAACGCACGCGCTCGTAGCCGAGGTCCTGCTGCAGGGTGCGCGCGGCGTACGCGGAGCGGTTGCCGGAGGCGCAATACAGGATCAGCTCGGCCGAGCGGTCCGGCGCGACCCCTTCGACGCGCTGCTCCAGATGGCCGCGCGGGATGGACTTGGCGCCGGGCAGGTGCCCGGTGGCGAACTCTTCGCTGCCGCGCACGTCCACGATCGTCACGCCCTCGCCGATCAGCTCGTTGACCTCCGAGGGGTCGACCTCGTCGATCTGGCTCTTTACTAGGCGGAGAAGCTCCGCGCCGGAGGTGCTCATCTTCCGAAACTCCTAAACCGGGTCGGGATTCAGGGACTTCAAAAAGTGTAGCGGCAGTCGGCCGCGGTGTGAAGGGCCCACGGGTCGAGTCCACTGTACAACCATCGCTATCGCGCTTCGCAAAAACACAGTCGCCCGCCGAGCCGAGCGGACGGCGGACGGCCGACGGCGGATGGGCCGACGGCGGACGGGCCGACGGCGGACGGGCCGACGGCGGACGGCCGACGGCGGACGGGCGGACGGGCGGACGGCGGTCGGACGTCAGGACACGAGCAGGTATGTGAAGCCGACTGCGCTTGGGCTGGCGGTGAGCGAGCCTTCGTAGTCGGCCTTGGCGCGCCACATGCCGACGGCCGGGGGCACGAACGGGAGGGCCGCGAGCCCGTCGACCGCGAGCGCGTGTTGCTCGCGGTAGAACTGCCAGCCGAAGACCGGATCGAAGCGTTCGATCCTGACGCTCACGGGGCCGGCTTCCGCGGGCGAGACGCCGACGTCGATCGCGAGCGGCTCGCCGGGGACTGCTTTGGAGGCGCCGAAGGAGATGCTGGTCGAGGTGATCGTGCGCGACTCGCGCAGCAGCGTGAAGCTGCCGGCGCTGCCGCCTCGCTCGGAGACGACCGCGTAGTAGGTGCCGGGCAGGAGCCTGTGCGTGAGCCGCTGCGAGCCCCGACCGCTGCATTCGCATTCGATCATGTGGCCGTCCTGGCTGAGCAGCTCGAGCTTGAACTTCGCGGTGACGGGCGCGGTGAGCTCGAGCGTGAGGTTGGAGTGGCTCGTGACTTCGACGCGGTACAGGCGCAGCACGCGCGCGCCGCGACCGTCGAGGTGTCCGCGCGCGCGCTCGTAGTTCGTGAGCGCGAGCCCGGGCGCGGTTTCGGCGGGCCCGGCGACGGCGACCTGCAGGTGGAAGCGCTGCACGCCCCTGTAGGAGAACTGGGGCGTGACCTCCAAGCTGTACAGCCCGCCTTCGCCCGGACCGGGAGTGAACAGGCGGTAGCCACCGCACTGGATGTCGAGCAGTCCCCCGGGCTGTTCCAGTTCTTCGCCCCCGAAGGAGGTCGTCCCGGGGGCGAACAGCGCGCCGGTGACGCACGCGCCGTTGGTCTCGTTGGTGAGGTTGATGATGTAGCTGACGCCGGCGTGCATCGGGAAGGAGTAGGCGGCGTTGACGTTCTGGATGCGGTCGACGTGCCCGGCGACGCCGCCGGGCGCCAGCGCGGGGCCGGGCGGCGCGACGGCGGGCGTGGGCAGGAACACTTCGAGGCTGAACGACGCGAGCTGGGAGCCGGCGATGGCGGCGACGCGGATCTCGTACAGGCCGTTCTTGGACGCCTGGAAGGACAGCGAGGCCTTGCCTTCGGCGTCGGTTTCCTGGCATTCGACGGACGTGAGCTGCGAGCGCACGGCGTGGTAGACGTCGACGGTCGCGTCGAGCGCCCCGGCGGCGGCGAGATCGAGCGCGACGCGGTGCGCGGCGGGCAGTCGCAGGCTGTACCAGACGGAGCTGTCGGTGGGCACGTGGCAGGCGGATTCGACTTCGCCGGGTTCGGTGGTGGCTCCGACGGTCGTGCCGTTGAGCGAGGCGGGCAGCGTGTGGATGACCTGCGCGCCCGCGAGCGTGTCGTTGGCGGGCGCGGGCGGCGGCTTGGGCGCGCCGGCGCCCGTCGGTTCTTCCCCGTGCGCGCCCGCCGCGAGCGCGAGCGCGGCGCACAGCGCGAGCACGAGCGCGGCCGCGAGCGCGCGAGCGCTCGCAGCGGCTGAGCTTCGCCGGGAAGGCATCTCGTGGTAGTACGCCGCGCGATCGCCGATCTCCTTCAACAAATCGCCGGCTGACGCGCGCCGCGGCGGGCGCGGCTCTCATACGCTGAGCCTCAATGGGCAGACGGCTACGCACGATCCCCGTGGCGCTGGCGCTCGCCGGCGGGCTGCTGCTGGCGTTGGCGGCGCTCGCGCTGGTGGCCGTGCTGAGCGTCTCCGGCGAGGGCTCCTCGACACCGGCCGGCCGGGCCAGCGGCTCCTCGAGCGCGGGCTCGGCGCGGGCGAGCACGCAGGCGGAATTCGACGGGGCGCCGCTCCCGGGCAACACGATCGCACCTAACTTCACCCTCACCGACCAGCGCGGACGGACGGTGTCGCTGAGCGAATTCCACGGCCGCGTGGTGGTGCTGACGTTCCTGTACACGACTTGCGGGGGGACGTGCGTGCTGGTCGCCCAGCAGATCCGCGGGGCGCTGGACGAACTGGAAGCCGAACACGCTCCCCGCCCGGCGGTCCTGATCGTGAGCGCTGACCCGGCGACGGACACGCCTGCACGGACCGCGCGCTTCCTTGCGGAAGTGTCGTTGAGCGGGCGCGCGCAGTACCTGACCGGCCCGCTCGCGCGGGTCGCGCGCGTGTGGCGTGCCTACCACGTGCGCGCGGCGAGCGCGGGGCGGGCGACGTTCGACGAGTACGCGTCGGTGCTGCTCGTAGACGCGGGCGGCGCCGAGCGCGTCCTGTTCCAGTCCGAACAGCTGACGCCCGAAGCGATCAGCCACGACGTGCGCGTGCTCGAGGGAGCTCCCGCCCACCCGTAGAGCCCGCCGGCCCCTGATACCCTAGCTGCGAGGTAGGAAATGCGATGATGTTCTCAACCAAGGCCGAGTACGGCGTGCGCGTGATGGTCGAGCTGGCGCGCCGCGCGGGCGAGGATCCGGTGCCGTTGGCTGAGATCGCGGCGCACGACGGGTTGCCGCTGGCGTATCTCGAGCACCTGGTCGCGCGCTTGCGCAAGGCCGGCCTCGTGGACTCGCGCCGCGGCTCGCGCGGCGGCTATCTGCTGGCGCGTCCGGCGAGCGATATAACGATGGCCGAGGTGGTCGCGGCGCTGGAGGGCGCGATCGCGCCGATCGAGTGCATCTCGGAGGCGGCGGACGGCTCGATCGTGTGCTCGCGCGAGTCCGGGCGGCCGGGCTCCGATTTCCACGTGTGCCCGACGAAGCTGCTGTGGACGCGGGTGCGCTCGTCGATCGTGAGCACGCTGCGCGAGACGACGCTCGCGGACCTGATGGCGGCGCCGGCGCTGACGAGCGCGCCCGCGCGCGTGCACACGGCGGCGAGCGGCCCGGCGCTGCCGACGCTGCCCGCGCAAGCCGTGCGAGACGCGCGGGCGTCCTCGCCGACGCTGAGCGCGTGAGCAAAACCCGAACCCCAAACGACTGGAGCGCGAGAGAAGACGATGGCGGACCTGGAGATCAAAGACCTGCACGTGCGCACCGAGGAGCGCGAGATCCTGCGCGGCGTGAACCTGGAGATAAGCCGCGGAGAGATACACGCGCTGATGGGCCCGAACGGCTCGGGCAAGTCGACGCTCGCGAACACGCTGCTCGGCCATCCCTCCTACGAGATCACGGAGGGCTCGATCGTGTTCAAGGGCGAGGACATCACCGAGGCCGAGCCGCACGAGCGCGCGAAGGCGGGGCTGTTCCTGGCCTTCCAGTACCCGGTTGCGATCCCAGGGGTGTCGGTGGCGAACTTCCTGCGCATGGCGATCAACGCGAAACGCGCGCAGGACGGCGGCGAGCCGATCCAGGTGAAGGAGTTCCGCACGCAGCTGGCGCACGCGATCGAGCTGCTGGACGTCGACCGCGCGTTCACCTCGCGCCACCTCAACGACGGCTTCTCGGGCGGCGAGAAGAAGCGCGCGGAGATCCTGCAGATGGCGATGCTCGCGCCGGACGTGGCGATCCTCGACGAGACCGACTCGGGGCTTGACATCGACGCGCTGCGCACGGTCGCGCAGGGCGTGCAGCGCTTGCACGACGAGCAGGGCCTGGGCGCGCTGATCATCACCCACTACCAGCGGATCCTGCACTACGTGAAACCGCAGTTCGTGCACATCCTGATGGACGGGCGGATCGTGCTGGAGGGCGGCGTCGAGCTGGTCGAGCGTTTGGAGCGCGAGGGCTATGACCAGATCCGCCAGGAATTCGGCGGGCAGGGAGAGCTGGCGGCATGAGCGCGGCGGGCGACGGCGCGGGCGGGCGGGGCGCGAGCACGAACGGCTCGAGGCCCGTGCAGGCGAAGGCGGGCGGCCACCGCGAGGCGAGCCTGTACCACGCGCTGCACGGCGCGGGCGCGGGCGACGGGCGCACGCTTGCGCAGCTGCGCGAGGCGGCGCTGAAAGCGTACGAGCGCCTGGAGCTGCCGCTGTGGCGGCGCTCGGGCTTCTGGAGCACGAGCGTGCAGAGCCTGGACCTCGACGCGCTGCGAACGGACGTCGACGCGCGCGAGGTGCCCGACGTGGTCACCCGCACGCTCCCCGAGCGCGCGCGCGCCGGGCGGATCGTGCAGAGCGCGGGCGCGGTCGTGCACGTCGAGCTCGACGCGGAGCTGGCGGCGCGCGGCGTGATCCTGTGCTCGCTGGAGCGCGCGTTCGAGGAGCACGCGGAGCTGGTCGCGGCGTGGTACTCCAAGCGCCTGCCGATCGACCGCAACAAGCTGGAGGCGGCGAACGCGGCGTTGTGGACGGGCGGCGCGTTCCTGTACGTGCCGCAGGGCGTGGTCGTGGAGGACCCGTTCGAGATCGTGTACGCGATCGATCGCGCGGGCGTGGCGCAGTACGGGCGCACGCTGGTGGTGGGCGCGCCCACGAGCGAGTTCCGCGTGCACGAGTACGACCTGGCGGAGGACTTCGATACTAGAGGGGCGCACGGCGAGGAGAGCTCGCCCGGCGCGGGCGGGGCGCGGCAGTCGCTGCACGCGGGCGCGTTCGAGTGCTACTTGCAGGACGGCGCGCGCTGCCGCCTGGCGCAGTTCCAGGATTGGGGCGCAGGCGAGGTGTATGACGTCTCGACTCGCTTCGTGGGCGTGGGCCGCGACGCGTACTGCCACTGGCTGCCGGCGCTCGTGGGCGGGCACCTGGTGCGCCAGCACCTGGAGCTGGCTGTGATGGAGCCGGGCGGGGACATGGCGTTTCGCGGCGTGTTCTTCGCGGAGGAGCGCGAGCACCTGGACGTGTTCGCGGTTGACCTGCACGAGACGGGGCCGTCGGGCGGCGACGTGCACTGGCGGGGGACGGCGACGGGCGAGAGCCGCGCGAGCTTCGAGGGGCTGATCCAGATCGACCCGGGCTCCCAGCAGACGCACACCTACCTGCAGATCCACACGATGATGCTCTCGCCGAAGGCGCGCGTCGACGCGATCCCGTCGGTGCTTGTGTCGGCGGATGACGTGTCGGCGTCGCACGGCGGCACGGTGGGCGAGCTGGACGAGGCGGCGATCTTCTACATGCAGACGCGCGGGCTGGATCGCGCGGCGGCGGTGCGGGTGATCGTCGAGGGCTTCTTCGAGCCGCTGCTGGCGGAGCTGGCGGACGAGCCGCTGGCGGGGCTGGTGCGCGAGCGCATCGCCGAGAAGCTGGCGGCGGCGCGCGAGGACATCGAGACGTATGCCACCAGTCGCTGAGAAGGATGTGTTTAAGGGGAGCCCCTCCGGGGCTCCGGCGGGCGTGCGCGGTGACTTCCCGATCTTCGAGCGGACCTTCGGCGGCCGTCCTCTCATCTATCTCGACTCGGGCGCTACCGCGCAGAAGCCGGCGGTGGTGATCGAGGCGCAGGCGAACCACCTGCGCGAGCACAACGCGAACGTGCACCGCGGCGTGTACGCGCTGGCGCAGGAGGCGGACGCGGCGTACGACGGCGCGCGCGCGCGCGTGGCGGCGTTCGTCGGCGCGCAGCCCGAGACGACGATCTTCACGAAGAACGCGACCGAGGCGATCAACCTGGTGGCGTACTCGTGGGGCCGCGCGAACGTGAGCCCCGGCGACGCGGTGCTGATCACGCAGATGGAGCACCACGCGAACCTGGTGCCGTGGCAGGCGCTGTGCCGCGAGCGCGGCGCGAGCCTGCGCTACCTGGAGCTGGACGAGCAGGGCGAGCTGTCGCTCGAGCAGCTCGACGCGGAGCTCGCGCGCGGGGACGTGCGCATGGTGGCGTTCGCGCACGTGTCGAACGTGCTTGGCACGATCAACCCGGTGGCTGAGATGTGCGCGCGGGCGCGGGCGGCGGGCGCGGTCTCGCTGGTGGACGGCGCGCAGGCGGTGCCGCAGATGCCCGTGGACGTGACCGAGACGGGCGCGGACTTCTACGCGTGGACTGGCCACAAGGCGCTCGGGCCGACGGGCATCGGCGTGCTGCACGGCCGCCGCGAGCCGCTCGAGCAGATGCAGCCGTTCCTGACGGGCGGGGACATGATCTCCTCGGTGGACTTCCAGTCGGCGACGTGGAACGAGCTGCCGTACAAGTTCGAGGCGGGCACGCCGCCGATCGCGGAGGCTGTGGGCCTGGGCGCGGCGGCGGAGTATCTCGATCGGTTGGGGATGGAGCGCGTGCGCGCGCACGAGCGCGCGCTGACCGCGTACATGCTCGAGCGCCTGGCGGACGTGCCGGGGCTGCGCGTGGTCGGTCCGCCCGACGCCGAGCGCCGCGGCGCGCTGGCGTCGTTCACGATCGAGGGCATCCACCCGCACGACGTGGCCGAGCTGTGCGACCGCGCCGGGGTGTGCATCCGCGCCGGCCACCACTGCGCGCAGCCGCTGATGCGCTGCCTGGGCGTCGGCGCGACGGCGCGCGCGAGCGTGGGCGTGTACAACGACGCGAGCGACGTCGACGCGCTGGTGCACGCGCTGCTGGCCGGGCGCGAGGTGTTCGGGCTTTGAGCGAGCGCGGCGCGGCTTTGAGCGAGCGGGCGCGGCTGTGAGCGAGCGCGGCGCGGCTGTGAGCGAGCGCGGCGCGGTGTGTGTTCGTTCGCGAACACGGTGTAACTATCGCTATACGGCCAATCCCGTCGGATAGCGCCCATGGACGACCTGTATCGCGACAACATCCTCGATCACTACAAGCACCCGCGCAACTTCGGCGAGCTGCAGCCGCACGACCTCGAGGCGTATGAGCACAACCCGCTGTGCGGCGATGAGCTGGGCGTTCAGATCCGCGTGAAGGACGAGCGCATCGAGGACCTGCGCTTCCACGGCCACGGCTGCGCTATCTCGCAGGCCGCGGCGTCGATCGCCTCGGAGGAGCTGAAGGGGATGACCGTGGAGGAGGTCGGCAGGCTGGGCGCCGACTGGATGATCGAGCTGCTCGGCATCCCCGTATCGGCCACGCGGCGCAAGTGCGCGCTGCTGAATCTGAAGGCGGTGCGCGGGGCGGTCACCGGCGAGGCCGACTGGCCGCGGTGAGCGTGGCGTAAAATTGCCCAGCTTTGGCGACCGTTGCGAACGCCACGGATGTGCTTACCAACGCTCAGCTGCGTCTCGCGTTGCGGACGACCGGCGCGCTCGCCGAGCTGGACGACCTGGACGACTACGCGCAGCGAACGATCGAACTGCTGGGCGAGCTGATCCCTTGCGACATGACCTCGTACAACGTGGTCGATCCGAGCTGCGCGAGCGCGAGCGTGGTGGCGGACCCGGCGGACGCGGTGTTCGCGGGCGGCCTCGAGCTGTTCGCCCACTTCGCCCACCAGAACCCGCTGGTCTCGCACTACGCGCACACGGGCGACGGGAGCGCGCTTCGGATCTCCGACTTCCTGACGCGGCGAGAGCTGCACGACACGGACCTGTACGACCTCGTCTACCGCCATCTGCGGCTCGAGTACCAGCTGGCGATCACCGTTCCCTCGCCCCGACGCGAGCTGGGCATGCCGGGCGAGCTGATCGGCCTGACCCTCAGCCGCGCGGACCGCGACTTCAGCGAGGGCGAGCGGCTGCTGCTGGAGCTCGTGCGGCCACACTTCGCGGCGGCGCTGCGGCGCGCTCACGAGCTGGCGCTGGCGCGCGCGATCGGCAGCGGCGCACAAGCAGATCGCTCGCGCTGGCTGCTGCTGGCCACGCACGACGGCACGGTCGCGTGGGCGAACGCGGCGGCCGCCGAGGGATTGGGCGTGGCGGCCGGCGAGCGCCTGCCGGCGGCGGTGATCGAGTGGTGGGCGCCAGAGCGTGCGCGCCACGAGCGAGAGCCCTCGCCGCAGCCGGCGATTCGCCACGAGGGCCGGCGCCTGCGCGCCCAGCTCGTGCGCGACGCCTACCCGCAGCTGGATGCGATCTGCCTGACACCGGCGGTCGGACTGCCCGGCCCCGAGACGCTGCGCGGACTGGGGCTGACCGCGCGTCAGGCGGAGGTGCTCGCGCTCGCGCTGGAGGGCTGCACGAGCGCCCAGCTGGCGCACGCGCTCGGCTTGAGCCGGCGCACGGTCGAGAAGCACCTCGAGGCGATCTACACGCGCCTGGGCGTCGAGAACCGCGCCCAGGCGATCAGCAGCGCGCTGCGGGCGGTGTGAGTTGTGGGTAAGCGGCGCGCCCGGCCATCTCGATACAATTCCTACTCCGCAGCACAGGATTCGCTAGCTACCCTGGAACGAGGAACGTCATGGCCACGATTGAGCGCACGAGCATCACCAAGCCCAGCCCGATCGTCGAGGACGAGCAGGGCCAGCTGCGCGCCCGCCAGGGGATCTCGCGCGAGGTCGTGACGGAGCTCTCGAAGATCAAGGGCGAGCCCGAGTGGATGGCCGACAAGCGCCTGAAAGCGCTGGAGATCTTCGAACGCAAGCCGATGCCGCAGTGGGGCGTCGACCTCTCGGGCTTGAACCTCGACGACCTCGTGCTGTACTCGCCGCCGACCGCCGGGCGCTTCAACAGCTGGGACGACGTGCCGGAGGAGATGAAGCAGACCTACGAGGATCTCGGCATCCCGCAGGCCGAGCGCGAGCATCTGGCGGGCGTGGTCGGCGTGTGGCGCCAGGAGCCGGTGTACGAGGGCCTGAAGGAGGAGTACCGCAAGCTGGGCATCCTGTTCTGCTCGATGGACACGGCCATCAGCGAGTACCCGGAGCTGGTGCAGAGGTACTTCATGAACAAGTGCGTGCCCGCGCAGGACAACAAGTTCTCGGCGCTGCACGGCGCGGTGTGGTCGGGCGGCTCGTTCCTGTACGTGCCCAAGGGCGTGAAGGTGGACCTGCCTCTGCAGGCGTACTTCCGCATGGAGGGGGCAGGAGAGGGCACCTTCGAGCACACGCTGATCGTCGCCGACGAGGGCTCGGAGGTGAACTACATCGAGGGCTGCACCGCGCAGACCTACAGCGTCAACTCGATGCACTCGGCGGTCGTGGAGATCTTCGTGCACGAGGGCGCGAAGGCGCGCTACACGACCGTGCAGAACTGGTCGAAGGACGTGTACAACCTGAACACCAAGCGCGCGGTCGTGGATGCCGAGGGCACGGTCGAGTGGGTGGGCGGCTCGATGGGCGCCAAGTACGTGATGCTCTACCCGGGCTCGTTCCTGATGGGCGAGGGCGCGCGCGCGGATCACCTGAACGTGGGCGTGGCCTCGGGCGGCGTGCACAAGGACACGGGCGCGAAGGTCGTGCACCTGGCGCCGAACACGACCTCGAACATCCTCGCCAAGTCGATCTCCAAGGACGGCGGCATCATGGGCTACCGCGGCCTGGTGAAGATGGGCCACAACTCATCGGGCTCGAAAGCGCGCGTGCAGTGCGACGGGCTGATGATGGACGGGCGCTCGCGCTCGGACACGTGGCCGGACATCCAGATCCAGAACCCGAACGTGACGGTGGCGCACGAGGCGACCGTCGGGCGCATCTCCGACGATCAGCTGTTCTACATGGGCTCGCGCGGCTTCACCGAGGACGAGGCGGCGGCGATGATCGTCAACGGCTTCATCGAGCCCGTCACCAAGGAGCTGCCGATGGAGTACGCGGTCGAGCTCAACCGCCTGATCCAGCTGGAGATGGTCGGCAGCATCGGCTAGGGCGCCGCTTGCGGGCGCCCGCCGACAACATCTTCGCGCCGCTGTTCCCGCGCGCGCTGCCGTGGGTGAACGCGCCGGCGAGCGGCGTGAGCGTGCTCCAGCACGACCGGCCGATGCTGGTCGAGTTCTGGGACTTCTGCCGGCCGAGCTCGCTGCGCACGCTGCCGTACGTGAAGGCCTGGCACGAGCGCTATGCGCGGGCGGGCCTGCGGGTGATCGGCGTGCACTGCCCCGGGTTCGAGCCCTCCCACGACCAGCGGGCGGTGAGGGACGCGGTGGCGCGCCTTGAGGTCGGCTACCCGGTGCTGATCGACAGCGAGCTCGAGCTGTGGCGGGAGTATGAGAACCTCGGCTGGCCGGCCCGCTATCTGTTCGACGGACGCGCGCGGCTGTTCGACTACCACTACGGCGAGGGGGCGTATGCGGAGACCGAGCTGGCGATCCAGGAGCTCGTGGACGTGCGCCGAGAGCCGCTCGCGCCGCTGCGGCCGGAGGACGCGCCGGACGCGCTGCTGGCGGCGCCCACGGCGGACCAGCCCGGCGCATATTCGGGCCAGTACGAAGCAGGGGGCGTGTGGGCGGTGCTGGCTGGCGCGGGCGCGGTGACGGTCAACGGCGGACCGGCGACCGGCGGGCGCGAGCTGACGATCTCCGGACCAGGCGCGTACCCGCTGCTCGAGCACGAACGCCATACGGCGGGTGTGCTGCAGATCCGGCTGGGCCCGGGAGTCCGCTGCCTGGCCACGTGCTTTACGCCCGGCATCCTCCCGTGAGCGGGCGTGTGCCGGCTCAGGTGCCGACGAAGCGGACGTGCCCGGCGTTGCCGAGCTCGCTGACGATGAACGCGTAGCGACGCGCGCCGCCGTCGATCACCGCGGTGCAGCGGAAGCTCAGCCCGGCCTGCTGCAGCACATCGGAAGGACATGAAACCGTCGCGGCGATGTGACGCTGGCTGAGAATCGAGGCGGCGATCGCGCGCTGGACCTTGGCGATGTCGAGCACCGCGAGCGGCCGCGGATCGCGATAGCGCACCTGGCCGTCGCCCCCGATCTCGGTCGCCGTCACCGGATAGGCCCCGACGCCGAGCAGCGCCGAGCACTTGAACACGTAGCCCGTCCGCAGCGGCACCCTCGCCGGGCACGCGACCTTGGTGTACAGGCCGTGCTCCCGCAGGATCGAGCGCGCGATCGCTCGCTCTACCCTTGCGCTGTCGAGATAGGCGGCGCTCGACCCGCATGCGGACAGACACGCGAGGGCGAGCAGCGCCGTGCCGGTGAGAACCGGCTTGGCCGGACGCTTCGGCTTGCCGTTCATGTTTGGAACGAGTGCACGATCTCACCGATTTGCCAAGCCGTGGCGCCCGAGTGACGGGCCAGACACAAAACGAGGCCAAAAATCAGAACCGGTAGTAGAAGTCGCGTCACGTTTGAGATAGCGAGTCCCATTCCGATAACCGGAGGACAAGTGTCACGGGGCTCGTTTCTATACAAGCGTGCCGCTAAAAGTCCTGCCGGCAATTCACCCAGAATCACCGGCTGCCGCACAGATTGCGGAATACTACTGACCCACGTTCCAGTGATCGGATTCGCGGTCCGGGCCAACTGTCATTAAGTGAAGTTCCATTGACACCATTGGCGCGGGCGCCCAGCGGATGGACGCGCGCCCGAACGATCTGTCCCGTGCGCTCGACGTTCAGGCCGAGGCGGACCGGCGCGGAGCGATCTGAGGGCAGGTGCGGTCGTGGAGCAGGTGCCTCAACGAGGGTGGGCCGTGGTCCTCGATCAGCACGCACGTCCCCGGCCAGTACGGGCCCGGAGCGGGCGTATCGGAGATGAAGATCGAAGTGTACGTCCAGCTTCCGGCGTTCACCAGGCGTGCGCCTGAGCGCCCGCGCCACTCGCTCTCCTCGTCGCCCGGAAGCGGGCCGGCGCGGTGGGTGTGACCGAAGACCACATACGCATCGCCCAGCTGCAGGCGCGCCGCCACCTCGCCCATCGCCAGCAGTCCGGCACGACGCAGCTCGGCCATCGAGAGGTCCGCGCGCAATGGACCGAGCCCCGCGCGATTGAGCGCGGCGACCGCGAGCGGGAACCCCGCGGCGATCGCGCGTGCGCGCAGCCGGCGCGCGAGCGCCCCGCGACCCCGAGCCCGGCCGATCGACGCGGGACGGCCGTTGAGCGCGTTCCACGCGGTGAGCGTGGCCATCCCGTTGAGCGCCGCCCCGGTCGGCGCCTCCCTGGCGATCGCATCCCGCCAGGCGAACAGCGGCGCGCCAATCCGCTCGTAGTCGTCAACCGCGCCGAACGTGCTGGCTGGACGGCCCAGCAGCCTGCTCATCGCGCCCATGCTCACGCGCTCGAGCGTGGGCACGGTGAGGTGGCAGTCCAGATAGTGACCGTGGGTCGCGTAAACGTCTGGCCGCACCCACAGGCCCGGGTAGGCCACCCGCACGCGTGCAGGCGCCGCCCACTCCGCGATTTGCTCCAGCGCGGCGGACACCTGCGCCGGCTCCAGCAGCTGCTCGACGACGAGCGGCGCCGGCTCGCGCTCCTGACCGCGTCGCGCCAGCCACGGTTCCACGAGCGCGTGGTCGTGGTTGCCGGCGACGATCACGAGCTCGCGTCCCGGCAACGCCTGTCCGAGATCCTCGAAGAACGGGCGCGCATCGGCGAGCGCCGCGCGCATCGGCCCATGGCGCAGCTCGAGCACGTCGCCGAGCAGCACCACGCGCCGCACGCCGCCGAGCGCTTCGAGCAGCGGCGCGCGCAGATCGGGCCGGCGCAGGAGATCCGCGCCGGAGTTGCTGCCGAGATGCAGGTCCGAGACGATCAGCGTGCTCGACATGCCACCGCCAGCATCAGCGCCCGCACGACGCCGTCGCGCGTGCTCGACATGCCACCGCCAGCATCAGCGCCCGCACGACGCCGTCGAGCGTGCTCGCCCGACCGCGCAGATCAGCCGACCCCGATCGCGCCCTGGGGCGCTGCCTGCGCAACGGCCTCGCGTATCGGCTTGGGCAGCATGAAGCGGACATCCTCGCGGATCACGTCGAACTCCGAGATGTCGCTCACGCCGCGCGCGCGGAAGAAGTCGACGAGCTCGCTCACGAGCTCCTCGGGGGCGCTCGCTCCCGAGGAGATGCCGACGACGCGCACATCGTCCAACCAGCGCTCGTCGATCTCGCGCGCGGAGTCGATCAGGTGCGCCTCGGTGCCGCAGTCGCGCGCGACCTCGACGAGCCGCAGCGAGTTGGATGAGTTGCGCGAGCCGATCACGAGCATCAGCTGGCAGCTGCCCGCCATCTGACGGACGGCCGCCTGGCGGTTGGTGGTCGCATAGCAGATGTCATCGGTGCGGGGGCCGACGATCGCGGGGAAGCGCTCGCGCAGGCGCGCGACGATCGCGCTGGTTTCGCCGACGGCGAGTGTGGTCTGCGTGATGTAGGCGATCCGCTCGCGGTCGGGCACTTCGAGCGTGTCGACGTCCTGCTCGCTCTCGACGAGCACGATCTGGCTGGGAGCCTCCCCCATCGTGCCTTCGACCTCCTCGTGCCCGTCGTGTCCGACGAGCACGATCGTGTACCCCTCGCGCGCGAAGCGCACCGCCTCGCGATGGACCTTGGTCACGAGCGGGCACGTGGCGTCGATCGTCTGCAGCCCGCGCTCGGCGGCGCCCTGACGCACGCTCGGCGCGATGCCGTGCGCGGAGAACACGCATACCGCGCCCTCGGGCACTTCCGTGTGCTCCTCTACGAAGATCGCCCCGCGCTCGCGCAGCTGCGCGACGACGTGCTTGTTGTGAACGATCTCCTTGCGCACGTACACGGGCGCGCCGTGGATGGCGAGCGCGCGCTGCACAGTCTGCACCGCCCGATCGACGCCCGCGCAATAGCCGCGAGGGGCCGCGAGCAGCAGCTTCTCGACGCCGCGTTGCATGCGTGTCATTGTAGGGGGCGCCTCGATACGCTAACGCGCATGAGCCAGCGTCACCTCGACAGGCTTACTCCCGTAGACGCCTCGTTCCTGCACCAGGAGAGCTCGGTGTCGCACATGCACATCGGCGGCCTGACGATCGTCGAAGGTCCGCCGCCGCGCATGGAGGAGTTCCTCGAACAGATCCGTCGCCGGCTGCACCTCGTCCCGCGCTACCGCCACAAGCTCGCGCACACGGCGCTCGACAGCGGGCGCCCGGTGTGGATCGATGACCCGAGCTTCAACCTCGACTACCACGTCCGTCACACGGCGCTGCCCGCGCCGGGCAGGTGGGAGCAGCTCCAGGACCTGACCGCGCGGATCTTCTCCCAGCAGCTCGACCGCTCCAAGCCGCTCTGGGAGATGTGGCTGATCGAGGGACTGCAGGACGACCGCTTCGCGCTGATCACCAAGACCCATCATTCGCTGATCGACGGCATCGCCGGCGTGGACCTCGCGACCGTGCTGTTCGACCTGACGCCGGAACCGCCGCCGAACCCATACGTTGGGCGCGCGTGGCAGGCGCACCCGGAACCGGGCACGGCGCAGCTGCTGGCGGCCGACGTGCTGGGCGCCGCGCGCGCGGGCGTGGCGCTGGCTGAGGGCGCGCTCAATGCGCTCGCGCACCCCGAGCGCGCGCTCACGCGCGCCCGCGAGGTCGCCGAGGGCCTCGGCGAGATCGTCTGGGCCGGCCTGAATCCGGCTCCCGAGACACCGTTGAACGTGCCGATCGGCCCGCACCGGCGGTTCGTCGCCGTAAGGAGCGAGCTCGAGGACTTCAAGGCGGTCAAGAACGCGTTCGGCGGGACCGTCAACGACGTCGTCCTCGCGGTCGTAGCGGGCGCGTTGCGCTCGTTCTTGATCTCGCGCGGCAGGCACACGGCCGGCGTGGAGATGCGCGCCCTGGTGCCGGTGTCGGTGCGGACCGAGGGCGAGCATCATCACGGGGGCAATCGGATCGTGGTGATGCGCGGGGCGCTGCCGATCTACATCAGCGACCCGCTCAACCGCCTGCGCTTCGTCGCCGGCGCGATGGACGGCCTGAAGGAGTCAAAGCAGGCTCTCGGCGCGGAGGTGATCGCGAACGCGCAGAACTTCGCGCCGCCGACGATCCTCGCGCAAGCCTCGCGCTTGAACTTCTCCACGCGCCTGTTCAACCTGATCGTCACGAACGTGCCCGGCCCGCAGTTCCCCCTGTACGTGCTCGGGCGCGAGATGCTGCACGCGATCCCGGTCGCGTTCCTGCCCGAAAACCACGCGCTTGCGATCGCGATCATGTCCTACAACGGACAGATGAACTTCGGCCTGCTCGGCGACTTCGACGCGCTCCCAGACATCGACTCGATCGGCGTGAGCATCGCCGAGGAACTCGCCACGCTCGTGTCGCTCGCGCGCGACACAGCGGCGGCGCCGGCGTAGCCACGGGCGGCCGCGCCCGCCGTCCCGGCCCTTCAGCCGATCGTGGATCGCCGGGCCCGGATCAGTAGCCGAGCGCGAACTTGGCGTCCTCGGACATCATCTCCGGGGACCACGGCGGCGTGAACACCATCTCGGATTCGACGTTCGTGACGCCCTCGACTTCGCCGACGAACTCTTCGATCTGTTCGTTGACCTGCGGCCCGATCGGACAGCCGGGCGTGGTCAGCGTGAAGGTAACGCGCACGCTTCCCGCGGAGATCTCGACGCCGTAGATCAGCCCGAGCTCGACGAAGTCGAGCCCCAGCTCCGGGTCGATCACGTTGGACAGCGCGTCCATCACGTCCTCCTCGGTGGGCAGCGCTCCTGGCTCGGCCATTGCGGCCAGTCTAGCTCACTGCGGCCCGAGCTCACGCCGCGCCGATTTCCCTATCGGGCGCTCATCTGTCAAGATTTGCAGGGAAAACGAAACGGGAGCAAGGAAAGTGATCGCTCGTACCCTCATCGCCGTGCGCCGCAACATCGTCGCCTGGCTTGCCCTCTTTGTCGCGCTGGGCGGCACGAGCATGGCTGCCTCGCACTACATCATCACCTCCACCCACCAGATCAAGCCCAGCGTGCTCAAGCAGCTGCGGAGCGCGCGCGGTGCGACGGGGGGCACGGGAGCGACCGGACCGCAGGGCAAGGAAGGTCCCGTCGGGCGCACTGGGTCGCAAGGCCCCGAAGGCAAGGCCAGCGAAAAGGCCGGCCCCGAAGGCAAGGCCAGCGAAAAGGCCGGCCCGGAAGGCAAGACCGGCCCCGAAGGCAAGACCGGCCCCGAAGGCAGCGCCGGCAGCGCGGTTGCCTTCGCGCACGTCACCGCATCGGGTCACATCGAAGCTTCGCCGGACAGCAAGGGCTTTGAAGGCGCCACGGTGGAACCCGCGCCAACTGAAGGCGTGTATTGCATTTCCGGCCTGAGTGTTTCGTTCCACAACGTCGTAGTCACGGTCGACAACAAGGAATCGGAACTGCCAGCCTTCGCAACAGCGACGCTCGGAAAGAGCGAATTCGTCAAAGAAGAACACTTGTGCGGCTCGCCGGAACCGCAGATTACGGTCGAAACATGGCAACTCGCACCGAACAAAACCACCAAAGCCCTGGAAGCCAAGACCCTAAACGCGCCGTTCTACATCGAGCTCAACTGAGCTGCGTCGCCGCAGCGCGCCAGGACGAAAGGGGGAGCGGATATGACAGCGGCGCAGCCTACTCGGCGACGCTCCGCGAAAGCGGTGCGGCCGATCCTGCGCCCGCGGCGTCTCGCCACGGCCGCGGCCCTTGCCCTTGGACTCGCCGTACTCGTGCCCCCGACTGCCCTCGCGCGATGGGCGCGCGTCTCCACGAGCCCGTCTGAAACCGCCCCCTACTACGTCTGCCCCCACCAGGCCCGCCGTGCCAGTTGCGGGCTGATCGAGGACCCCACCCGCAAATCTTCGCGCCGCGGGCCGCTAGCGGCGGGCGCGATCACCGCCGGCCCCGCGCAGGAAGTCAGCCCCGCCGTCTACGGCAACGGCGTCGAAGGGGGCTACTCGCCGCAGGATCTCCGCAGCGCCTATGACCTGCCGTCGGCGTCGGGCGGATCGGGCCAGACGGTGGCGGTCGTCGACGCCTTCGACGACCCCAAGGCGGAAGCGGACCTGGGCGTGTATCGCTCCGAGTACGGGATTCCGCAGTGCGATTCGAGCGACGGCTGCTTCCGCAAGGTCAACCAGGAAGGTGCTGACACGTCCTACCCGGCGCCCAGCCGCGTATGGGCCAGAGAGATCTCGCTCGATCTCGACATGGTCTCGGCGATCTGTCCGAACTGCCACATCCTGCTCGTCGAGGCGAGCACCGATGAAGAGGAAGATCTCGCCGCGGCCGAGAACGAGGCCGTCAAGCTGGGTGCGACGGAGATAAGCAACAGCTTCCTCGGCGCCGAAGCTCCCGAATATGCCGCCGCTTACGACCATCCCGGAGTTCCGATAACGGCCGCCGGCGGCGATCACGGCTACGGCGTCGAAGCGCCGGCCTCATACCCCTCGGTCATAGCCGTGGGCGGAACGTCGCTGCGTCCTGAAGCGGGCGAACGCGGCTGGACGGAAAGCGTGTGGTACTCGGACACCGACGGGCAGGTCTCGGGCACCGGCAGCGGCTGCAGCCACGAACCGAAGCCCGCGTGGCAGGAGGACACCGGCTGCCCGTACAGGACGACCAACGACGTGGCCGCCGTCGCCGATCCCAACACCCCGGTGTCCGCGTATGACAGCTATGAAACGACCTCGCCGTGGCTGCTGCTGGGCGGCACCAGCGCTTCGGCGCCGATCGTCGGCGCGGCGATGGCGCTGGCGAGCCCTTACACCAGATCGTTCGCGGGCGCGCATGCCCTCTACCTGGAGGCCGCCAGCGATAGCGGCTTCAACGAGATCCTCTCCGGCAGCAATGGAGACTGCGGCAGCTACCTCTGCGAAGCGGGGCCGGGCTACAACGGACCGGCGGGGCTGGGGAGCCTGCACGGAGCCCCGCAAGCGCCCGCGCCGGCGCCCGCGACCGGGTCTGCGAGCTCGATTACGCAGACCGAAGCGACGCTCGCCGCGACGGTGGAACCCCACGGCGTCGAAGTGGACGAATGCAGGTTCGAATACGGCCCGACGGGCACGTACGGATCGAGCGCGGCCTGCTCGTCGCTGCCGGGTCCCGCGACCGGCCCCGTGACGGTGTCCGCTTCGGTCGCGGGCCTGGCCGCGAACACCGTCTACTACTTCCGCTTGGTCATCGGCTACCAGGGCGGCTCGGGCGCCGGCGAGGGCGCGACGTTCACGACGCTTGGATATGCGCCGGCGGTCTCGACCGGCGAACCGTCTGCTGTCACGCAGTCCACGATGACGCTGAACGCCCAGGTCACCCCGAATGGCTCGACGGTCACGACTTGCGAGTTCGAATACGGGCGGACCGCGTCCTACGGGAGCACGGCCGCGTGCGCGCAGGCGCCGGGCAACGGGCAGACGCCGGTGGCGGTGTCTGCTGCGGTGTCCGGCCTGAGCGCGAACACCGCGTACCACTTCCGGGTGCTGGCGTCAAACCGGTACGGGAGCAATTACGGAAGCGATCTCACCGTCACACTTCCGCCCCAGCCGCCCTCGGTCGTGATCTCGCTGGCGTCCTCGCCGCTGCAACCCGCGATCCAGCAGCCGCCGCTGTCCTCGCCGACGACCGCGACCAGCGACGCCGCCGAGCTCCTCGCCACGAAGCTCGTGGCGAGCTCGAACGGGAGCCTGAGCGTGCAGCTGCGCTGCCCGAGCCTGGCCACGCGCTGCGACGGAACGATCACGCTCCAGACTCTCGACGTTCTCGACGCGGGCGGGCATCGCTCAGCCAAATCAGCCCTGACCCTCGCCGCGGGCAAGTTCGACTCGAGCGGACATGTCGTAACGGTCAGGCTGCACCTCTCCGTCAGGGCTCTCAGCCTGCTCGCCCGCTCGCGCTCGAGGGTTCTGCACGCCGAGGCCACCGTGCTCACACGAACTGCCACGGGGGCTGCGCATGCCTCGCAGACGGTTGTAACGCTACGGGAGCGCACCGCCGGCGGCCGCCCCGCCGGCGGCTGAGCCGCTGCCTCGCCGGCGGCTGAGCCGCTCGAGCAGATCGCTCGCCGGACGCGCGCCCGCGGATCTCCCGCGCGCCCCCCGGCCTCAGGACGTCAGGGTGAGCGTCTCGTACCAGGTCACGGGCTTCTCGTGGGGAAGCGTGAAGAGCACCTCGGCCTTCAGGCTCATTCGCTTCTTGTCCTGCAACACGTGGCGGCCCTTGGCGGTCAGCTTCAGCTTTACGGTGCCCTTCTTGGCCCCCGTGAACGAGCTCGTCGCCTGCGCCAGCACGAGCTGCTTGGTCTTGGCCCCGTGAGCACCTTTGACGATCTCATACCACAACACTTCCAGCTTCCCTTCCCATGGCGCGAGGAACGAGAACGAGAAGCTCCCCGACTTGCGGATGGTCTTCAGATGCGCCCCTCCCAAGGCCGTGGGAAGCTGGCGCCTGATCGACGCGAGGATCACGGCCGGGGACGGCGCGAGGGTTTTCACGGGAGGGTCGATGGTGGGCGTTTCCACCGGGGTTTCCAGCGTTCTCTGCACGGAGACGGCCACGCCGTTGCTCGATTCCTCTGGGACACTGCCCACGATGTTCGTCGCGGTCACCTCGCACGAGAGGAACTGCCCCTGATCGGCGGGTTCGACGGTGTACGTTTCTTCGGTGGCCGAGGCGATCGGCGTGTTGTCGCGGAACCATTGGTATTCGAAGGACGGCGGCGGCTTTGCGTCCCAGATACCCGATTCGCATTTGAGCGTGTGCCCGACGACGCCGGTGCCCACGACAAAGGGCAGCTCTTCTGCTTTCGGTAGGATTCCGCTCACCTTGACACCTTTGCTGAGCGCGGCCGTCGTGCCTTCCGTGTTCGTCCCCGTGACCCTGCAGGTGATCACATAGCCGCGGTCGACGGCGCCCACAGTGAACGTCGGGGCGGTTGCGGAGGCGATTTCCTTGCCGTTCACAAGCCACTGGAAGGCGAACGTGGGCGCCGGCGCCCCCGTCCAGACGCCTTCGGCGCAGGTTAGCGTCGAGCCGACGTTCAGTTCGCCCGAGAACGAGATCACGGGGCCTTCCGGCGGCGGTTCGGGAGGGCTCCCCGGAATGTGGACGCTGTTGCTTTCGGCGGACACCCCTTTTGGTGCTTCATCGTTGGTGGCGGTCACTCTGCACGACAGGGAGTGGCCGCGGTCGGCGCTGACGATCGTGTACGCGGCGTTCGTTCCGACGACCGTCGCTCCGTCGCGCAGCCATTCGTATGTGAACGTCGGCGCCGGCTCGCCCTTCCATTCGCCTCGCAGGCAGGCGAGCGATTCGCCCACGCGAGGCGTGGCAGATTCCGCGACGGCTTCCGGGCCTCTCGTAGTGACGCTCGGGGCTTCGCCGGTGACATAGCGTTCGGCGCTTTCCGCAGGTTCGCTCGGACCTTCGCTGTTGAATGCGATCACCTTGCACGAGAGCTTGTAACCCTCGTCCGCAACCTGCACCTTGTAGGTCTTTTCAGTTTTCCCGGCGATCGCGACTTTTTCACGGAGCCATTGGTAGACGTAGCGCCCGGATTCAGGGCTGTTCGTCCAAGTGCCTTCGGTGCACGTGAGCGTTTCTCCGAGCTTTGTTTCGCCTTCGACCTTCGGGGCGCGTTCGTTTACAGGCACACCCGCGCCCTTCACCACGCTGACCGATTCGCTCGTGGCCGTGACTTCTTCTTTCTTTCCGTTCTTGGCAGTCACCTGGCAGTAGAGCAGGTGGCCTCGATCCGCGTTTGTGACTGTATATTTTGCTTCATCCCCGACGGTTTCTGTGCCTTCACGAAGCCAGTGGTATTCAAGTTTCAGTTCGTTCTGGTTCCACTTGCCTTCCGAGCAGGTGAGCGGCGTCCCTTCTTTCACCCCGCTCTTCGGCGAGATAGATGGCGGTTCGGTGTTTTTGAGTTTCCCTTTCACTTCCACCGCGGCGCTCGAGGCTTCAGCTTTTCCCTTGCCGTTTTTGGCGGTCACGGTGCACGACAGCAGCTGCCCTTCGTCCGCCGATTCCACCAGGTGGGTGCTGCCGGACCCGATCGCTTTGCCGTCGCGGAGCCACTTGATTTCGAATTCGAGCGGAGGGCTCCCGCTCCAGGTGCCTTCTTTGCAGGTCAGCGGTTCGCCCACCGCCGCGACGCCCGATACTTCCGGCTTTGTTATGTTCGCGGGCGGCGATCCGGGCACTTCAAGACTGTTCTTGCTTTCAGCCGTGGCTTCGCCCGCAGCGTTCTTCGCGGTCACCCTGCACGACAGCTGATGCGTTTCGTCTTCGGCGACGACGGTGTAGCTGCTCTGGGTCGCCGACTTGATCGCTTCCACGCCATGTTCCACGCTAATGAACCATTTGTACGCGAACGTCATCGGCGTCGTGCCTTGCCACGCACCTTGCGAGCACGTGAGCGTCTTTCCGACTTCCGGCGTGCCGCCTCCCGAGACCGAGACTTCAGGCCGTTCTACCGATTCCGGCGCCGTGGGGGGCGGCGCGCCGCAGCCACCTCCGAGACAGATGGCGTTCTTGCTGGTTGCGTAGCTCGTTTCGCCGTTGCTGGTCGCCGCCACTTCGCACCACAGTTCCTTGTGTTCGTCGGCAGCCGTGAGTGTCAGGGTGGGCTGCGTGACGGGACTTTTCCCTCTGGCGACTACTTCCCCTTCGAGAATCCATTCCACCTCGAATGTGGGCGAGCCAATCCAGCTACCGACATCGCAGGTCAGGACGGTGCCGCGTTCCAAGCTCGTGCCCGCCGAGTGAGTGATTTCGGGCGGCAGCTCGTACTCGGGCGCCGCCAAGGAGATTGCGGCGCCCACGCCGGCGGCGACGCACAGCACGACCGTGGCGATCAGGAACGTTCGCCTCCACGAGGACGCGCGGAGACGTGATGAACTCTTCGGTTGACGTCCGCGCGAAACCATAGGTCCCCCAAAACGTGGACCAAGTACGATAGCGGCCGGTCAGTGAGCTGTCAAGCATGTACCGTTGCCCGCACTGTGTAGCGGCGCCTCTCTCCGCGTCTGCACGCTGCTTGCCAACCATGGCAAGACGCGTACAATTTGTGATTGTCAGCAGAGTCGAGAGCGCGTGAACAAGGACGCTCACAACCCACGGTGCGCTGTGCGCCGCCACACGATCGCCGCCGTGCTTTCGGGTATGGCCATGGCGGCCGCCCCGGCGGCGTATTGTGCAGCCAATGCTCCCGCCGATCCCCTCGCGGGCCGCTCCGGGAGCCCCGTCGTGGCGACGCTTTCGAACCTAAGAACGCTTTCGCGCTGGGCCTACCCGCAGGAGCAGGCCGTCGCCCACATGTTCCCCTCCGCTCGATCGCGCCCCGTCGGGCGCCTGCACTTCCTGACTGGCGACGGTCAGGCGGCTTTGTACCTCGCGCTGCGCTCCTACACCGTCGCGCACACCACGTGGATCCTCGTGCCTCTTCCAGGGCGCCCGAACGGCCTCATTGGCTGGGTCCCAGCCAGCGCGCTCGGCGAAATGCACGTAACCCACGAGTACCTGCGAGTCGACCGCGAGACCTTTCGTGCCACGCTGTACCGCTACGGCCGCGCCATCTGGAGCGCAAGCGTAGGCGTCGGGCGCCCCAGTCTGCCCACGCCCGCGGGACACTTCTATGTGACCGAGAAGCTGACGTCCATCGGGTCGCCGCTCTACGGACCGTACGCGATCGGGACCAGCGCCTATGCGCCGACCCTGAGCGAATGGCCCGGCGGCGGGATCGTCGGGATTCATGGAACCGACGAACCGCAGCTGATCCCCGGTCGCCCCTCCCACGGCTGCGTCCGGCTGCGCAATGCGGACATCACCCAGCTTTGGCGCCTGATCCAGGTCGGCACCCCGATCGAAATCGTGTGAGCTCACCCACGGTGCCGCGCGGAGCTGCGAGCGATCTGGGGTACAGCTGACGATAGGCCCCTAGCCGGTGAAGCGGGGGGCACGGCGTGCGGCGTATGGGTGCACGAACACGCGCGAACTCGCGGCGTTGGCGCAGTTCGGGTTGGACATCACCGTGGTGAACGAGACCCTGTGCGGGCCGTAGGAGAGTTTGCGCGCGCGGATCTTGATCTTGAACAGGCCGTGCCTCGCCGAGGCCTGCTTCATCGACTTCAGCTTTCGGCCGTCGAGGTAGAACGTGATCTGCTTGATGCCAAGCGAGCGCACGCTGGCGGTGAACGTGCCACGCTCGGGTCCGGCGACGCCGCGCAGCACCGGGCGCGACACTTCGCAGCTCGCCAGCACGCCGCCTTTTGGCGAGACGTTCGTGCTCGCGGGGAGTTGCCCGCTCCCAGGCCCGGGAGAGCCCGGCACGACCACTTCGACTTCGTGGGATTTCAGTTCAATCGGTTCGCCTTCAGTCGGCGTGACGGTTGCGAACGCAACGTTCACGAAGCTTGGTTCCGCTCCCAGCAGGTGGGTGCAGGTGTAGGTCGTCGAGGCCCCGGGGGCGAGCGACGCTCCGCCGGGGCCGCCCGCGAGCGTGCCCGGGTCGCAATGCGAATCGCTGAAGCCCGAAACCGGCAGCGGCACGTTGCCCGTGTTCTTCAGGATGATCTCGTATTCGACCGTCTCGCCGACAGCGCCTTCCAGCTGTGTCGTCGTAAAGGCGCCGGCGCTGCCGGCTAGCCGTTGCAGCTTTTCGATCGTGAATGCCGGTTCTGGCGCGATGACCTTGACTTCGACCGGCGGCGATGACTCGGTGATCGGCCCTTCTTCGGGCGGCGTAGCCGTTACCGTCGCCACGTTGACGACACTGCCCGGGCTGGCGAGAACATGACTGCAGGTGTAGGTCGTGGAGTCGCCGGGCAAGACGGGCGACGCCCCGGGCCCGCCCGCGATCGTGCCCGGGTCGCAGTGCGGGTCCGTGAAGCTCGAGAACGTCAGTGACACGTTGCCGGTGTTGTCTATGACGATCTCGTAGTCGACCGTCTGGCCGACCATCCCCGAGAGCTGTTCGCTGGTGAAGCCGGTGCCCGCGCCGGCGAGCTCCTGGAGCTTTTCGATCGTGAACTTCGGCATGGGCACCGGCGTCGTGACTTCGACCTGGTTTGAGGTCTTTTCGAGTGGCCTGCCGTCAGCCGTGTCGCCCGTGACGGCGGCGACGTTGACGTAGGGACCGCTTTTGCTCAGACGATGCGCACACGTGTAGCGCGTCGACTGCCCGGGCGCGACCGGACTGGACCCCGGGCCCCCCGCGATCGTGCCTGCGTCACAACCGGGGTCGGTGAAGCCTGTAAACGTCTCCTCGACGTTCGCGGTGTTCGTCACGACGATCGCGTAATCGACGGTTTGGCCGACCGACGCGGTCAACGGTTCTGTAGTGAAGCCGGCGCCGCTGCCAGCGATCTCCTGGAGCTTTTCGAGCGTGAACGACGGTTCTTCGGTGGGCTGCGGCGGCAGGACCGTGAATTCCGTCGTTTCGGTGGTGAACGGGCTCGTTTCGAGGTCTGCTTCGATCACCGAGCCGCCCTGGGCGCAGGAGTCGCTGCCGATCGCGATCGCAAAGCCGTTGCCGTTGTCGTCGAGCTGGACGGCCTGTTCGTCGGCGAGTTCGGGGCCCGAGACGACTTCCCGGTCCTCGCGCGCCCAGATCAGTTTTTCGCCACCCTCGCAGCGGTCGTACAGCTGGCGCGCGCCGAGCCGCACTTTCGCCTCGGCCTCGCCGCTGAACTCCGCCTCGACGATCGTCACGACGGCGCTGGATTCGGCGTCCTCGACCTGGGACGCAGGCAGCGCCAGCACCCCCTGAGAGGTCTCGACGGACGGCAGCACCTGAAACGAGGTCGTGAAGGTTTCGTATGGCGATTCGTCCTCGTCGAGCGTGATCAGGCTTTCGCCGGCCATGCATTTCGGGCCGGCGATCAGGCCGACGCTGGCGTTGCCGTCGACGTCCAGGCGCAGGTTGACGCTCGACCCCCGCGCTTCGCGATAGGTCCCGCCTTCGTTTGGCACGTACCAGCTGATTTCGTGGCAGCGGCTGAACAGCTGAGCCGCGGTCACCGTGACTTCCCCGCCGGTGCCATACGCGAACGGATTGCACTCGACTTCGACCACGTCGGCAACGGTGGCCGCGTCGGCAAACTCACCCTGGGCGATGAACGAGGGCAGCGAATGAACCAGACATGTCTCAGACTGGGCGGCCGCCGAGGAGTACGAGGTGGATCGAGCCTGCGCTTGCCCTGCGCTCAACGCGCCCACGACGCATGCCGCGAGCATCGCCAGCGTAAACGCTCGCAGAATCCTGGCTTGACGGGGAAGAAGAAGTTTCATCGCTTGACCCGGGCCAGGCGAGGCGCAGAGGACCCCGGCGGGCGCATGTGCGCTCCCGGGATCCTCTGCCTCACATCACTTCAGTTGACGATCGCCTAGCCAGCGAACCTTTCGGGCCTGGGCGCTTCGACCGTAAAGGTCGCCGTTTCGGTCGTGAACGGCGACGATTCGAGGTCGGCTTCGATCAGCGACGTGCCGCCGGAGCACGAGTCGCTGCCGAGCACCAACGCGAACCCATTGCCGTCGTCGTCGAGCCGGATCGCTTCGAGCACTTCAGGCTCGTCGATGACGACCTCGCGGTCCTCGCCGATGACGATCAGGTGGTCGCCTTCCTGGCAGCGGTCGTAGAGCTGGCGGGCGCCGAGACGCACATAGCTCTCGGATTCGCCTGTGAACTCTGCCTGAGCGATGGTCACGACCGCGCTCGATTCCGCGTCCTCGACCTGCGCCGAGGGCTCCATCCATAGACCCTGGGTCGTCGGTTCGTCGGGCAGCACCTGGAACGACGTGGTGAACGTTTCGTAAGGCGATTCGTCCTCGTCGAGCGTGATCAGGCTTTCACCGACCATGCATTTCGGGCCGGCGATCAGGCCGACGTTGGCGTTGCCGTCGACGTCGAGGTTCAGGCTGACCGAGTTCCCGTCCGACTCGCTGACATCATCGTCCTGGTCGTTGGGGTCGTACCACGTGACTTCGTGGCCGCAGCGGTCGAAGAGCTGAGCTGCGGTGACCGTGACTTCGGCACCATCGCTGTAGATCTTCGGGTTGCACGAGACTTCGATTACGTCAGCGACGGTTGCTGTGTTGGAAAACTCGCCCTGAGCTATGAATGAGGGCAGCGATTTCACCGTGCAAGCGCCGGTTCCTGATTCTGTTTGTGGCTTTACGGTCCCATGCGCCGAGGCAGTTCCCGCCAGCAGAACCATGCTGCTGACCAGGACCATAAGGCCCGCTCCTAGATTACGTCTGTCCATGACCATTCCTCCAGTGGAGTGGTTGCTTGTGTACCCCGCTGCAGCGCAATACGAAGCAGCACTGAGGGCGGTCCCCCTTGAACTACCCAGACCCCCCGCGGGCTTGTGTGAGCATTTCATACCATAGGTTGGACGAATGTTCGATCAAAAAACCCGCAAATTGCGGGTTTTTTTTTCCCAATCATGCGCGATTTGCAGGGATTTTGCCTATTTGGCCGACGCCGAACGATACATAACTCCGATCCGGCGCACGAACGGCAGGCGGGCCTCCGCGGCGCGGAGGGCGTCCGGCTAGCCGGCCCAACCGCCTAGAAGGCGCACAGCGGCCACCGCTCAGCGGCGGAGCTCGAATGAGCCGGATGTTGTGATCGCAGCCCCGCCTAGCGGCTTGAATGCGCAGGTCGCGATCAGCCGCACGCGCTCGGAGCGCTCGAGCACTCGCCGCCCGGCGGCCGTCAGGCGGATCTTCATGGTGGCCGTCCCGGCGGCGTGGAACGTCACCCTGCCACTCGCAACGAGGACTGGGGAGGGCGCCTTCCTCTTGGCGAGTTTGGCGCCCGGCGGCAAGTAGTACCACTTGATTACCGCGGTACCTGCCTCCGGCGCCTTGAACCGTTGCGCGAACAGCCCATTCTTCAGAAGAATGCCGATCTGCGCCGTCTTACCCATGGGCCTGAGCTGCGCGGCGAAGAAGCTCGCGACCCCTGATGCGGCGGATTTGCTCGGTCCGCTGGGATCGCTCGTAGGCGGCGGTTTGCCGGTGAGCGGTTCTTCGGGCGTGACGAACGTCTTGTCCGGTCCGGCAGCAGTGCCGCCTTCGCTCGAGGCGACGACACGGTAGTGATAGGTGGTGCCGGGCTTGAGCCCATAGATCCTGATGAACACCGGCACGAAGCCGACGGCCGCGCGCGGGAACGACAGGGCTCCGGACACGAAGCCGCAGCCGACGTCGCGCCCGTACGAGAGTCCGGTGCCGACTTCGAAGGTGCAGGCGCTGACAGGCGCTCCGAGCGGATTGACCGCTCCGTAGAGCGCCGCGGAGGTCCAGGTGACCGAGGCGGACCCTTCGGTGACGACACCCGGCGGGATCTGCGCCACGGTGAAGGTCACGGGCGTGCTCGTCCCACTCGCGTTGCCGATCGAGCTGGGCTCGACCGCCAGTGCCGTGTATTCGCCCCATTCGAGCCGTTCTTGCACCGCGCCCGTGAACCATTCGCCGTCGGCCACTTCACCGCTCAACGTCACGACCGGCGCGCCTTCCGGCTTGGCTCCCCTGAAGATCTCGACGCTGACCGGTTCGGCTTCGCTGGCCGTGCCCGAGAACGATGGCACCCTGTCGCTCGAGGGCGTCGGGATCGCGTTCAGCGTAACGGCCGGCGGCTTGGTGTCGATCGAGAAGGACACCGGCGCGCTCTTGCCGGGGCCGTTGCCGATCGCGCTTTGCTCTTCGGCGATCGCAGTGTACTGCCCATCTTCGAGGCGGCCGCCGAGCGTTTCCGAGGCCCAGGTCCCGCCCCTCGGCGTGGCTTCGACGCTGGCGACGACGGTGCCGGCGGCCGTCGCTCCCCTGTAAATCGACACCTTCACCGGCGTCGTTTCGCTGGCCGCTCCGCCGAAGGACGGCGTTGCGTCGTTGGACAGCGAAGGTGGCTGGTTCAACGTGACCGTCGGCGGTTGCGTGTCGACGACGAAGGTCGCCGGCGCGCTCTCGCCTTCCGGATTGCCCGGCAGCAGGCTCGGCACGGCCGCCACGGCGGTGAAGGTGCCGTCCGAAAGCGCCGGTGCGACTTCGGGCGAAGTCCATTTACCGCTCGTTGCTTCGGCGGTCACCGTCCGCACGATCTTGCCTTCGTGGCTCGAGCCTTCGTGGATGTAGACCGTGACCGTCTTGCCCGCCTGGCTTGAGACCGTGCCCGAGAATGACGGTTTGGTGTCGCTCGAGCGGGGCGCCGGCGCCACCATCGTGACGTTCGGCGCCTTCGTGTCGACTTCGAAGCTCACCGGCTTGCTCTGCCCGGGCGCGTTTTCCAGAGAGCTCGGCTCGCTCGCGATCGCGGTGTAAACGCCGTTTTCGAGTTCCTTGGTCAGGTGCGCCGATTTCCACGTCCCGCCGGCTACGCTGGCGGTGAGCTTGGCGACGGGCGAGCCTTTCGCTTCGGCGCCCGCGAACACTTCTACCGTGACCGGGTCCGTTTCGCTGGCGGTGCCCGAGAACGCCGGGGTCGTGTCGTTCGAGACGAGCGCCAACGGTTCCAGCGTCACGACCGGCGGTTCGGTGTCCACTTCGAAGCTCACTTTCGAGCTTTTGCCTTCCGCGTTGCCCACGGCGCTCTTCTCCGTTGCGACCGCCGTGAACGTCCGCTTGCCCGCCGGCAACGCGGGGCTCAACGCCGCCGTCGACCATTTGCCCCCGGACGCGGTCGTCTTCGCGCTCGCGACTTCGGTGGCGCCTTCGAAGACACGCACCACGACTTCGGTCGCTTCGCTGGCTTCGCCGCTGAACGACGGCGTCGTGTCCTTCGACGGAGACTTCGGAGCCACGAGCGTCACCACCGGCGGTTCGGTGTCCACTTCGAAGCTCACCGCCGAGCTTTTGCCTTCGCCGTTGCCCAGGCCGCTCTTCTCGCTCGCGACCGCCGTGAACGTCCGCTTGCCAGCCGGCAACGCGGGGCTCAACGCCGCCGTCGACCATTTGCCCCCGGACGCAGTCGTCTTCGCGCTCGCGACTTCCGTGGCGCCTTCGAACACGCGCACCACGACTTCCGTCGCTTCGCTCGCCGTCCCCGAGAAGGCCGGCGTCGTCTTGTTCGACGGAGACTGCGGCTGGCCGATCGTCACCGCCGGCGGTTCGGTGTCCACTTCGAAGCTGACCGCCGAGCTTTTGCCTTCGCCGTTGCCCAGGCCGCTCTTCTCGCTCGCGACCGCCGTGAACGTCCGCTTGCCCGACGGCAACGCGGGACTCACCGCCCCAGTCGACCATTTGCCACCGGACGCAGTCGTCTTCGCGCTCGCGACTTCCGTGGCGCCTTCGAACACACGCACCACGACTTCCGTCGCTTCGCTCGCCGTCCCCGAGAACGAGGGCGTCGTGTCGTTCGAAGGCGTCGGCGGTGTGGCGAGCGTCACCGTGGGCCCTTCGGTGTCGACTTCGAAGGTGACGATCGCGCTCTCGCCTTCGCCGTTGCCCAGCCCGCTCTTCTCGCTCGCGACCGCGGTGAAGGTGTGCCTCCCAGATGGAAGCGCCTTGGCGAGCGGGGCGGTCGACCACTCACCCCCGGACGCCGTCGTCTTGGCTTTGGCCACTTCGGTGGTCCCTTCGAACACGTGCACGACGACTTCGGTCGCTTCGCTGGCTTCCCCGCCGAACGACGGCGTCGTGTCGTTCGACGGAGACTGCGGCTGGTTGAGCGTGACCACCGGCGCCTGCGTGAGGACTTCGAAGGTGACGACGTTGCTCGTGCCTTCGCCGTTGCCGAGCCCGCTCTTCTCCGTCGCGTAGGCCGTGAACGTGTGTTTGCCGCCCGGCAGCGCCTTGCTCAACGTTTCGGTGGACCACACGCCGCCAGTCGCGAGCGTCTTTGCTTTGGCCACTTCGGTCGAGCCTTCGAAGACGTGCAACACCACTTCGCCCGATTCGCTCGCCGTCCCCGAGAACGCGGGCATCGTTTCGTTCGACGGGCTCGGCGGCCCCGTCAGCAGCGTCACGACCGGCGGTTCGGTGTCGACTTCGAAGGTCACCTTCGAGCTTGTGCCGTCGGCGTTGCCCAGCCCGCTCTTCTCGCTCGCGACCGCCGTGAACGTCCGCTTGCCCGACGGCAACGCGGGACTCGCCGCCCCAGTCGACCATTTGCCACCGGATGCCGTCGTCTTCGCGCTCGCCACTTCGCTGGCGCCTTCGAAGATGCGCACTTCGACTTCCGTGTCTTCGCTCGCGGTCCCCGAGAAGCTCGGCGTCGTATCGTTCGACGGAGACTGCGGCTGGCCGATCGTCACGACGGGCGGTTCGGTGTCCACTTCGAAGCTGACCGTGTTGCTCGTGCCTTCGGGGTTGCCCACCGTGCTCTTCTCCGTCGCATCGGCGGTGAAATCGCGTTTCCCGGACGGCAGGGCTTTGCTCAAAGGTTCAGCCGACCATTCGCCGGAAGACGCGTACGCTTTGGCCTTCGCGACTTCGGTGGCGCCTTCGAAGACGTGCACGACGACTTCCCCGTCTTCGCTGGCTGTCCCCGCGAACGAGGGTGTCGTGTCGTTGGATCGGCTCGCCGGCCCTTTGACGAGCGCCACGACCGGCGAGTCGGTGTCGACTTCGAAGATCACGGTTGCGCTCGTGCCTTCGCCGTTGCCGAGACCGCTCTTCTCCGTCGCATAGGCCGTGTACGTGTGCCTTCCCGAGGCAAGCGCCGGGCTGAGGGCGGCGGTGGACCATTCCCCGCCCGAGGCGGTCGTTTTGGCCTTCGCCACTTCGGTCGCGCCTTCGAAGACGTGCACGACGACTTCCGTGTCTTCGCTCGCCGTCCCGGAGAACGCGGGCGTCGTGTCGTCGGAAGGCGTGGACGGCTGCTGGAGCGTCACGATCGGCGGTTCGGTGTCGACTTCGAAGCTGACCGTCTCGCTCGTGCCTTCCGGGTTGCCCAGCGCGCTCGTCTCCGTGGCGTAGGCCTTGAAGGTGCCGTGTCCGGACGGCAGTGGTTTGCTCAGCGGGCTCGTCGACCATTTGCCCGCGGCGGCCGTCGTGGTCGCGCTGGCCACTTCGGTCGAGCCTTCGAGGACGTGCACCACGACCTGCGTGTCTTCGCTGGCCGACCCGGAGAACGATGGCGTCGTGCTCTTCGACGGAGACTGCGGCTGGTCGATCGTCACGGTCGGCGCTTCCGTGTCGACTTCGAAGTCGACGGTCGCGCTCCTGCCTTCGCCGTTGCCGAGGCCGCTGAGCTCGGTCGCATATGCCGTGAACGCGCGTTTCCCGGATGGCAGCGGATTGCTCAGCGCGCTCGTCGACCACTTGCCCGCGACAGCCGTCGTCGTCGCGCTGGCCACTTCGGTCAGCCCTTCGAAGACGTGCACCACGACTTCGGTTTCTTCGCTCGCGTCGCCGCTGAACGTCGGCGTCGTGTCGTTCGACAGCGCCGGCGGCCCGGTCAGCGTCACGGTCGGCGCTTCCGTGTCGAGTTCGAAGCTGACGGTGTTGCTTTCGCCTTCGGCGTTGCCCAGGCCGCTGACCTCGGTGGCCTGGGCGGTGAACGTGCGCCTCCCCGACGGCAGCGGCATGCTCAGCGGAGCCGTCGTCCACGTTCCGCCCGAAGCGGTTGTAGTCGCGCTCGCAACTTCGGCCTTCCCTTCGAAGACGTGCACGACGACTTCGGTTTCTTCTCCCGCTTCGCCGCTGAACGTGGGCGTCCTGTCATTCGACAGCGCCGGCGGCCCGACCAGGGTCACCCGTGGTGGACTGGTATCGACCGTGAACGTGACCGGTTCGGTCGTCGATATTTCTTCGAGTTCCGTTTGTTGGCCGATTGCCGTATATGTACCGGCGGGCAGAGCTTCGCCGCCGGGCACCTGCAGCGCCCATGCTTCCGTCGAGGGAGATCCTTCCAGCGTGCGGACCGGCGTCCCCGAGCTCGACGTGCCTTCGTAGATCAGGACCGTGACGGGGTCCACCGAGTCGCTCGTCGCGCCGCTGAACGAGGGCGTCGCGTTGGTCGTGGCGCCGGCCGCGGGTGCCGCCATCGACAGGATCGGAGCGGCGCTTGCCGGCGTCGCCAGCAGCGCACAGCAGGCTGGGACGAGCGTTGCAAGCAAGCCCATGCACGCGTTCCTTCGCCATTTCGCGGCCATTGCTCCATCCATTCCGGTCACCTCCGCGTGGACCGGCGCCCAGGCACGAGGCCAGCCACTCGGACCCAAGCTACGACGGTCTGCCGAGATCCCCCCGACGCCCGCGATTTGCTCGGCCCATGATACGCGTGATCGGCTCGAATGCAAGTGCGAGGCAGCGCCCGCAACGCTGTGCTCGCTCGCCGTGTGCTGGCTCACGAGCCACCGCGTGTGTGATAATCCTGATCTACGTAACGTCGCGAGCAACGGGGAAAGGATCCATGAGGACCAAGGCATATCGCGCGCTGGCGGTCGCGTTCGCGCTGACGGTGGTCGGCGCTTCCGCGGCGTTCGCCGCCGGGCCGCAGAGGGGCAAGACCTACGAAGGAAGCGTCCCGTCGACGGGCACTCGCTCGGAAGGCCACCACGTCGTGAAACTGCATGCGGGCGGCAGCATCATCCTTCGCGTCGCCGGCAACGGCAAGTCGGTGACCGTCAGCTTCTCGTCCTCCTCGCCGGTCCTCTACTGCAACACCACGAAAAGCCTGAAGGTGCAGACCACCAAGCCTGCACGCATCTCGGGCTCGGGGGCGTTCAGCGCATCGATCGACGAGCGCTTCGCGGCGGGTCCGGGACTGCCCGCGATCGTGCAGGCGGTGAGCGGCCGGTTCTCCGGGAGCACCGTCAGCGGGACGATCCAGACGAACGCCGCCGAATGCAGCGGCCGCACGTCGTTCTCCGCGAGGGTGCGCTAGAAGGAGCGCGCCGCCGGTCCTCGCCTGCGGCCCTCCGGCCGCAGGCGAGGACCGGACGTGCCTCGCGCTTTTAGTTGTCGCAGCCCAGGCGATCCCACATGTACAGCTGGATGCACTCGTTCGCGAGCTCGATCGCACGCTCGCTGGACAGGCGCGGCAGCACGGTGTCGAGCGCCTGGTCCTCGGCGACGCCGGCCTGGAAGGCCTCCTCCCCGCGAAAGCCGGCGGCGATCTTCAGCGCCTCGCGGCGGTTCTCCCCGAGGCTCGGAAAGACGCCGACGAGGAACTCCGTGTTGGGGATCGGCTGTCCGACCTCAAGCGATGCGTGCCAGGCGGCCAGCAGGTGCAGGTCGTCCTCATCGAGGTCGGCGATCGCCTTGGCGTAGTGGACCGACAGTTCCTGGTCGGGGATGTCGTCGACCCACGCCCGCACGACCTCGCCGACCAGCTGACGGCGCGCCTCGCGACCTACCGACTCGGCGATCACGCGGATCGCATCCTGGGGCTGTATGAAGCAGAGCGGCATCGGCGACTCCGAAGGTCGAAAGCGACTGTCTGCAAGCACTGTAGGCGGCCGTGTGGACGGCTCTTTTCGGCCTCTGCCGGGGTTTGCCCGCGAGCCCGGAGCGCGCGGCGTCGGGTTGGCGGCAGCGCTCAGAGCCGGCCGGGCTGGCGGCCGTGCGCCGCTCTCGAGGGCTACAGCTCGAGCGCGTCGCCGGCACGCTGGAACGCGTCGGCATCGCCGGTCTCGGGCGCAAACCCGAGCGCGGCCGGCTGCGGGGAGGCCCAGTTGGCGAGCGCCAGGTCGAGCGTCTCGACCGGCACGGACGCGGCCTGCGCGAGCGCCGTCGCGCGGCGCTCGAGCAGCAGCGGGTCGCCGATGCCGAAGACGCGCTTTGCGGCCAGCGTCGTCGCGTCCTCGCCGGCGATCCCGCGGCCGCCGGCGAGGTGCAGAGCGTCCGGACGCAGCTCGTACAGGCCGAGGCGCGCGAGCAGGACGAGCAACTCGTAGCGTCCGACGCGAGTGAACCCCGGGAGCGCCAGCCGCTCGAACACGCGCTCGAAGCGCCGTTCGGGGCTCCATGCGGGGTCGCCCGTGAAGGCGATCGCCTGCATACCCGCGCGATGCGTGGGCGACGCTGCCGCGCTCGTTGCCGGCGCGCGCTCCACCCAGTCGCGGTAAGCGAGCAGGGTGTCCGCCCCACGTTGCGGATCGTGCGAGGTGCGCGGACCGAGCGGGATCTCTCGCAGGCTTGCGACTTCGCCCGGCGGTGCGTGCACGGGCAACGCGAACGGATCGGGCAGCTCTGCAAGCGCGAGCCGAATGCCGGCGAACGGGTCATCGCCGTCCACCGGGCACAAGTAGGCGAGCAAGAAGCAGATCCACGTCGCTCGCTCCAGATCCTCGGCGGCGAGCGCCCGGGCCTCGCCGTACATGCCCGGCGGCCGCGCGCCGAGCGCGAGCAGCCTGCCGCTCGAGAAGGCGATCGCCTCGGCCAGCCGGTAGGCGTCGGCCGACGCGCGCAGCCCGGCCACCAACCCGCAGCGATAGCCGTCGTCTACGGCGCGGGCCTCGTGGCGCACGCGCACGTGCTCGGCGTGCTTGCCGGTGCGCCTGCGCGAGGCGCGCTCGCCGCTTGAACGCTGCGGGGTGGAGGGCTTGGCGCGCGTCGATCCGGAGCTCGCCGGCGCGTTGCCGGGCAGCGTCTTGCTGCAGATCGGGCAGCGCTCGATGAAACGGTTGTGTCGGCAGAAGGTCGGCATCGCGCGCTGGGATATATCCATTGGCGGACGCTCGTGCGCCGAGCCCTCGCGGTGAGGACGCCGCGCTCAGCCCTCGGCGGCGCCGAGGGCCGGGCCTACGTGCTGCGGCGGCCCCTCCGGGCCGGTGTCGGCGTCGGCGTGACCGGCGAGGCCCTCGTCTTGGCGGCAGGCGCCCGCGCCGCCCGCGGCCGAGTGAGCCGCGCGGCGCTCTGCCAGATACTGCTCCACCCTGCGCGCGCACTGGCGGCCCTCGTTGATCGCCCACACGATCAGCGACTGGCCGCGGCGGGCGTCGCCGGCGGCGAACACGCCCTCGACGGAGCTCGTGTACGGCGCGACCGACGCGATGTTGCCGCGCGCGTCCTTGGCCACGCCGAGCTGGTCGAGCAGCTCGTGCTCGGGGTGCAGGAAGCCCATCGCGAGCAGCACCAGCTGCGCGGGCAGCTCGCGCTCGCTGCCCGGAATCGGCTCGAACGGCGGCTGCGGGGCGGCGCGGGCGATGCGCAGCGCCGCGAGCGCGCCGTCGTCGCCGGCCACGAAGGTGCTGGTCGCGGCCGAGTAGTCCTGCTCGCCGAGCGCCAGCGTCTTGGCCTCTTCCATCGCGTAGCTGAGCCGGTACTTCAGCGGCCACTGCGGCCACGGCGTGAGCTCGTCGGGGCGCTGCGCGGGTGGCTCGGGCAGCAGCTCCAGCTGCACGATCGAGCGCGCGCCCTCGCGCACCGCGTTGCCGACGCAGTCCGCGCCGGTGTCGCCGCCGCCGATCACGACCACGTCCTTGCCGGCCGCGCTGATCTCGTGCTCGATCGCCGGCTGGGGCGTGCTCGGCGCCGGGCCGAGCTCGCGCGCGACCCAGCGGTTGCGCTGGTAGAGGTACTCCATCGCGAAGTGTACGCCGGGCAGCTCCCTGCCTGGCACCGGCAGGTCGCGCGGCACGCGCGAGCCGGTCGCGAGCACGACGGCGTCGAAGCCCTCGCGCAGCTCCTTGACGCTCACGTCGCTGCCCACCTCGACGCCGCAGCGGAGCTCGACGCCCTCGGCGAGCAGCTGCTCGACGCGCCGTTGCACGACCGCCTTCTCGATCTTGAAGTCGGGCACGCCGAAGCGCACTAGCCCGCCGACCGCCTCGTCGCGCTCGAACAGCGTCACCCGGTGGCCCGCCCGGCGCAGCTGCTGGGCGGCGGCCATGCCCGCCGGGCCGGAGCCGACGACCGCCACGGCCTGGCCCGTTTCCCGGTCCGCGCGCGGTGGCGCAGGAGCGATCCAGCCCTCCTGCCAGGCGCGATTGACGATCGCGTTCTCGATCTGTTTGATCGTCACGGCTTCGCCCTCGCGGATCTCCAGCACGCACGCCGCTTCGCACGGCGCCGGGCACAGGCGCCCGGTGAACTCGGGGAAGTTGTTGGTCTCGTGCAGCTGCACGATCGCGTCGGCGAAGCGCTCGCGGTAGACCAGGTCGTTCCAGTCGGGGATCAGGTTGCCGAGCGGACAGCCGTTGTGACAGAAGGGCACGCCGCAGTCCATGCAGCGCGCGCCCTGAGCGCGCAGCTCCGCCTCCGGGCGCGTGAGCAGGAACTCGTGATAGTCGCGCGCGCGCTCGACCGGGTCCCTGTAGGGCACTCCGTGACGCTCGATCTGCAGGAAGCCGCCGAGCTTGCCCATCAGCCGCCCGTTCCGCCGACCGCGTCGAGCGGGCGCTCGCCGGCGAGCGGCGGCCGCCCGTTCGAAGCGACGCTTCTCGCGAGCGCCTCTTCCTGCGCGAGCTCGCCCAGCACGCGCTTGTAGTCGTGGGGCATCACCTTCACGAACGCGCCCGCGCCGAGCAGCTCCTCCCAGCGCGCAAGCACGCGCTCCGCTACCGGCGAGCCGGTCCGCCGCTGGTGCTCTTCGACCATCGCGCGCAGCTCGATCGCGTCCGCCTCGGAGGGCTCTTCGAAGCCGACCATGCCCATGTTGCAGCGCCTGTGGAACGTCCCCCGCTCATCGAGCACGTACGCCACGCCGCCGCTCATGCCCGCGGCGAAGTTGCGTCCGGTAGACCCGAGCACGACCACGCGCCCGCCGGTCATGTACTCGCAGCCGTGGTCGCCGACGCCCTCGACGACCGCCCACGCACCCGAGTTGCGGACCGCGAAGCGCTCGCCGGCGAGACCGCGGAAGAACGCCCGCCCGGAGGTGGCGCCGTAGAGCACGGTGTTGCCGACGACGACGTTCTCCTCAGCCTTGAAGTGCTCGCCCATGCCCTCGCGCGGGCGGACCGCGACGATGCCGCCGGAGAGGCCCTTGCCGGCGTAGTCCTGCGCGTCGCCGCGCAGCGTGAAGGTCACGCCGGGTGCGAGCCAGCCGGCGAAGCTCTGCCCCGCCGAGCCCTCGAAGTCGACCACGATCGAGTCCTCGGGCAAGCCCTGGGCGCCGCGGTTCTGGGCGATCGTGCTCGAGAGGATCCCCCCGACGCAGCGGTTGCGGTTGCGGATCGGCAGCTGCGCGCCCACGCGCTCGCCGCGCGCCAGCGCGGGCTCTGCGAGCTCCACCAGCTGCCAGTCGAGCGCGTCCTCGAGCACGCGCGGCGGGCCTTCGACGCGCCGGCGCGGCGTGTCGTCGGGCAGCGGCACGTGCGTGAGGATGTGCGTGAGGTCCACGCCGCGCGCCTTCCAGTGCTCGATCGCAGCGCCCACTCCGAGCAGGTCGACTCGACCGATCGCCTCCGTGAGCGAGCGCAGGCCGAGCGAAGCGAGGATCTCGCGCACCTCCTCGGCGACGAAGAAGAAGAAGTTGACGACGTGCTCGGGCGTGCCCTTGAAGCGCTTGCGCAGCTCGGGGTCCTGCGTGGCGATCCCCACCGGACACGTGTTCAGGTGGCAGGCGCGCATCATGATGCAGCCGGTGGCGATCAGCGGCGCGGTCGAGAAGCCCATCTCGTCGGCCCCGAGCATCGCCGCGATCACCACGTCGCGTCCGGTTTTCAGCTGGCCGTCGGTCTGCACGACGATGCGCGAGCGCAGGTCGTTGAGCAGCAGCGTCTGCTGGGTCTCTGCGAGGCCGATCTCCCAGGGCACGCCCGCCGCCTGGATCGAGGACAGCGGCGAGGCGCCGGTGCCGCCGTCGTGCCCGGCGATCAGCACGCGGTCGGCGTTTGCCTTGGAGACGCCGGCGGCGACCGTCCCGACCCCGACCTCGGAGACGAGCTTGACCGACACTTGCGCGCTCGGGTTCGAGCAGCGCAGGTCGTAGATCAGCTGCTTGAGGTCCTCGATCGAATAGATGTCGTGATGCGGGGGCGGGGAGATCAGGCCGACGCCGGGCATCGTGTGGCGGATCGAGCCGATGTAGGCGTCGACCTTGTGGCCCGGCAGCTGGCCGCCCTCGCCGGGCTTGGCGCCCTGGGCCATCTTGATCTGCAGCTCATCGGCGTTGACCAGGTAGTGGATCGTCACGCCGAAGCGCCCGGAGGCGACCTGCTTGATCGCCGAGCGGCGGCGGTCGCCGTTGGCGTCGGGCTCGAAGCGCACCGGGTCCTCGCCGCCCTCGCCCGTGTTCGAGCGCCCGCCGAGGCGGTTCATGGCGATCGCGAGCGTCTCGTGCGCCTCGCGCGAGATCGAGCCGAGGCTCATCGCGCCGGTGCAAAAGCGCTTGACGATCTCGCTCGCCGGCTCGACCTGCTCGAGCGCGACCGGCTCGCGGCCGGACGCCGCCGGGCCGGCGCCGATCTCGAGCAGGCCGCGCAACGTCGCCTTGCGGGCGGCGTCCTCGTTGACCGCGCGCGCATACTCGCGGTACTTCTCGAACGCAGGGCCGTTGTACACGGCCTCGCGTGCGGAGCGGTCGCCCGCGAGCGCCGCCGCGATCTCGCCGTCCAACCGGGAGACGCTCGCTTCGCCGCCGTCCTCGAACCAGCCGGCGGCGCGCACGGCGTGCTGGACGAGCGCGATCGTCTCCGGGTTCCACATGTGATGCTCGCCGTCGCGCCGCCACGCGTACACGCCGCCGACCGGCAGCAGCCGATCCTGCGCGACCGGATAGGCGCGCGCGTGGCGCTCGAGCGACTCACACGCAAGGACCTCGGCGCCGACGCCGCCGATGCGCGAGGCGGTGTAGGTGAAGTGCTTGTCGACCAGCTCCTTCTCCAGCCCGACCGCCTCGAAGATCTGCGCGCCACGATAGGACTGGATCGTCGAGATGCCCATCTTGGAGATCGTCTTGAGCAGCCCTTTGCCGATCGCCTTGACGAGGTTCTGGGCGGCGTCCTCGGCGCTGAGCGCCAGCGGGAGGCCGTCCGCGCCGGCGCGTACGACGCGCCCTTCGGCGACGAGCGCGTCGAGCGTCTCGAGCAGCAGGTAGGGGTTGACCGCGCTCGCGCCGTAGCCGATCAGCGTCGCGAAGTGGTGCACCTCGCGGGGCTCGCCGGACTCGACGATGATCCCGACACGCAGGCGCGTGCGCTGGACCACCAGGTGGTGGTGCACGGCGGCGACCGCCAGCAGCGATGGGATCGGGGCGCGGCGCGGGCCGACTTTGCGGTCGTTGAGGATCAGGATGTTGACGCGTTCGGTGATCGCTTCGCTCGCCTGGCGGCAGATCCGCTCGATCGCCGCGCTCATGCCGGCCGGCCCCTCGGCGACGGGCCAGGTGATGTCGATCGTGCGCGCCGCGTAGACCTCGTGGTTGACGTGGCGCAGGGTCTCGAGCTCGCGGTTGAGCAGGATCGGCTGTTCGAGCAGCAGCTTGTGGGCGTGCTCGGGGGTCTCCTCGAACAGGTTGCGCTCGTTGCCAAGGCTCGTCGACAGGCTCATCACGATTTCCTCGCGGATCGGGTCGATCGGCGGGTTGGTGACCTGCGCGAACAGCTGCTTGAAGTAGGAGAACAGCGGCGGCGCCTGGTCTGAGAGCACTGCCAGCGAGAGGTCGTTGCCCATCGAGCCCACCGGCTCGGCGGCGTCGATCGCCATCGGCGCGAGCAACACGCGCAAGTCCTCCTGCGAGTAGCCGAACGCGCGCTGGCGCAGGTGCAGCGGCTGGTCGGAGAGCGTGACCTGCTCGGACGGCGGCAGGTCGGCGAACAGCACCGCGTTGCGCGCGTACCACTCCCCGTAGGGGTGCTGCGTGGAGACCTCGCGCTTGACCTCCTCGTCCTCGACGATGCGCCCGCGCTCGAGGTCGACCAGGAACAGCTTGCCCGGCTGCAGGCGCCCGAGGCGCTTGACCTGCGCGGGCTGGATGTCGAGCAGACCGGACTCCGACCCGAGCACCACGTAGCCGTCGGTCGTCTCCACCCAGCGACCGGGTCGCAGCCCGTTGCGGTCGAGCGTCGCGCCGACCACGCGCCCGTCGGTGAACGCCACCGAGGCGGGCCCGTCCCACGGCTCCATCAGGCAGGAGTGAAACGCGTAGAAGCCCTTCAGGTAGTCAGGCAGGTCGTCGCGGTCACGCCAGGCCTCGGGGATCATCATCATCGCCGCGTGCGGCAATGAGCGTCCCGCGAGCATCAGCAGCTCGAGCACGTTGTCGAAGGTCGCCGAGTCGGAGTTGCCCTGGGTCACGACCGGCAGGATCTTCTCGAGGTCCTCGCCGAACAGCTCGCTGTGCAGCTCAGACTCGCGTGCGCGCATCCAGTTGACGTTGCCCATCACCGTGTTGATCTCGCCGTTGTGGCAAATCACCCGGTAGGGGTGCGCGAGCTCCCAGCTGGGGAACGTGTTGGTCGAGAAGCGCGAGTGCACGAGCGCGAGCGCGCTCTTGGTGCGCTCGTCGCCGAGGTCTAGGTAGAAGGGCGCCAGCTGGTAGCTGATGAGCATCCCCTTGTAGTTGAGCGTGCGCGACGAGCTCGACGCGACGTACAGGCCCGGACGCGGGGCGCTCAGCTCGCATACGCGCCTGATCACGTACAACTTGCGCTCGAACCCGTCCTGATCGCCAGCCTGCGCCTCGCCGGCTCCGACGAACAGCTGGCGGATAACAGGACGACAGGCTCCGGCCACCTCGCCGGTCTGCGCCGGGTCGATCGGCACCTCGCGCCAGCCGAGCAGCCGCTGGCCCTCCTGCCGGACGGTGCGCTCCAGCAGCTCCTCCAGCTCGCGCCGCGCCGCCGGCTCGGTCGGCAGGAAGCACATCAGCACGCCGTAGGAGCCGGGCGGGGGCAGCTCGAAGGTCACCGTCGAGCGCAGCAGCTCGTCGGGCATCTGCATGAGGATGCCGGCGCCGTCGCCGGTACACGGGTCGGCGCCGGTGGCGCCCCGGTGCTCGAGGTTCTCGAGCGCCGTGATCGCACGCACGATCACCTCATGCGTGGGCACGTTGTCCAGGCGCGCGACCATTCCCACGCCGCACGCATCGTGCTCGAAGCGAGGGTCGTAAAGTCCGACGGCCTGTGGCGGCTGCTTGATGTGGGAGTTCATGGAAGTGCTCGGGTTGTGATGCGTCCCGACAAAGGGCCGGCGGATCCACTTTGCGGGCATACCCACCTTCGCGCACCGTGAAGGGCGCGCGCGGGCGGGCGGGCACCTGAGGCGGAGCCCAAAGCGTATCAGCGCGAAGCGTGCTCGAACGCGATTCTGTCGGGGTTTTCCTGCAGCGTCCGGGCCTCGCTCCACGAGCACAATCCCCCCCTGCCCGGGCACGTCAGGCAGAGCGCGCGGTGCGGGGCCGAGCTGACTTTGAAGCCCCGTGCGCGCGCGTCCGCAAGGCGTGAGAGCAGGCGTGTGTGCAGCGCATCGCGATCGCCCGCGCGGTATCGGGTGCCGACCCACTCGTGCGGGCGCTCAAGGAACCAGTGCACGACCTCGACGCTCGCGGCCGGGCCGCGCAGCAGGGCGAGCGCGTAGAGCTCGCGCTGGATCGCGTACTCGGCCTCGACCAGCGCCGCGAGGTCGGTGTGGGCCCCGACGCGATCGCTCTTGTAGTCGACGATCAGGTAGCCGTCGGCGGCCTCCTGCGCGAGCAAATCGATGACGCCCGTCACCAGGGGCTCGCCCGCGCCGGGCGAGAACGCGAATGGATGCTCGCGCCACACGGCTCTCGCCGCGGCCAGTCGCGCCGCGGGCGCGGCCGTGAACGCCGCGCTGATCAGCTCTGCGATCTCCGCGCGCTCGGCGCCGCCGACGCGCATCCCCAGCGCGCGCGCGCGCCGCGCGACCTCCTCTGCCGTCAGCGGCCGCGCGCGCGCGAAGTCGCGCGTCTCGAGCAGCCGGTGGATCAAGGTCCCGCGCTCGCGCGCCTGCAGCCCGCGGGCCGCGTCGAATGCGCCGGCGCGCCGCTCGGGCATTCCGAGCACGCGTTCCAAGTAGAAGCGGTAGCCGCAGCGCTCGAGCTCGGTCAGCGAGCTGTAGCTGAGCGTGCTCGGCAGGATCGCCTCCCGCGCGACGGGATCCCGCGGCGCGACCTCCGCTTCATCCTCGACGTCCCGCGGCGCGACCTCCTCTTCATTCTCTACGGTAGCGATGGTGTCTACCGCACCGGCCTCGGGCGTGGCCGGCGCGATGCCGCCAAGCGACAGCGAAAGTTGCTCGCCGGCGCTCGCCGGCCGCTCTCCCGGACGCGCGGTCGCATGCTCCGGCCGCGCGGTCGCATGCTCCGGCCGCGCGCGCGGCTGCTCCCCGAGGGCCGTCGGGGCGCGATCGTCGATCGCGAGCGCGAGCCCCACGTTCGCCGGGGTGTTCAGCCAAAGCCGCATGCGAGCAGATCGGGCCTCGTCGATCGCGAGCTCGTGCGCCGCCCCCGCGCCGGCGCCGGCCAGCCGCGGCAGCTCGGCGGACAGGGCCGGCGCGAGCCACGAGATCGCGCTGCCGGCCTGGCGCGGAGAGGGCCAGCGCGCGAAGTCCACGGCACCGCTCAGCAGCAGGCGCTCGCGGGCCCTGGTCATGGCGACATACAGGATCCTGTCCTCCTCCTGAGCTTCGCGCCCGCGACGCTCGCGGCAAAGCGACTCGTAGTCCAACGCAGGGCTCGAGCCGGCGCCGTCGAGGCGCATCAGCCGCAGCCCAATACGAGGGCCGTCGACCAGCAGATCCGGGGTCTGCGTGTTCGGCTGGCGCCCGAGGTCGGCGACGCACACGACCGGGAACTCCAAGCCCTTGGCCGCGTGGATGGTCATCAGCCGCACTGCGTCCGGCTCGACCCCCTCGACCGGAGCGTCGGGCTCGGCCCTGGCGGCGTCCGCGAGATGCTCGACGTGATCCAGGAAGCCGCGCAAATCGCCGCCCTCGGACGCCTCGAAGTCTCGCGCGAGGCGCACCAGCTTGTGGACGTTCGCGAGGCGACGCGCGGGGCGGTCGAGGCCGAGCACATGCTCGCGATAGCCGCTGAACCGCAGCGCCCGCAAGAGCAGCTCGGCGATCGTGCGCCGCGAGCTGGCGCTGCGCTCGCTGCGCAGGCGCGCACAGAACGCCGCGAGCCCCCGGCGATCGCCGTCCGTGAGCTCGGTGGCGAGCCGCGGGTCGGCCAGCGCGGTCTCCCACGCCCCCCGGCCGCTCGCGCGGGCGGCGTCCGCGAGCAGCGCGAGCCCGTCGAGCGAGCAGCCTGCCAGCGGGGAGGCAAGCGCGGCGTACAGCGCGGACTCGTCCAGAGGATTGGCGAGCGCGCGCAGGTAGGCGATCAGATCGGCGACCTGCTGGTGCCCCCAGAAGCTGCCGACCGCCGCCAGGGTGCGCAGGCCGCGGATCTGCAGGGCGCGCTCGAACACCTCGAGATCGCCGAGCGCGCGCACGAGCACGACCATCTCGTCCGGGCGCGCGACCCCCTCGCCTACCAGCCCGGCCACGCGCTGGGCGAGCATCCGCGCCTCGGCCTGGCGCCACAGCTGGGCCTGCGGCAGGCCCGCGGCCACGGCGCCAGCCAGCTCCGCGGGCTCCTCCCAGCCCCGAACGTCGGTCAGCAACAGCTCGACCGCCGGGTCGCCACGCTCCGCGTGCTCCCCCTCGCCCCTGCCGGCGAGCAGCGGCGTGTAGCCGGGAAAACGCTCGGCGAAGGCCGCGTTTACGACCTCCAGCAGCGCCGCACGGCCGCGGAAGTTGCGCGTCAGGCGGATGCTCGCTCCGTGGCGCTCGAGCTCGAGCGTGCGCGCCCGGAAGAGGCTGACGTCCGCGTGCCTGAAGCCATAGATCGACTGCAGCTCGTCCCCGACGGTCAAGAGATTGCCGCGATCGAGCGCCGTGAGGATGGCGAGCTGGCGTGGATTGGTGTCCTGAAACTCGTCGACCATCAACAGCTCAAACCGCTCCGACCACGCCGTCGTGAGGCTCGCGCGCTCGAGCAGCAGCTCGCGCGTGATCAGCTCGAGATCGTCGAAGTCGACCGCGTCGCGCGCGCGCTTGAGGCGCTCGTACGCCGATCCGAAGCCGCGCAGCAGCTCGTCGAGCAAGACGCACGCTTTCGCGGCCTGCGCATCGAGCGCCCGCTGGGCCCGGGCATCCTCGTCCGCGACGAGCGCGCTGCGCGTCTGGCGCCCGCTCGAGGGAGGCAGGCGAGGCAGGCGCTGGCCGCGGCTGCGCAGCTCGGCGTGGACCTGCTCGAGCAGCGCGTGGACGCGGTCGACGCCGTAGGCGGCCAGCAGGTCGACGGCAGCGTCGCGCTCGCCGGCGAGAAACTCGCGCAGCGCGCTCGCGAAAGCCTGCTCGCGCAGGCGTCCGGCACGGCCCTCGTCGAGAATCGCGAACGCCGGGTCGAGTCCGGCCGCGAGCGCGTGCGCACGTAGCAAGCGCGCGCAGAAGCCGTGGAAGGTCCCGATGAACGCCGCCTCCGTATCGCGCGCGGCCTCGCGCTCGCCGAGCTCGAGCAGGCGCGCGCGCACACGCGCGCGCAGCTCGCCGGCGGCGCGCTCGGTGAACGTGATCGCGAGGATCTTCGCCGGCGCAAGGCCGTCCTCGCGCACCGCCGCCACGAAGCGCTCGACGAGCACGGAGGTCTTGCCGCTGCCCGCCGCCGCGGACAGCGCCAGCGGCTCGGAGCGGCGCGCGACCGCCAGCCGCTGCTCCGCGGTGAGCGTTACGCGGCTCACCGCTCGCAGCGGCAGATCGAGGGGTACATGCAGCCGCCGCGAAACGCGCACGTCTGCGGGCGCGCGCGCAGCTCGCCGCGGCGGGCCGCGCCAGCCGCCTGGCGGGCGAGACCGACCGCCCGCTCGAGCAGCTCACGCACCTCGCCGTGCTCGAGCACGTCTGGCGCGACGCACTCGAGCGCGACTCCGCCGTCAGCGTCGAGCACGCCGCGCGCGCGCAGGTCCTCGCCCGTCAGCGGTTGGTAGAAGCCGCCGACCACGCGCAGCCCGAGCAGCTGCTCGACCACGCGCATGTACAGCGCCACCTGCAGGCTGCCCTCGACGAGCCAGCGCGCGCCGGCCGGTGCGCGGGCGCCCTTGTAGTCGTAGACGATCGCCTCGCCGCTCGCGCCCACGTCGACGCGGTCGATCCGCCCCCGCAGCCTGACGCCGTCGCCGAGCTCGAGCGCCGCCAGCTCGCTGCGTGCGCCGGCCGCGTCTCGCGGCTCGTCGGGTCCCCCGGCGCGCGCCGCCGACGGATCGCCCTGCTCGAAGCCGAAGCCGAGCTCCAGGGCGCTCGGCTCGAGCGGACTCGCGGCCGCGGCCGCGTGCTCGAGGTAGCGCTCGAGGTCCACTTGCAGACGACGACGTACCGCCACGCGCCGCTCGGGCGTCGCCGAGAGGGGATGGTCGGGCTCGCCCTCCGCGAGCGCGCGCGCGAGCGCTGCGCGCGCGCACGAGAGGCTCGCAGCGGTGATCCTGGCGCTGCCGGTCTCGGCGCGCACGCGCTCGAGCGTGTCCTTGAGGGCCGCGTGCGCGAGGCCGCCGCGTGCCAGCGGCTCGGGATCGGGCTCGAAGCTGTCCGGTCGCAGCACGCGCTCGACGAACCAGCCCATCGGGCAGCCGATCCACCGCTCCAGCGACGAGGGCGAGAAGGCGCGCTCGCGAAGTCGCGCGAGGACTCGCTCGTCGCGCACGGCGCGCACCCCGTCGGGCGCGCCTCGGCTTGCCGGAGCGTGAGCTCGCTGAGGGCCGGCGGCGGCTGGCGAGCCGCTCACCCCGCTTTGGCGCGCGGTCGCGGCCGTCGCGGTCTGCGCGATCGCCCCCAACGGCCTGCGCGCGCGCGCGCGAAACAGCTCCGGCGCGAACAGGTCGCACACGTCGTCGACGAACAGCGACCTCGGCGTCGCCTCGCCTTCGTCGTCGGCGACGTGCCAGCTGAGGAACAGCCGCTCGTGCGGCCGCGAGACGGCCGCGTACAGCAGATAACGCTCAGCCTCGAGCTGAGACTGCGACTGGTCCGCGGGCGCTCCGAGCCGCAGTCCCGAGGCTTGCGCGAGCCGCCGTCGCTGCGCGTCGTCGAGCAGCGGCTGGCGGCGCGCGCGCGCCGGGAACACGCCCTCCTGCAGCCCGCACACGAACAGGGCGCGCACCCTGCGCGCACGCAGCTCGAGCGGATCGAGCACGGCGACCGCGTCCGCGGGGCCATGTGCGTGCTGCGCCCCGCCCGCTCGCTCGCGGGCGCCGCCCACGAGCTCGAGCCGCGCAAGCGCTTGGGCGAGCTCCTCGGCGCTCGCAGGTGCCAGCTCGGGCCGGGCGCGCGCGAGCTCGCGCAGCTCCGCTAGCGCCCGCCGCCCGACCGCCACGGCGCCCGCCTCGCCGTGCTCGTCGGGCGCGAGCACGCATGCCGCCCCGCGCCTGGGTGCGCTGAAGATCCTCTGTAGCTCTCGGGCAGCGTGCTCGCACAGCGCCGCCGGCCCGCGCGCCTGGGCCTCGGCCAGGCGATCGATCCGCTCGAGCGGCCAGTAGCGCTGCTCCCACAGCGCACGTCCGCCCTGCGCGCCGGCGACGCCGGCGCGCCGCGCCCACAGCTCCAGGCGGTCGGGCGGCGAAGCGTGTGCGCCGGGCGCGGCGGCGTCCGCGCTCCCGGAGCCACCACCCAGCGTGCCCGGCGCCCGCAGCCACGCCAACAGGTCCTCGAGCTCGCCCGCGGGCGCGCCGTGTTGCGTGGGCACGCAGCGCAGCAGGCCGAGGAGCGCCCGGCCGGTGGCTGTGCTCGCGAACGCCCTGCGCCGGCGCAGGGCGAAGGGGATCTGCGCGGCTGAGAGGACCTCTTCGAGCATGTCGAGGTCGGTGCCGCCCGAGCGCACGAGCACCGCGATCGACTCGGCCGCAACGCCCTCGCCGAGCATGCCGCCGATCTGCGCCGCCACGAGCTCGAGCTCTGCGCGCTCGCCACCGCCCTCGAGCAGGGCGACCGTCGTGCCCGGGTCGACGCGCTCGCTGTCGGGCTCGAACAGGAAGCGCTCGAGATGCCCGAGCGCAGGACGCGAGCCGGGGGCGTAGTGCTCGGCCCGCGCGTTCAGCTGCACGTGCTCGCGCGCCAGCGGCGCGAGCGCTTGAAAGCCGGCCGCGCGTCCGGCGAACGCGATCCGCCCCGGCTCGTAGGCCAGCGACACCGTCACCGGCGCGGCGACGAGTCTGCCGAGCGTCTCGAGCACGTCGAGCTGCAAAGGCGTCAGGTCATCGAAGCCATAGAACAGCACGGGGGTGGCGCCCCACAGTGCGGGGCGTTCACGCAGGGCGTCCAGCGCGCCCACCGCGCGCTGCTCCTCATCGACGCGTCCGAGCCGCTCGAGCGTTCGGCAATAGTCCTCGTACATGCGGCCGAGATCGGAGAGATGCGCTTCCAGCGCGTCGCTCGAGAGCGCGTGCGCGAACCGTGCGGGGCCGGCGCGGCGCACGCGCAGCTCGGCGAACAGCTCCCCGAGCGCTCGTACGAACCCCGCGGACGTAGGCGCGTGCGCCCGCGCCGAGACCGCCATCAGCACGCGTTCGCGAGCGACGGCGCCGAGCACCTCCTCGCCGGTGCCCGCGCGCCGCACCAGCTCGCCTATCAGCCCCGCGAAGCGCTCGACGCGTACGCCGATCGCGGATCCGTCCGCGGAGAGCTCGTGCAGGTAGTGCTCGACGTCGGCGCGGGTGGGGACGACCAGCAGCGGATCCTCGCCGTGCGCGAGATGCCGGCGCACCGCGTCCAGGAGCGCGCGCGCCTTGCCCGCGTTGGCGGGCCCCGTGATCAGGGTTATGGGCATCTGCGCCCATCCTGGCGCACAGCCACGACGCGCTCGCGGCTAACTCAAGCCGCGCTGCGCGCCCGCGTGCGTCGCTGCGGGGACGCGGCCTCGCCGGCGCGCTCGAGCTCCGCCTCCGCGTCTGGCGGCTTTGCCCCCTCGCGCGCCCACAGCTCGTCGAACTCGACCCGCCATTTGCCCTCCTCGGTCTGCGCGAGCGCCAGATGCGCGCGGAAGCTGCGGCCGCTGCGCCCGCGAAAGCCCGTGACCGCCTGCTCGGTGTAGCCGCGCTTGATCAACTCGCGCGCGACAGCCAACGGCAGCGTCTTGCCCGCTTTCGCCTTCCAGATCACAAAGCCGCAGCCGGGATCATCGCGCGCCCAGCACGAGTAGCCCTTGCGGTTCTCGACGATCTCGTGTCCGCACACCGGGCAAGGCCCAAGCCGCGCGCGCGGGATGCGCACGTCTTTGAGGCTCTCGTCCAGTTCCTTGACGGTCTCTCCAGCGAAGCCGGCGATATCGCTCATGAACTGCTTGCGCGAGTCCTCGCCGCGCTCGATCTTGCCCAACCGTTGCTCCCAGCTGCCGGTCAATCCCGGCGAGGTCAGTGCGTGCTCGCCCAGCAGCCGGATCACGTTCAGGCCCTTCTCGGTCGCGACCAGCGCCCGCCCGTCGCGCTCCAGATAGCCGACCGTGATCAGGCGCTCGATGATCGCGGCGCGGGTCGCGGGCGTGCCGATCCCCGAGTCCTTCATCGCCTCGCGCAGCTCGTCGTCGTCGACGAGCTTGCCCGCCGTCTCCATCGCCCCGAGCAGCGACGCGTCGCTGTAGCGTCGCGGCGGCTTGGTTTCCTTGCGCACGCTCTGCACCGTCCGGGTCTGCACGCGCTCGTTCTCGATCAATCGCGGCAGCTGCTGGTCTGTCACCTCGTCCTCCTCGCCGCGCCCGTCTGCGTCCGGCGCCTTGGCGTCCGCCGCGAGCTCGTCGTAGACGCCCCGCCAGCCGGGCACGAGCAGCAGCTTGCCGCGCGTGCGGAACACGTGCCCGGCGGCGCTCTCCTCACCGACGGACGCCGCCGCTGCGCTCGTGGCCCCGTCGCCCCCGGCGCCGGCGTGAGCCGCGGGCACGACGGTCGTCTCTACGCGCGTGTTCTCGAACACCGCCTCGGGGTGGAACACCGCCAGGAAGCGCCGTGCCGCCATGTCGTACACGCGCCGGTCGTCGTCGCTCATCTTCTCGAGGTTGTGCTCCGAGCGCGTGGGGATGATCGCGTGGTGGTCGGTGACCTTCTCGTCGTTGACCACCCGGCCCAGTGGCAGCACGTCGAGGCTCGTCACGTACTCGGCACCTTTGCGGTATTGCTCGTGGACGCCCACGAGCTCGGCGATCGGCTTGATCTCCTCGACCAGGTCGCTCGGCAGATAGCGCGAGCTGGTCCTCGGATAGGTGAGCGCCTTGTGCTCCTCGTAGAGCCGCTGGGCTGCCGCGAGCGTGCGCCGCGCGGAGAAGCCATAGCGGTTGTTGGCCTCGCGCTGCAGGGTCGTCAGGTCGTACAGCATCGGCGCTTTCTCGCGCTGCTCTTTCTTCTCCAGCTTTGTGATCGTCCCCGGACGACCCTCGCAGGCGGCTACGATCGCCTGCGCCTGCGCCTCGCTGCCGATGCGCGGGCCCTTGCTCGCGCCCGCCTGTGCCCCCGTACGGGGTAGGCCCCCGGGCGGCGCCTGGAAATGTCCGACGTACACCCGCTCACCCTGCTCGCCCGCGAGGGCTGCGGCCGCGAAGGTCGCGTCGACGAGCCAGTAGGGCTCGGGCTTGAACGCTCGGATCTCCTCCTCGCGGCGCGCGACGATCGCGAGCGTCGGCGTCTGCACGCGTCCGAGCGAGACCGCGCCGTCGAAGGAGCTGCGCAGACGAATCGTCGCAGCGCGCGTGGCGTTCATGCCCACGATCCAATCCGCCTCCGAGCGCGACCGCGCGGCTTCCTCCAGGCTCGCGAGCTCTTGCGCCGGGCGCAGCGAAGCGAGCGCGCTCTTCATCGCGGCACTCGTCATCGAGTTCAGCCACAGTCGCCGGACCGGCTTCTTGGCTTTGGCCTTCTCATACAGATAGGCGAAGATCAGCTCGCCCTCGCGGCCGGCGTCGCACGCGTTCACGACCTCCGCGACGTCCTCGCGCGCGAGCTGTTTGGCGACCACGGACATCTGCTTGCGCGAGCGCTCGTCGCGCACCTCGAGCTTGAAGCGATCGGGCACGATCGGCAGGTCGGCCATCCGCCAGCTCTTGTATTTCGCATCGTAGGCTTCAGGTTCGGCCAGCTGCACGAGATGGCCGACCGCCCACGTGATCACGTGCTCGGGGCCCTCGAGCAGGCCCTCGCCTTTCTTGAACGGCCCAGGCAGCGCGCGCGCCAGGTCTTGGCCAACGGAGGGCTTCTCGGCGACCAGCAGCGTCTTGGACATTCGGGTCAGCGTAGCGGCAGGCGCGCTGAACCCACCGCCGGGGCCACGTGCCGCTCGCGCCGCCGACGCATGGCCGCTGCTCGCCCCGCGCGTCTTCAGGGTCGCGCTTGGCTCATGCGCTGGTGCACTGCTCGGTGCTCGCCTGCAGGCCTTCGCGCTCGTGCGCGTCCGCTTCGCGCAGGATCGTGGCGACCGATTCGTTGGCCACGCCATAGCCGCCGCTGGGCTGGCTGCCGACCGTTGCCGCGAACACGGTCGTGAGCACCTGCCCGTCGACGTTCACGAGCGGACCGCCGGAGTTGCCCGGGCGCACCAGCCCGCGCAGCGGCGTCAACAGGCGCGTCACCGGGCCCTGCCCATAGGCGTTCTGGGTGAGCACGTCCTGCGTGCGCCCGATCCGGCCCGGCTGCACGTCGAAGGGGCCGTTCTCCGGGTAGCCGAGGATCGCGCCCGCCGTGCCGGAGGCGACTTCCGGGGCGAAGCCCAAAGTTGGCAGGTCGAGTTCGCGCACGCGCAGCACCGCGAGGTCGTCGGTCGGGTCGAACGCCAACGGTTCGGCCGGGAGGCTCGGCGGCTGGCCGGCGACCTCCACCGTCGTGTCCTGCTCGCCGGCGACCACGTGCGCGTTCGTGACGACCAGTTCCGGCTGGGCCACCCAGCCGGAGCCCTCGATCGCGAGGCCGCACGCGGTGCCGTCGACGCGCACTACGCTGCGCGAGGCGGCTCGCACGCCCGGGGTGCGGGCGATCGCCGGTTCGGGAGCGGCGACGTCCGCCGAGGGCCCGGTGATCGACGGCAGCGGGTCCAGTCGCGCGAGCGCGTTCAGGATCGGTCCGGATGGCGGCAGCACCTGGTTGAGCTTGCGCAGGATCGCCGAGCGCTGGATGTCCGACCGCAGTTCGCCGACCCCCGAGACCTGACCGGCGACGGCCGCCGCGATCCACACGATCCCGAGCGCAAGGACGGCGCCGAGGAGGGCGCCGAGCACGCCGTCGAGCAGCCCAAAACCGGGGATGATCAGCACGCGGCGCAGCCTGAACCCGAGGCCCTCGAGGCCGCTCGCGAGGATCGCCCCGCCGAGCAGCGCCCCGAGCAGGCCGAACGCGGGCGCATACGGTGAGGAGGAGCCCTGCGTGAGCACCAGCGCAGCCAGGCGCGTACCGAGGAACGCGCCGAGCACGAACCCGATGAAGGACAGCACGCCGACGATGAAGCCCTGGCGAAAGCCGAAAATGGCGAGCATCGAGGCGAACGCCACTATCAGCCAATCCAGCTGAGTCACCTGTCATGTTCTACAGACTCCGTGACCCGAAGCCGCAACCAGCGCTTGCGACGCGCGCGCCCCGTGCTCGTGCTGGCCGCAGTGGCCTTTGCGGCCGGCGCGCTGCTCGGTGCGGGTCACCCCGGATCGCCCGACTACGCGCTCGCCGAGCAGTTCGTCGGAGCCTGGACGAAAGGCGACTACGGGCGTATGTACGCGGAGATCAGCAGTTCCTCGCAGCGCAAGATCTCGATCGGAGAATTCGCGGCGGCCTACAGGGAAGCGCTGGTGACGGCGACGGCGAGCGGCGAGCGCATCGCCGGGACCGAGCGCGCGGGCGCTCACGGCGCGGTGGCCGTGCCCGTGCGCGTCCATACGCGCCTGTTCGGCACGCTCTCGCTGAAGTTCACGCTGAGGTTCAGCGGCGGCGCCGGGGCCCGTGCGGGTCCGCGCGTCCTGTGGTCGCGCTCGCTCGCGTTCCCCGGCCTGCGCCAGGGCGAGCTGCTCAGCCGCGACACCTCGCTGCCGCGCCGCGCGCCGCTGCTCGCGCGCGACGGCAGCACGCTCGCCGAAGCCATGCCCGGCGACGCGCCCGCGGGGGCGCCCGCGGAAGCCACACCCGGCTCGCCGCTCGGGGCCTACGCCGAGGCCGTGCTCGGCCAGGTCGGAGCGCCACCCGCCTCGCGCCGCCAGGCGCTTGAAGAACAGGGCGTGCCGGACGACGCGGTCGTGGGGCTCAGCGGGCTCGAGCTCGCCTACGACGCCCGCCTGCGCGGCACCCCGGGCGGAGCGCTGCTGGCGGGGACGCGGGTGCTCGCCGATGTGGCGCCCCACCCGGCGCCGCCTTTGCGCACGACGATCTCGCCGGCGGTGCAGCGCGCGGCCGTGGGCGCGCTCGGCGGGCAGCTCGGGGGGATCGTCGCGATGCAGCCCTCGACCGGGCAGATCCTCGCGGTCGCCGGGCTCGGCCTCGATGCCCTGCAGCCCCCGGGCTCGACGTTCAAGATGGTCACCACGACCGGCGTGCTGAGCGCCGGCATCGCGAACGTGGGCACTGTCTTCCCGTACGCGACGTACGCGACGCTCGACGGCGTCAGGCTGAACAACGCCAACGGCGAGGAATGCGGCGGCACGCTCGAACTGGCGTTCGCGGTCTCGTGCAACTCGGTGTTCAGCCCGCTGGGAGTGAAGCTCGGCGCCGCCCGTCTGGTCGCGACCGCCGAACGCTACGGCTTCAATCGCAATCCGGGTGTCCCGGGCGCGGCCGAGAGCACGCTGCCACCCGCCAGCGAGATCCAGGGTGAACTGGACGTCGGCTCCACGGCCATCGGCCAGGGCGAGGTGCTGGCGAGCCCGTTGCAGATGGCGACGGTCGCGGCGACGATCGCCGACGGCGGGCGACGGCCGCAGCCCACGTTCCTGCGCGGGCCCTCGCGGGACGCCGGCGCGGCGAGCACCCCGGCGGTCGCCGACACGATGCGCAGGCTGATGATCGCGGTCGTGCGCGAAGGCACGGGCACGGCTGCCGCGATCCCCGGAGTGACGGTCGCGGGCAAGACCGGAACCGCTGAACTGAAGACGCTGTGCAGCTCGGCCGCGGCCGGCGAAGGCGGCTCGGGCGGGGCGCACGAAGCGCCGCGTGAAGGCTGCCAGGGTCAGGGCGGGGAAAGCGAAGCCGCGAACACCGACGCCTGGTTTGCCGCCTTCGCCCCCGCGCTGCACCCGCGCATCGTCCTGTGTGTGCTGCTCGTCAAAGACGGTGCGGGCGGGGCGACCGCCGCGCCGGTCGCGCGCGAAGTGATCGAAGCCGCGCTCGCGGCCGAAAGCTGAAGGCGCACCGCGGCCGTGCGCGGCTACACGTCCAGCTCGGCCGAGGCCGTCTGGCTAGGGTCTTCCGGATCGACGATCTTGATCTCCAGCGGGCGGTTGTCGAGCGAGGCGATCTCGATCTTGTACAGCTGCACGAGGCCTTGGGCGGGGTCGTCGTCGGCGATCGTGTCCGGCAGCGGAATCTGGTTGTTGGCCGGGACCTCGCCGGCGCGGTAGGCGAACGGATTGGATTCGCCGGGCACGATCGGCGTGTAGCGGTTTTCCTGGGTGTCCGTGATCGAGAAGTCGTCGGAGGCGCGATGTGGCTTGGAGGTCTCGTTGTAGACCTGCATGAACACCGCAAACCACTCCTGGCCCGGTTCGAGCTTGCGCTCCGCGGGGGTCAGGCCCTGCAGGTAGCTCGCGTCTTCGCTGTTGGCCGGGTTCAACTCGCGCGAGATCTGGACCTCGTAGATCAGCGGCCCCACGTACAGGTAGGGCGCGCTCGCTCCCGCCTCGCCCGCGTAGGTGCCGGTGCTGATGCGCGTATGCGAGCTCCCGCACCCGGCCAGCGCGAGCGCGGCCGCGGGCGCGGCCAGGACGAGGGGGAGCTTGCGCAGGCGGCTGAGCATCGGACGCCGCGGCAGTCTACCCGCCCGCCACCGTTACGCGCCCCCCGCGCGCCTCTCCCTGCTCGAGGATTTCCCGCAGGCGGTGCATCGCGCGCTGGTTCTTTCGCCGCACCCACCCGCGCCCGCCGACGCTCTCCATGAGCCGGTCCGAAAGGGTCGCGGGCCGCGTCTGGATCGTGAAGCGCACGCGCGTGGACCCTCCGGCCGCGGGATCGAGCTCGTAGACTCCGAGCGTACGGATCCGATTGTTCTTGCCCATGCGCCCGATCTCGACGATCTTGTGCGGGTGGTGCACCTCGGCGAACGTCACATCGCCCCAGCTGAAGCGGTTGACTGGCGCCTTCACGCGAAAGCGGGCGCCTGCGCCCGCGCCCACCGAGTCGATCCTCGTCAGGTGCCAGTCGACGAGGTAGTGGTCGGTGAACTCGGGATGGTTGGCGATGTCCTGCAGGTAGTCGAACACCTGCTCGCGCGGGGCGGATACGACGATCGAGACGGTCACCGGGTCCATCGGGCTCGCAAAGTCTATTGAGCCCCGCCCGCGTGCCGCTCACCGGCGGCGCGCCCTCGCGACGCGCTCAGGCGGCGCGCCGGTCGCTGACGCGAAGGGTCAGGCGCACCGCGTGGCCGTGCTCGCAATGCCTCACGAGCTCGCTCGCGGCCGGCGCGTCGCGGTGACGCCAGCGGCAAAGCTCGCACACGATCGCGTGCTGCGCTCCCGTATACAGGTGCACCTGCTCGCCCGTCAGCGGCGTGCGCCCGCAGTCGACGCAGCGATCGCGGCTTGCCTCGAGGGCGCCGACGCCACGCTGCAGCAGCACGCGCTCGAGCTCTTCGACGTGGGTCGCGGGCGATGACACGATGCCCATGGGTTCGTCGCGTCGATCGCCGATCCTTCCGCTGCAGCTTCGCGGGCGGCGTTTGCCCGAGCCCCGCGACGGGTAACCTCAGACCGCAGGAGCGGAGGAGGGTTTGGACTCGATCGTTCGCGGGCTGTTCGCGAGCTCGGCCGAGTCATCCGGACTCCGGTCCTGGTGCGTCGCGGCGACGTCGCGGCGGTGGTGCGATGCACCCATAGCAGCCGATAACCCATCCCGGTCATTCCGCTATCCAGAACCTTATATGACGCTTGACAATCTTGTTATGATCGCAACGAGTTTCCCCCGAGGCGCTGGCCAGTCCGAGCGGCGGCGACACCCGGCAGCAGGTCACAGGGAGGAGCACCAAATGGACTCACTTACTTCGGGCACCTTTGTCGGGGCGGGCTCATTCCGGTGTGCGCGCTGCGACTATGCGCTGACCCTCAACGGCTCCGACGTGCTCTCCGACTGTCCCAGGTGCGGCAGCAGGGAGTTCGTCCGCGCCTCGCTGTTCAGCACCGAGCGCATCCCCGCGGGGCCGCGTGCGGCCGGTGAGCCGGCGGGCGACGGAGGGCTCGTGCTGAGCCCTTCGCCCGAGCTCGACGCCCGCCTCGCGCGCGCCCGCGAGCGGATCGATCAGCCCGGCGAGTACCTCTGCTACGAGGAAGGCGGCGAGCTGCGTACCGTGGCCCTCACCCGGGAGTGGACGCGCATCGGGCGAAGCCTCGCGGCGGACGTGCGCTTCGACGACCCGACCGTCTCGCGCCGGCACGCGCTGATCGTGCGCCACCCGGACGGGGTGCGACTGCTCGACGATCGCAGCCTCAACGGCGTGTTCGTCAACGGCTCGCGCGTCGACGGCAAGGTGCTCAAGGACGGCGACGAGATCATCGTCGGGCGCTATCGCCTCGCGTTCCTGACCGTGCCACCCAGCCCAGACGCGCTGGACGCGCGCCCGCAGGCGAGCTCGCTGGACCCCGTCGGTTAGAGCGAGCAGCGCGGCCCGCAATCCCGCCCACGCGCAAGGGTCCGGCCGCGGGCGAGCTGCGTACGGCACGGGTCGCGCCGCAGGCCGCCGGGGCCACGTAGTATCGCCCACGCGCAAGGGTCCGGCCGCGGGCGAGCTGCGTACGGCACGGGTCGCGCCGCAGGCCGCCGGGGCCGCGTAGTATCGCGTGCAGATGGCTCACACGATCGCTGTGCTCTCGCAGAAGGGCGGCACCGGCAAGACGACCGCCGTGCGCACCCTCACCGACGTGCTGCGCCGCAGCGGCGTGCGCACGCTCGCGATCGACCTCGATCCCCAGGGAAACCTGTCGGACTATTTCGACTTGCCTCCGGAGGTCGAGCCGACGATCGCCGACGTGCTCGCCGGGCGCGCGGACGCGTCGGCGGCGGTCCACGAGGACATGATCCCCGCGAACCTCAGCCTCGCCGAGGCCGAGCTGACGCTGGGCGGCAAGATGGGTCGCGAGCTCACGCTCAGGCGCGCGCTGGCGAAGCTGAGCGACGAGTACGAGGTGATCCTGATCGACTGCCCGCCGTCGCTCGGCCTGCTGACCGTCAACGCGCTCGTCGCCGCCGACCACGCGCTGATCACCGCCGAGGCGCAGTACTTCGCGCTGCAGGGGGTCGAGCAGGCGATGGAGGTCGTCGAGCTCGCGCGCGACAGCCTCAATCCGCAGCTGGCGCTGCTCGGGGTGCTGCTCAACCTCGCCGACATGCGCACCGTGCACTCGCGCGAGGCGCTCGCGTCGCTGAAGGAGCGCTTCGGGGAGCAGGTGTTCGACTCGGTGATCCGCACGTCCATCGCCTACGCCGAGTCCGCCGAGCGGGCGCGCTCGATCCTCGATCACCGTCCGGACCTCGGCGCCGACTACCTGGGGCTGGCCGCCGAAGTGCTCGAGCGCCTGCGGGGGCTCGACGGCGCCAGCGAACGGCTCGCCCAGCTGGCCCGAAGCGCGTCTCGCTAGCGCGCTCGCCGATCACGCCGCAGAGCGGCTCGGCGCGCCCGCCCGGGGCGGGACGGACCGACTCGCTGCGCGCGCCCCGCGCACGCCCCGCGGGGCGCGCGCCCGGCGCACGCCCCGTGCGCCGCTACAGCGCATCGACGTAGGCGCCCTGGGTCTCGAACGGCACACGCAGCACACTCGCCCAGCCCTCGATCTCGGCGCTGAGCGCCTCCGCGACCGCGCCCGTCTGCTCGTAGAAGCACCACATGAGCACCGTCGGCCCGGCGCCGGAGATCGTCGCCCCCAGCGCTCCCAGCTCGCGCGCGCGGCAGGCCAGCTCGAACGAGCGCGGGAACAGGTCCGCGCGTTGGCGCTGGTGCAGTCGATCGTGCAGGCCGCGCGCGAGCAGATCCCAGTCCCCTTTGGCGAGGCCGAGCGTCAGCATCGCGGCGTGCGCGACGTTGAACACCGCGTCCTGCATCGGCACCTGCGCCGGCAACGCAGCGCGCGCCGCACGCGTGCGCACCGCCTGCTCCGGCACGACCGCCAGCGCCTCGAGGCCGGTCGGCGGCTCGAACCTCACCGCCCGGCCGTCCGCGCACACGACGAAGCCGCCGCACAGCGCCGCCGCGACGTTGTCGGGATGGCCCTCGAGCTCGCTCGCGACTCCCAGCAGGTCGGCGTCGAGCTCGAACAGGTGGTCGGCGGCCATCAGGCCGGCTACGATCGCCGCCGCACTCGAACCCAGACCGCCGGACAGCGGGATGCTCGATGAGATCGTGAACGTGAACGCGTCCGCCGGATGCAGCCGCTCGAACGCGCGCACGCAGAGGTTCTGGCGGTCCCTCGCGACCGCCAGCTCGGTCTCCACCGCGAAGCTGCCCGTCTCCTGCACTTCCAGCTCCAGCTCGAGCGCGAGCGCCGCCGCCATGCAGTCAAAGCCCGGACCCAGGTTCGCCGAGGACGCGGGCACGCGCACGACGCGCTTACGGATCACCGAGGACCGCTTCTTCGATCGGCTCGAGCTCGACGGGGCACGGGATCACCCTGCCGTCGTTGTGCGCGATCGCCGTCTCCGGGTCCTTCAGGCCGCGGCCCGTCAGCACGCACACGACCGTCTCGGCGCCTTCCGCGCCGTACTTGAGCAGGCCCGCGACCGACGCCGCCGACGCGGGCTCGCAGAACATGCCTTCCTTGGACGCGAGCAGCCTGAAGGCGGCGAGGATCTCGCTGTCGCTCACGATCCTGACCGAGCCGCGCGAGTCGGTCGCGGCCGCCATCGCCTCCTCCCACCGCACCGGGTTGCCGATGCGGATCGCGCTCGCGACCGTTTCCGGGTGCTCGACCGGATGACCGAGCACCAGCGGCGCCGCGCCCTCGGCTTGAAAGCCGAACATCCTCGGCGCCATCCCCACCTCGCGAAAGCCGCGCCAGTAGGAGGTGATGTTGCCGGCGTTGCCCACCGGGATGCACAGCGCCTCGAGCTCGCCCTCGAGCGCCTCGTGGATCTCGAACGCCGCCGTCTTCTGGCCTTCGACGCGGAACTCGTTGACCGAGTTCACGAGCACGATCGGGTGCATGTCCGTCAGCTCGCGCACGAGCGTCAGCGCCTGGTCGAAGTTCCCCTGCAGCGCGATCACGCGTGCGCCGTGAATCAGCGTCTGCGCGAGCTTGCCCTGCGCGATCTTGCCCTCGGGCACGATCACCGCGCACGTGATCCCCGCGCGCGCCGCATACGCCGCGGCGCTCGCCGCCGTGTTTCCCGTGGAGGCGCAGATCACCGCCTTGGCGCCTTCGCGCACCGCAGCCGACACCGCGCACGTCATCCCCCGATCCTTGAACGAGCCCGTCGGGTTGGCGCCCTCGAGCTTCAGCCGCACGGACGCGCCCACCATCTCGGAGATCAGCGGCGCGCGCAACAGCGGCGTCGAGCCCTCTTGCAGGCTCACCAGCGGATCGCCCGGCTCGAACGGCAGCCGCTCGTGGTAGCGCTCGATCAGCGGCACGTGCACGCCCGAGAACGCCGCTCCTTCGACCGTCGGCAGGATCCGTTGGCTGGTCTCACTCATATGAACTCCTCTTCGATCACGCGAATTGTCCGTGGCGCAGAGCGCACGAAGTCGAATGCCGCGACCCGCTGGACGGCCGCGCGCATCCGCGACTCGCGCACCGGGTGGGTGACCATCACCAGGCGGGCGTTCTCGCCGAGCCCTCGCTGCACGACGGACTTTATGGAAACCTCCTGCTCGCCGAGCGCCTGGGTCACCGCCGCGAGCACGCCCGGGTGGTCGGCGACGTCCAGGTGCAGGTAGAACGCGCTCTCGACGTCCTCGATCAGCGGCAGCGCGAGCGGCGGCGCCGGCGGGCGCGCGCCGCCGGTCATCACGCTGACCACGTCGCCGAGCACCGCGCTCGCCGTCTGGCGCCCGCCGGCCCCCGGGCCCGACATCGTGATCTCGGTGATCGCCTCCGATTCGACGGTCACGGCGTTGAACGGGCCGACGACCGACGCCAGCGGATGGCCGCCGTACAGGAACACGGGGTGCACCCGCACCGAGACGCCACCGTCACGCCGCTCGGCTGTGCCGATCAGCTTCAAGCCGAGACCGAGCTCGCGCGCGAACTGAAGGTCGTCGCCGTGCAGGTTCTCGATGCCTTCGTAGACCACGTCGTCGAGATGCACCGGCGAGCCGAACGCCAGGCGTGCGAGGATCGCCATCTTCGCCGCCGCGTCGCGCCCGCTGACGTCGTCGCTCGGGTCGGCCTCCGCGTAGCCGCTGCGCTGCGCCCGGGCGAGCGCGTCCGCGTAGCTGCAGCCGGCGCTCATCTCGGTGAGGATGAAGTTGGTCGTGCCGTTCACGATCCCGTGGATGCGCTCGATCGGAGTCGCCGACAGCGATTCCTCGAGCACCCGCACGACCGGCACGGCGCCCGCGACGGCCGCCTCGAAGCGCAGGCGCACGCCGTGCTCGCGAGCGGTCTCGAACAGCTCCTCGCCGTGCTGGGAGAGCAGCTGCTTGTTGGCGCTCACCACGTCCTTGCCCGCGCGCATCGCGCGCAACAGGTAGCCGCGCGCCGGCTCCAGCCCGCCCATCAGCTCGACCACCAGGTCCGCGCCCGCGAGGATCTCCTCGAACTCGCCGCGCGAGCGCGTCAGCACACCCGTGATCACCGGCCGCTGGCCGTTGAAGCGCTCGATCTCATCTGCGCGTTCCCCGAGCAGCACCTCGAACGCGCCGCCGACCGTCCCGTGACCGAGCAGGCCGAGACGGAACGGCGGGGCCGCGCCCGCGGGCGCAACGCCGGCGCGAGCTGCGTGCGGCGCGCTAGCGCACATCGCGCGCGGTCAGGTCCTCGTAGCGCTCGCGCCTGACCACCACGCGTGCATCGCCCTCGCGGCAGAAAACCACCGGCGCTCGCGGCACGCCGTTGTAGTTGTTGGCCATCGCATAGCCGTACGCGCCGGTCGCGGGCGTGACGATCACATCGCCCGGGCGGGGGTCGTCGAGCAGCGCATGGCGCACGATCACGTCCCCCGACTCGCAGTGCTTGCCCGCGAGCACGCACGCGGTCGTGCCGCCGCATCGTCCCGGTACGGGGAAGCGGTCCGCGACCTGGGCCTCGTACGGGGCGCCGTAGAGCATCGGGCGCAGGTTGTCCGACATGCCGCCGTCGACCGCCACCCAGCGCGACACGTTCTGCTTGACGCTCTGCACCTCATACAGCGTCACGCACGCGTTCGCGCACAGCGCCCTGCCCGGCTCGATCAGAAGGCGCCGCTCGCGGCCGGTGCCGTGCGCGTGCGCGGCCGCCACGACCGTCGCCACATACTCCTCGATGCTCGGCGGCTCCGGCTGGCTCTCGGTGTAGCGCACGCCCAAGCCGCCGCCGAGGTCCCACACCGGGAAGTCGCCCAGCTGCGCGAGCTCCGCCGCCGCGCGCTCGAACGGCTCGAGCGTCAGCAGCTGCGAGCCGACGTGCGCGTGCAGCCCGCGCAGCGACAGCCCCTCGGCGTCGTGCACGCGCGCGATCGCCTCGCCCGCCTGCGCCAGCGCGAAGCCGAACTTCGAGTCCGCCTGGCCGGTCGAGATCTTCTCGTGCGTCTCCCCGCGCACGTCCGGGGTGACGCGCACGAGCACCGCCTGCTCGCTGGCGCGCCCGGCGCCCTCTCCCCCGCCACGCTCGGCCACCAGCGACGCGAGCCGCTCTATCTCATCGAGGTTGTCCACGACGATCAGCCCCACGCCGTGCGCGAGCGCCATGCGCAGCTCCGCACCGGACTTCGCGTTGCCGTGCATCACGATCCGCTCCGGCGCGAAGCCCGCGTTCAGCGCCAGGTGAAGCTCCCCGCCGGAGGCCACGTCGCACCACAGCCCCTCCTGCGCGAACAGCGACAGCACCGCCGTGCACGGGAACGCCTTGGACGCGAACAGCACGTGGAAGTCCTCCTGGCCCGCCTCGCGGCCCGCCTGCACGAACGCCTGCGCGCGCGCGCGCAGGTCGTCCTCGGCGACCACGTACGCGGGCGTGCCGAACTCCCTGGCCAGCTCGATCGTGTCGCAGCCGCCCACCTCCAAGCGGCCGCGCTCATTCACGCGGCTGCCCAGCGGAAACGCGGAAGAGAGATGTGTGCCCGTGGCCATCGTCCTGATTATCGCGTCTTGCGTGCGAACTTCAGGGCAGCGTTAGCTCGGTCTGCGAGAATCAGCGCATGGCGAGCAGACGATCGAACTTCGGCAAAGACACCGGCCTGCAGGCGCGGATGCTGCTCACGCTGTTCCTGCTCGGGCTCGTGTACGTGGTGTTCATCGGCGTGCTGTTCGCCGCCGGCGCCGGCGCCGGCGTGATCATCCTCGTCGCCGTCCTGCTGCTCATGTTGCAGTTCTTCGGCTCGGACAAGATCGCGATGGCCTCGATGGGCGTCAAAGAGGTGACGCCCGCGCAGGAGCCCGAGCTGCACGCAATCGTCGAACGCCTGTGCGTGCAGGCCGACCTGCCCAAGCCAAAAGTCGCTGTCATCGAAACGTCGATGCCGAACGCGTGCGCGATGGGCAAATCGAAGAAGAACACGACCGTGTGCGCCACCCGGGGGATCATGCAGCTGCTCTCGCCCGCCGAGCTCGAAGGCGTGATGGCGCACGAGCTCACGCACGTGATCAACCGCGACGTGATGGTCATGACGCTCGCGAGCTTCTTCGCAACGCTCGCCTCGATGATCGCCCAGTTCGCGCTGTTCTTCGGCGGCGGCTTCGGCGGCGGCTACGGGCGAGGCCGCGACGAGGAGGAGGACATCATGATCATCCTGCTCGTGTCCGTGCTCGTATACGCGATCTCCTTCCTGCTGCTGCGGGCGCTCTCGCGCTATCGCGAGTACGCGGCCGATCGCGGTTCGGCCGTTCTCACCGGCCGCCCGAGCGCGCTCGCCTCGGCGCTGTTGAAGATCAGCGGCACCATGGAGCGCGTGCCCACGCAGGACCTGCGCAAGGCGGAGGGCATGAGCGCCTTCTTCATCCTGCCCGCGCGTACGAAGCGCTCGATGATGAACATCTTCGCCGACCACCCGCCGCTGGAGAAGCGCCTGGCCGCGCTCGAGCGGCTGGAGTCCCAGCTGCAGAGCGCCGCCTAGAACCGTGGGCCTGCGCGACGTGCTCACCGGGCGCCATACCGTCAAGGGTCCGGCGCCGGACAAGCTGTTCGCGATCACCACCGCGTACATCACGCTGCAGAGCGAGCACCAGATCGAGCCGGCGGGCGCCGCGGCGATCGTCTTCCAGGCGCTGGCCACGAGCGAGTTCGAAGCGACGCTGCGCGAAATGGAAGAAGTCGTCACCGCCACCGGCGGCGAGAGCGGCACGACGGTCTCCACCGAGGACGACAGCTACGGCTACCGCTGGATGGTGCTGCGCAACCCCCCCGGCACGCCCAGCGTGGAAGACCTCGCGGTGGGCATCAACGCGGTGTCCGGCTCGATCGAGACCGCCGGGCACGGCGAGCGGCTGCTGTGCGCGGTGTTCGCCTTCCAGGACGCGCAGAAACGACGGCTCTACTTCATCTACAACTACAAGCGCGGCTGCTGGTACCCGTTCGTTCCCACGGGCTCGAGCGAACGCTCGACCGAGCGCGAGCTGCAGCTGAAGGCGCAGATGGGCTCGGAACTGCCGATCGAGCCCGAACTCGAGCGATGGTTCCCGATGTGGGGGATCCCGATCTGAGCGTCTCGCGCCTCGGCGTGGACTGACCGGCGTGCTGCGAGCCCGGCCTCAGCACGGACTGACCAGCGTGGTGCGAGCCCGGCCGAGCATGCTTGCGAGATCCTCGCGCTCGCCCGCGTACGCCGGACCGGTCCCGTCCGTGAGCAACTCGTTGAGGACCGCCATGCCGCGTGCGTATATCGGACGCCGGCTGCGCAGCAGCGTGGCCAGCTCGCGCAGCTCGGTGGCGTTGTCGAGCACCGATCTGCCGCGGGAGACCGCCCGCCAGCGCGTGCGCGGCCCCTGCGCGGCTCCGATCAGCCGCTCCAGCCCGTCGGCGATCAGCCCACGACTGCTCGCCGAGGTCAACTGCGCGCTGCGCGCGGCAAGCAGCTGAGAGCTGGCCGGGTCTGCGCCCGATATCAGCGCGCGATCCAGGGACGGCGCGCGCAGGCGCGCTGCGATCCGCGTCACCCAACCAGGGGCGAGCGCTCGTGCGACGCGGCGCTGGTAGTCGAGCAAGAAGCTCTCACCGCCGGCGACCTCGATTCGTTGCGATAGCATCGGTGTGTCACCTCCGTTAGAGGATAGCTGGTGTCGTAACCTATCAAAGTGCTTCAGTGGTGTCAAATACGATCGACCTGCCTGCCCCTCACGCCCTCGATCTGGTGATCGATTTTGTGAACACGCTCGACATCGACGCCGACACCGATGCGCTGTCGACGCCGCGCGAGCTCGATGCGTGGCTTCGCGAGCGACAGCTGCTGAGGCCCGGTGCGCGGATCCCCAGCGAGACCGACCGGCTGGACGCGCTGCGACTACGCGAGGCGCTACGCGCCCTGATGCTGGCGAACTCCCACGAGGCGGCGGACGAGGACGCCGGCGCCGAGCTCGAGCGCGCCGCACGACGCGGCGATCTCGTCGTGCACTTCACGCCGAGCGGGTCGGTCAGCCTGCTCCCGCGCACGGGCGGCCCTGCCGGCGCCCTCGCGCAGCTGCTCGTCCCGGTCGTGCGCGCGCGCGAGGACGGCTCCTGGCGGCGCGTCAAGGCCTGCCGCGCCCCCGGCTGTCAGTGGGCGTTCTACGATCGCTCGCGCAACCGCTCGGGAGTCTGGTGCGAGATGGCCGTGTGCGGCAATCGCGCGAAGGTCCGCGCGTACCGCGATCGCGGCCCGGGTAAGCGCGCGCGCCGTGCGCCTGGCGCTAGTCCGGGATCAGCCCCTCGCCCGTGAAGTCCTTTGCGGCTTCGTCGAAGCTCACGTCGCTCGGCGGCAGGATCACGTCCGAGCCCTCGAGCTCGTCGTCGGCGAGCGGCGTGCCGTGTGAGCGGACATAGTCGAGCAGTCCCTTGAGCGCGTCCAAGAAGCCGTCTTCGCTGCCGCGCTCGACGATCGCGACGACCTGGCCCTCGAGCTCGTCCAGCCGCGGCGCATCCGCGTCGTCGAGCCGATACTGCCCCTCGCCCGATATCCGGACGATCATTCCTGACCGCCGCTCTGGCCCGGCTGCTCGGCGCCCGCGGGCTCGCCTCCCTCGCCCGGCTGCTCCTCGCCGGGCGCCGGAGCCGAGATCTGCGGCGCCGGCGCGGCTTGCTGGGGACCCGATCCTAGTTCGGCCTTCATTTTCGCGAGGTCGTCCTCGACCGCCGGAGCACTCGAGAGCTGCTTGAGCTGGCGATCGATGTCGTCTTCGCCGCCGCCCAGCTGGGTGAGGTCTTCGAAGGTGCCCGCCGCTTCAAGCTCGGAGACGGCGTCGGCGCGCGCGCGCATGTTTTCGGTCTTGTCCACCGCACGCTGCATCGCCAGGCCCACGTCGGCCATCTGCTCGCCGACCCCCGTCGCGGCCTCGGAGATCCGCACCTGCGCTTCGGCCGCCGAGTACTGCGCCTTGATGACCTCCTTCTTGGTGCGAAACGATTCGATCTTCGCGCGCAGCTTCTGCTCTGAGTCGGTCAGCTTCTGCTGCTGTTCTTCCAGTTCCGTGACCTGCGTGTCGAGCGTCTGCAGCTCCGTCTGCGCGACGTTCTTGCGTTCGAGCGCGGTCTTCGCCAGTGCTTCGTTGCCGGCCGCGAGCGCCTGGCGGGCCTGCGTGTCGAGCTTGACGACGTTCTGCTGCAGGCCGCTCTCCTGCATCTGCAGGCGCTTCTTGGCGGTCACCACATCGGCGATGCCCTTCTTGACGTTCTGCAGCTGTTCGACCTGCTTTTGGTAGCTGTAGTCGAGCGTCTCGGCGGGGTCTTCCGCTTTATCGAGGAGCTTCGAGACTTTCGCCTTCACTACCGTAGACATGCGCCCGGTCAAGCCGGCCATCTGGACCTCCTATTGCTGTTCTGAGGGGCGACCGACCTGAGCTCGGCCCACACGCCTAGCGTAGCCGACCGCGAGCCCCCGCACGCGCTGCGAGAGCCGGTGCGCGCCGGCGTCCGCTCGCGAGGCACAAGCGCAGCGGCGAGAGCGCCACGGAGCCCCCCGGGCGGCCGTGACTCAGAGCCCAACGGGGTGGCGGACCACGAATCCCGCGTTCGTCTGGCGCAGCGGGCGCCAGCGGGGGCCCTCCAGGTTGGAGGGGTCTTCCGCGGGGCTCGTGTCCAGACGCAGCCCCGCAACCGTCATGTACGCATGGCCGGCGTTCGCGAAGACGGTCACCCAGCGTCCGTCCCCGCGCGCCCCAAAGGCCTCGAATTCGGAGGAGTCCTCCGGGGACACCAGCAGGTTCGCGCCGTGAAGCGCGAAGGACACCGTCCCCGAGCAGTCATAGCCGGGCGAGATGAACGAGCCGTGGCCGCCACCGTAGATGTAGGGCAAGCCGATCAGCTCATTGCCCGCCCAGATGATCTCCTGGACGACCGCCGGAGCTCCCTCGGGGGCGGCGGCGATGCCGTCGATGAAGCGCGCGGTCGTCCCCGGGACCAGCAGCTCCGGTCGCAGCGTCGGGCCTTTCGCGGAGGTCATGCCGTCGCCGGTCGTCAGTTCGCTGGGGATGCTCGTCGCAAGGTCGCTCGCTTCCGGTTCGCTCGGCGCAGCGCCACCGGTGACGCTGGCGGCCGTGCCGGTCGTGTCGCTCGCCGCCGCGGGCGGCGCGTAGGGGACGACTTCGCCGGTCGGCGTCTTCTCGTAGACAGGGCCCTTGTAGGCGATGTTGGAAGTCTTCGCAGTGACCGGCGCATGGACCGTCGGCGTCGTCGTGCTGGGCGTGTGCGCCGGTTCAACGACAGCCACCCCGCCGGTCCCGTTCGCGAATGCGCTGCAGGCACCCGCAGCTGCGATCGTCAGGCTAGCGAGAAGCGCACAACTACTGCGAATCCACACGTCAACAACCTCTTTCGTCGGCCTGCGGGGTTAGCTGACGGGCTAGCGCTGAAAGAGCCTGCGCTTCTCACGGTCTCACCGCGGGATTCGCCCCAACAACTTGGGTCCCCCGTTCCTTGACATCTGGTCAAGGACTCGGCGTTCGCGCGGGCACGCTAGCAGACTGCAATGACGCTTGCCGCGCGTGCACAGCTTTTCGCAGCTTTTCCCGCAAATAACGGGTTTTTCGGGTGCCTCGAGAACTCCCCGGTGCGATCGCTAGGGTCAATGCGTGCCGATCCTCGCGCCACGACCGCTGCTCGCAGCGCTCGCGCTCTGCGTGGCGCTCTGCGCGCTCGGCGGGTGCGGCAAGACCGGCCCGCAACAGACCGGCGTCGCCGGGCGGGCGGGCAGCCCATCCGAGCTCGCGCCGGTCGCCGCCCAGGGGGCCGTGAGCGTGGCCACGCGCAACACCACGCGCCTGGGAGGCGCGGACGTCGCCTCCGACGCCGCCGCGGTCGCGCGCGCAGTCTACCCCGGCCTGACCGCCGCTTCGCGCCCGGCGGCGGCCGTGCTCCTAGACGAGCACGACTGGCCCGCCGCGCTCGCCGCGTCCGTGCTCGCCGGCGCGCCCACCGGAGCTCCGATCCTGTACAGCGAAGGCGAAACGCTGCCCGCCGTCAGCCGCGAAACGCTCGAAGCGATGCACCCGTCGGGAGTCGCAGGCCTCGCCGGAGCCCAGGTCATCGAGATCGGCACCTCCGCGACGCCCCCCGGCTATCGGACGCACACGGTGCCCGTCGGCACGCCAGCGGACACCGCCGCCGCGATCGAGCGGCTCGCGCTGACGCTCGACGGCGGCCACGCCCCGGCTGCTGCGATCGTGCTCGGCGAAAACGCCCGCCCGGCGCTCGCGATGCCCGCCGCGGGGCTCGCCGCACAGAGCGGCGCCCCGATCCTGTTCGTGAGCCGCGCAGGCGTGCCGGCGGCCACCGCCGCCGCGCTCGCCGGCATGCACGGCCCCTCGATCTATGTGATCGACGCCGCCGCCGTGGGCCATCGCGCGCTTGCGGAGCTGCGGCGTCTCGGCCACGTCGCCGTGATCCCGAGCGGCTCGACGCCCGCCGGCTCGAGCGTCAGCCGGGCGGCCGTGCAGAACGCGATCGAAGTCGCGCGCTTCACCGACGGCACCTTCGGCTGGGGGGTCAAAGAACCCGGGCACGGGCTCGTGTTCGCAAACCTCGGCCGGCCGCTCGACGCGCCCGCGGCGGCGCTGCTGTCAGCGACCGGCGAGTTCGCCCCGCTGCTGCTGCTCGCGAGCGCCACCGAAGTGCCTCCGGCGCTCGCGCGCTACCTGTCCGACATCCAGCCCGGCTACTCGAACCCGCAGTTCCCGGCGGTGCGCGGCGCCTACAATCACGGCTGGCTGATCGGCGGCGAACGGGCGATCTCCACCGTCAGCCAGGTAGAAATCGACTCCATGCTCGAGATCGCGCCACGCGCGCAGACCACCGAAGAACCTCTAGCGGCGCAAGCGGAATGACCGACCCCCAGACAGACGCGACGACACCGAGATGAGTCAAGCCGAGGACCCCCGCCGCCTGAGCCGCAAGCACAGCAGCCACGAGGTGACCGTCGAGGACGTGCGCCAGCTGATGGGGGCGTCCACTCCGCACTTCGCGCTGCAGCTGCGCAACCGCATCGCCAACCTGATCGCCGGCCTGCCCGCCGATCACCCCGCTCGCCTGGAAGGCGAGCGCGAGATCGCGCGCCTGCAAAGGCTGGGCTTCGACGGCGAGACGCGGGGCGAGGGCGCCGCCGAGGGCGAGCGACCGCTGCCGTCGCTGACGCTCGAGCGCCCCGCGCCGCTCGAGCCCTGAGCGTCTGCCGGGAAGCCCGGCGACCGTTCAGCGACCGCTCAGCGCCGTCCGCGCGCGCCGGGCGTCCACGTAGCGGGCGCGCAGCAGCTTGTAACCGATCGCCACGAGCGCCGCATCGATCGGGAGCAGCCCATAGAACAGCCACTGCGGCGCACGGCCGTTTGCGCCCAGCACGATCAGCACGACGGCCGTGTGAAAGATGATCGCCGGGATCGCGGCGAGCATCCCCGTGTGTGGGCGAAAGCCGCTCAGGTGCTCGCGCAGCGAGACCTCGATCGTGCCGACCACGACCGCGCCGATGCCCGCGCCGAGCAGGGCGACGTTGTTCTGATAGCCCCTGATCCAGGCGACAACCGCGCCGATCACCCCGACCAGGATCAGCAGCTCGGACAGGGGCAGCGGATGCCACGGGGGCGGCGGACGCTCGCCCGCGGCCTTCAAATCGCTGAACACGCCGACGCGGCGCTGGGGCGCACGCGCGACCGCACCGGCGCCGCTCGGCGGCTCGCGCCGCTCCTCGGGGCTGGGCCTGCGCTTGCGGGAGCGTGCGCGCCGCCCGGGGTTGCGCTTGGTCACGGCGCTCGTCAGTGCTCGGGCCGGGACTCGTCGCGCCGCATCGCCGTCGATGCTAGCGCCTATCCTGCGTCTCGTGGCCAGCTCAGCACGCCGCACGCCGCCCGTCGCCGCGGGCATCCCCGACAGCGCCCTGCCCGGCCCCTTCCCGGTCGGCGAGTACGCCGGCGCGCTGCGCTCCAAGCTGCGCTCGTTCGCCCGCGTCCAGCTGATGGGCGAGCTCGTCAACCTGCGTCCTTCACGCGCGCGCGTGTACTTCGAGCTGCGCGACGCGACCGGCGCGATCCCGTGCGCGGTCTGGCGCGCGGACTGGGAGGCGATCCTCGCGCGCACGGGCGCCCCCACCGAGGGCATGCAGGTGGTGGTCGCCGGCGGCTGCGACTACTACGGGGGCAGCGCCACATCCTCGCCCGGCTTCTCGTTCACCGTGCTCGATCTGCGGCTCGCCGGCGACGGCGACCTGCTGGCGCGGATCGAGCGCCTGCGCCGCCAGCTCGACGCCGAGGGCCTGCTCGAGACGCAGAAGCGCCTGCCGAGGCCGGCGCTGCCAGGCACGATCGGGGTCGTCACGGGCGAGGGCGGCAAGGCGCGCGGCGACGTGCTCGCGGCGCTCGCACGCCGGGGCTGGGCGGGGCGCCTGGTGTGGGCGTTCGCGCCCGTCCAGGATCGCCACGCGGCGCCCGCGATCGTCAGGGCGCTCGGCGAGCTCGCGGGCGTCGTGCAGGTGGACGTCGCGATCGTCGCACGCGGAGGCGGGTCGCTGGCCGACCTGCTGTGCTTCTGCGATGAGACGCTCTGTCGGACTGTCGCCCTGCTCGGCGTACCCGTGATCGCGTCCGTAGGGCATCACACCGACCGCACGCTGCTCGACGACGTGGCCGCCGTCAGCTGCTCCACGCCCACCCATGCCGCCGAAGCGGCGGTCGGCGTCGACTGCGCCCGGGCCCGCGCGGCGCAGGCGGCCGCGGCCGCGCGCCTGCGCGACCACGCCCGCCGGGCGGTGCTCACGCGTGCGCGCCTGCTCGCCACCCTTTCGCGCGCGCCCGCCACGCAGCTCGAGCGCCAGCGCACGCGCCTGCACCAGCAGCTGCGTGAGATCCGGGCGGCCTCCCGCAGGCGTGCGCACGCCGAGCGTCAGCTGACCGAGCGCCGCGCGGTCGTGCTCCGGCGCAAGGCCGCCTCCTCGTTGCGCGACTGTCGCGAGCGGCGCCCGCGGGAGCTCACGCAGCTCGCGCTAGCGCTCGCCGGACACGATCCGCAGCGGACGCTCGAACGCGGCTACGCGCTCGTGCACACAAGCGAGGGGCACGCGGTCCTCACCGCCGCGGACGCTCGCACGGCGGGCGAGCTGAGGCTGCGCTTCGCCGACGGCACGCTGCCGGCGAGCGTGCGCGAGCGATGAGCGAGACCGAGCCGCTCAGCTACGAGGCGGCCGCCGCGCGCGTCGAGGAGATCATCCGCCGGCTCGACTCGGGCGAGGCGAGCCTCGATGAGACGCTCGCGCTCGTCGGCGAGGGCAAGGTGCTGATCGAGCTGTGCGCGAGCCAGCTGGCGGCGGTCGGCGACGCGCTCGAAGAGCTGCGCCTCGACGAGCTCGTCGCGCGCCTGGAACGCGAGGCCGGCGGGTGAGCACCTGGGAGGCGCTTGCCTCGCTCGCGGTGGAGATCGAGGACTACGCGCTCGAGCCGCTGCACGCGACCGTGTCAAGCGAGTTCGAGCGCAAGAGCACCGTAGTGCGCCTGCGCGGCGCAGGCGAGGAGGGTCTCGGCGAGGACGTCACCTACGACGCCGTCGATCACGACATCTTCACCGCGGCCTTCGGCGACGGTGCTCCGGCCGGGTCGAAGCTGCAGCTGTCGGGGCGCTTCACGCTCGCGTCCTTCTGTGCGCGCCTCGCCGAGCTGCAGCTGTTCCCCGAGCCCCCGCAGCGCGAGGTCTCAATCCGCTACCGCGCTTGGGCGTTCGAGTCCGCTGCGCTCGACCTCGCGCTGCGCCAGGCGGGGCTGCCCCTGCATCGGGCGCTCGCGCGCGCCCCCCAACCGGTTCGCTTCGTCGTCTCGCTGCGCCTCGGCGAGCCGCCCTCGATGCGGCCGATCCGCGAGCGCCTCGACGCGTACCCCACGCTGCGCTTCAAGCTCGATCCGACGAGCTCCTGGGACGAGCGGCTGATCGCCGAGCTCCGCGCCACCGGCGCGGTCGACTCGGTGGACTTCAAGGGCTACTACGCGGGCTCGATCGTCGACCAGCCCGCGGACCCGGTGCTCTACCTGCGCGTCGCCGAGGCGTTCCCACAGGCGTGGATCGAGGACCCGGCGCTCACTGCCGAGACCGACGCGGTGCTGGCGCCCTACCGTGAGCGCTTCTCGTGGGACGCCCCGATCCACTCGATCGCCGACGTCCAGGCGCTCCCGTACCCGCCGCGGATGGTCAACGTCAAGCCCTCGCGCCTGGGCGGGCTGCGCAACCTGCTCGACACCTACGACTACTGCGCGGCGCGCGGCATCGGCTGCTACGGCGGCGGCCAGTTCGAGCTCGGCGTCGGACGCGGCCAGAACCAGTACCTCGCCTCGCTGTTCCACGCCGCCGCCCCCAACGACGTCGCCCCCACCGGCTTCAACCTGCCGGAGCCCCCACCCGGCCTGCCCTCGAGCCCGCTGTCCCCCGCGCCCGGCGCGACGGGCTTTCGCTGGGGCTGAGCGCGGCTGGCCGGCGTGCAATTTCCGTTGCACCGGACACCACGACGGGGCGCTCGAGCCGTCGGCGTCGCGCGAGCGCAACTTCCGTGACATAGTCCGGTTTGCCAACCCATAACCGATAACGTCGGGAGGCCGCCGACCGGGCGCGCGGGCGCACAGTGCGCCGAGCCGGTCTGAGGGTGGTTTTGCGCGAAGGGAGTAGACGTCTTGGCGAGCCCAGTTGCCGACAAGCGATCGAGGTTCTGTTCCGTGGCGCTCGCCCTACCTCTGGCGCTCGTATTCGCGCTCGCTCTGCTGCTCAGCCACGCGCGGGCCGCGTACGCGGCCGGCGCCGGCGGCACCTCGGCCGGCGGGGCCGCCGCGGGCGCCTCGACGACCAAGAGCGGCGGATCGTCAGCGAGCGCGCGCACCACCGGCAGCGGCGGGTCCTCCCCGAGCAAGAGCGGGGGAGCAACCGCGAAGCGGACCAGCCAGCAGAAGGCCAAGCCATCACCGCACGTGCTCAGCGTGCGCATAACGAGCGCCAGCTGCGTGCCCTACCCCGATTGCAGCGGCAACCCGCATCAGGTCTCCCTGCACGGCGATCTGGAGCTGACGGGCGTGGGCCTGAAGGCGGGGATGGCGGTCGTCTTCCCGACCGCCCCGAACAAGCCGCCGAGCGCGCACATCAGCAGCGCCTCCCCGCTGGCGCACCTGCGCAAGACGAGCTCCGGGATGCTCGTCGAGGTGCCCAAGGCGGCGCACTCGGGGCACATCATGATCCTGCTCGGCGACGGGCGCTACACGAGCTCCTACGGCCCGATCTACGTGTACGCCCACGCGCTGCACCCGCCCGCGCCCAAGGACCCGCCGGCGAGCGCAAGCGCGGTCGCGGGCACCGCGTTCGAAGGCCAGGGCATGTGGATCTGGTATGTGAGCGACTCCGACGGCGGCAACCTCGCCTCGATCGTCGCGCAGGCGCACGCGGCGGACGTCACGACGCTGTTCATCAAGAGCTCCGACGGCCCGACCAACTTCTGGAGCCAGTTCACCCCGCAGCTGGTCGCCGAACTGCACGCCAACGGGCTGAAAGTGTGCGCGTGGCAGTTCGTGTACGGCACCGAACCGACCGGTGAGGCGGCGCTCGGCGCCGAGGCCGTGGCCGACGGCGCCGACTGCCTGGTGATCGACGCCGAGGGCGAATACGAAGGCCGCTACGCCGCCGCGCAGACCTACATCGATAACCTGCGCGCGAAGATCGGTCCCAACTACCCGCTCGGGCTCGCCTCCTTCCCGTACGTGTTCGAGCACCCGTCCTTCCCATACTCCGTGTTCCTCGGTCCCGGAGGAGCGCAATACGACGTGCCGCAGATGTACTGGCACGACATCGGCCAGTCGGTCGACACCGTGTACGCGAACACGTTCATCGCCAACCGCATCTACGGGCGCCCGATCTTCCCGCTCGGCCAGACCTTCGAACACGTTTCATCCGAAGAACTCCTGCGCTTCCGCGAGGAGGCAGTCGACTACGGCTCGCCGGGCGTGTCCTTCTGGGACTGGCAGGAAACGGGCGCGAGCCAGTGGACCACCTTGGCTGCGCCGCTCGCGCCGCTCACCAGCGTCACGCCAAACACGACCTGGCCGGAACTTGGCAAAGGCAACACGGGCGATGCTGTGCTGTGGATGCAGGAGCACCTCGCCAGCGCGATCCCCACTCAGGAAACCACCGGCATCTTCGGCTCGCAGACGCTCGCCGACGTCGAGTCCTTCCAGAGCGCGCACGGGATCGCGCCGAGCGGCGTGGTGGAAGCCGCCACGTGGGCCCAGCTGCTGGCGCTGGCGCCGGTCGCGGTCGACTGGACCGGCGCCAAACCCAGCGACTGAGCGCTAACGCGCCAGAGCTCAGAGCTGCTGGCGGCGCACCCGGCCGCAGCTAATGGGTCGCCTCGAGGGCTCGGGGCAAATCCGCAGGGGCCATGAAGACGTAGCGCCGTCCCTGGCGCCGTTGGTTGAGGAATCCCATATCCACGAGCGGGAAGGAGATCGGCGCGTGCCGTCTCGTGAGTAACGCCATGGCTAGCGGCGGGGGTCTGGAATGTGAAGGTGGCATCGGGGTCGCGTAGGGCCTTTCCAAGCAGGGCGAATTGTCTGTGGTTGAACTGGTCTGAGCCCTTGAGCAGTTGTTCGACATCGCGCACGTCCTCGATCTTCTGACGTAGACAGTCGTGCAGTTGTTCGACAGCGCGCTGGATGACCTCGAGCTGATAGACGATGAAGTACGTCGCGTCGAGCCCGTCGGTCTCCGTCATGAGGAATGACCGGGAGTACTTCCCGGGGGCGCTGCGGAGGATGCGAGAGATGGATAGGTACTCGACGAGTGCCGCCCCGACGGATCCGTGAGTAGCATCGCCCGGCGGGGCCGCCGGCGGCCCCACTTGATCAGCAGCCACCACTCCTCGTGGCTCAGGTCGGCCGGCGGCCTGAGATGACGCAGCTTGTCCCAGTGGACGTAGTCGCGACCGTCCTAGAATCTGGGAGCTTAGCAGCACTCCAAGCGTCTCGGCTAATTTGGAGCAGCTTGGATTGCGGGGCGCGCGGACCGAGCCGTCCCGCGACCCCGCGAGGCCGGCCCTCAGGCCGGCCCCCTAAAACTCAAAAAGCGGCCTCGAGGAATCGCAGTCCCCCCGTCTGACACGCGGGAGCCAAGCGAGG
>DATJTT010000010.1:0-32969 GCA_035503075.1 Solirubrobacteraceae bacterium
TACGAGAGGACCGGGATGAACGCACCTCTGGTGTATCTGTTGTCCTGCCAAGGGCATAGCAGGCTAGCTACGTGTGGATCGGATAACCGCTGAAAGCATCTAAGCGGGAAGCCGGCCTCAAGATGAGCTCTCCCATCCCCTCGAGGGAGTAAGACCCCTGGTAGACCACCAGGTTGATAGGCCGGATCTGGAAGTGCGGCGACGCGCGAAGGAGACCGGTACTAATGGGTCGAGGGCTTGACGGATTTCTTTGCTCCGCAAGGAGCGTGACACCCGCTGTGGCGCTGTGCAGTTTTGAGGGACCGCGGGGGCGTGGTCTTTCGTCGTTTTCCGGTGGCTTTGGCGAGGGGGAAACACCTCTTCCCATTCCGAACAGAGCAGTTAAGCCCCTCAGCGCCGATGGTACTTGGCTCGCAAGGGCCTGGGAGAGTAGGACGCCGCCGGTTCTTTCGATCAGGTGAGCCGCCCACGAGGCGGCTCGGGGTCGTTCTAACGTCCGGTGAGCGTCGCCCGGGCGACTATCGTGATCGGAAAACCACGACCACGACCAGAAAGGCTTTCGCGATGAGCGTGAAGATCGAAGGCAGGGCCGAGGAGCTGTTGAAGGGCAAGAACTTCTGCACCGTCTCGAGCGTCCGGGCCGACGGCACGATCCACGCGTGCCCCGTGTGGGTCGACGTGCAGGACGGCAAACCGGCGCTCAACACCGCCCAGGGACGCGCCTGGCTGCGCAACCTCGAACGCGACCCGCGCGTCACGCTCGCCGTGCCGAACATGGAGAACCCCTACGAATACCTCGAGGTTCGCGGCAAAGTGGCCGAGCGCACACACGAGGGCGCCGACGAGCACATCGACGCGATGGCCAAGAAGTACCTCGGCAAAGACGAGTATCCCTTCCGCCAGCCCGGCGAACAGCGCGTGATCGTCCGCATCGAGCCGGAAGTCGTGCGCGTAATGGGAGACTGAGCGCGACGCGAGCGCGGCCGGCGCCGAAAACGCTCGCCCGGAGCGCCGGGCTCAGCTGCGCCGGCGGCCGGCTAGCCCCGGCGAGCGCCGCTGCGACGCCTCGGCTCGCACGTCTCCCCGGCGCCCGCCGACCCGCCCGGGGCCTGCTCCGGACGTGCGGATGCACGCGAGCGGAGCGTCCCTCGGCGCTCCACGGGAGACAGGCACACGTGGCAGGCCGGCGCCGGGGCGCCCGGCCGGCGCGCTGGGCGCCGGCTGCGCAGCGGCGCTCGATGCGCGTGCGCCGGCCTTCTCGGCTCGTCCTCGTCGACCTCCCAGTCGACCGGACAGTCGCCCTCGAGCAAGAGGAACGAGCGAGCCAGACGCAGCGCAGCGACTGCGCGCTGTGCAAGCTTTGTGCGGGGTGGACAGAACATGTGTTCGTAAGCTAGGCGGGCTCTCGGACGGACCGCGTGCGAACGTGTGTACGTGCGCTCTTGCGACCACCGAAATCGGCTTCCTAGAGCCAAAAACATACGCCGAAGGCTGCAACCGGAGTTGCATCGTCGTCCAGCCTCGCTCGTTGCGCAGACCCGATGCACCCGCCTTGGAGGCCGTGCAGGGGCCCGGCGCGCGCCCTCGAACTCCACTGCGTAGATGGCTGTTACGCTTGCCAGGCGTCTGACCGGTGGGGCGGGTGGGTCCTCGTTGACCGGCGGCAGACGCCGAAAGCTCATGGAGAAGTTCGTGATCGAAGGCGGCGTTGCGCTGTCGGGAACGATGGTCCCGGCGGGGAACAAGAACGGTGCGCTGCCGATCCTCGCCGCGAGCATCCTCACCGACGAGGAGGTGCTCGTGCGCAACGTGCCGCGCATTCGCGACGTCGACGCGATGATCGAGATCCTCCTCGCGGTCGGCGTCAGCGCCGCCTGGCGCGGCCCCAACGAGATCGCGCTGTGCGCCGCGGGCCTCGCCCAGACCGAGATCGATCCCGAGCTCGCCGAGTCGATCAGGGCCTCGTTCCTGCTCGCCGGCCCGCTGCTCGCGCGGCTCGGGCGGGCGGTGATGCCGCCGCCCGGCGGCGACGTGATCGGGCGCCGGCGCCTGGACCCGCACCTCGACGCGTTCCGCGCGATGGGCGCGCTCACCGACTGCGCGCGAGAGATCGTGCTCGACGCCCCGCGCGGGCTGCGCCCGAGCGACGTGTTCATGGACGAGTCATCGGTGATGGCCACCGAGAACGCGTTGATGGCCGCCGCGCTGATCCCGGGCACGACGATCATCGGCAACGCCGCGTGCGAGCCGCACGTCCAGGACCTCGCGCGGATGCTCGTCAAGATGGGCGCCGACATCCAGGGGATCGGCTCGAACCTGATCACGGTCAACGGCGCCGAGCGCCTGCACGGCTGCGAACACGACGTCGCCCCCGACCACATCGAGATCGGCAGCTTCATGGCGCTCGCGGGCGTCACCGGCGGCGAGCTGCGGATCAAGGACACCGTGCCGAGCGACCTGCGCATGATCCGCCTGGTGTTCGAACGCGTGGGCCTGCGCTCGGAGCTGCATGGCAACGACGTCGTCGTGCCCGGCGACCAGAAGCTCGTGATCAAGGCCGACGTCGGCGAGTACAAGAGCAAGATCCAGGACGGGCCGTGGCCGGCGTTCCCCGCGGACCTGACCTCGATCGCGGTCGCGCTCGCGACCCAGGCGCACGGCTCGATCCTCGTGCACGAGTGGTTGTTCGAGAACCGCCTGATCTTCACCGACAAGCTGATCCTGATGGGCGCGGACATCGTCATGTGCGACCCACACCGAGCGATCGTCACCGGGCCGCGACGCCTGCGCGGCGAGCGCGTCGAGTCGCCGGACATCCGCGCTGGCATGGCGATGCTGCTCGCCGCTTTGTGCGCCGAGGGCCGCAGCGAGATCGGCAACATCCGCCAGATCGATCGCGGCTACGAGCGCATCGACGAGCGCCTGCGCGAGCTCGGGGCACGCATCGAGCGCGTCGCCACCGAGCCCGTCCACGCGTAAGCTCGCGGTTCACGCGTAATCTCGGGTCCCATGATCCACCCGATTCCGAGCGGCACGCGCGACGTGCTCCCCGAAGAGACGCGCGAGGTGCGCGCGATCACCGACACGCTGCGCGGCGTGTTCGAGCGCCACGGCTACGGCGAGCTGTACACGCCGGCGCTCGAGTACGAGTCCGTGCTCGCGCGCGCCGACATGGCCGACGCGAGACCCGCATATCGCGTATACGACGAGAGCGGCGCCGTGCTCGTGCTGCGCTCGGACATGACCGTGCCGATCGCGCGCGTCGTCGCCACGCGCTACGCCGCCAGCGAGCCGCCGCTGCGCTTCTGCTACTTCGCGCACTGCTACCGCGGCGTGCGCCCCCAGCGCGGGCAGCCGCGCGAGCTGCTGCAGGCAGGCATCGAGCTGATCGGCGACCCCGCTCCGCACGGCACGGCGCAGGCGTTGACCGTGCTCTGCCACGCGCTCGACGCGACCGGCCTGCAGGACTACCGCGTCGGCCTCGGCGACGCCTCGCTGTTCCCCGCGCTGATGGCCAGCCTCGAGGTCCCCGCGGCCGCGCGCGCGGGCCTGCTCGAGTCGCTCGTTCTGCGCGACTTCGTCGGGCTCGAGCACGGGCTCGCCGAGGTCGGGATCTCCGGCGAGGCCGCACAGCTGCTGCTCGACGTCCCCCAGCGTCGCGGCGGGCCCGAGATCCTCACGGACACGCCCGCCGAGGCCGAGGAGGCCGTCACCGGCCTGCGCCTGGTCCACGAGCTGCTCGAGCCGGGCGTCGCCGAGCGCGTGCTGTTCGACCTCGGCCTCGTGCGCAACATCGGCTACTACACGGGCGCCGTGTTCGACGTCTACGACCCGGCGCTCGGCGCCCCGATCGGCGGCGGCGGGCGCTACGACGAGCTGCTCGGGCGCTTCGGGCGCAACCTCCCGGCGGTCGGCTTCGCCCTCGGCGTGGACCGCCTGCACATGGCGCTCGCGGGCGAGCGGCGCGGCACCGGAGCGCTGCTCGCAAACGCGGGCGTCGACGCGGCCGTCCGCCCACGCCTCGAAAGCGCTCTCCCGGCATCCGCCGGCTACAACGAGGATGACCGGTGAGCGCCCTGCACGGCCTCACGATCGCCGTCCCGCGGGGGGCGCTGTTCGACCGGACCGTCGACCTGCTCGCCGCGCTCGGCATCGACACCGCCGAGCTGCGCAGCAACGATCGCAAGCTGCTGTTCGAGGAGGTCGGCGTGATCACCATGCGTCCCTCGGACGTTCCCACCTACGTGGAGGCCGGCGCCGCCGACCTGGGCGTGACCGGCAAGGACGTGCTGCTCGAGCAGGGAGGGCCGGCATCCGGTCCCGGTGCGGGCGCGCGCGAGGTCTACGAGCTGCTCGACCTCGGCTACGGGCGCTGCGTGATGGTGCTCGCCAGCAAGGCCGGGCCGGACCCGGCGCTCGCCGCCCTGCGCCATCTGGGCGTGATGCGCGTCGCCACCAAGTACCCGCGGATCGCGGCGCGCTATCTCGAGGAGACGGGCAGGCAGGCGGAGATCGTCGAGGTCAAGGGCTCGGTCGAGCTCGCGCCGCTGACCGGGATGGTCGAGGCGATCGTCGACCTGACCGCCACCGGCACGACGCTGCGCGAGAACAACCTCGTCGTGCGCGAGGAGATCGCGGTGTGCACCGCCCGGCTGATCGCCAACCGCGTCGCCCACAAGCTCAAGGCGCCGGCCATCGACTCGCTGCTCGGGCGCCTGCGCGAGCTCCCGCCCGGGGCCCGCGGACGCAGCGCGCCGGAGGCGCCCGACCTGCTCTCGAGCGCCTGAGCGAGGCGAGCGGGCGGATGCGCATCGAGCGTCTCAGCGCAGCCGACGTGCAGCGCCTGGGCGGAGCGGCCGGCGCCGGCGCCCACCTGCGCGCGCTCGTGCCCGACGGCTCCTCGGTCGCGGCGCCCGTCGGCGAGATCATCGCGGCGGTGCGCGCCCGCGGCGACGCCGCGGTCCTCGATTACACCCGTCGCCTGGACACCGGCGGCGGCGACCCGCGCCCGCTGCGCGTCGCGCCCGAGGAGCTCGACGAGGCGATCAAACGCCTGCCGCTCGAGCTGATCGCCGGGCTGCAGGTCGCGATCGTGAACATCGCGCTCGTCGCCGACGCGGGCGTCGCGCGCGACACGGCCGTCGAGCTCCCCCAGGGGCAGCGGATCGTGCTGCGCGAGATCCCGGTCGCGTCCGCCGCCGTGTACGTGCCCGGCGGGCGCGCCCCGTACCCGAGCACGGTCGTCATGGGCGTCGTCACCGCCCGCTCGGCCGGGGTCCTCGACGTCGCGGTGTGCGCGCCGCCGGGCCTGGACGGGCAGATCGACCCGGCGATCCTCGGCACCTGCCGGCTGTGCGGCGTCGAGCGCGTGTACCGGATGGGCGGCGCCCAGGCGATCGCCGCGCTCGCGTACGGGACCGAGACCGTGCAGCGGGTCGATGTGATCGTCGGCCCGGGCAACCTGTACGTGCAGGAGGCCAAGCACCAGCTCGCCGCGCACGTCGGGATCGACGGCTTCGCCGGCCCGAGCGACCTGCTGGTCGCGATCTCCGAGAACGCGGGCGAGCACGGGCTGCGCCTGGCGGCGCTCGACATGCTCGCCCAGGCCGAGCACGGCGAGGGCAGCCTCGTGGCCGCGGTGTGCCCCTCGGCGCCGGCGTGCGACGCGATCGCCTCCTATTTGGAAAGACTGGTGCTCGAGCGCCCGACGGTCGGCGACGCCGCGTTCGCGATCGTCGAAGTCGCGGGCGCGCGCGAGGCGGCGGCGCTCGCCAACGCGTTCGCGCCCGAGCACCTGCAGCTGATGGGCGCCGACATGGAAGCGCTCGCGCCCAAGATCCGCTGCGCCGGCTGCCTGTTCGTCGGCCTGGAGAGCGCGACCGCGTTCGGCGACTACGTCGCCGGCTCGAACCACGTGCTGCCGACGGCCGGCGCGGCGCGCTTTGCCTCGACGCTCTCGCCGCGCCACTTCCGCCGCACGATGGCGCAGGTGCACGTCGGCGCCGGCGCGAGCGTGCTCGCGGCCGCCGGCGCGCCGATCGCCCGCGCCGAGGGCTTCGAGGTGCACGCCGAGTCGATGCTCGCGCGCGTGCGCGAGAATCCCCAGCGATGAGCCGCACGGCGAGCATCGAGCGCAAGACCGCCGAGACCGACGTCCACCTGACCCTCGCCCTCGAAGGCTCCGGCGCGGGCACGCGCAGCACCGGCGTGGGCTTTCTCGACCACATGCTCGACCTGCTCGCGCGCCACGCGCGCATCGACCTCGAGCTGTCCGTCAGCGGCGATCTGCAAACCGGCTCCCACCACACCGCCGAGGACACCGCGATCGTGCTCGGCCAGGCGCTCGACCGCGCGCTCGCGCAGCGCGCGGGCATCGCCCGCTATGGCGCGGCCGTCGTGCCGATGGACGAGGCGCGCGCGAGCTGCGCGATCGACGTCTCCGGGCGCCCGTTCACGCTGTTCGAGGCCGAGCTCCCGCCGGGCGCTACGGGCGGCTTCGAGCACGAGCTCACCGAGGAGTTCTTCCGCGCGCTCGCCAACGCCGCCAAGCTCACGCTGCACCTGCGCGTCGAAGCCGGCAGCAACGCCCACCACATGATCGAGGCCGCGTTCAAGGCGTTCGCGCGCGCGCTGCGCCAGGCGGTCGCGATCGACCCCACCGAGACGGGCGTGCCGAGCACCAAGGGGACGCTCACCACATGAGCGTGGAGATCGCGGTGGTCGACTACGGGATGGGCAACCGCCGCTCCGTGGAGAAGGCGCTCGAGCACGTCGGCGCGGACGCGCTGGTCAGCAGCGAGCACGCGCCGCTGCGCGCCGCCGCCGGCCTGGTCGTCCCGGGCGTCGGCGCGTTCCCGCGGGGAATGCAGCGCCTGCGCGAGCTCGGGCTCGACGAGCTGCTGCGCGAGCGCGTGCGCGCGGGCACGCCGGTGCTCGGCATCTGCCTGGGCATGCAGCTCGCGTTCGACTCCTCGAGCGAGCTGGGCGGGGCGCCCGGGCTGGGCATCGTCGCCGGCGAGGTGCGCCGGCTGGACGCCGGCGGGCTGAAGCTGCCGCACATCGGCTGGAACGAGGTCGGCTTCCGCGACCCGCGCTCGCCGCTGCTCGCCGAGCTGCCCGAGCGCTGCGCGTTCTATCACGTGCACTCCTTCGCGCCGGTCCCCGCGAACGACGAGGACGTGCTCGGCAGCGCCGAGTACGGCGCCCCGTTCGCGAGCGCCGTCGCCCACGGCTCCTTCTACGGCGTCCAGTTTCACCCCGAGAAGTCCTCCGCCGCCGGGTTGCGCCTGCTGGCGAACTTCGCGCGCATCTGCATCGCCGCCGCGACGCCGGTCGCGTGAGGCTGTACCCGGCGATAGACGTCCTCGGCGGCAGCGCCGTGCGCCTGGTACGGGGCGACTTCGAGGCCAAGAAGGTCTACGACGAGGACCCGCTGTCGGCGGCGCGCACGTGGGTGAGCGCCGGCGCCGAGTACCTGCACGTGGTCGACCTCGACGGCGCCAAGCGCGGCGAGCCGGTCAACCTCGGGCAGCTGCGGCGGCTGGCCGCCGGGGCGGGCGTGCCCGTGCAGTACGGCGGCGGCCTGCGCTCGCCCGGCGCGGTCGCGCGCGCGCTGTCCGCGGGCGCCGCGCGCGTGATCCTCGGCACGGTCGCGTTCACCGATCCTGACGTGCTGCGCGCGGCGCTCGACGCGCACGGGGCCGAGCGGGTGCTCGTGGGCGTGGACGTGCGCGCCGGGCGCGTCGCGACGCACGGCTGGCTGCACAGCACCGACACGCCCGCCCGCGAGGCGTTCGCGGCCTTGCGCGAGCTCGGCGCGCGTGACTTCGTGTTCACGAACATCGACCACGACGGCATGCTCGACGGCGCCAACCGCGAGGAGGTCGCGTGGGTGGCGCGGGCGGCGGCGGCGGGGGAGGGCAGCGTGATCGTCTCCGGCGGGATCGGCACGCTCGCGCACCTGCGCGAGCTCGCGCGCGTGCGCGGCGAGCTCGCGCTCGACGGCCTCGACGGCGTGATCGTCGGCACGGCGCTGTACGAGCGGCGCTTCACGGTCGCGCAAGCCAAGGACGCCCTCACGCTACGGTGAGCGCGTGCACTACAAGCGGGTGATCCCCTGTTTGGACGTGGACGCCGGGCGCGTGGTCAAGGGCGTCGAATTCATCGACATCCGCGACGCCGGCGACCCGGTCGAGCTGGCCGCGCACTACGACCGCGAGGGCGCCGACGAGGTCGTGTTCCTGGACATCACGGCCACGCACGAGAAGCGCGAGACGATCGCCAAGCTCGCCCGCCAGACCGCCGACGAGGTGTTCGTGCCGTTCACGATCGGCGGCGGGATTCGCTCGATAGCCGACGCGCAGGCGGTGCTCGACGCGGGCGCCGACAAGGTCTCGGTCAACTCCGCCGCGCTGGCGCGCCCGCAGCTGCTCGACGAGCTCGCCGAGGTGTTCGGCGCGCAGTGCGTGGTGCTCGCGATCGACGCCAAGGCCCGGCAGCGCCCGGCGAGGACCTGGGAGGCGTATCTCGCTGGCGGGCGCGAGCCGACCGGACGCGACGTCGTCGCGTGGGCGCGCGAGGCGGCCGAGCGCGGCGCGGGGGAGATCCTGTTGACGAGCATCGACCGCGACGGCACGAGCGAGGGCTATGACCTGGCGCTCACGCGCGCGGTCAGCCAAGCGGTCGGCGTGCCGGTGATCGCCTCGGGCGGCGCCGGCGAGCTCGCGCACCTCGCGCAGGCGCTCGCCGCGGGCGCCGACGCGGTGCTGTGCGCGTCGATCTTCCACTACGGCCGCCACACCGTCGCGCAGGCCAAGGCGCACCTGGCAGCGGCGGGGATTCCCGTGCGCGTGACGTGATGAGCGGGGAGCGCGTGCTCGAGGCGCTCGCCGCGCGCCCCGGCGGCCGCCAGCTGCTGGCCCTGTGCGAGGGCCGCGAGGACGTCGCGCTCGTGGGCGGGGCGGTTCGCGATCTGCTGCTCGGACGCGAGCCGCGCGAGCTCGACGTGGTCCTCGCCGGTGAGGCGGGGTCGCTGGCGGGGCAGCTCGCGGGGGCGCTCGGGGGGACGGTGAGGGCGCACGAGCGCTTCGGCACGGCGCTCGTCGAGTGGCGCGAGGGTGGTGTCGGACGGCGGCGACGGATCGACATCGCGGCGCGCCGCGCCGAGTCCTACCCGGCGCCGGGCGCGCTGCCGCAGGTGCGCGAAGGGAGCCTCGAGCAGGACCTCGCGCGCCGGGACTTCACGGTCAACGCGATCGCGGTCGTGCTCGGCGGCCCCAGCCGCGGCGCGCTGCACGGCGCGAAGCACGCCGTCGATGACCTCGCGGCGGGGCGCCTGCGGGCGCTGTACGAGCGCAGCTTCGTCGATGACCCCACGCGCCTGTGGCGCCTGGCGCGCTACCAGGCGCGGCTTGCCTTTGACGTCGAGCCGCACACCGCCGAGCTGGCCGCCGCGGCGGTGGCCGCGGCGACGCCAGCGAGCGTCTCGCGCGCGCGCATCGGCAGCGAGCTGCGGCTGGCGCTCGGCGAAGCCGACGCCCCGGGCGCGCTGGACGCGATCGAGCGGTGGGGCCTGCTGCGGGCGCTTCACCCCCAGCTGCGCTTCGACGCCGCGCTAGCGCGCGCGGCGCTGGCGCTGCTGGGCGCGGCGGACGGCGACGGCGACCCAGACGCCGAGCCCGACGGCGCGAGCCGCTCGCCGCGGGCCCAGCTGCTGCTGCTCGCGGCGCTGCTCGCCTCGATCTTGGGCGCCGGGGACGTGGAAGTGGAGGTGGCGGGCGGGGTGTACACGCTGCTCAACGACCTCGAGTTCCCCGCCGGCGACCGCGACCTGGCGATGCGGGCGGCGAGCGGCGCGCGGGCGGGCGCCGAGCGGCTCGCGCGCGCCCTCGCGCCCTCGCAGATCTACGCGGCGGTCGAGCGGATGTCGCCCGAGGGCGTGGCCCTGGCGGGCGCGTGGGGCCAGACCCGCGATCGCGCCCCACGCGCGAGCGCGGCGGCGGGCGAGTGGCTGTCGAGGCTGTGCGGCGTGGGCTTGCTGATCACCGGCGAGGACCTGCTCGCGGCGGGCGTCCCCGAGGGCCCGGAGATTCGCCGCCGGCTGGAGTCCGCGTTGCTGCGCAAGCTCGACGGCGAGCTCGACGGCGACGGACGCGAGGCGGAGCTGAGCGCGGCGCTGGAGAGCGCGCGATGAGCGCGGCCGGCGAGGCGGCGCTCGCGCCGTCCGGCGCGGAAGCGGTTCTGGAGCTGCCGGGAGGCGGGCGCGTGCTGTTCACGACGCGCGCCGCGGGCAACCTGTCGACGGGCGCGGGCGCGGGCGCCGAGCGCGGCCTGGAGCACCGCGCGCAGCTGTGCGAGCGGCTGGGGGTGCGCTGGTTGTGCGCGGGCGCACAGGTGCACGGCGCGGACGTGCACGTGATCGAGCGAGTAGCGGGCGCGGGTGGAACGCCGCTGGCGATCGACGCGGACGGCCACGCGACGAGCCTGCGCGAGGTGGGCGCGATGGTCATGTGCGCCGACTGCCTGCCGGTGGCGATCGGCTGCACGGGCGCGGTCGCGATGCTGCACGCCGGCTGGCGCGGTCTGGCCGCGGGCGTGCTCGAGCGGGGGGTGCGGGCGCTGCGCGAGCTCTCCGGAGGGCGGCGGCTGCTCGCGATCGTCGGGCCGGGCGCGGGCGCGTGCTGCTATGAGGTGGGAGCCGAGGTCCGCTCGGCGTTCGCGGGGGGCTTCGTCGAAGGCCGCGCCGAGGCTCGGGAAGGGCGGCGCGAGCGCGCACGCATCGACCTGCGCGCGATCGCGCGCGAGCGGCTGCTGGCGGCGGGCGTGCGCGAGGTGCGCGACGTGGACGCGTGCACGATCTGCGACGCGCGGTTCTTCTCGCACAGGCGCGAAGGCGAGCGCGCGGGACGCCAGGCGGGGATCGCGTGGCTGAGCTGATCACGGGCCTGCGCGCCGAGGTCGTGCGCGCGAACCTCGAGCGCGTGCGCGACCGGGTCGAGCAGGCGGGCGCGCGCGCGCGCTCGCGTGGCCTGGCGCGCGGCGGGGGCGAGGTTGAGATCCTGGCGGCGACGAAGTACGTGGCGGTGGGCGAGCTGCCGGTGCTGGCGCAGGCGGGGGTGCGGCTGGTCGGCGAGAACCGCGCGCAGGACCTGCAGGAGAAGGTCGCGGCGCACGGGGAGCTGTTCGAATGGGACTTCATCGGCCAGCTGCAGAGCAGGCGCGTGCGCGCGATCGTGCCGCACGTGCGCCTGATCCACTCACTCGCCTCCGAGTCGGCGCTGCGCGAGCTCGCCCGCCACGCGCAGCTCGCGCGTCCGGGGCTGCGCGTGCTGCTCGAGGTGAACGTCGCGGGCGAGCCGGGCAAGGCGGGGATCGCGCCCGAGCAGATCGGCGCGTACGTCGCCGGCTGCCCGCTGCCGGTCGCGGGGCTGATGACGATGCCGCCGCTGTCGGCTGACGCGCACGACAGCCGCCCGTGGTTCGCCGCGCTGCGCGAGCTCGCGGACGAGCACGGCCTCGAGCACCTGTCGATGGGGACCTCGCAGGACTACGTGGTCGCGGTCGAGGAGGGTGCGACAATCGTGCGAATCGGCACGAAGATATATATTTAGGGGATCGACGCCGGCACGGGTCCGCGCGCGCACAGGGCCGCGAGCGCGTGCCTGCAACCACTAGCATCAGCAGGGAAACCGGCGCCCCGCGCGAACACGCACCTATCCGATGGCTTTCCGCGACTCCTGGCACAGCGCACTCGTGTACTTCGGCCTCGCCGAGGAGTACCACGACGACTACGAAGAGGACGACCAGGCGGCACCGGAGGCGGAGATCGAAGACCGCTACCGCGAGCGCCCGAACGTCCGGCGCCTGCGCCGCCGCCGCGACGAGTTCGACGAGATCTTCGCCGACGACGACGCCGAGGCGGGCGGCGCCCGCGGGGGGCGACGCGGCGTGACGACCGTGCTCAAACCGGTGGGCGCCCGCGGCAACGGCGACGTGCAGGTGCACCTGGTCGTGCCCAAGTCGTTCAACGACGCGCAGCAGATCGCGGACAAGTTCAAGGACTCGATCCCCGTGATCCTCAACCTGCAGAGCTCCGACACGGACCTGTCCAAGCGCCTGATCGACTTCGCCTCGGGTCTGACCTACGCGCTCGACGGCGGCATGCAGCGGATCGCCGACAAGGTCTTCATGCTGACCCCGCGCAACGTCGAGATCTCCGCCGAGGAGCGGGCGCGGCTCATCGAGAAGGGCTTCTTCAACCAGTCCTGAGGTGCGATAGCCGGCGCCTGACTGCGTCCTCGCTCGCTCATGTGCGAAGCAACTTCGCTCGCTGCGTCCTTGTCGGGCTCGGCTTTCGCGCCTCAGGAGCGCTCGCCAATCGCCACTAGTCTGCACACCACATGCGGGTAGGCCTGATCGGTTGCGGGAACATGGCTCGCGCGCTGGCGCGCGGGTGGGGGCGCCCGCTGCTGTGCGCGGACCCGATCGCGCAGCGCGCGCGCAACCTGGCGGCGGAGGTGGGCGGCGAGGCGCTCGCGAGCAACGCGGAGGTGGCCGCGCGCGCGGATCTGCTGGTGCTCTGCCACAAGCCCGTCCAGCTCGCGTCGGTGGCCGCGCAGATCGGCCCGGGCACGACGCCGGTCGCGTCGATCCTCGCGGCGACGCCGCTGGCGGCGCTGCGCGAGGCGTACCCCGGGCGGGCGGTGTACCGCTTCATCCCCTCGCTGCCCGTGGAGGTGCGCCAGGGGGCGGTCGTCCAGGCGGCCGGGTCCGGCGCACAGGCCGGCAGTGGCGCAGGCGCGGATCGCGGGAGCGAGCTCGACGCGAGCGTCGCCGCGCTGTTCGCCGAGCTGGGCACGCTGGTGGTGCTCGACGACGCGCTCGTCGACGTGGCCACCGGCCTGATGTCGTGTGCGCCGGCGTACGTGGCGCTGGTCGCCGAGGCGCAGGTCGACGCGGGCGTGCGCCGTGGCATCCCGGCGGCGCAGGGCGCGGAGCTGGTCGTGCAGACGCTCGCGGGCACGGCCGAGCTGCTGCGCCGGCGCGGCTACGACACGCTGGCCGTCCGCCGCGAGGTCGCCTCGCCCGGCGGGCTGACCGCGCGGGGCGTGGACGCGCTCGAGCGCGCAGGCGTGCGCAGGGCGTTCAGCGACGCGCTCGACGCGGTGCTCGAGCCGGGCGGGGACGCCGGGCGATGATCCTCGCGAGCGCGCGCACCGAAGTCGCGGACTACATCTCGACGGTGATCTACGTGTACACCCTGATCATCATCGTGTACATCGTCGTGAACCTGCTGTTCAGCGCCGGGATCCGCCCCCCGTACTCGCGCACGACCGACCGCGTGCTCGGCTTCCTGCGCGACGTGTGCGAGCCGTTCCTGCGCATCTTCCGACGCTGGGCGCCGAGGTTCGGCGGCCTCGACCTCAGCCCGCTGCTGGCGATCCTGACGCTGTACATCATCAACCTGGTGATCGTCCAGGGCGTCATCCACGGCTGAGCGCCGGATGGGAGAGGTGCAGAGGCCCGATGGCCCACCAGCGCGCGGCGAGCAGGCGCCGGCCGCGCCGCGCCGCCGCGCCCGCGCGGCGCTCGCGTGGTTGCGCGCGGCGCTCGTGCTCGGGGCGGTGGTCGCCGCCGACCAGTTGACCAAGCGCGCGGTCGAACGCTCGATCGTGCCGGGGGAAGAACGCAAAGTGCTGCCGGGCATCGAGCTCGTCGACACGCGCAACCGGGGCGTGGCCTTCGGCCTGTTCCCGGGCGACCACGTCGTGGTGACCGCGCTCGTGTCCTTCGCCCTGCTCGTGCTGCTCGCGTACTTCGCGCTGCACGCGACGCGCGCGTTGACGTGGCTGCCGACGGGGCTGATCGCGGGCGGCGCGCTGGGCAACGTCGTCGACCGGCTGCGCCACGGCTCGGTGATCGACTTCATCAAGCTGCCGCTCGGCTGGCCGCCGTTCAACCTCGCCGACGCATCGATCACGCTCGGCGTGGTGATCCTGTTCGTGCTGGTCGACCACGCCCGCCATGCACGGTCGCGCGCGCACGCGATGAGCCCGCGCCGCACGTGAGCGACGCGCCGGCGAGCCCGCCGTTCACGATCGCCTTCGAGGACGAGCACCTGATCGTCGTGGACAAGGGCCCCGGCGTGGTCGTGCATCCGGCGCGCGGTCACCGCGAGGACACGCTCGCGCAGCTGCTCGCGCCGCTGCTGGGGGGCGAGACCGGCACCCGGGAGCAGCGCCGCGGAATAGTGCACCGCCTCGACCGCGACACCTCGGGGCTGCTGGTGCTCGCGCGCACCGACGAGTCGCACCGGCGGCTGGCGGCCGAGCTCGCGCGGCACGCGGTCGAGCGCGAGTACCTGGCGTTGGTCGAGGGACGCCCGCCGGCGCGCTCGGGCACGATCGAGGCGCCCGTCGGGCGTGACCGGCGCGTGCGCACGCGGATGGCGGTCGGCGGCGCGGGCGCGCGCGAGGCGCGGACGCATTTCACGCTCGAGCGCGCGCTCCGCGAGACGACGCTGCTGCGCCTGCGCCTGGAGACCGGGCGCACGCATCAGATTCGCGTGCACATGCGCGCGATCGGCCACCCTGTGTGCGGAGACCCCGAGTACGGGACGCCGGGGCTGCTGGGCCTCTCGCGCCAGTTCCTGCACGCCACCCGACTGGCGTTCGAGCACCCGCTGACGGGCGAGCGGGTGGAGCTCAGCTCCCCGCTGCCGCCCGACCTGTCGGCCGCGCTGGAGCGCGCGGGCACCGCCGGCGGAGCCGGTGGTCGGGTATCCTGAACGGTTCATCTGCACCTCTACCCGCGTGGCCACGGATCGCGGCCCTGCCCGAAGCCGGCACGAAGGTGCGCTTCGGGTCCGCGCTCCGCATGCGGACAACCTCAAAGCACCGAAAACAAGGGAGTAGCCCGTGGCTGACGTTGGCATCGCGGAGCTGCTGGAGGCCGGCGTCCACTTCGGCCACCAGACGCGCCGCTGGAATCCGAAGATGCGCCGCTTCATCTATGGCGAGCGCGGCGGCATCTACATCATCGACCTGCTCAAGACGCAGGCGCTGCTCGCCCAGGCGCAGGAGTTCGCGGGCACGCTCGCGCACCGTGGCGGCACGGTGCTGTTCGTGGGCACCAAGAAGCAGGCGCGCGACACGATCCGCGACGTCGCCGAGGGTGCGGGGATGCCGTATGTCAACCACCGCTGGCTGGGTGGCCTGTTGACGAACTTCCAGACGATCAACCAGCGCATCCGCCGGCTGCACGATCTCGAACGCTACGAGACCGAGGGCCAGCTGGAGCTGCTGCCGACGCGCGAGCGGATGGCCGCACAGGCCGATCTGGTGAAGCTGCGCGCGAACCTCGGCGGTGTCAAGAACATGCAGCGCGTGCCCGACGCGATGTTCGTGATCGACCTCAAAACCGAGGCGATCGCGGTCAAGGAGGCGCAGCGCCTGCGAATTCCCGTGATCGGGCTCGTCGACACCAACTGCGACCCGGACGGCATCGACTTCGTGATCCCGGGCAACGACGATGCGATCCGCTCGTGCGCGCTGATCACGCAGGCGATCGGGCAGGTCGTCTCGGAGGGCCATTCGGTGTTCCGCGCGCAGGAGGAACGCGCGCGCCAGGAAGCCGAGGAACGCGCGCGCCTGGAGGCCGAAGCGCGCGCCAGGCGCGAGGCCGAGGAGCAGGCGGCGCGCGAGGCCGAGGAGCAGGCGGCCCGGGAGGCCGCGGAGCGCGAGGCGGCCAGCCGCGCCGCCGCCGCTGCGCAGGCGGCCCAGGCGGCAGAGCACGCGGCGCCGGTTGCGCCCGCAGAGCACGCGGCGCCGGTTGCGCCCGCGCCCGCCGCGGCGGCGCCCGCGGCGCGGGCCACGAGGACCGAGGCCGGCGAACGGGCCTCCGGCGAGGGTGAGGACGCCGTGCACGCCGAGGCGCAGGCGCAAGCCGATCCCGAGCTGCGCCCCTCCGAGGAGCCGGAGCCGGTGGCGGAGGGCGCGACCGAGGGCGAGGATGCGGTGCACGCCGAAGTCCTCGCCCAGACCGGCGGCGACGCCCCGGCGCGAGCCGATCAGGCCGACGCCCGGGCGCCGGGCGAGGCGCTGGCGCAGGCGGGCGAGAAGACGACCACGGAGGCGAGCGCATCATGAGCACTGTCGAGATCGCGGCGAAGGACGTGAAGGCCCTGCGCGATCGCACGGGCGCGGGCATGATGGACTGCAAGAAGGCGCTCACGGAGGCGCAGGGCGACGTCGAGAAGGCGATCGAGCTGCTCCGCGTCAGGCAGGGCAAGAAGATCCAGGACCTCGGCGAGCGCGCCGCGACCGAGGGCACGGTCCAGGCGTATGTGCACGCCGGCTCGAAGGTCGGCGTCCTGATCGAGGTCGACTGCAACACCGACTTCGTCGCCAAGAACGATGACTTCGTGAGCTTCGCTCGCGAGGTCGCGATGCAGGTCGCGGCGACGCCGACGGTCAAATACGTCAGCCGCGAGGAGGTGCCCGCCGAGCTGCGCGAGGCCGAGTCGCGCATCTACGCGCAGGAGGCGGCGGACAAGCCGGAGAACGTACGCGAGAAAATCGTCTCGGGCAAGCTCGACGCGTGGCTTGCGACGATCGTGCTGCTCGAGCAGGAGATGCACAACCCGAAGTTCGAGAGCAAGACCGTGCAGCAGCTGCGCGACGAGCTGACGGCGAGCACCGGCGAGAACGTCGTGATACGCAGGTTCGCACGCTTCCAGATCGGTCAGTAGACGCGCCTGCGCGGCAAACGAGCGAGCGGGTAGGCTCCCGCCCGATGCCACCTGTCTTCAAACGCATCCTGCTGAAGCTCTCGGGCGAGGCGCTGATGGGCGAGCTCGAGTACGGCACCGACCCGCAGCGCGTGGCGGCGGTCGCGCGTCAGGTGGCGGCGGTGCGCGACGAGGGCGTGGAAGTGGCGATCGTGGTGGGCGCGGGGAACATCTACCGCGGCATGGTGGGCGTGGCGGCGGGCATGGACCGTGCGACCGCCGATTACATGGGCATGCTGGCGACGGTCCTGAACGCGCTGCCGTTGCAGGACGCGCTGGAGAAGATCGGCACGGACACGCGCGTGCAGTCGGCGCTGGGCGTCTCGGAGGTCGCCGAGCCCTACATCCGCCGCCGCGCGATGCGCCACCTGGAGAAGGGCAGGGTGGTGATCTTCGCGGCCGGCACGGGCAACCCGTTCTTCACGACGGACACGGCGGCGGCGCTGCGGGCGGCGGAGATCCACGCGGAGATCATCCTGATGGCCAAGAACGGCGTCGAAGGCGTGTACAGCGCCGATCCGGCGCTCGACCCGGGCGCGCAGTTCATCCCCGAGATAACGCACATGGAGGCGATCGAGCGGCGGCTGCGGGTGATGGACTCGACGGCGCTGGCGCTGTGCATGGAGAACGGCATGCCGCTGAACGTCTTCAACATGGACGACGAGAGCGCGCTCTCACAGATAATCTCGGGCGTGCGCGTGGGAACGCTCGTGAGGACACCGGCAGGGGAGGCTGATGGCGACTGAAAACCTGATCGACGAACTGCTCGAGGACGCCGCCGAGCGGATGGCCAAGTCGGTCGAGTCGGCTACCCACGAGTTCTCGACGGTGCGCACGGGGCGCGCGAGCCCGTCGCTGCTCGACCGGGTGCTCGTCGACTACTACGGCGCGCCGACCCCGCTGAACCAGCTCGCGACGATCTCCGCGCCGGAAGCTCGGCTGCTGACCGTCCAGCCCTACGACAAGTCCTCGATCAAGTCGATCGAGAAGGCGATCAACGAGTCCGACGTCGGGCTGACGCCGTCGAACGACGGCAACGTCGTGCGCCTGATCGTCCCCGAACTGACCGAAGAGCGTCGCCGCGACCTGGTGAAGGTCGTGCGCAACCTCGCCGAGGAGGGACGCGTGGCGGTGCGCAACGTGCGCCGCGACACGATGCAGCACCTGCGCGAGCTGAAGACCGAGGGCGAAGCGTCCTCCGACGACGAGCACCGCGCCGAGGCGCAGCTGCAGAAGCTGACCGACGCGCGCATCGCCGAGCTCGACGGCATCCTGAAGGCCAAGGAAGAGGAGATCCTCGCAGTCTGATGCCCGCCCCCCGGGAACCCGCGGTGGGCGGGCGGGTTCGCTATCTCGCGATCATCACCGACGGCAACGGGCGCTGGGCGCGCGCGCGGGGAGTGCCGGTCAACGACGGTCACGACGCGGGCGCGGACACGGTCAAGGCGCGCCTGCGCGACGCGGTCGAGCTGGGGATCGAGGAGCTCACCGTGTACTCGTTCTCGACCGAGAACTGGTCGCGCCCGCCCGCGGAGGTGCAGGGGCTGATGGACATGTTCTCGCGGCGGATCGCCGGCGAGACGCCCGAGCTGCACTCAGAAGGCGTGCGCATGCGCTTCATCGGCCGGCGCGAGGGCGTGGATGAGCGCCTGGCCGAGCAGATGCGCTGGGCGGAGGAGCTCACGCGCGCGAACACCCGGATCACGCTGTTCGTCGCGTTCAACTACGGTGGGCGGGCGGAGATCGTGGACGCCGCACGAGCTTTCACCGGCAGCACCGAGGAGGAGTTCCGCGCGTGCCTGTACGCGCCCGAGATGCACGACCCCGACCTGATCATCCGCACGAGCGGCGAGCGGCGCCTGTCGAACTACCTGCTGTGGCAGTCGGCCTACTCCGAGCTCGTGTTCCGCGAGGAGCTGTGGCCGGACTTCACGCGCGAGGCGCTCGAACAGTCGCTCGCCGAGTACGCCGAGCGGCGCCGGCGCTTCGGCGGGCGCTGAGCGGATGCTGATGGCAAGCGACCGCTCAGAGCTCGGACGGCGCACGCATGCGCGGGCCGACGGGGACGACGCGCGGACCGTGAGGCTGTCCGCGCGGCGCTCGAGCCGGCAGGCGCGCCGGGCGCCGGGCGGGCGGGGACGCGCCCGCGGCCGCGGGCGTCGCGACGAGCGCGGCTCCGACCTGGGCGCGCGCGTGCTCGTGGCGATCCCGGCGATCGCGCTCGCGCTGTTCCTGGTGATCGAAGGCGGGCTCGTGTTCGCGGCGGGCATGTTCGTGCTCGGCGCGGCGTGCATGCACGAGCTCTACGCGATGTACGAGCGCGCGCGCCCGGCGCGCCTGGCCGGCTTCATCGCGCTCGCCGGCCTGCTCGCGGCGGCGCTCTACGGCGACCAGTTCCAGGTGCTGCTGGTCGCGGTCGCGGCGCTGCCGCTGGTGTTCGGCCTGACGCTGCTCTCGCCCCGCCCGTCGGTCGGCGGGGTCGCGCTGACGCTGCTCGGGGTCTATTGGATCGGCTTCGCGCTCGCGCACGCGGTGCTGCTGCGCGGCCTGCCGCACGGCCTGGGCATCGTGATCGACATCGCGGTCGGCACGTTCCTCGGCGACACCGGCGCGTACCTCGGCGGGCGCATGTTCGGGCGGCGCCCGCTCGCGCGTTCGATCTCCCCGAACAAGACCGTGGAGGGACTGGTGTTCGGGATGCTGTTCGCGGTCCTCGGCGTGTGGGTCGCCGGGCGCTACCAGGAATGGCTGCCGGGCACGCACGCGCTCGTGCTCGGGCTCGGCGTCGCGCTGTCAGCGCCCGTCGGCGACCTGTTCGAGTCGTTCGTCAAGCGCGAAGCGGGCGCCAAGGACTCGGGCGGCCTGTTCGGCGCCCACGGCGGCGCGCTCGACCGCCTCGACGCGATCCTGTTCACGGCGGTCGTCAGCTACTACGTGTGGGCGGCGTACGTGCGCTAGCGCCCGGCTGCTCGGCGCTCGCCGAACGGCGCGCGCGGCGGTCGCCTGCGCCGGGCGCACGGGCCTCGCGCGAGCCGACCGCGCAGCCCGCGATAATGGTCGCGTGTGGCGCTGGCACAGACACAAGTGGAGCGAGTGGGAGCGCGCGTGGGGGAAAGGCAGCGCCAAAGGCTACGTGCTCGAGCGCAAATGCGAGCTGTGTGGCAAGACCCAGACGCAGGTCATCCGCTGAGCTGAGTCGCGGCGCGCGCCGCGTCAGCGGCTAGATTCCGGCGCGTATGCCCGACCGCAAGCGCCTGCTGATCCTCGGCTCGACCGGATCGATCGGGACACAGGCGCTTGAGGTGTGCGAGCGCAGCGAGGAGCTCGAGCTCGTGGGCCTCTCGGCGGAGCGCTCGTGGGAGGAGCTGCTCGCGCAGGCGCGCGAGCACGGCGTCGAGCGGGTGGCCCTGGCGGACGCGCACGCGGCAGCGCGCGCGGCCGAGGCGTGGACCGACGGGCGCGTGCTCGGCGGCCCCGAGGGGCTGGTGCGGCTGGTGATCGACTCGGGCGCCGAGCTCGTGCTGAACGCGCTGGTCGGCTCGGCGGGACTCGGGCCGACGGTCGCGGCGCTCGGCGAGGGGATCGACCTGGCGCTCGCGAACAAGGAGTCGCTGGTCGTCGGCGGCGAGCTCGTGACGGCGCTGGCCGAGGCGACGGGCGCGCTGATCGTGCCGGTCGACTCCGAGCACACGGCCCTGCACCAGCTGCTCGCGGGCCTGGCGCCGGGCTCGGCGCGGCGCCTGACGATCACCGCGAGCGGCGGCCCGTTCCGGGGGCGCACGCGCGCAGAGCTCGAGGAGGTGACGGTCGCGCAGGCGCTCGCGCACCCGACGTGGGCGATGGGGGGCAAGATCACGATCGACTCGGCGACGCTGATGAACAAGGGCCTCGAGCTGATGGAGGCCCACCACCTGTTCGGCACGCCGTATGAGCGGATCGACGTGGTCGTGCACCCGCAGTCGCTGGTGCACGGGCTCGTGCAGCTCGCCGACGGGGCGATGCTCGCGCACCTCGGCCCGCCGGACATGCGCGTCGCGATCTCCTACGCCCTGCACGGCGGCGAAAGCGCGCCGCTTGCGATCGCGCCGCTGGACCTCGCGAAGGTCGGCGAGCTGACCTTCGAAGCGGTCGATCTGCAGGCCTTCCCGTGCCTGCGCCTGGCCGGCGAGGCCGCGCGCGCGGGCGGCACGGCGCCGTGCGTGCTGAACGCGGCGAACGAGATCGCCGTGCACGCGTTCCTCGGCGGACGGCTGCGCTTCCTGGAGATCCCCGAGGTGATCGAGCGCACGCTCGACGAGCTCGGCAGCGAGCCCGTGACCTCGTTCGAGACGTTGTACGCGGCGGACCGGCAGGCGCGAGCGACCGCCGGGGAGGCGATTGCAGGCCTGCCAAACTGAGACCCGTGGCCTGGGTCCTGACCATCCTCGGCATCGTCGCGCTGATCGTGCTGCACGAGCTCGGGCACTTCACCGTCGCCAAGCTCGTGGGCATGCGCGTCGAACGCTTCTCGCTGTTCTTCCCGCCGACGCTGCTGCGCGTGCGCCGCGGCGAGACCGAGTATGCGATCGGCGCGCTCCCGTTCGGCGGCTACGTGAAGATCGCGGGCATGAACCCGGAGGAACTGAAGGGCGCGCCGGATCCCGACCTGCTCCGGCGCGCGTACTACAACCAGGCGCCGTGGAAGCGGATCGTCGTGATCCTGGCCGGCCCGGGGGTGAACATCCTGATCGCTTTCGTGCTGTTCTGGGTGATGCTCGCGGCCGGCAACCTGAACGGCGTGGGCACGCTCGAAGCGCTGAACCCCTCGATCCAGACGCGCGAAGCGACGACGTCGGTCGCCGGGGTCATCGCCCACGAGCCCGCCGACGGGGTCCTGCGCGCGGGCGATCGGATCCTCGCGGTCGACGGCCACGCCGCGACGGTCGCCTCGGCCGAGCGCGCGATCGAGGAACATCGCTGCGCCGGCGCGCTGAGGGACGGCTGCCGGGCCGCCACGCCGGTGACGCTGACGGTCAGGCGCGCGGGGCGCGCGCTGACGCTGACGGTGTACCCCCGCTACGACGAAAAGGCCCGGCGCATGCTCGTCGGCTTCGACTTCGGCGAAGCGGCGAAACACTTCGGCGTGTTCGCCGCCGCGGGCACGGCGCTGCACGAGATGTGGAGCGCCACGACGAGCATGATCGGCAACCTCGGGCGCGCGTTCACGAGCTCGAAGGTCCGCCACGAACTGCACAGCGTGGTCGGCATCACCGAAATCACCCACGAAGCGGTCGCCGCGGGCGCCGGCTACGGCCTCGTGTTCCTCGGCTTCATCTCGCTGGTGCTCGCGGTCATCAACCTGTTCCCGTTCCTGCCGCTCGACGGCGGGCACATCCTCTGGGCCGCGGCAGAGAAGGTCCGCGGGCGGCGGATCTCGCTCGCGGCGATGTACCGCTACAGCACGGTCGGGATCGTGCTGCTGATCTTCCTCGTGATCAACGGCCTGAGCAACGACATCAGCCGCATCGCCCACTGATCTTTGTCTTTAGAGAGGGGCCTGCCGGCCCCGGGAGCGGCGAACGCACACCCAGCTCTTGACGAGCGGTCCCAGCCGCTCCGGGCGGGCGGGCCCGAACAGGGCCTCGAGCTCGCTGCGACCCAGCAGCCGGATCCGATCGGAGGGATCGCCGCTTGCGCCCAGGCGCCAGTAGGCGCGGCGCGCGCGCGGGGGCAGCCAGTGCGCGCCGGGCAGCAGCGAGTGCGGCTCGATCGGGAACGCGCGCGCGGGCGTCTGCACGAGCCAGCCGCGGCCCACGCGCCGGACCTCCGCGGCGAACGCCGGCCGGCGGGCCGGGGGGACGTGCTCGATCACGCTCGAGCAGTACACGAGGTCGAACTCGCCGTCGACGAACGGCAGGCGCTCGGCGGCGTCCGCGCGCACGAACGGCCCGGGGTAGCCGGGGCGCTCGTCGAGGTCGACGCCGGTGATGTCCAGGTCGGGCTCGAGCGCGCGCAGCCCGAGCGTCCCGCAGCCGACGTCCAGCACACGCGCCCCCGGCGCCAGCCCCGTGAGGGCGAAGAAGCGCTCGTGGCGGCGCGCGCGGGCGCGCGCGGCAAGCGGCGAGGCGAGCGGTGTGAGCAGACGCGCGAGCGGCCCGCGCGCGGTCGCGTAAACGGCCTCGGGCGGTTGCATCGTAGAATCAGCCTATGGCCTCGGAGCGCCAGATTCACGTGGGCCCGGTGAAGGTCGGCGGCGGCGCGCCGGTCGCGGTGCAGACGATGACCAAGACCGAGACGGCCAACCTGCAGGCGACGATGGCGCAGATCCGCACGGTCGCGGACGCGGGCGCGGACATCGTGCGCGTGGCCGTCCCGCGCGAGCAGGACGCGGAGGCGCTGAAGAGCATCGTCGCGCAGTCGCCGATCCCGGTGATCGCGGACATCCACTTCAACCACACGCTCGCGCTCAAGGCGATCGAGGCGGGCGCGCACTGCGTGCGGCTGAACCCCGGCAACATCGGCGGCCCCGAGAAGGTCGCCGAGGTGATCGCGCTGGCCAGGCGGCGCGGCACGCCGCTGCGCGTCGGCGTGAACTCCGGCTCGCTGCCCAAGCACCTGCGCCGGCTCGAGTACGAGAACCCCGTGGAGGCGCTCGTGACGGCGGCGATCGAGACCGTGCAGCTGATGGAGCGCCTGGGCTTCGAGAACTTCAAGGTCTCGATGAAGTCGACCTCGGTGCCCAACACGATCGCCTCCAACCGCCTGCTCGCCGAGAAGATCCCCTACCCGCTGCACCTCGGCGTGACCGAGGCCGGCACCAAGCTCGCGGGCTCGCTGAAGTCCGCCGTGGGTCTCGGCGCGCTGCTCGCGGACGGGATCGGCGACACGATCCGGATCTCGCTGTCCACCTTCCACGCCGAGGAGGAGGTCAAGGTCGCGTGGGAGATCCTCAAGGCGCTGAAGCTGCGCGAGCGCGGCCCAGACCTGATCGCATGCCCGACGTGCGGGCGCCTGCAGTTCGACATGGACTCAGTCGTCGCCGAGGTGCAGCGGCGCCTGGAAGACTACGAGGACCCGATCGAGGTCTCGGTGCTGGGCTGCGCGGTCAACGGCATCGGCGAGGCGCGCCACGCGGACTTCGGCATCACCGGCGCGAAAGACATGGGCATGATCTACTCCAAGGGCGAGCCGCTGAAGAAGGTCCCCACCGCGCGGCTCGTCGATGAGCTGTTCAAGGAGATCGACCGCTACTACGCGGCCGGCAAGAAGGTCCGGCGCGACGAGCGCGCCGCCGCCGAGGCGCGCGCGTGGCTGGCCGAGAACGAGGATGCGACGGCGATGACCCCGGAGCGCGTCGCCGCCCTGGAAGCGGCCGCGGCCGAGGACGACGAGGGCGCGGCCGCGGTGCTCGAGTCGATGCTCGCCCCCGCCGGCGCCGAAGGCAACGGCGCGAGCGAGGCGACCGTCGTGCTCGACGAGGCCGTCTCGCCCGTGGCGGGCAGGCGCTTCTCTCGCAACTGACGCGCGCCGGCCCGCCCGCCGGCCGCCGACCGGGGGGCGGCCCGAGCGCACGGCGCCGGCGGCCGCGGGCCGGGCAAGCCCGGCTCGCTCACGCCGCCGCGAAGCGCTCTGCGACCTTCGGCCAGTTCACGACGTTCCACCACGCGTCGATGTAGTCGGGGCGGCGGTTCTGGTACTTGAGGTAGTAGGAGTGCTCCCACACGTCGACGCCGAGCAGCGGCGCCTGGCCGTTTGAGATCGGGCAGTCCTGGTTGGCCGAGCCGACGACCGCGAGGCCCGAGCCGTCTTTCACGAGCCACGACCAGCCCGAGCCGAACTGGTTGACCCCGGTTTCCTTCAGCTTCGCCTGGAAGTCGGCAAACGAGCCGAACGCGGAGGCGATCGCGCTCGCGAGCTCGCCGGCGGGCTCGCCGCCGCCGCCGGCGCTCATGTTCTCCCAGAACATCGTGTGGTTGTAGTGGCCGCCGCCGTTGTTTTTGACGGCCGTCTTCTTCTCGCCGAGGCTGTCGAGGTTCTCGAGCACCTCCTCGATCGGCTTCTCGGCCCACTCCGTCCCCTCGAGCGCCGCGTTGACTTTGTCCACGTAGGCCTGGTGGTGCTTGTCATGGTGGAATTCCATCGTCGCCTTGTCGATGTACGGCTCGAGCGCGTCGTAGGCGTAGGGAAGCGGGGGAACCGAGTAGGCCATGTCGGGACTCCTTCTTGGATTGGGCGTCGAGTTCTGTCGGTCCCGGCTTTTCTATCAGAGGGCGGCAGCGACTAGGCTGTGAGCATGAGCCCGCTTGCCACCGGCCGTCCCGGACGGCCGGCAGCCTCGACGCGGGAGGCAGCGCTCGAGCTCGCGACCAAGCGCTTCCTCGCCGGCGAACGCGTAGACGTGCAGGCGATCGCGCGCGAGCTCGGGCTCGCGCGGGCGACGATGCACCGCTGGTTCCAGACGCGCGATCTGCTGCTCGCAGAGCTGCTCGCCGCGCTCGCCGAGCGGCGGCTGTCGGCGATTCGCCTGGACGTCGGCGGGGGCGGCCCGCGCGCGCTGCTCGAGACCCTCGACCGCTTCAACCGCGAGATCGCCGAGAACCGAGGCATGCGCGCGCTGCTCGGCCAGGAGCCCGAGCGCGCGCTGCGGATCCTCACCTCCGGGGCGGGCATCGTGCAGCCACGCGTCGTCGCCGCCATGCAGCGCATGATCGAGGCGGAGGTGCGGGACGGAAGCTTCGTCCCGCCGGTGCTCTCGGACGTCCTCGCGTACGCCACCGTGCGCCTCGGCGAGGCGTTCATCTACAACGACGCGCTGACCGGCATCCGCGGCGACACCGAGCGCCTGCGCCAGGTCGAGGCGGCGCTGTTCGGCGTCCCCGCCGGCTGATCCGGCGCGCCCGCGCGCGGGCTCAGCCCGGATTCGCTTCTTTCGAGATCATGTGTCTAAAATTGCCGCAACCGCGGCGAGCCACAGACGGCCGGCCGCACGAGCAGAGGAGAGAGGGATGCGACACGGAGGGATGACCGGCTCGGCCGGCGACATCGCGCGACGCATGCGGTTGCTCGCGCTCGCGGGCGCCGCGGCGTTCGTCGTGCTCGGGCTGATGGCCGGTCCGGCGCTCGCAAGCAAATCGGGCACGACGTGGCTGTGCAAACCGGGTAGCAAGATCACCGTTCACAAAGGCGAAGAAACGGTCAGGGAGAAGGACCCGTGCACTGAATCGCTGACGACCACGGTCGTGCAGACCGACGGCGAAACCAGCGAAGAAAAGAGCAGGATCCCGAAGAACACGCCGGTCAACTGCTTCTACGTCTACCCGACGGTCAGCGAACAGGCGACCGAAAACGCCAATCTCGAAATCGAAGACAACGAGACGCAGGTGGCGATCGACCAGGCGTCGCGCTTCTCGCACGACTGCAACGTCTACGCGCCGATGTACAAGCAGGTGACGTTGACCGCGCTCAACAGCGGCAAGCCGGTCACCGAAGCAGCCAGCGTCAGCGCGTTTCTGAGCGTCTTGGGCGGGTTCGACGAATTCATCGCCAAGTACGACCACGGCAAGCCGTTCGTGCTGATCGGCCACTCGCAGGGCTCGCTCATGCTCGAGGCGCTGATCAGCCGCGTGATCGAATCCAGCCCCGAACTGAGCGATCTGCTCGTCTCGGCGGTGCTGATGGGCGGCAACGTGCTCGTGCCCGAAGGCCAGCTCGTGGGCGGCACCTTCCAGCACGTGCCGGCCTGCCAGTCGGCGCTCCAGACCGGCTGCGTGATCGCCTACTCGACGTTCCTCAAAGAACCGCCGGAAGGCGCGTACTTCGGACGCGAGAACAGCCCGCTGCTGGGCGGCGAAAACACGGGCAAAGAAGTCGTGTGCGTCAACCCGACGCTGCTCACCCAGAACGGCAACGCCGGGCCGCTGCTCCCGTACGCCTCGACGACGCCGTTCCCGGGCGAGCTCGGGCTCTTCCAGCAGCTGCCGACCGGCACCACTCCGTGGGTGTCCTCGCCCGGCGAGTACACGGCCCAGTGCCACCACGAAAACGGGGCGAACTGGCTGCAGGTCAACCCCGTCGGCACCGCGGTCGATCCCGACACATACGTCGAAGAATCGCTTGGACCCGATTGGGGCCTGCACCTCTACGACATCAACATCGCGCTCGGCAACCTCGTAAAGACGGTCGCGATCCAGGAGCAGTCCTACCTGTTCGCGAACTAACGAGACCGGGGGCGCGCGAGCACGAGGCTCGCGCGCCCCCGACCCGCCACGGCCCGGAGGGCCGGGGGCGCGCCGCCTTCGCGGACGGCGCGAGCGCCGGCCGCCGGCACGCGGGAGGGCCGGCAGCGGCTCGGGCCGGGTCGCTGGCATCGAATAGGCTCTGGCGCCGGTGACCCGCCTCTCCGAGTACCTCCTGCCCACCGAGAAGCAGCCGCCGGCGGACGCGGAGGCGCTCTCGCACAAGCTGATGGTCCGCGCGGGGCTCGTGCGCCAGTTGGGCGCCGGCATGTGGACGTGGCTGCCGGCCGGCTGGCGCGTGCACCAGCGCGTCGCGCAGATCGTGCGCGAGGAGATGGACGCGATCGGCGCTCAGGAGATGCTGATGCCCGTCCTGCAGCCCGCCGAGCCGTGGCGCAAGACCGGGCGCATCGAGATCGAGGAGCTGTTCAAGCTCACCGACCGCAAGGGCTCGGAGCTGGTGCTCGCGATGACCCACGAGGAGGCCGTCACCTTCCACGTCGCCCAGGTCGTGCGCTCCTACCGCGACCTGCCGTTGATCGTCTACCACTTCCAGGTCAAGGAGCGCGACGAGCCGCGCCCGCGCGCCGGGGTGCTGCGCACGCGCGAGTTCATCATGAAGGACTCTTACAGCTTCGATCGCGACCCCGCGGGCATGGAGCACAGCTACGCGCTGCACATCGGCGCCTACGACAGCATGATGCGGCGCACCGGGCTGCGCTTCTACCGCGTCGAGGGCGAGGTCGGCATGATGGGCGGCAGCGGCGCGCACGAGTACATGGCGCCGTGCGCGGCCGGCGAGGACCAGGTGGTGCTCACGCAGTCCGGGTATGCGGCCAACGCCGAGGTGGTGCGCGCGGAGCTCCGCAAGGAGCGGCTCGACGCCGACGCCGACCGCATCAACGGCGAGCCCTTCGTGCTCGAGAGGGCGATCGAGATCGGCAACATCTTCAAGCTCGGCAGCCGCTACTCCGAGCAGCTCGGCGCGCGCTTCCTCGACGAGCACGGCGCCGAGCGCGCGATCTGGATGGCCTCCTACGGAATCGGCCCAGCGCGCATCGTCGCCGCCGCCGTCGAGCAGTTCGCCGACGAGCACGGCATCTCCTGGCCGCGCGCGCTGGCGCCGTTCGCTGTGCACCTCGTCGCGCTCGGCCGTCCCGGCACCCCCGAGCGCGACGCCGCCGACGCGCTCTACCGCACGCTGCACGCCGGCGTCGAGGTCCTGTATGACGATCGCGACGCCGGCCCGGGCGAGAAGTTCGCCGACGCCGAGCTGCTCGGCTGCCCGCTGCGGCTGACGGTCGGGCGCCGCTCGCTCGAGTCCGGCGAGGTCGAGGTGCAGCTGCGCCGCGGGCGAGAGGACGGCCCGCCGCTGGCGCTCGGGGCCGAGCCACGCCAGCTGCTCGCCGCGGTCGAGGAGCTGCTCGCCCGCCTGCCCTGACGCGCGCCCCGCGCGGGCGCCGCCCACGCTCGCGGAGCCGCTCGCAGGGATTTGCGTCATCTGGCCCGCTGTGCCTAGAATGCGCGAGGAACAGCGGCGGACGCCGCGTGGGCCCGCCGCACAAGCAAGGAGGGTAACCATGACGGATCATCCAGCGAGAGGGTCCTCGCGGGTGGCAATCGGCGTGCGCAGCCTCGCGCTCGCGGCGCTCAGCGGCGCCGCGTTCGCGGCGTGCGCAGCATCGGCCCCACCCGCGTCGGCCGCGACCACATGGCTGTGCAAGCCCGGGCTTGCGAGCAACCCGTGCCTGAGCAGCGAGGAAACGACCGTCGAGCTGGCCAACGGCTCGAGCGTCGTCGAACACGCCCAGCCGGCCAAGAGTCCGCCGATCGACTGCTTCTACGTGTACCCCACGGTCAGCAGCCAGTTGACGGAGAACGCCAACGAAGAAATCGACCCCGAAGAGACCGCGATCGCCGAAAGCCAGGCCTCGCGCTTCTCGCAGGTGTGCGACGTGTACGCGCCGATCTATCCGCAGCTGACGATCCCCGCGATCGACACCCCCGGCGGGATCACGCCGGAAGGCTCCGAGAAGGCGTACATCGGCGTGCTCAGCGCCTTCGAGGAATACCTCGCCAAGTTCAACAAGGGACGCGGCTTCGAGCTGATCGGGCACTCGCAGGGAGCGGCCATGCTCGAGCAGCTGGTCAAAGAACAGATCGACCCCGACCCCGCGCTGCGCAAGCAGCTCGTCGGCGCCGTGATCCTCGGCGGCAACGTGATCGTCCCGGAAGGCAAGGACGTCGGAGGCACGTTCAAGACGGTCCCCGGCTGCCAGGTGGTCGGCGAGGTCGGCTGCGTGATCGCGTACTCGAGCTTCCTCAAAGAACCGCCCAACCCGTCGGACTTCGGCAGGCCCGAAAGCCCGCTGCTGGCGCTCGGCGGCGGCGGCGAACCGGTCGAAAAGCCGCAGGTCCTGTGCGTCAACCCGACGGTGCTCGTGCAGGCCCCGGTCGCCGGGCCGGCGCTCTCCTACTATCCGACGCTCAACGCCTACGGCGGCAAGTTCCCGGGCCTGCTCGGGAGCGTCGTGCAGGCGCCCAAAGCGTCGACGCCGTGGGTGGCGACGCCGGATGAGTACTCGGCGCGGTGCGAACACCGCAACGGCGCCAGCTGGCTGCAGCTGAACCTCAACAGCGAAAAGGACACCCGCGAACGGATCGAGGAAACGCTCGGCCCGCTGTGGGGGACCCACCTGGTCGACGTGAACGTCGCGCTCGGCAACCTCGTCCCCGACGTCGGGCTGCAGGCAGGCGCTTACCTGCTGACGCACCCCTAGCCGCCCCTAGCCGAGGCGGACGGCCCGCGCGGGCGCTCGCAACGGACCACAGGGGCCTCGCCGCCGCTCCCGGCGGCGAGGCCCCGCCGCGCGCGCCGGCCCCTGCGCCGTATACGCTCGGCGGCCCGTGCGACCGCTTCGCCTGCTTGGACTGGACCGCTCGGGGCCGCCGCCGCGCGAGACCCAGGCCGGGCAGCCGCTGCGCCCGTGGACGCTCCCCAACGCGATCGGCTTCACGCGCCTGGCGCTCGTCCCGGCGTTCCTGGCCGTCGCGCTCTCCAGCCGCGACGGCGTCGGCGCGCCCCAGGCGAGCCTGTTCGCGGTGATCGGCTGGGGCGACTACGCGGACGGGATCGCCGCGCGCCTGTCCGGCCAGTACAGCCGCCTGGGGGCGCTCATGGACCCGGTCACCGACCGCCTGCTCGTGATCTGCGGCGTGATCGTCGCCTGGCGCTTCGGGCTGCTGCCGCGCTGGGCGCTCGCGCTGCTCGCCGCGCGCGAGCTCTCGATGCTGCTGATCGGCCGCTACGGGCTCGCGCGCGGTGTGCAGCTGCGCATCAACTGGCCCGGGCGCCTCGCCGTCGCGCCGGTCATGGGAGCGCTGTTCTTCGCGATGACCGGCCTGCGCGGCCTCGGCGAGGCGCTGCTGTACGCCGGGCTCGCGCTGGCGCTCGCCGCCAGCGCGCTGTACGTGCGCGCCGGCGTGCGCCAGCTGCGCGCGCCGTCCGGGCAGTAGCCGCGGACGGCCGACCGCGCGTCGCGGCCCCGCCCGAACGCCTACTCATACTCTAAAGCTCAGCTTGACCTTGTGGTCTATACTGGCGCAGTCGCCGGCTGTGCCCCGCAAGGGTGCGCCGCCGGCGCCAGTCAGCAACCGGCTCGAAGCGGCGTCAGCCCGCGAGAGGAGAGAGGCGAGATGGACGAGACGTTCCCCGACCTTGGCTCGTTGACCGATGCCGAACTCAAAGACGTCATCCGCCAGCTAACCGAGGAGGAGACCGAGGTCTCCTACCAGCGGCGGATCCTGCACGGCAAGATCGACATCCTGCGCGCCGAGCTGGTCAACCGCCTGCGCCACAAGCACGACGACGGCGAGATCGCGATCACCGGCGAGGACGTGCAGCGGCTGACCGACATCCTCGCCGGACGCTCCCCGGGCGAGTCCCAGCAGTAGACCACGATGGCGGGGCACTGCGCCGAGTGCGGGTTCGTCAACGACGAGAGCGCCAACTACTGCCAGCGCTGCGGCGCCCTGCTCGCGCGCGCCGAGGGCGCCGGCACAGCGGTCCTCGCCGGCGCGGGCGCCGCCGAGGGCGAGTCGGTCACCGCCACCTACCGGATCGACGAGGAGACCGGCGAGCTCGTACCGGTCGAGATCGGCGAGGTCACCGCGCGCGGACCCGCGCTCGTGATCCGCGCGGGCGGCGGGCGCGTCGGTGAGAGCTTCGCGCTCGAAGGCGAGCGGCTGGGCATCGGCCGGCGTCCCGACTGCGAGGTGTTCCTCGACGACATCACCGTCTCGCGCGACCACGCGCTGTTGATCAACCGCGCCGGGCAGTGGCATCTCGACGACTGCGGCTCGCTGAACGGCACCTACGTCAACCGCTCGCGGATCGACTCCCACCGCCTGGAGGATGGCGATGAGGTGCAGATCGGCAAGTACAAGCTCAGCTTCCACGCCCGCTGATGGCCACGCACGCGACCCCAGCCGACGCGCTGCCCGAGGAGCTCGACATCGAGCTGACCGCCACGGACGCCCAAGAGGAGGCCGAGCCCGCAAAGCGCCACAAGTCGCTGACGATCGGCGCCGTGTGCAAGGCGCTCGCCCAGGAGTTCCCGGACATCTCGATCTCCAAGATCCGCTATCTGGAGGACCAGAAGCTGCTCGCGCCGCGGCGCACGCCCGGGGGCTATCGCCTGTACACCCAGGGCGACGTCGCGCGCCTGCGCACGATCCTGCGGATGCAGCGCGACGAGTTCCTGCCGCTGCGCGTCATCCGCCAGGAGCTCGCCGCCGGGCGCGGGGGGGCGGGGGGGGCGGGATCCGAGATGCCCCCAACGCCCGGGCGCGTCGGGCGCGAAGGCGCGCGCGTGTGGCGCCCGAGCGTCAGCGTGCGCCAGGCGACGGGCGCGCTGTACTCGATCGACGACGTGCTCGAGGAGACCAAGGCCGAGGCCAAGCTCGTGCGCGAGCTCGAAGAGTACGGCGTCGTCAAGGGCGAGCTGCGCGGCGGCGTGCGCTACTTCGACGAGACCGAGCGCGAGATCATCGCCGCCGTCGCCGAGCTCGCGCGCTATGGCGTCGGCGGGCGCAACCTGCGCGTGTTCCGCTCCTCCGCCGACCGCGAGGCCAACCTGCTGCAGCAGATCCTCGCCCCCGCGTTGCGCTCGCGCAACCCCGACCGCCGCAAGGAGGCGGTCGAGGCGCTCGAGAACCTCGCGGCCGTGGCCACGCACCTCAAGCACCTGCTGCTCGTGCGCGACCTGCGCAAGATCGTCCGCTGACGCCCGATGACCGAGGCATCGGCCGACCTGCGCTCGCTGATCCGCGACATCCCCGACTTCCCGCGGCCGGGGATCGTGTTCAAGGACATCACGCCGCTGCTCGCCGACGCGCGCGCGCTCGCCTACGCCGTCGGCGCGCTCGCCGGGCACGCGCGCTCGCTGCGCGTGGACTGCGTCGTGGCCGCCGAGGCGCGCGGCTTCCTGCTCGGGCCGGCGCTCGCACTCGAGCTCGGCGCGGGCTTCGCGCTCGCGCGCAAGCCCGGCAAGCTCCCATATGAGACGGTCAGCGCCGAATACGAGCTCGAGTACGGCGAGGGCGTGCTCGAGCTGCACACCGACGCGATCGCAGCCGGCAAGCGCGTGCTCGTGCACGACGACCTGCTCGCCACCGGCGGCACCGCCGCCACCCTGTGCGAGCTGGTCGAGCAGCTCGGCGGCCAGGTCGTCGGCTGCGGCTTTCTGATCGAGCTCACGTTCCTCGACGGCCGCGAGCGGCTCGCCGGGCGCGACGTGCATGCGTTGCTGCGCTATCGGTCCTGACTAAGCTACTTGCCGCGGAAAAAGTAGCTCCTAAAGGGGCCGGTTTTCTGTCCGTGCTGACGGCCAGAATCTCTTGCAAGTAATGGGGTTTCGGGTCGAAAGGGGTGTGCATGCTGACGCTCTTGGCAAGCCAGCCGGAGTGCC
>DATJTT010000011.1:0-28366 GCA_035503075.1 Solirubrobacteraceae bacterium
GCTGTCGCCGGAGTAGACGGCTGTGATCGACCGCCAGCCCGAAGAAGGGTTAACCACGGTGCATTGTGCGCTGCCGGCGCTGATGGGCTGCGCAGCACAACCGGTGATCGTCACTTCCGCTTGCCTGAATTCGACCGTGCCGGTCGCCGCTGTGGTGTTGAGCGTAGCCGTGTAAGTCACCGCTTCGCCAACCGTCGATGGATTCAACGAGGACGACAGCGTCATCGTGGCGGCTTTCTTGGTGACCGACTGGCCCAGGCCAGAAGATGTTGTGGCGTATGTGTTGTCGCCGGAGTAGACGGCTGTGATCGACCGCCAGCCCGAAGAAGGGTTAACCACGGTGCATTGTGCGCTGCCGGCGCTGATGGGCTGCGCAGCACAACCGGTGATCGTCACTTCCGCTTGCCTGAATTCGACGGTCCCGGTCGCCGCTGTGGTGTTGAGCGTAGCCGTGTAAGTCACCGCTTCGCCAACCGTCGATGGATTCAGCGAAGACGACAGCGTCATCGCAGCCTTGGTCGTGCCCGTTTTGTCGACCACCTGCTTTGAGGAGGATGATGCCGAGGTGAGGTAATTACCATCCCCACTGTAGGTCGCCATGATCGCGTGTTCGCCCGCCGTGGCGTAGCCGGAGAGGGTGCATGTCGCGGTGCCTGAGCTGACGGACTGCGCGGTGCAACCCGGTATCGGCGTACCGGCTTGATCGAACGAAACCGTTCCAGCCCCGGCCGCGGGGTTCACCGTCGCCGTGTAGGTCAGGTGTTGCCCGACCATCGATGGGTTCACCGACGATGTCAACGTCGTGCTCGTGCGCGCCCGGCTAACTACTTGGGTCAAGAGAGAGGAGGTCGAGCCGATGTAGTTGCTGTCTCCGCTGTAGGTCGCGGTAATCGAGTGGGTACTTGCTGCGATGTAGCCTGAGAGGCTGCACGTCGCGACGCCAGAGGTCACGGTCTGGTCCGCGCAGCCCGAGATGGCAGTCCCGGCGTCCTCGAACGTGACGCTGCCTGTAGCCGCCATTGGGTCGACTGTCGCCGCGTAACTCACCGCCTGGCCGACCGTCGACGGATCCAGAGAAGACGAAAGGGCTGTCGTAGTTGGTTCCCCTTCGGTGAGAGAGGCTTCAGCTGGCACCTTGGCTGGTGGACCAAGTTCAAGGCCGGGCACTTCGAGCGCTTCCGTGGGCAGAGGGCCACCCAACACGGGTATCTGAGCACCCACGGATACGGCAGAAGTCGGGGCCGGCCGATCCGCGCCCGCAACGCTCGGCTGGGTGCCGGTCGCCTTCGGCTTGTTGGCCGCGCACGACTTGGCCGCCTTGTGGTGCTTGCTGGCACGAGTCGCGATGACGACGCACCTGGCTCGCCGTGATGATGACGACGTCCTGCCCTTCGGGCGCCCGTGGGAGGCAAGCACAACATGGGACGCATCGTGCACGCGCGAAGCTGAGACGGTGTGAGACGGATGCGAGCTGCTGGCAAGCGCAGACGTCGCGCTCAGCAGCGCGAAGCTGGCGATGAGGAGGCAGATTCGAACGGCCGCCAGGCGGTGAGCACGCAACATAGGCGCGGCGTCCTTGTCGTTGAAGATCCCACTGCAGGTCCTAGCCGCGGTAGGCCCGTGAAGTGGCTACAGGAGGCGCTGCTGCGTAGTTATCGGACGGCGCCCCGCGGGCATGACGGATCTCCCAGCGCTTTGGACGTTTGTCCGATTCCTGGCCCGGGTCGCGTCCTCGGTGGCGGCCGTTGCTACTCAAACGCATCTCGCCACGCCCGCAGCAAGAACAACGGATTGCCCACCAGATAGCGCCGCCAGAGCCGCCCGGGCTCCTGCAACAGCCGGAAGCACCACTCGATGCCCATCGTGTTCATCCAGCGCGGCGCGCGCCGCACACGCCCGGCCGTGAAATCGAGGAACGCGCCCACGCCGATGCCGATGAGCGCTCCGGTCGCCTCGAGGTTTTGATCGAGCCAGATCTCCTGCAGCGGGCTGCCGAGCGCGACGACGAGCAGCGACGCGCCGGAATCGCGCACGCGCTCGGCGAGGACCTCGTCGCTCTCGCGGGTATAGCCGTGGGTGACGCCGACGACGCACAGGTCGTGGATACGTTGTTCGAGCCGCTCTGCCGCGAGCTCGGCGACGCCGGGCTCTCCGCCGAGGAAGTACACGTTCCAGTCGCGTGCGGCAGCGAGCTGCAGCAGCCTGACGGTGAAGTCGCTGCCGTTCAGGTTCTCGGGGAAGCGCTCGCCGCGCATGCGCGCCGCGAGGTTGAGGCCGACGCCGTCGTTCATCACCAGCCGGCTGCGCCGCAGCGAGCGGTGCAGTGCCTCGACGCGGGCAGCGAGGTTGAGCGTGTGCGCGTTCACGTACGAGAGCGTCTGGCAGGTGCCGCGCTCGGCCCAGCCCGCGATCGCATTGAGCGCCTGATCGCCTGTCAGCGTGCTGATCTCCACGTCGAGGATCCGCAGCGTGGGGATTGTCACCGAGGAGATCTCGCGCCTTGGCCTCGCACGCGTGAGCAGATTGCCGTCCGCGATCGTCAGCAGCCCCGTGCCGATGCGGCGCTCGGCACGCGCGCTGCCCAGCTCGTCGACACGCCCGACGCTCGCCTCCTTTGCGTCCAAGGTCATGCCCACCAACGTCCACGGAGCCGTGGCGCTCACGCCCGCCGGCGCTCCAAGAGGAGGAAAAAAGGCTAGTCAGTATCGACGCATGGGGCTGGTTCTCGTGCGTCGCATCTTTCACGCGTTGACAATCGCGGTTGTTGAGGCCGCAACGGCAACCGCATACGACAGGATCGAGACGGCCGAGAAGGCGATCCGCCGCTTCTTCAAGCGTCTCGGCGGCCCGAAGGGGTTGGCGGTCTGCTATGACCGAGGGGGCTGCACGATCCGCTGCGCTGACCTGCGCCGGCGTTTCCAGTTCACCCCTACCCACGCGTCGTGGCTGAACCAAGTCGAGATCTTCTTCTCGATCCTGCACGAACGGCTGCTCAAGCACGGCGCTTTCACCTCAGAGCAGAGCCGTGCTGAGCGGATCCTCGTGTTCATCGAGATCTAAACCAAACCGCCAACCAGTCAAGTGGACCTACACGGGGGAGGCGCTAGAGGCATAAACCAGCGAATTAAGCGGAAGGCAGACCCGCTAGGCCGACAGCTCGTCCTGAGCGCTGGTCGGCACGACGGCGACACCGCGCAGGGAACGGAACGCGGTCGCGGGCGCGGCCCCACGTCCGATCAGCTGGGCCTTGAGCGCGCGCCGCCCTCGATGATGCAGCCCGTGCACCGATCCCTCGGAGCGCCCGGTGAATGCGGCGATCTCGGTCGGCGAGAGCCCCGCGAAATGGCGCAGGACGAGCACCTCGCACTGATCGTGAGGCAGCTCTGAGAGCGCGTCGCAGAGGTCGGCGATGCGCTCCCTGCTGTCGTGCTCGTCGCTGTGCGCGCCGGCGGGCCGTACCTCCTCGACGGGTATCAGCCGCTGGCGGCGTAGGTGATCGACGGCCATGTTGCGAGCCACGCGCAGGATCCAGGCGAAGAAGGGGACGTCGCGCTCCTCGTATTTGTCGATCACGCGAATCAGCTTGGCGAAAACCTGCTGGGTCACGTCTTCGGCCTCGTGTGCGTCGTGGACGATGCTCTGGACGTAGCCGTGGACGTTGTCGGCATAGCGTGCGTAGAGGAAGCCGAGCGCCGTGCGGTCGCCGTTCTGGGCGCGTCTCACGGCACGCGCTACCAGCCGGTCTGATTGTCGCCTGCTGGCCCGCGCGTCGGGGCTGTCGGTGTCGGCGGGCCGGGGCGGCCAGGCCACCGCGGCCCTACATCCGTGCGCTATCTCCACAAGCTCTCGAGTCGAGTTCATCCATGTCCTCCGAGCGCGAGAGGAAGACTGAGTGTCGCGCCGAAGTTGCGCCACCTCAAGTCACATATGTGACTTGAGGTGCACCTCGATGCGCGGCGTCCGACGGTCCCCCGCTCGCTATGTCGCCTGGCTGCTTCTCTGGTCCACCTGAACCTACTGCATTCCCTGCCTCTCGCCATGACAGGCTGTGGCAAATTTTATGCTCGCGCCTAGACGCCTGTCTAGGTCCTTTGCGGGCAGAGTCGACGTCCTTTTAGGGCAAACGCCGACCGGCCGGCACGCTTACAGCCCGCGGCAGCCCAGCACGTAGGAGACGGTGCGCAGCAGGATCTTCATGTCCGTCCACAGCGACCAGTTGGCGACGTAGAGATAGTCGATCGCGACCATCTCGGCGAGCGGCACGCGCGCAGGGCCGAGTATCTGCCAGGGGCCGGTCATGCCCGGAGTCAGCTCCAGGCGTCGCCGGTGCCAGCCTCGGATGCGCATGTCCTCCTCGAGGATCAGGGGGCGGGGGCCGACGAGGCTCATCTCGCCTTTGAGGATGTTCAACAGCTGCGGGACCTCGTCCAGGGCGGTCTTGCGCAGAATCCGCCCGACGCGCGTCACGCGGGGATCGTCGGCGATCTTGAACAGGCCCTCGCGAGCTTCGTTGCGGTGGCGCAGCGAGTCCTTGAGGGCCTCGGCGTCGGCGACCATCGTGCGGAACTTGAAGATGCGGAAGTGCTTGCCGTGGCGACCGACGCGCAGCTGGCGGAAGAACACCGGCCCGCGGCCGTCCAGCTTGATCGCGACGGCCGCGGCGATCATCACGGGCGAGATCGCCAGCAGCCCGACCGAGGCCCAGACGAGGTCGAAGGCGCGCTTGACGGCGGCCGACGAGCGCGTGAGCTCAAAGCGCCTGACGCCCATCACGGTTATTCCGTGCAGGTCGTCGAACTCGACCGAGGAGCCCACGACCTCCAGCAGTCGCGGCAGCACGCTGACCCTCACGCCGATCGCCTTCAAGCTGCGCACCAGGTTCAACATCTCGCCGCCGTCTACGCTCTGCGGCGCGATCACGGCACGGTGCACGTCGAGCGTCTGAGCGAGGTCGCGGATCTCCCTCAAGCGCGCCTCGGAGAAGCTGTCGGTGGACCAGGCCGAGGCCGTGTCCAAATCCAATTGGGCGACGACCTCGGCTCTGACGCCGCCGCCGCCGGCCAGCTTCGAGCGCAGCGTCTCGGTCGACAGCTCGTCGCCGATCAGCAGACACCGCTCGGCGGGAGCGATCCGCAGCGAGATCGCCCGCGAGGCGGCGCGGGCGACGATCAGCAACGCGGCGAGCGCCAGCCACAGGAACAGCACCTCGCGGCGGTCGAGTCGGCCGTCGACGAGCAGGGCCTCGCTCATCCAGGTGGCGAGCGCGCACAGCGTCGCCAGCTGAAACAGCCGCGGCGCCTCGTCGAGCGTGGTCTTGCGCAGCAGCGTCTCGTCGCGGTCATACAGGCCGCCGAGCTTGGCGCACACGACCACGATCGGGATGGCTGCGACGCACGCCCAGGTCAGCCGCAGCGAGCGCTGCGCGAGCGCCGTCGTGAGCAGGAAGGCGCCCACCAGCGCGCCGACGTCGGCGAGCAGCAGCATCCGGCGAAACAGCGCGTCGCGTCGCAGGCAGGCCGCCGGCCCGCGCACCTCCGAGATTCCCGGCGACAGACCGCCGCGGCGGACCGCCAGCCCGAGGATGCCGCGCCCCGGGCCGAGTTGTCCGGTCGCGGCGTCGGCGGGCTTTTGCGTCTCGACGCTCATTCGCGGGCGCCCGTCCGCGCACCGGCCCCGAGCCCGGCGCGTGCGAGCCCGATCGGACCTCGCCCACGGTCGAGCTGCCACGATGCGATCCGTCGAATCGCGCACACAACCGTTCAACGCCCCCGCCGGGCGCGATCTCACGCCCTCGCCGCCGCTCGAGGGACGAAAAAAGGCTGGTTCTCGCGTCGGTCTTCGCCCCGAGCGGGCAGTCACCGGACGACGCGGCTCGGTCGGACGTCAGACATTAGCCGCCACGCAGGTAGTCAGTGATCAACCGTATGTGTAGGATTGTTATTCAGAGCTTGGTCGCGGGGAGGTCGCCGGGCTTCCCCAATGGTTCACAACGAGCCACGATCGGAGCAGTAGCGTAGGTCTCCCCGGCGACGCCCCCCGCCTGTGAGTCTGCGATGGATCGCTTCACGACACTCCAACCCCACCCGGCTGCACCGGTCGCCGTCGCGCTGCGGGGCGAACGCCGCGGCGCCTCGCCCGCGGACGCCGCAGGCCGCGTGGCCCGCGACCGTCGAGACCACCCGAGCTCGGACACGCCGGTCAAGCGGGTCGCGCTCGCGCACGACTATCTGCTGGTGATGCGCGGCGCCGAGCGCACGTTCGCGGCGATCGCCGACATCTACCCGCGGGCGCCGATCTTCACGCTCCTGCACGACGCGCGCGCCACCGACGGGCGCTTCGCCGGTCATCCGATCACGACCTCGGCGCTGCAGCTCCTGGGGATGGACCAGGCGAGCTTCAGGCGCGCCCTGCCGCTGTATCCGCTGGCAGTCGAGCGGCTGAAGCTCAGCGGCGTCGACGTGGTGGTGAGCAGCAGCAGCGCCTTCGCCCACGGCGTACGCGTTCCCGAGGGCGCGGTGCACGTCTGTTACTGTCACACCCCGTTCCGATACGCCTGGGATGAGGAACGCTACGCGCTCGGAGAGATCGCGCCGGCGCTGCGTCCGCTGGTGCGCCGGCAGCTGCGCCGGATCCGCCGCTGGGACCTCGCCGCGAGTCGCAGGGTCGACGCCTACGTCGCCAACTCCGAGCTCTCGCGGGAACGCATCAGGCGCAACTATCGGCGCGACGCGCCCGTCATCCATCCGCCCGTGGAGACCCACCGCTTCTGTCCCGGGACCCCCGGCGACGCGCTGCTCGTCGTATCCGAGGTCGTCCGTCACAAGCGCCTGCCGCTGGCGCTCGAGGCCGCGCGGCGCGCGCGCGTGCCGATTCGGGTCGTCGGCTCCGGCCCGGACCTGCTCGCGATCAAGCGGGCATATCCCGAGGCGGAGTTCCTCGGGCGCGTCGACGACGGGGCCCTCGCGGAGCTGTACGCGAGCGCGCGCGCAGTGCTCGTGCCGAGCGTGGAAGAGTTCGGGATCACCGCGGTCGAGGCGCAGGCGGCCGGCCGGCCGGTGATCGCCGCGGCGGCGGGAGGAGCGCGGGAGACCGTGATCGACGGGCAGACGGGGCGCCTGGCGCGATTGGACGACGTCGACGCGTTCGTGCGGGCGATCGAGAGCATCGACTCGCTCGACTTCGACCCGCAGCGAGCCGTGCGCAACGCCGCGCGCTTCTCCGTGGCTGCCTTCCAAGAGCGGCTGCGCGCCCAGGTGAGCGCGGTCTGCGAGGGCCTGCCCAAGCCCGAGTGGGACGCTCTGCGGGTCAGCGCAAACGGCGTCCGCTGAGCTCCCTGCCGCTACCGCCGCACGTCAGCTGCGAACGGCGACCAGCGAGCGCGCCCGCGCCCGGGCTGCTCGGGACCGCTCGCCGGCGCCGGCGCGACCGTGCCCGAGCCGCGTCGCGTCGAGGACCGCCACGGGCCGGCCGGCCTCGTCCTCGCCCAGCAGGGGACCGCCGCAGCTGCGCAGCCAGACGCTTTCGAACTCGATCCCCAGGCGCCAGAGGCCGGCCCCGACGGCAACGGCCAGACAACCGGCTAGCAGTGGGACTGGCGGCTGGCGGATCTGCACGTGCATGTCAAAAGCGCTCCGATGAGGCCAACGCGCGCGAGCTCGCGGTTCTTGCGCGCTCGCGCGCAAAAGTCCCCCGAGCTTGATGTGAAACAAGTCTATATTCGTCAGATCTCGAGTGAGATCTTCGGTACTTCTTTCCAACTCGACCAGAAAGTCGTATAGTTACGCGCCAGGCAGCGGGACAGGCGGTCTCATGTAAATCGTGATTTACATGAGCCGGCTCTCACGACGGGGGACGTTGCGTCATTTGATCTTCGCCGATTCCCCAGCATGGATGCGGCGGTGAGGTGAGCGTTAGGGCGGTTTATGGCTACGGGGTCGGCTACGAGGGTTGATCTGGACGGCGGCGCGCGTGCGTCGCCGGATCACGGTCGCGGTGCGGTCGCCGAGCTGCGCGGCCCTGCGCAGGCATCGCTCCAGCGCGAGGCCTTCGACGCCTTCCCCTACGGCCAGCTGGTCCTCGACCACGAAGGCCGGATCGTCTGCGCGAACAGGAGCGCCGCGCGCCTGATCGAGTCGCTGGGCCTGTCCGAGGGTGACCTCAGCTGCTGCTCGGTGCTGGGCTGCCGGGCGCCGCGCACGGCGCTGGAGGCCGGCTGCGTGACCGAGCTGGCGCTGCGCCAGGACCGTCCGCTGGCGGAGGTCCGCGTCGAGCTGTGCACCTCGCAGGGGCTCTGCGCGATGTGGGTGGCCGCGGCGCCGCTGGGCGACGACCGGCGGCGGGTCGTGTTGCAGCTGCGCCCGGGGCTGGTGGGCGACCGCCGCAAGGCCACCGACCCCGACTGGATCGCCGGCCCGCGCCTGTCGATCCGCACGCTCGGCACGACCTTCGTGGAATCGACGACCGGGCCGATCGGCGGGCCCTGGCTGGACCAGCGCGCGGGACAGCTGCTCAAGTACCTGGTGGCCGAGCGCCGGCGGGCGGTGAGCGTCGATGAGATCGGCGAGTCGATCCTGGCGAGCGCCGACTACGCGGTCGGCACGAGCGTCCGCTACCACGTGCACGCGCTGCGCCGCAAGCTCGAGCCCGAGCGCGGCTTGCGCGAGGCGTCGGCCTACATCGTGGCGCGCTCGGGCAGCTACCGGCTGGACCTGGAGCACGTGGCGGTCGACGCGGACGAGTTCGAGAGATATGTGACCGCGGGACTGGAGCTCGCCGACAGCGATCCGCAAACTGGCGGGGAGAAGCTCGAGCGCGGGCTCGCCATGTATCGCGGGGAGTTCCTGGCGGAGCTGCCGTATACCGAGTGGGCGCTGCCCGAGCGCCACCGCCTGCACGACCTCGCCTGCATCGCGCTGCGGCGCCTGGCCGACATCCGCCTCGAGTGCGGGGCGCCCGACGGCGCCACCCGCGCGCTCGAGCGGCTCGCCGGCCTGCAGCCGTTCGACGAAGACGTCCACCGGCGGCTGATGGAAGTCGACATCGCGCGGGGCCGGCGCAGCGACGCGGTGCGCCGCTATGAAACCCTGCGCAGCCGCATGCGGCGGACCTTCGGCCAGGACCCCGAGTTCACCCCCGCGGACCTCGCGCGGGCGCGGGTCTGAGCTCGGTCGCGGGCAGCCGCTGAGGCTGCGTGAGCGGGGCCGAGCCGCTGACATTGGCGCGCGTCCTCCGCAAGCCGATCTGAGAGTCGGCCGTGCACGCGCTACCGTCGAAGGCGCGATGCAAGCGCCGCACCGCCCCCACAACCAGCCTTTTTTGGTCCCTGCGCAGGGCTGCTCCGGCGCGAGCGCAACCGCCCGCCACCCGTTGAGTGAGAGTGTGCGGTCATCAGATCGAGGGCTCGGATGAGCCGAGCCCGGGCCGGAGAGCAACGCCGGGACGCCAAGGAGCGTAGCGTCGTGGTGCGCCTCGAAGGCTTCGCGTGGGAGGCGCTCGAACAGGAGAGCGAGCGCTCCAGCGTGCCGGTCGAGGACCTGGTCGCCTTCGCGGTCCTGTACTACCTCGCCGACGTCGACAGCGGACGGGTCGCCAGGCAGGCGACGCGCAGCCCGTTCGCGGACGGCCCACGGCTCTAGACGGCGGCCTCGGCCGCCCGAGCGCCGCTCGGGTCGGCGACTGAGCGCGGACGCCGGCGGGTGGTCGCGGGCGCCGCCCCGCGCCGCGCCAGCTCGGCCTGCAGGGCGCGGCGGCCGCGATGGTGCAGGCCGTGCACCGAGCCTTCGGTACGCCCGGTGTGCTCGGCGATCTCGGTCGGGGAAAGGCCGGCGAAGTGGCGCAGCACGAGCACCTCGCGCTGGTCGGGCGGGAGCGTGGCGAGCGCCTCGCGCAGGTCGTTCATGCGCTCGCCGTTCTGGTGGGAGCCGAGCACGCAGGACACGCCGGCGCTCTCCTGCACGGCGCGGACCTCCTCGACCGGGATCGCGCGCTGGCGGCGGATGTGGTCGACGGCGACGTTGCGCGAGACGCGCAGGATCCAGGCGAAGAACGGCACGTCGCGCTGCTCGTACTTGCCGATCACGTGGATCAGCTTGGCGAACACGTGCTGGGTGACGTCTTCGGCCTCGTACGGGTCGTGCACGATGCTGCGCACGTAGCCGTAGACGTTGTCCGCGTAGCGCGCGTACAGGAAGCCGAGCGCCTGACGGTCGCCCTGCTGCGCCCGTCTGACCGCGTGCGAGACCAGCCCGGGCGTGGCCGGGGCCTCGCGATCGATACCACCGTGCGCGGCGGGGCCGTCGCACAAAGCTGTGTCCATGTCCCCTCCATGGTCCGTTATCGGATACAACGACGAAAAGCTTTGCGCACCCATGTTGCGCAGCTGTTTGTCTGAGTGTTAGAAGTTCGTTAGAAAACCGCAATGACCGGTTTCCAACCAGCTCCTTCCAGAGGATTCGACAAGCTAGAACAGTGACGTAGCTTTTTGGTTCAGTTCTAAAGACTGGACATGGCGCGGACGACACAGACGGTGAGATGCAAGGGGGTTGGTTGTGTCCTACTGATCGGGATCGTGCGCGAGTGCTGGATGCGAGCGCGCGCGTGCGCATGATTCGCAAGGTCGGATCGGGCGCGGTGGGCGTGACGCTGGTGCTCTCGGCCCCGTGGCTCGGCTGGGGGACGCTGATCCTGTTCGCGTTCTCGGCTGCGAACCTGCTGAGCGTAGATCGCCGCATGGCGCGCAGCGCCCACCCCGAGCGAGTGAGCGTGAACGCGATCGTGATCACGCTGGCGCTGCTCGCGACAGGCGTGGCGCTGAGCGGCGGCCCGCGCAGCCCGGCGCTGCCCTGGCTGGTCCTACCCGCCGCGATGGTCGCCGCGCGCTTTCGCCCGCAGGTCGTGATCGCTGCGCTGACGGTCACGGTCGCGGTCATCCTCGCGGTCACAGTCGGCCTCGATCCACGCGCGACGCTGCACGATCCGGTGCCCGTGTTCGCGACGCTCGCGCTGCTGATCGCGGTCGTCTCGATCGTGCGCGCGCTGCAGGCGGCCGAGATGCACCAGCGCGACGAGGCGACGGTCGATCCGCTGACCGGCCTTGCCAACCGGCGAGGACTCGCGTTCGACCTGAGCGCGGCCTGGGAGCGGGTCAGCGACGAGCACCCGGCGCGGCTGGTGCTGTTCGACCTGGACGGCTTCAAGGCCTACAACGACAGCTTCGGGCACATCGGCGGCGACATGCTGCTCAGGCGCCTGGCGCAGGCTTTCAAGCGCGCGGTCGGCGAGCGCGGGTGCGCATACCGGCTCGGCGGCGATGAGTTCTGCGCGCTGTTGTGGGCGGACGCGGGCGAGACGATGATCGGCGACTGCCTGCAGGCGCTCAGCGCGGTGGGCGACGGCTTCTCGATCACCGCCTCCTACGGCTCGGTGATGCTGCCGAGCGACGCGGCCGACACGCAGCTGGCGCTGCAGCTGGCGGACGAGCGCATGTACGCGTACAAGGACTCCAGCCGCGCGAGCGCGGGCAAGCAGACGCGCGACCTCGCGTTGCAGATCCTCGCGGCGCACGAGCCGGAGCTGCACAGTCACGCCTCGCACGTGGCCGAGCTCGCGGATGCGCTCGCGCGGCGTCTCGGTCTGCGCGGCCCGGACCTCGCGGACACGGTGCGCGCGGCCGAGCTGCACGACATCGGCAAGGTCGCGATCCCGTACTCGCTGCTGCACAGAGCGGGCCCGCTGGACGAGCACGAGTGGACGCTGATGCGCCACCACCCGGTCGTCGGCGCGAGCATCCTCAGCGCCGCGCCCGCGTTGGCGCGCGTGGCGGAGATCGTGGGCGCGACCCACGAGCGCTACGACGGCAGCGGCTACCCGCGCGGGCTTGCCGGCGCGGAGATTCCGCTGGCGAGCCAGATCGTGTTCGTGTGCGACTCCTTCGACGCGATGATCTGCGAGCGCCCGTTCGGCGAAGCGCGCTCCGAGCTCGAGGCCCTGCGCGAGCTGCGCGCGTGCGCCGGCACGCAGTTCGACCCGCGCGTGGTCGACGCGTTCGCAGCCGAGTACGCCGCGCGCAGGGCCGCGCAGCTGCACGCGGCGGGGCCGCAGCCGGCGCCCGCGCGCGCGCCACAGCCGGATCCGGCGGGCGGGCGCGGGCAGGCGGCGGGATCGGCGCGAGCAGCGAGCCCGAACGGCAGCGCACCGCGCCCGTGAGCGCACCGGTAGCCTTCGCTGCGTGGATGGCGCGGGCGGACCACGGGTGAGGCTCCGCCAGGCGGTGCTCGTCGCCTCGCAGCTCGAGCCCGTGGCATCGGCGCTGCGCGCGGCGCTCGGCCTGGGCGAGCCGTTCCGCGACCCGGGCGTGGGCGAGTTCGGCCTGGAGAACGCGGTGTTCGCGGTGGGCGACTGCTTCCTCGAGGTCGTCTCGCCCACGCGCCCGGACACCGCCGCCGGGCGCTACCTGGCGCGTCACGGCGACGGCGGCTACATGGTGATCTTCGACCTCGAGGACCTCGAGGGCGCGCGCTCGCGCGCCGCGCGCGCGGGCGTGCGCGTCGTCTGGCAGATCGACCTGCCCGACATCTCGGGCACGCACCTGCACCCAGCGGACATGCGCGGTGCGATCGTCTCGGTCGACCGTTCGCTGCCGTACGGCACGTGGCGCTGGGGCGGCCCGCGATGGACGGGGAGCATCGGCGTGGGCGCGCCGGGACGCCTGGCGGGGATCACCGTCGCGGTCGATGACCCCGCGGCGGTCGCCGCGCGCTGGGCGCACGTGCTCGGCCTCGCCGCCGGCGAGGCTTGCGATATGCGCGTGGACGGCGGCGAGGTCCGCTTCCAAGCGGCGGCGAGCGAGCGCGCGGAAGGCCTCGCCGAGATCGCGCTCGAGCTCCCGCGCGAGCTGCCCGGCGGCGCGGACGGCGTCGAGCTGGGCGGCGTGCGGCTGCGAAGGCGCGCGCCGGGCGCGTGAGCGCGCCCACCGGGCCTCCCCTCGGCGAGCCCCTGGAGTGGGCCGCGGTCGCGCGACCCGCGCCGGGAGCGCTGCGCGGCGAGCACGTGCTGCTGCGCCCGGTCGACGCCGATGCGGACGCAGCGCCTTTGTACGCGGTCTCGCACCCGCCCGCGGGGGACCCGGCGATCTGGGCCTACCTGCCCGACGGCCCGTATGAGAGCGCCGGTCGCCTGCGCGAGATGCTCTCGTGGGCGCAGGGCTCGCGCGACCCGCTGTACTTCACGCTCGTGCGCGTCCGTGACGAGCGTCCGCTCGGCCTCGCCTCCTACCTGCGCATCACCCCGGAGTTCGGCGTGATCGAGATCGGCCACATCTGGTTCGGCGCGCCGCTGCAACGCACGACCGCGGCCACCGAGGCGATCTACCTGCTCGCCCGCCACGTTTTCGAGGATCTCGGCTACCGCCGCCTCGAGTGGAAATGCAACGCTCTGAACGCCGCCTCCAGGCGGGCGGCCGAGCGCTTCGGGTTCGCCTTCGAGGGGATCTTCCTCCAGCACCAGGTCGTCAAGGGCCGCAATCGCGACACCGCCTGGTATGCGATGACCGACCGCTCGTGGCCGGCGACCGGCGCCGGCTTTCGCCGCTGGCTTGCGAGCGAGAACTTCGACGCGAGCGGCTGCCAGCGCCGCTCGCTGCGGGAGTTGATCGCCGAGCGGCGCGCTCGCGGATGATCTCGGCTCAGCCGCCTCGCGGGGGCTCGATCATCTCGGCCATCACGCGTTCGGCCTGTGCGCGAGGGAGCTGCATCTCCCGGCGCAGGAGCTTCCACACGAGCAGGTCGGTGGCCGCCGCGATCGCCGTCAGGCGTCGCTCGCGCGCGGCCCCGCGCAGCCCGCCCGCCAGCGGCGCGAACGTGCGCCGCGCCCAGCGCCGATGGTATGCGCGGCCGGCGTCGGTCATCTGGCGCACCGCCGGTATCCGCTCCTCCTGGGAGAGCAGTCGCAGAACCGCCTGTCCATGCGCCTCGTAGCGGTCGAACAGCACCTCGATCGCCCCGCGCACGTCGCCCACGGGCGCCGTGTCCCTCCTGGCCCCCTCAGCCGCTCCCCAGCGAAGGAACGCCGCCGTGAACAGCTCCTCCTTGGAGCGAAAGCGGTTGTGCAGGGTCTGCGCGCTGACGCCCGCCTCGGCCGCGATCTCGCCCACGCGCACGTCGTCGTACGGGCGCGAGGCGAAGTGGCGCCACGCCGCCGCCAGCAGGCGCTCGCCCGTCGCCGCCGCCGCGTCGGCGCGTGCGGTCATGCGATAGGGACGCTTGCGCGCAGGAGCGGCCGCGGACATATTCGTTTGATATTATATAAAATTAAATTTAGAGATGCGAGTCTTCCAGACACTCCTGGCGTTCGGCGGCAACGCCCAGCCACAGCTCGCCGTCACCCGGCGCCTGCTCGAGCGGGGACACGAGGTGCGCGTGCTCGCCCACAGCGCCGCGCGCGGGCGCGTCGAGGACACCGGGGCCGGGTTCGTGCCGTACCGGCGGGCGCAGCCGGACCTCGACATGAGCCGGCGTGAGCGCGACACGCTGCGCGACTGGCAGGCACGGACGAGGATCGGCGCGGGACTGCGCAACCTGCGGGGTGCGCTGTTCGCGTTCGTGCTCGACGTCAGCCGCGATTGCGCCGAGGCGCTCGCCTCGTGGCCCGCCGACGTCGTGGTCTACGACTGGATGCTCACCGGCGCCGGCGTCGCCGCGCAGGGCGCACGCGTGCCCGCGGTGGCGCTCGTGCACTGCCCGTATCCCTTCCCCGTCCGCGGCGCGCCGCCGCCGTTCATCGGCCTGCGCCCGATGGCCGGTCCCCTGGGCAGCGCGCGCGACCGTCTGCTCGCCCACGCGTCCACCCGCGTGCACGACATCGGGGTGCCGCTCCTGAACAGGGCGCGCACCGAGCACGGGCTCGCCCCGCTCGCGCACTGGGGCGCGCAGCTCCTGGGCGCCGATGCGATCGAGATGCTCACCGCCCACGAGCTCGACTTCTCCAGCGCCGGCGCGCTGCCCGCGAACGTGCACTACGTGGGACCCGCCTTCGAGCCCTACCCGAGGGAGTGGCGCTCGCCGTGGCCGCATGCCAACGCCGACCCGCTGGTCGTCATCAGCCTGAGCACCAGCTACATGAACCAGCGCGCGCTCGTCCAGCGGATCCTCGACGCGGTCGCCGGGCTGCCCGTACGCGCGCTGCTCACCGCCGGACCCGCGCTCGAGACCGACGAGCTGCGGATCCCGGCCAACGCCCGCGCCGTCGCGTACGTTCCCCACAGGACGGTCTTTCCCCACGCCTCCCTCGTGATCACGCACGCCGGCTGGCAGACCATCAACGCGGCGCTCGCCGACGGCGTGCCGCTCGTGTGCATCCCCGACCGTCGTGACCAGCCCGACAACGCCGCTCGCGTGCTCGCCGTCGGCGCAGGTGTGCGGGTACGCAAGCACGCCTCGCCGCGGAGGTTGCGCGCAGTGATCGCGCGGGCGCTCGAGGACCCCTCGCTCAGGCGCGGCGCGCAGGCGATGGCTCGCGCCCTCGCCCGCAGCGACGGCGCCCGCGCGGTAGTCGCGAGGCTCGAGCGGCTGACCGCCGCGGGCGGCGCGGCCCGGACGGCGTAGGCTTGCCGGAGCAGGCCCGTCGGCTCCGGCGTGGCCAGTCGGCTCCGGCGTGGCCAGTCGGCTCCCGCGCCGGCTAGGAGGCCCCGACCCCCGCGAAGCGCGGCTCGCGACGCTCGAGGAAGCTCGCGACGCCCTCGACGAAGTCCGGCGCGGCGAACGACGCGAGCATCAGCCGGTCGGCCTCGGCGAGCGCGTCGGGCAGCGTGCGCTGCAGGTCGGCGTACACCTGGCGCTTGATCGTGGCCATGCTCGCGGGCGAGCTGTAGAGGACGAGCTCGCGCGCGTACTCGAGCGTCGTCTCGAGCAGCTCCTGCGGCGCGATCACGCGGTCGACCAGGCCGAGCTCTTGCGCCTCCTGCGCGTACACGACGCGAGCGGACAGCAGCAAATCCAGCGCCCGCGCCGGCCCGATCAGCCGCGGCAGCAGCCACGAGATGCCGTGCTCGGCCACCAGCCCCCGCCGCGCGAACGCGGTCGTCAGCTTGGCGCCCTCGGCGGCGAAGCGCAGGTCGCACATCAGCGCCTGCACCAGCCCGATGCCCGCGCACGCGCCGTTGACAGCGGCGATGATCGGCTTGGCGATCGACAGCGGGAACGTCTGCGCGCGACGCTCGTGAGCCTGCGCCGACGCGTCCGCCGTGCCGTTGCCGAGCGCCTGCAGCTGCTGCATGTCCGCGCCCGCGCAGAAGCCCCGGCCGGCGCCCGTGACGACGATCGCGCGCACCCGCTCGTCCTCGCCGCAGCGCTCGAGCAGCGCGAAATACGCGTGCTCCATCTCCGCCGTCCACGCGTTCAGGCGCTCGGGCCGGTTGAGCGTGAGCAGCGCCACGCCGCCGTCGATCCGGATCTGCACCACTTCGTCGCCCATCTCGCTCCCTCCGCTCGCCGTTTGCTCGCTGTGAGCGAGCCTACCGGGTGAGCGTCCGGGGTTTGCGTCGCGACGCGCGCCCGCTAGATTCTCAGCGGCACGCACGATGCAAAGCGTCGAGCAGGTTGCGATCCGGGCACGTGTCTCAGGGCGCGTCCAAGGCGTGGGCTTCCGCGAGGCGAGCAGGCGCCGGGCGCTCGAGCTGGGCGTGATGGGCTGGGTGCGAAACGAGCCCGACGGCACGGTCGCGCTGCACGCGGAGGGGCCGCGCGCGGCGGTCGACGCGCTGCTCGCGTTCTTGCGCGACGGTCCGCGGGGCGCGAGCGTCGCGGAGGTGGGCGTCGAGCGGGCGCGGGTCGAGGGCCACGAGCAGTTCGCCGTGCGCGGCGTGAGCGCCGGCGCGTTCGTCGTGCGGGAGCACCTCGCGAGCGCCCATCACTTCGACCTGCGCCTGCAGGTCGGCGGCGTGCTGCGCTCGTGGGCGGTGCCCAAGGGCCCGTCGCTGGACCCGGCGGTCAAGCGCCTGGCCGTACAGGTCGAGGACCACGAGCTCGAGCACGACTCCTTCGAGGGCGCGAGCGGCCGCGGTGGCGTGATCGTGTGGGACCGCGGCCGCTACGAGCAGGGCGGCCGCGTGCCCTGGCCGCGGGCATTGGAGCGCGGCCACGCGGTGTTCGTGCTGCACGGCCGCAAGCTTTCAGGCGGCTTCGCGCTGCAGCGCACGCGGGCGCGAGCGAGCGGCCGCCAGGGCCGGGAGGGCGGCGCGCGCCAGCCGCCGGACGCGGGGCCGGGCTCGCAGTGGCTGCTGATCAAGCGGCGCGACGAGCACGCGCGGGCGGGCTCGGACGTCCTCGCCGAACGGCCCGAGTCGGTGATCAGCGGCCGCACGCTGCAGGAGCTGCTGCGCGCCCACGGGCGCGAGCTCCCGCGTTCATGACAGGCGCGTCGCGCCCAGGCCCTACGCGGCGCCCGCGAGCGCGCTGCCCGCGCGCGACGGCCGCCCCGCGACCCAGTCGGTGAGCAGCTTGACCGCGAACAGCATCGCGAGCGCGAGCGCGGCGGTCGAGGCGATGTACCACGGCCACGGCCCGAGCACGTTCAGCAGCGAGCCGTGTTCGGGCTTTTCGCTCAGGAACATGTAGTTGCCGCCGGTGATCACGTCGGCCAGCCCGGCGATCGCGGTCCACACGAACGTGGCCGCGTACACGCGCCACACGGCCCCCGGTCGCGGGTAGTGCCGGCAGCCGAGCACCAGCAGGCAGCCGCCGAGGATCGCGCCGACGTGGTAGATGAAGTACGTGAAGTAGTAGACGCTCGGGAAGTTCATCGCGAGGTCGGGCGTGATCGTGGCCTGCAGCGAGGCGGTCAGCGCCCAGAAGTAGCAGAGCTCGACGAACAGCATGCGCCGCGTGCACAGCGCGATGATCGAGCTCACGGAGATCGCGTCCGTGAGCTGCAGCGGCAGCGTGTACTTGACGCTCCACGTACCGAGCACGACGTCCGCGAGGTACTCGCCGGCCCAGCCTGCGAAGATCAGCAGCGCGAGGGCGCGCGCGGCATACACGGTCCAGCGTCCGGGGTGACGGCGGGGCGCCCAGACCGCCAGGACGACGCCGAGCGCCAGCACCGCGAGCGCGGCCAGGTGCGGGGGGGAGAACTGCGCCACGGCCTCACGCTCCGGGTGTGTGCGATCCCATACCCGGCAGTCAAGCACCGCGGGCCGTCGCCGTCGGGCGGCTGCGCCCGGCAGCCGGCCGAGCGCCCGGCGCGGCCGATGTGCGGCTGCGCCCGGCAGGCGGCCGAGCGCCCGGTGCGGCCGATGTGCGGCTGCGCCCGGCAGGCGGCCGAGCGCCCCGCATGGCGGTTGTGTTGCTGCGCTAGCCTTGCCGCGTGCAGTTCAGGATCACGCCCCACTCGGCCGCCGCGCCGCCGGCCGACGCGCTGCAGCTGCTGTGGGAGCGCCTGGGCGCCGGCTGGGGCGAGGTGTCGTTCGTGAAAATGGGCCCCCAGATCGAGGCGCGGACGGGACAGGACGCTCCGGTGTCGATGACCAGCGATGAACGCGCGGAGATCGGGCGTCGCGCCGTGCTGCGGGTGTTGCAGGAGGTTTGCGAGGGGGCGCCGGAGCTCAGCCCTGACTGGTACGCGGTCAGCTCCGAGCTGTAAGCGCAGTCGGGCGACGCTCGCGCGCGCGTGCGGGCGCGCGCGGGTCGCGGCGGGCGCGGCGCTGTCGATAGGGCTGGCGCTGGCGCTGGCGCTTTGCGCGAGCGCGTGCGCGAAGGCGACGGCCGTCCCGCGCAAGCCGGTGACGATCCCGCTGTACGTGTCGCTCGACGAAGCGCAAGCGGCGGCGCCGGTGCCGGCGAACTTCCTCGGGCTGTCCTTCGAGGTGGCGGCGCTCGGGCAGATCGCGGGCTACGGCGGCGGCGGCGACCTGGTGACGCTGCTGCGCTCGCTCGGCGACGGCGTGCTGCGCTTCGGCGGCGTGACCGCGGACGAAGACATCGCGTGGACGGACGCCCAGACACAGCGGCCGGCGTGGGCGGCGGGCGTGCTCGAAGAAGGCGACCTGCGCGCGCTCGCGGGGCTGGCGAGCGAGAGCGGCTGGCGCGTGCTGCTGACGATCGGCATGGGCCACTATGAACCGCAGGCGGGCGCGCGCGAGGCGGCGGCCGCGAAGGCGGCGCTCGGGCAATCGCTGGAAGCGATCGAGCTGGGCAACGAGCCCGACTCGTATGCGCGTCACGGCCTGCGCTCGCCGCCGTGGTCGTTCGTGCAGTACGAGGAACAGGTGAGCGTGTACCGCAGCGCGATCGAAGCGCTCGCCCCGGGCATCCCCCTGGCGGGCCCCGACACGTCCGGTTCGAGCGCGTATGAGAGCTGGGGCGTGGGCGAGGTCGTCTATCAGCGACCGGCGCTGCTGACCGGCCACCACTACCCGCTTTCGTGCAACGAACGGCCGCCGCCGAGCATCGCCCGCCTGCTCAGCCCGCCGATCCGCCAGCTCGAGGAAGTCTCGCTGCGCCGCTACATGTCGGTCGCGGCGCTCGGCGAAGTGCCGTTTCGCATGGATGAGACCGGCAGCGTCTCCTGCGGCGGCGTGCCGGGCGTCAGCGACACGTTCGCCTCGACGCTGTGGGCGCTGAGCTTCATCACGAAGGCGATGAGCATGGGCGTCGCGGGGATCAACTTCGAGGGCAACCCGAACAACTGCGAGGGCTACACGCCGCTGTGCGCGCCGACGCCCCAGGCGGCGGCCGCGGGCGCGCTGCAGGCGCAGCCCGAGTGGTACGCGCTGCTGCTCGCGCGGGCGCTGATCGGCGAGCGCCCGGCGCCGGCGCGGATCGTCTCGCCCGAGCACGCGAACGTGGTGGTCAGCGCGTTCGTCGCGAGCGACGGGGCGCTGCGGTTCGTGATCGTCGACGACGACCCGCCGGGCGATCGCGACGCGGCGGTCGCGCTGAACGTCGGCGCGGGCTTTCACGGCGCGAGCGTCCTGTCGCTGACCGCGCCCTCGCCCGAAGCGACCTCGGGCGTGCTGCTCGGGGGCCGGGCGGTCGAAGCGGACGGCATCTGGCGTCAGCCCGCGCGACTGCCGCGCGTGCCCGACGAACATGGGACGATCACCGTCGAGGTCCCCCCGAGCAGCGCCGCGCTGGTGACCGTCGCGCCGCTCCCCCGCCGTGCACGCTAGGCGCGTCCGCCGCGCCGTAGCAGCAGCTGCGCGCCGGCACGAGCGCGCGGTCGCGGCGGCTGCGTGCGGGCGCCCGCGGCGGCTGCGCGCGCGCGCCCGCGGCGGCGGCCGCGGCGCTATGGTCCGGCGAGATGGAGCTGAGGGTCTTCACGGAGCCCCAGGAAGGCGCGAGCTTCGAGCAGCAGCTGGCGGTCGCGCAGTGCGCCGAGCGGCTGGGCTTCGGCGCGTTCTTTCGCTCCGATCACTTCGTGCGGATCAGGGCGGGCGATCCGTTGCCGGGGCCGACCGACTCGTGGGTGACGCTCGGGGCGATCGCGCGCGAGACGCGCGGCATCCGCCTGGGGACGCTCGTGACGTCGGCGACCTTCCGGCTGCCCGGCCCGCTGGCGGTGGCGGTCGCGCAGGTCGACGCGATGAGCGGCGGGCGCGTCGAGCTGGGCCTGGGGAGCGGCTGGTTCGAGCGCGAGCACGACGCGTACGGGATCCCGTTCCCGGCGATCGAGGAGCGCTTCGAGCGGCTGGAGGAGCAGTTCGCGATCATCACGGGGCTGTGGGCGACGCCCCCCGGTGAGCGCTACTCCTTCGAGGGGGCGCACTACCGCCTGCGCGACTGCCCCGCATTGCCCAAGCCGGCGCGCGCGGCGGGGCCTGCGCTGATCGTCGGCGGCCTGGGGGCGCGGCGCACGCCCGCGTTGGCCGCGCGCTACGCGGCCGAGTTCAACGTCCCGTTCGCCGCGCTGGAGCGCACGAGCGCGCAGTTCGAACGGGTGCGCTCCGCGTGCGAGCAGCTCGGTCGCGATCCCGACGAGCTCGTGTACTCGCACGCGGTGACCGTGTGCTGCGCGCGCGACGAGCGCGAGCTGCGCAGGCGCGCCGAGCGCATCGGCGTCGACCTGGGGGAGCTCAGGCGCTCGGGGGCCGCGGGCACGCCGGGCGAGGTGATCGAGCGTCTGTCGGTGTACGCGCAGGCGGGCTCGCAGCGCGCGTACTTGCAGGTGATCGACCTCGACGACCTCGAGCAGCTCGAGCTGATCGCCGCCGAGGTCATGCCGCAGCTGCGCTGAACGCGCGCGCGTACGCGGCCGCGGACGGCCGTGCGCCTCGGGCGCTGCACGGCGCGGGCGCCGCACGCCTCGGGCGCTGCACGGCGTGGGTGCCGCACGGCTCGGGCGCTGCGCGGCGCGGGCGCTGCACGGCTCGGGCGCCGCACGGCTCGGGCGCTGCACGGCTCGGGCGCTGTCGCGTCCTACGCCTCGCGATCGTCGACGCGGGCGGGCGCCGTGCGCGTGACTTCCTCGTGCAGTATCCGCCAGCCGTCCATGAAGTGGGCTCGCGCTGGCGCAGGCAGGCGCTCGAGCGTGGCGCGCAGCGGCGCGAGCGCGTGCTCGGCCCACGCGCCGATGACCTCGCGGTGGCGCTCGTGCAGGCGCACGATCGTGCGCCTGCGGTCGTCCTCGTCCTCGGCGCGCTCGAGCAGGCCCGCGCGGCTGAGCTGCCCGACGATCGCGCTGGTCGTGGACAGGCCGAGCCCGAGCCGCCGGGCGAGCTCGGTGACGCTCATCGGCCCGGCGATCGCGACGGCGAGCAGCGCGGGCAAGTGGCGCGGGCCGAGCGACTGGCGCTCGGCGGCCTCGCGGAGCAGGCGCGGCGTCGGACTAGACTGCTTGAGGCCGCGAAAGGTCTCGCCGAGCAGCGCAGTGAGCTCGTCGAGGTCGTCTTGGACGCCTGACGCCGGTTTGGTGTTGGCGCTCGCCATCGTCGTATGCTACTTTTGATCTAGAAGTGTTTGGAACGGGAACTATTTATATTTAGACATTATATCGGCGTGCAATGAGAGGCTGCGTATGAGCTCCGTCGGAAGGTCCGGAGAACGGCTGGATGGGGGGAGGGGACTGGGGGTCGTCGCACGGGCGGCGCGTCGCGTGAGCGCCCACCGCCGGGCGGTCGTGATCGGCTGGTTCGTGCTGCTGATCGGCGCGCTCGGGGTGTCGGGCGCGGTCGGATCGAAGTTCTCGAACAACTTCTCGCTGCCGGGCACCGAATCCCAGCGCGCGGCGGACCTGCTCGAGCGCGACTTCCCGGCGCAGGCTGGCGACTCCGATCAGATCGTGCTCGCGACGCGCCGCGGGAGCGTCGGCGAAGCCGCCGTGCGCGCGCGTGTGGCGCCGATGCTCGCGCGGGTGGCGAGGCTGGCGCACGTGACGGGGGTGGTCAGCCCGTACAGCTCGAAGGGGGCGCACGCGATCTCGCCCGGCGGCAAGGTGGCGTTCGCGACGGTAACGTTCGACGAGCGCGCGAACGTGCTGCCGACCGCGGCGGTCGAACGCGTGATCGGCGTCGCCAAAGCCGTGGCGTCGCCCCGGCTGCAGGTGGCGCTCGGCGGGCAGGCGATCGAATCGGTGCAGAAACCGGCGCTCGGCGCGGCGACGGCCGTCGGGCTGCTCGCGGCGATCATCGTGCTGCTGATCACGTTCGGCTCGTTCGTCGCGATGGGCCTGCCGATCCTGACGGCGCTGCTCGGGCTGGGCACGGGCATCGGCTTGGCGAGCCTCGGCTCGCACGTGATCGGCATGCCGAACTTCTCGACCGAGCTCGCGGCGATGATCGGCCTGGGTGTGGGCATCGACTACGCGCTGTTCATCGTGACGCGCTTTCGCGAGAACCACCTCGCGGGCGCAGGCGTGCAGGACGCGGTGATCGCAGCGATGGACACGGCCGGCCGCGCGGTGCTGTTCGCGGGCGCGACTGTGATCATCGCGCTGCTCGGCCAGCTCGCGCTGGGCGTCGAATTCCTGTTCGGCCTCGCGGTCGCGTCCTCGCTGGCGGTGCTGATGACGATGCTCGCCGCGCTGAGCGTGCTGCCGGCGTTCCTGTCGCGCTTCGGCGAGCGGATCGCGCGCCCCGGGGCGGCGCGAGCGCGCACACGCGCGCGCGGCGCGGGCACGGAGTCGGGCGGCGCAGCACCCCCGGGAAGCGCTCGGGGCGGCTTCTGGGCGCGCTGGTCGGAGATGGTCGAACGCCACCCGTGGCCGGGCGCGATCGCGGCGCTGGCGATCATGCTGACGCTCGCATCGCCCGCGCTGGCGCTGCGCCTGGGCAACAGCGACGCCGGCAACAATCCGCCGAACCAGACCACCAGGCAGGCGTTCGACCTGCTGGCGAAGGGCTTCGGCCCGGGCTTCAACGGGCCGCTGCTGCTAGTTGCGAGCCTGCCGCGCCGCGACGACACGGCCGCGCTTGCGCAGATCGCGAACACGCTTCACCGGACCGCGGACGTCGCGTCGGTGAGCGCGCCGCGCGTGAGCCCGCGCGGCGGGACCGCCGTGTTCGACGTCTACCCGCGCTCGGCGCCGCAGGCGCTCGCGAGCGCGGAACTGGTGAGCAGGCTGCGCAGGCGCACGCTGCCGCCGCTGGAGTCGAGCAGCGGCGCGAGGCTGCTGGTGGGCGGCACGAGCGCGATCGCGATCGACTTCACGCAGGTGCTCGCGAGCAAGCTGCCGGTGTTCGTCGGCGTGGTCGTGTTGCTCTCTGGGCTGCTGCTGCTCGTGGTGTTCCGCTCGCTGGTGATCCCGCTGCAGGCGGCGCTCATGAACCTGCTGTCGATCGGCGCGTCGCTGGGCGTGGTCGTCGCGATCTTCCAGTGGGGCTGGCTGGGCGGGCTGTTCGACGTCAAGGGCGCGCCGATCCAGGCGTTCATCCCGGTGATGCTGTTCGCGATCGTGTTCGGCCTGTCGATGGACTACGAGGTGTTCCTGATCTCGCGCGTGCACGAGGAGTGGGCGCGCACCCACGATGCGCGGCGCGCGGCGCGCTCCTCGCTCGCGTCGACCGGGCGCGTGATCACGGCGGCTGCGACGATCATGATCTGCGTGTTCCTGTCGTTCGTCGCCGGCGGCGAACGCGTGCTCGAGCTGTTCGGGCTGAGCCTCGCGAGCGCGGTGTTCCTGGACGCGTTCGTCGTGCGCAGCCTGCTGCTGCCGTCGGTGTTGCACATCCTCGGCGCGCGCACGTGGACGCTGCCCCGCTGGCTCGAACACCGGCTGCCGCACATCGCGATCGACCGCGACCTGGGCACGCGGCCGGCGTTCGAGGACGCCGGTGCTTGACCGGCGCGCGCGCTGGGCGGCCTGGCGTGCGCGCCCGGACCCGCGGATTGCTCGCGGACTTATACTTATGCGGTGCGCGAGCATGGGGATGTGGCGTGCGCCGGGGGCGTGGGCATCGGCGGACACGTCTGCTGGGGGTTTGACAGCGAGACGAGCTTCGAGCGGGCCGCGCTCGAGTTCTTCGGCGACGGCCTGCGCCTCGGCCAGCGGCTGGCGTACGTGACCGACGAGCCGGCCGAGCGCACGCGCGAATGCTTGGCTGCGCTGGGGGACGTCGAGCAGCTGCTCGGCAGCCGCGCGCTGGAGCTCGCGTCGCTCGCCGAAATCTACCCGGAGCACGCGCGGCTGGACCCCGACGCGCAGCTCGCCCGCTATTCGGCGCCCACCGAGCGAGCGCTCGCCGACGGCTACGCCGGCCTGCGCGTGGTGGTGCGCGTGAGCGAGCTGGTCGCCGACCCGGCGAGCGCGCACGCGCTCGTGCGCGCGGAGAGCATCGCCGACCGCTACATGGCCCGCCATCCCCTGGCGGCGCTGTGCGCGTACGACAGCCGCGGCGTCGCGCCGGAGCTGCTCGCGGACCTCGAGGCGGTGCACCCGGCGCGCCGCGTGCGCGGCGCGGGGCTGCCGTTTCGCGTGTTCTTCACGGACTCGCACACGCTCGCGCTGGAAGGCGAAGTGGACACGTTCTGTGCGCGAGCGCTTCAGCGGCTGCTCGGCCTGGCGCTCGAAGCGGGCGCCCCGGTGACGCTCGACCTCGGCGAGCTCGGCTTCGTCGATCACCGCGGTCTGCAGGCGATAGCAGCGAGCGCGGGCGACGCGGGCGAGCTGACGCTCTCGCGCATCTCGCCCGCCGCGCGCCGGCTGGGCGAGCTGCTCGAGCTCGGCATCTGAGCGCGCACGACGCCGGCCGGCGAGCGCCGATGCTTTGACAGCGGCGCACGAGTGCCGTGCATGCTTTGACAGCGGCGCACGAGGGTATCTTTCCCGGCAGGGTGGGTGAGCAGCGGCACGGAAGCGAGAGTCTCGACGTCAGCTATCCGGCGGTCCCGGCGTCGCTTGCGCGTGCGCGCACGGCGGTCGCCGCGCTCGCGGCCGCGCACGGCGCGCGAGCGCAGGAGCTCGATCGGATTCGACTGGTCGTCTCCGAGGCGGTCGCGAACGCGGTGATGCACGCGTACGCCGGTGACCCGAGCGGCGAGCTCCACGTGAGCGCCGCGGTGATCGCGGGCGAACTGACCGTGGTCGTGGGCGACGACGGCTGCGGCCTGAGCGCCGCCGGCGAGAGCCCGGGTCTCGGCCATGGCCTGCGCGTGATCAGCGACGGCTGCGACGCGCTGTCGATCCTCAGGCGCTCCGGCGGCGGCACCCAGCTCGAGATGCGCTTCGTGCTCGAGCGCGACCCCGGAGAGCGCGCACGAGAGCCCGTCGCCGAGCGAGTCACCCTCGAGGATCGCTAGCGCCTGTGGCGGCGGGGCGCCACGCTGGCCGATCAGCTGCGCAGCGTAGTCCTAGCGGTGTGAGCGCTTCAGCAGTCCCGGGCTTGGGCTTCGCTATACGCGGATAGACCAGCGAGACATTGCTAGTCAGCCTAGACGCTGCTAGTTTGCTGCCCATGGCGCGCGTCGAGAACCCGTATCGCCCCGGCTTCAATGAGATCCCCGCCGAGCTTGCGGGTCGCGAGGAGGTGCTCGAGGATCTCCTCGATGCGATCGAGGTCGCCGCAGTCGACGGGCGGATGCCAAGGCCGGTGCTTCTCGCCGGCGCCCGCGGAGTTGGGAAGACCGTCTTGCTCTCAGAAGCGGCCGCGATCGCCGGCTCGCGGTTCGGGTGGCCACGTGCGCATGTGGAGATGCGGCCGCGCACGGCGTTCACCCCCGATCTCATCGAGGCCATCGGTCGCACGCATGAGCTGATCGAGCAGCCGCCGCGCAAGCGGGCGCTGCGGGCGAAGTCGGTGACAGTGCGCGCCGGCCTGCCGGGGGTCGGCGGCGAGGTCCAGCTTGCACGCGCGTCCGACGCTCACAAGCAAGCCGCCTCCTCGCTGCGAGAGGTGCTCACGGCGCTTGTGGAGCTTGCGAGCGCTCGACACACCGGCGTCGTGGTGACGCTCGATGAGGCGCACCTCGCAGCGCACGCCGAGCTTGCCGCCCTTGCGGCCTTGCTGCAGGAGGGCGCGGGTGAGCGCTGGCCGCTGGTCGTCGTCCTCGCCGGGCTGCCGCTGATGCGATCCCCGGAGCATTCCGTGACCTACCTGGAGCGTGGCGCGTGGCACGAGCTCGGCCTGCTAGCCAGGGATGACACGGTGCGAGCGCTGCGGGCGCCCGCCGAGGCGGCGGGGCGTCCGATGGACGAGACGGCAGCCGGACTGCTGGCCGACGCGTCCGGCGGCTACCCGTATGCCGTGCAGCTCTACGGCCACCATGCGTGGCGGACCTCGGCGGGCAAGCGGCGAATCGATCGCGCGGCAGCGCAGGCCGCGCTGCCGCGCGCGCAGCGGGAGCTCGAACGCGGCCTCTACGCCGCCCGCTGGAGTGCCGCGAGCCCGACACAGAGGCGCTACCTCGCCGCCGTCGCAACAGTCGCTGCCGCCGGGAAATCGGCGAGCGGCCGCGCGGTCGCCGACGAGCTCGAGCGAACGACCAAGCAGCTCTCCAGCGTGCGCGACGACCTGCTCAAGCAGGGCACCCTGACCGTCGAGAACGGCGAGCTGCGCTTCACGACCCCGGGCATGGGCGCCTACGTCCTCGCTGCGACAGCGCCCTGAGGGCGCGCCAGTGTTCCACCGGTCGTCTACGGATTCGGCCGGATTCCTGACTCGCCTCAGAAAGCCGGAAAAAATCGCCTTAGGTCTTTAGGACTTGCAAAAAACCGCTTGGCTATGCGGTTTTTGAGGCAAGCCGTCGAGGGGCTCGAACCCCTGACCCCTCCTTACCATGAGAGCCTGAAGAGAGTCGAAACGCCTGGAAAAGAGGCTGTCGCGCAAAGTGCAGGCAGCGAGGTTGTCCCGTAGCTCGTAGAACTTTGTAGGTGGCGGTCCTCCCGCCTCGTTCGCTCTGGTTGGGAGCGTGCGGGGTGTTCGAAGTCCACTCGAGACTGGAGGAACCGCCGTGGGCACCGTATCTGTTGTGAAGGTCGTGACGGGGGAGGATGCCGTCGGGGAGCCGCTGCCTGCGAGTGCCGCAGCCAGCGCTCCCGTCTGACCTGGGAGCGCATTAACCGCCTCTCGATTCGATGGCTACCACCCGCCCGCATCCTGCACCCCTGGCCCGACGACCGCTTCGACGCCAACACCCAAGGGAGGAGCCCGGTGCACTAGCAGTGCACGCCGGGATCTGTGCGGGGGGCTGCCCGAGCCCGCAAAGCGAAGGGCAGTCCCTACCGCGATCAAGGCGCGCCTCACGCGCGCTTGGGGCTGCGCGGTGGCGGCCCTTTCGGGCCGAGGACGGCTGCGAGCACGAACAGCTCGCACACAGGCACCATCGGGGGCCCCGACGTGAGCACCTGCGACCGGATGAGCGCCACCGTCAGGCGGCGAGCATGACGAGAGACAGGGTGGCTCGGACCAACGATGGTGCACCGCGGGCGTTGCCAGCGCAGCGCCCGCGGCGCACGTTCACACCTCTGATGCTGGATGGGTCTACTGTTCCCACATACGCTCGGCGAGGGTTTCGGTTTTGTTGTCTTCCTTCCAGGAGAACCCAACGAGGGCGCATGTGAGTGCAGCTGAGCAGAACACGCCGCGCGGTTCGTCATACCGCACTCCTGTGCGGTCGACGGGCGGCGCGAGTTCCCAGCGGCTGCCGTTCCATTCCTCGCCTAGCAGGTGTCTTTGTCCGTCGGCTGATTCGGCGTAGGAGCCGACCGCGACGCACGACCCCGATGTCGGGCAGGAGACCGTGTCAAACGCCCAATACGATCCTGCCGGGGCGGGTTTGCCGATTGGTGAGAGTCGACGTCTGATCTGGCCCCACTGTCGACGTTTGAAGTGGCCCCACCTCTGTCCGATCTGAGCCGGACGCTGGGCGCTCTGTTGAGCGCTACGCGAAAGGTCGGAAGGAGTGAGCAGAGTGGAGCAGTTCGAGGCGATCAGGCGCGATTT